>NZ_CP009438.1:635000-1270000 GCF_000761215.1 Streptomyces glaucescens | reverse complement strand
GGAACGCGGGGAAGTGAAACATCTCAGTACCCGCAGGAAGAGAAAACAACCGTGATTCCGGGAGTAGTGGCGAGCGAAACCGGATGAGGCCAAACCGTATGCGTGTGAGACCCGGCAGGGGTTGCGCATGCGGGGTTGTGGGATCTCTCTTCCACGGTCTGCCGGCCGTGGGACGAGTCAGAAACCGTTGATGTAGGCGAAGGACATGCGAAAGGTCCGGCGTAGAGGGTAAGACCCCCGTAGTCGAAACGTCAGCGGCTCGTTTGAGAGACACCCAAGTAGCACGGGGCCCGAGAAATCCCGTGTGAATCTGGCGGGACCACCCGCTAAGCCTAAATATTCCCTGGTGACCGATAGCGGATAGTACCGTGAGGGAATGGTGAAAAGTACCCCGGGAGGGGAGTGAAATAGTACCTGAAACCGTGTGCCTACAAGCCGTGGGAGCGTCGGACATCAGCTTGCTGGTGTCTCGTGACTGCGTGCCTTTTGAAGAATGAGCCTGCGAGTTTGCGGTGTGTTGCGAGGTTAACCCGTGTGGGGAAGCCGTAGCGAAAGCGAGTCCGAACAGGGCGGTGGAGTAGCACGCTCAAGACCCGAAGCGGAGTGATCTAGCCATGGGCAGGTTGAAGCGGAGGTAAGACTTCGTGGAGGACCGAACCCACCAGGGTTGAAAACCTGGGGGATGACCTGTGGTTAGGGGTGAAAGGCCAATCAAACTCCGTGATAGCTGGTTCTCCCCGAAATGCATTTAGGTGCAGCGTCGTGTGTTTCTTGCCGGAGGTAGAGCACTGGATAGGCGATGGGCCCTACCGGGTTACTGACCTTAGCCAAACTCCGAATGCCGGTAAGTGAGAGCGCGGCAGTGAGACTGTGGGGGATAAGCTCCATGGTCGAGAGGGAAACAGCCCAGAGCATCGACTAAGGCCCCTAAGCGTACGCTAAGTGGGAAAGGATGTGGAGTCGCACAGACAACCAGGAGGTTGGCTTAGAAGCAGCCACCCTTGAAAGAGTGCGTAATAGCTCACTGGTCTAGTGATTCCGCGCCGACAATGTAGCGGGGCTCAAGCGTACCGCCGAAGTCGTGTCATTCACATGGAAGCCCCAACGGGTGTGTGGATGGGTAGGGGAGCGTCGTCTGCCGGGTGAAGCAGCACCGGAAGGTAGTTGTGGACGGTTGACGAGTGAGAATGCAGGCATGAGTAGCGATACAAACGTGAGAAACGTTTGCGCCGATTGACTAAGGGTTCCTGGGTCAAGCTGATCTGCCCAGGGTAAGTCGGGACCTAAGGCGAGGCCGACAGGCGTAGTCGATGGATAACCGGTTGATATTCCGGTACCCGCTGTGAAGCGTCAAACATCGAATCCAGTGATGCTAAGCCCGTGAAGCCGCCCTTGATCTCTTCGGAGTGATGGGGAGTGGTGGAGCCGGTGACCCGAGCTGGTAGTAGGTGAGTGATGGGGTGACGCAGGAAGGTAGTCCATCCCGGGCGGTGGTTGTCCCGGGGTAAGGGTGTAGGACGTCAGGTAGGCAAATCCGCCTGGCACATAGTCTGAGACCTGATGCCGAGCCGATTGTGGTGAAGTGGATGATCCTATGCTGTCGAGAAAAGCCTCTAGCGAGTTTCATGGCGGCCCGTACCCTAAACCGACTCAGGTGGTCAGGTAGAGAATACCGAGGCGTTCGGGTGAACTATGGTTAAGGAACTCGGCAAAATGCCCCCGTAACTTCGGGAGAAGGGGGGCCACACCCGGTGAGAGGACTTGCTCCTTGAGCTGGGGGTGGCCGCAGAGACCAGCGAGAAGCGACTGTTTACTAAAAACACAGGTCCGTGCGAAGCCGTAAGGCGATGTATACGGACTGACGCCTGCCCGGTGCTGGAACGTTAAGGGGACCGGTTAGCTTGGATTCGTCCAGGCGAAGCTGAGAACTTAAGCGCCAGTAAACGGCGGTGGTAACTATAACCATCCTAAGGTAGCGAAATTCCTTGTCGGGTAAGTTCCGACCTGCACGAATGGCGTAACGACTTCTCGACTGTCTCAACCATAGGCCCGGTGAAATTGCACTACGAGTAAAGATGCTCGTTTCGCGCAGCAGGACGGAAAGACCCCGGGACCTTTACTACAGTTTGATATTGGTGTTCGGTTCGGCTTGTGTAGGATAGCTGGGAGACTGTGAAGCTTGGACGCCAGTTCAGGTGGAGTCGTCGTTGAAATACCAGTCTGGTCGTGCTGGATGTCTAACCTGGGTCCGTGATCCGGATCAGGGACAGTGTCTGATGGGTAGTTTAACTGGGGCGGTTGCCTCCTAAAGGGTAACGGAGGCGCCCAAAGGTTCCCTCAGCCTGGTTGGCAATCAGGTGTTGAGTGTAAGTGCACAAGGGAGCTTGACTGTGAGACCGACGGGTCGAGCAGGGACGAAAGTCGGGACTAGTGATCCGGCGGTGGCTTGTGGAAGCGCCGTCGCTCAACGGATAAAAGGTACCCCGGGGATAACAGGCTGATCTTCCCCAAGAGTCCATATCGACGGGATGGTTTGGCACCTCGATGTCGGCTCGTCGCATCCTGGGGCTGGAGTCGGTCCCAAGGGTTGGGCTGTTCGCCCATTAAAGCGGTACGCGAGCTGGGTTTAGAACGTCGTGAGACAGTTCGGTCCCTATCCGCTGTGCGCGTAGGAGTCTTGAGAAGGGCTGTCCCTAGTACGAGAGGACCGGGACGGACGAACCTCTGGTGTGCCAGTTGTTCTGCCAAGGGCATGGCTGGTTGGCTACGTTCGGGAGGGATAACCGCTGAAAGCATCTAAGCGGGAAGCCTGCTTCGAGATGAGGACTCCCACCCACTTGATGGGGTAAGGCTCCCAGTAGACGACTGGGTTGATAGGCCGGATATGGAAGCACGGTAACGTGTGGAGTTGACCGGTACTAATAGGCCGAGGGCTTGTCCTCAGTTGCTCGCGTCCACTGTGTTGGTTCTGAAACCACGAACAACCCCACACCCGTGTGGTGTGGTGCGGTTGATTGTTTCATAGTGTTTCGGTGGTCATAGCGTGAGGGAAACGCCCGGTTACATTCCGAACCCGGAAGCTAAGCCTTACAGCGCCGATGGTACTGCAGGGGGGACCCTGTGGGAGAGTAGGACGCCGCCGAACTACCTTTAGAGCTCTGGCTTTCGGGCAATACCGCCCGAGAGCCAGAGCTTTTTTGCGTTGAGGTAAGGTCGGGGAGCATCGTCGGTACGTTTTCCCACAGGAGGCCCCCGGGTGGAGGTCCAGGAGACCCGTGTTCAGACAGACCGGGTCCTCACCATCCCGAACATCCTCAGCATGGCGCGTCTCGTCGGCGTGCCCCTCTTCCTGTGGCTGATCCTCAGGCCGGAGTTCGGCGGCCCCAAGAGCGACGGCTGGGCGCTGCTGGTGCTGGCTCTCAGCGGCGTCAGCGACTACCTGGACGGCAAGCTGGCCAGGCGCTGGAACCAGATCAGCAGCCTCGGCCGGCTTCTCGACCCCGCGGCCGACCGGCTGTACATCCTGTCGACCCTGGTCGGCCTCACCTGGCGGGAGATCCTGCCACTCTGGTTGACCGCCGTACTGCTGGCGCGGGAGCTGGTGCTCCTCGTGATGGTGGGCATCCTTCGGAGGCACGGCTATCCGCCGCCGCAGGTGAACTTCCTCGGGAAGGCCGCCACCTTCAACCTCATGTACGCCTTCCCGTTGCTGCTGCTCAGTGACGGAACTGGCTGGCTCTCGTCACTCGCTGCTATTTTCGGATGGGCGTTCGCCGGATGGGGTACAACCCTCTATTGGTGGGCAGGAGTCCTCTACGTGGTCCAAGTCCGCCGCCTCGTTCGTGCGGACGCCGAGGCCGATTGAACTCGCCGATTGGTGCGGTCGCAACGGCGCGATGGCCCGCACGGCAAAAGTGCGGGACAATTCGGACGGGTGAAGTCGGCGAGACCGTCGTCTCTTGTAGGAGGACGCTTCCGACATGAAGGCCGTCGTGATGGCCGGCGGCGAAGGCACGCGCCTTCGCCCTATGACCTCGAGCATGCCCAAGCCGCTCCTGCCGGTGGCCAACCGGCCGATCATGGAGCACGTTCTGCGGCTGCTCAAAAGGCATGGTCTCAACGAGACCGTCGTCACCGTGCAGTTCCTGGCCTCGCTGGTCAAGAACTACTTCGGTGACGGCGAGGAGCTCGGAATGGAGCTCACCTATGCCAACGAGGAGAAGCCTCTCGGTACCGCGGGAAGCGTCAAGAACGCCGAAGAGGCGTTGAAGGACGACACCTTCCTCGTCATCTCCGGTGACGCTCTGACCGACTTCGACCTCACGGACCTGATCAACTTCCACAAGGAAAAGGGAGCCCTGGTCACCGTCTGCCTGACGCGGGTGCCGAATCCGCTGGAATTCGGCATCACCATCGTCGACGAGGAAGGCAAGGTCGAGCGCTTCCTGGAGAAGCCGACCTGGGGCCAGGTCTTCTCGGACACGGTGAACACCGGCATCTACGTGATGGAGCCCGAGGTCTTCGACTACGTCGAGGCCGATGTGCCCGTCGACTGGTCCGGGGACGTCTTCCCGCAGCTCATGAAGGAAGGCAAGCCGATCTACGGCTATGTCGCCGAGGGCTACTGGGAAGACGTCGGCACCCACGAGAGCTACGTGAAGGCGCAGGCCGACGTCCTCGAGGGCAAGGTCGACGTCGACATCGACGGCTTCGAGATCTCCCCCGGCGTGTGGGTGGCCGAAGGCGCCGAGGTGCACCCCGACGCCGTCCTGCGGGGGCCGCTCTACATCGGCGACTACGCCAAGGTGGAAGCCGGAGCCGAGATCCGCGAGCACACCGTCGTCGGATCCAACGTCGTCGTCAAGAGCGGCGCCTTCCTGCACAAGGCCGTGGTGCACGACAACGTGTACGTCGGGCCGCACAGCAACCTGCGCGGATGCGTGGTCGGCAAGAACACCGACATCATGCGGGCCGCGCGGATCGAGGACGGCGCGGTCATCGGCGACGAGTGCCTGGTCGGTGAAGAATCGATCGTCCAGGGCAATGTGCGGGTCTACCCCTTCAAGACGATCGAGGCCGGTGCCTTCGTCAACACCTCGGTCATCTGGGAGTCCAGGGGACAGGCGCACCTCTTCGGCGCCCGCGGCGTCTCCGGCATCCTGAACGTCGAGATCACACCCGAACTCGCGGTGCGGCTGGCCGGCGCGTACGCCACGACGCTGAAGAAGGGCGCGACGGTCACCACCGCGCGTGACCACTCCCGTGGTGCCCGCGCGCTGAAGCGGGCGGTGATCTCCGCGCTGCAGGCCAGCGCGATCGAGGTCCGGGACCTGGAGAACGTACCGCTGCCGGTGGCGCGGCAGCAGACCGCGCGGGGCAGTGCCGGCGGCATCATGATCCGGACCACGCCGGGCGTGCCGGACTCCGTGGACATCATGTTCTTCGACAGCCAGGGCGCGGATCTGTCGCAGGCCAGCCAGCGCAAGCTCGACCGGGTGTTCGCGCGGCAGGAGTACCGGCGGGCCTTCCCGGGCGAGATCGGAGACCTGCACTTCCCGTCCAGCGTGTTCGACTCGTACACCGGGTCGCTGCTGCGCAACGTCGACACGACCGGGATCGCCGAGTCCGGGCTGAAGGTCGTCGTCGACGCGTCGAACGGCAGCGCGGGCCTGGTGCTGCCGAGCCTGCTCGGCAAGCTCGGGGTGGACTCCCTGACCATCAACCCGGGCCTGGACGAGACCAGGCCGACCGAGTCCGCGGAGGCGCGGCGCAAGGGGCTGGTGCGCCTCGGTGAGATCGTCGCGTCCGCGCGCGCGGCGTTCGGCGTGCGGTTCGACCCGGTCGGCGAGCGGCTGTCGCTGGTCGACGAGAAGGGGCGGATCGTCGAGGACGACCGGGCGCTGCTGGTGATGCTCGACCTGGTGGCCGCCGAGCGGCGCAGCGGACGGGTGGCCCTGCCCGTCACCACGACCCGGATCGCGGAACAGGTGGCGGCATACCACGGGACGCAGGTGGAGTGGACCACCACGTCGCCGGACGACCTGACCCGGGTCGGGGCCGAGGAGTCGACGATCTTCGGCGGGGACGGCAAGGGCGGCTTCATCGTTCCGGAGTTCAGCAGTGTCTTCGACGGCACGGCGGCCTTCGTGCGGCTGATCGGGCTGGTGGCCCGCACCCAGCTCACCCTGAGCCAGATCGACGCCCGGATTCCGCGGGCTCACGTCCTCAAGCGGGACCTCGCGACTCCGTGGGCCGTCAAGGGCCTCGTCATGCGGCGGGTCGTCGAGGCGGCCGGAGACCGTCACGTCGACACCACGGACGGTGTGCGCGTGGTGGAGGCCGACGGACGCTGGGTGATGGTGCTGCCCGACCCGGCGGAGGCGGTCACCCACCTGTGGGCCGAGGGGCCGGACGACGCCTCCGCCCAGGCCCTGCTCGACGAGTGGTCGGCGGTCGTGGACAGCGCCGGCCGGTAGAACGCCCCGTACGCGCGCGTGCCGGACAAGTCTCCCGCAAGGGGCCTGTCCGGCACGCCGGTGGGGCCGTTCGGAGGTACCGGGCGCGACATGCGACGATGTGCGGCATGCCGCAGGAGCCCCCCGTTCGGAGCACGTCCACGCGCGCGCATGCGCGTCCGGACGCGTCCATGTCACTGCTCACCAATGTCATGGACCACAGCCTCGACGACGGCTACGCCGAGGCGGCGGCGCGCAAGAAGGCCGCGGGAGACAGGGGGATGCCCAGGACGCTGCGGGCCCGGCTGGGACTGGCCGCCGGTCTGGTCCTGGCGGCGCTCGTGGTCACCGTCGGCGCGGCACAGGCGCGCGTGGCCGCCCCCGCTCTCGCGAAGGAGCGGGAGGAGCTGGTCGACCGGATCGACCGGGAGACCGAGGCCGCCGACGAGCTGGAGAGCGATGTCGACGAGCTGCGGAACGAGGTCGACGCGCGCCGGCGGGCCGCGCTCAAGCAGAGCGGTGGCAGCGACCGCATGGAGCTGATGGGCATCCTGTCGGGCGCCACCGAGGTACACGGCCCGGGTGTGAAACTCGTCGTCGACGACGCCAAGGACTCCAGTGCCGGCGGTGACGGCGACCCGCGCGGGACCTCCAGCTTCTCCGACACCGGCCGGGTGCGTGACCGGGACATGCAGCGCGTGGTCAACGGTCTGTGGGAGTCGGGCGCGGAAGCCGTGTCGATCAACGGGCAGCGGCTGACCGCGCTGTCGGCGATCAGGGCCGCGGGCGACGCCATACTGGTCGACAACCGGCCGCTGGTCCCGCCGTACACCGTGCTCGCGCTGGGGGACGGCAAGAACCTGAGCACCCGGTTCCAGAACAGCGCCGACGGGCTCTACCTGCATGCCCTCCAGGAGAACTTCGGCATCCGGACCGCCATCTCCGTGGAGGACGAGCTGCGGCTTCCGGCCGCGCCGAGCGTGACCGTGCGCACCGCGCGGCCGAGCACAGAGTCAGCACAGCCGAGAACTGAGAAAGGCACATCGTGATCGCCGTACTGGGCCTCGTCGTGGGAGTCGTGGCCGGCCTGTTGGTCCGGCCCGAGGTTCCGGCGGTCGTCGAGCCGTATCTGCCGATCGCCGTGGTGGCGGCGCTCGACGCCGTCTTCGGTGGCCTGCGGGCCATGCTCGACGGCATCTTCGACGACAAGGTCTTCGTGGTCTCGTTCCTGTCGAACGTGGTCGTCGCCGCGCTGATCGTGTTCCTGGGCGACAAGTTGGGCGTGGGCGCCCAGCTGTCCACCGGTGTGGTGGTCGTGCTCGGCATCCGCATCTTCTCCAACGCCGCGGCGATCCGCCGGCACGTGTTCCGGGCGTGAGGCCGATGAGCAACCTGGACGAAACGGGCGAGAACCGGCTGCGCAGGGAGCTGCCCGAGGAGGTGCCGGCGGCCGCGCCGCGGGCCGGTGAGCCGGAGGAAGCGGCCGAGCCGGCGCTCACCGGCCGGCAGCGGCTGGTGAAGGGGCTGTGGCCGCCGCGCGTCACGCGGGCCCAACTCATCGTGGCGGTGCTGCTGTTCGGGCTGGGCTTCGGCCTGGCCGTGCAGGTCGCGTCGAACAGCGACGGCGACGACGCCCTGCGCGGCGCGCGCCAGGAGGATCTGGTCCGCATCCTCGATGAACTCGACGACCGCACCCAGCGTCTTGAAGACGAGAAGCAGGGGCTCGAGAAGCAGCGGGACGAGCTGGAGAACAGCTCGAACCAGGCGGAGGAGGCCCGTCGCCAGACGATCGAGAAGGAGCGGCAACTCGGCGTCCTCGCGGGCACGGTGGCCGCGGAGGGCCCCGGCATCACCATGACCATCGAGGACACGAAGGGGACGGTCGAGGCGGACATGCTGCTCGACGCCATCCAGGAGCTGCGGGCCGCGGGCGCGGAGGCGATCCAGGTGAACGGCGTCCGTGTGGTTGCCGGCACCTACCTCACGGATTCCGGCAAAAGCGTGAGCGTCGACGGGAACAAGATCAACACGCCCTATCGTTTCAAGGTCATCGGCAAGCCGCAGGACCTCGAACCGGCGCTGAACATCCCTGGAGGCGTGGTGCAGACGCTCGAGAAGGAGCAGGCCACCGTGACCGTCGAGCGGTCCGACAAGATCGTCGTGGACGCCTTGCGGGCCGCGGAGCGACCTGACTACGCTCGGTCGTCCTCCCGGTGAACCGCCGGTGCATGGCGGACTTCCGGCGAGGGCATGAGGTTGCGGGGGGTCGGCGCACCGATTGGGTGGTGCGTGGTGGAAACTGTCTGGTGGACACGGACGTTGTGAGGATGTCCGGCTCGACCAGTGTGTGCAATCAGGGTTCGTCCTGCCCCACGGGCGGGTCTGTTTCGGTCAAGGGGAATCGCCCGTGAAGTTGTTTGCGAAGTTGTTCGGCAAGAGCGCACGAGAGGACCGCGACAGCAACGCGACCGCTCGCCATCGCGCCCAGCCTGACGCGGAGGGCCAGCGCCCGCTGTTCCGGGACCAGGTGGCTGGTCCGGGCGGTGACATTCCGGGAGGCCAGGGCGCGCCGTCCGTTGACCCTGCCCAGTCCGGCGGCATAGGTTTCGGGCAACCGTCGGCCCCGGGTACGGGCGGAGGGTTCCCCTCCGGTCCGTACGCGTCCAGTGCCCCGGCGGGGCAGCCGCGGCAGGAGGATCCGTCCATGTCGGTCCTGGTGTGTACGAGGTGCGGTAACCGCAACGCGCAGAGCAGCCGCTTCTGTTCGAACTGCGGCGCGCCGCTGCGGCCGGGCGCGGCCCCGGAGCGTCCGTCGGAGACGACCTCCACGATCTCCATCAGCGGGCTGGAGGCCTACGACGCCGAGGCCACCGGTCAGACGGCGATGCCGACGCTCTCCCCGGAGGCGCAGGCCGCCGTCGACGCGCTGCCGCTGGGCTCCGCCCTGCTGGTGGTGCGCCGCGGGCCGAACTCGGGCAGCCGTTTCCTCCTGGACAGCGACCTGACCACGGCCGGCCGTCATCCGCAGAGCGACATCTTCCTGGACGACGTCACCGTCTCCAGGCGGCATGTGGAGTTCCGGCGCGGCCCCGACGGCTCGTTCACGGTGGCCGACGTGGGCAGCCTGAACGGGACGTACGTCAACCGGGAGCGGATCGACCAGGTCGCGCTGTCGAACGGCGACGAGGTGCAGATCGGCAAGTACCGGCTGGTGTTCCACGCCAGCCGGCAGGGCATCTGACCCTCCCCCGGGCGCAGCCCCGGGGGAACCCCAGGGAAGGTCCATGCTTCAAACACCGAGCGGCGGTGCCGGCCACGGTACCGCCGCCGCGGACAGTGGGCTGATGAGCATCGGCACGGTGCTGAACGTGCTGCGCGAGGAGTTCCCCGAGGTCACGATCTCCAAGATCCGTTTCCTGGAGTCCGAGGGGCTGATCGAACCGCAGCGGACTCCTTCGGGATACCGCAAGTTCAGCGCCGGTGACGTCGAGCGTCTCGGCCACGTCCTGAGGATGCAGCGGGACCACTATCTGCCGCTCAAGGTGATCCGCGAGCACCTCGATGCGATGGAGCGCGGTGAGGAGGTACGGCTTCCCGCGCTCGGCAGGCAGCGTGACGGGGAGGCCGTGCCGGAGCAGACGGACGGGCCCACGGCGGCCCGGATCGGGCGGGCCGAGCTGCTCGCCGCCGCCGGGATCGACGAGCGCCAGCTGGCCGAGTGGGAGGCGTACGGCCTGATCACGGCCCTGGCGGACGGGGTGTACGACGCGGAGGCCGTCACCGTGGCGGCCCTGGTGGCCGAGCTGGGGCGCTTCGGGATCGAGCCGCGTCACCTGCGGCTGATGAAGGCCGCCGCCGACCGGGAGGCCGGACTGGTCGACCAGGTGGTCGCTCCGCTGAGACGCCACCGCAATCCCCAGACCCGGGCACTCGCCGAGGCGCGGACCAAGGAGCTGGCGGGCCTCACCATGAGGCTGCACGCGGCGCTGGTGCGGACCGCGCTCGGGGTGCGGCTGCCCTGAGCCCCCGGGTGCCACCCCGCGGTCAGGGCCGCGGGACGCCGCTCCGAGGGTGGTCCCGGCGCGGGTCGCCGGAGCCCGGCCGACGGGGTGCCGGCGGCCGGATCGAACGCCTGATACCGGCCCGACTACCCAAACATCCCGGGCACGGCCTAGGGTTGCTGTGTGAACGAGCTCGATGTCGTAGGTGTCCGGGTGGAAATGCCCTCCAACCAACCGATCGTGCTCCTGCGTGAAGTGGGAGGCGACCGTTACCTCCCCATCTGGATCGGGCCGGGGGAGGCGACGGCGATCGCCTTCGCCCAGCAGGGCATGGCCCCCGCGCGGCCGCTGACCCACGACCTGTTCAAGGACGTGCTGGAGGCCGTCGGCCAGGAGCTCACCGAAGTGCGCATCACGGACCTGCGTGAAGGCGTCTTCTACGCGGAGCTGGTGTTCGCCAGCGGAGTCGAGGTGAGCGCCCGTCCTTCCGATGCCATAGCGCTGGCCCTGCGCACCGGCACGCCGATCTACGGCAGTGACGGGGTGCTGGACGACGCCGGTATCGCGATCCCGGACGAGCAGGAGGACGAGGTGGAGAAGTTCCGCGAGTTCCTCGACCAGATCTCGCCCGAGGACTTCGGCACCAGCAGCCAGTGAGGAGGGGCGCGGTCCGGTGGCTTCCGGTCCGCCGGGCCGCGTGCTCCGTGATCGCACGCCGTGGGCATGTGCCGACGGCGAGTGAGAGCGTCCTGCGGCTCCCGCCGAGAGCATTCGGCTAGCCTTTCCCCGCGGTGGGGCACGGGAAACCACTCTTAGGGTGATTATCACTCGGCGTGCCGAGTGTGGCGATCGTTGACGCACCCTTGGTGACTGCCTACCGTCGAGAAGGCAGGTCAAGGACGGAGGTCGGCGTGAGAAGCAGCGGCGACGGTACGGCTGGGGGTGTCCCCGGACGCGGTTTCGGGGAGCGCGGTCCGTATCCGCTTCACGGCAGGGCGGCCGATCACACTCCGCAGCGGCCTGCGGCGGTGCCCGACGGCGAGGGAGCGGAGCCCCGGGCGGCCGAGGAGGTCGGCTACCGGGGACCGACGGCCTGCGCGGCCGCCGGCATCACCTACCGGCAACTCGACTACTGGGCGCGCACGGGCCTGGTCGAGCCGAGCGTGCGGCCCGCCTACGGATCCGGGACCCAGCGGCTCTACAGCTTCCGCGACGTCGTCGTTCTCAAGATCGTCAAGCGGTTCCTCGACACCGGGGTGTCCCTGCAGAACATCCGCACCACGGTGCAGCACCTCAGGGAACGCGGTTTCCGCGATCTCGAGCGCATGACGCTGATGAGCGACGGCGCGACGGTGTACGAGTGCACCTCGCCCGACGAGGTCCACGCGCTGCTCCAGGGCGGCCAGGGAGTCTTCGGGATCGCGGTGGGCGTGGTCTGGCGGGACGTCGAGAACGCGCTGTCCCAGTTGCACGGGGAGCGCATCGACACGGGGGAGACGCTGGTCGGGCAGAACCCGGCCGACGAGCTGGCACGGCGGCGCAACCGCGCGGTCTGAGGGGCCGTGAGGGCCGTCGCACACCGGCGTACCGGGTCCCGAGGTTCCTGCTGCCGGGGCGGCGGGCTGAGCGATCCTCAAGCGCTTTCCGAGACGCGCCGCCGCATTGTCAGTGGTGTGGTGCAGCATCGGAGATGTGAGAACCGCGCCCACGATCCTGCATCTCGACATGGATGCCTTCTTCGCCTCGGTGGAGCAGGCGTCGAAGCCGAGCCTGCGCGGGAAGGCCGTCATCGTGGGCGGGCTGGGGCCCCGCGGTGTGGTCGCCACCGCCTCGTACGAGGCGCGGGTGTTCGGCGTGCACTCGGCGATGCCGATGGCACAGGCGCGGCGGCTGGCGCCGAACGCCGCGTATCTGGTGCCGCGCTTCGCTCTGTACCGCTCGATCAGTGAGCAGGTGATGGCACTGCTCGGATCGCTGTCCCCGCTTGTGGAGCCGTTGAGCCTCGACGAGGCGTTCGTGGACCTGGAGGCCGGGGGCGCCGCCTGGGACGAGGAATCGGCGCGGCTGGCGGGCAGGAAGCTGCGCGCGGACATCCGCGCGGTGACCGGGCTGACCGGTTCGGTGGGGCTGGCGGCTTCCAAGATGCTCGCGAAAATCGCGTCCGAGCAGGCGAAACCGGACGGGCTGGTGCTGATCCGGCCGGGGACGGAGCGGGAGCTGCTCGCGCCGATGCCGGTGCGGACGCTGCCCGGCGTGGGCCCGGCGACGGGGGACCACCTGCGGCGGGCCGGCATCACCACGGTCGGGGAACTCGCCGAGGCGGGTGAGGACGAGCTGGTGCGCCTGCTCGGCAAGGCGCACGGGCACGCGCTCCACGCCATGGCGCTCGCCCGGGACGAGCGGCCCGTGGTGGCCGAGCGGGAGGCGAAGTCGGTCTCCGTGGAGGACACCTACGACGTGGACATCCACGACCGGGCCCGAGTGGGCCTGGAGGTGCAGCGGCTGGCGGACCGGTGTGTGCGGCGGCTGCGGGGCGCGGGGCTGTCGGGGCGGACGATCGTGCTGAAGGTGCGCCGGTACGACTTCTCCACGCTGACCCGCTCCGAGACCCTGCGCGGGCCCACGGACGACCCGGCGGTAGTGCGGGAGGCCGCGGCGCGGCTGCTGGAGTCGGTGGACACCACGGGCGGGGTCCGGCTGCTGGGGGTCGGTGTCACCGGGCTCGCGGACTACACGCAGGAGGACCTGTTCGCGCAGGCGGCGGGAGAGCGGGAGGACGGGCCCGCCGAGGCCGGGGCCGAGGAGCGGACACCGGTGCGGAGCGAGCCCGCCGAGCGGCACTGGCCGGCGGGACACGACGTGGTGCACGCCGAGTACGGGCACGGCTGGGTGCAGGGCAGCGGGCTGGGGCGTGTGACCGTGCGGTTCGAGACGCCGGATTCCGCGCCGGGCCGGGTGCGGACGTTCCGGATCGACGATCCGGCGCTGGAGCCGGCGGATCCGCTGCCCCTGGTGCGGCGAAGACCCGGGGAGCGGGGGGAGTCGCGGAACAGGGAGCGCTCCGGTGATCCGGGTGCTCCGGGCGAGCTGCCGCACCGGGGTGAGCTGCGCGCTCCGGGCGACCCGCGTGACGGGGACGGTTCACCTGACCCGGGTGGACGGGGGGACCGCGGCGACCAGGATGATCCGGGTGATCACCGTGACCTCGGTGCCGCGGACCGTGCCGGTGGTCCCGGTGGTCCCGGTGGTCCCGGCGGTGCGGGCGGTCCGGTCCTGTCCGGTGGTCCGGTCCGTGCCGCGGGCTTCCGCGCCCCCGGTGGTCCCGGTGGTCCCGGTGGTCCCGGCGGTGCGGGCGGTCCGGTCCTGTCCGGTGGTCCGGTCCGTGCCGCAGGCTTCCGCGCCTCCGGCGGGCCGGGCGCCTCCGGCGGGCCGGGCGGCTACCGCAGGCCGGGTGGTCCCGGGCGCGGGGACGGAATGGGCCCGGGGTGAGGGGCCGTGCGGGTGGGACCGGGCGGGCTCGGTGGGTGAAGCCGGTGGGTGCTCGCCCGGGCCCCCGCAGGTGGCCGCTCACCCCGGGGGCTCAGGTCTCGTCCGTACCCGCCAGCTTGCCGAACTCGTGGTCGGGGAGGGCGGGCGGGGACGCGATGTCGAGGCCGTAGTGGTGGTAGAGCTGGAGTTCCTGGTCGGGGGAGAGATGCCGGCCCACGCCGAAGTCGGGGGCGTCCTTGATCAGGGCGCGCTCGAAGGGCACGTGGAGGCTGCCCTCGACCAGCTCGCTGGGCTCGAGGGGGACGAAGGCGTCCCTGCTGAACAGGCCCGTGCGTATGGCCGCCCACTCCGGCACACCGGTCGCGTCGTCGAGGTAGACCTCGTCGATGGTGCCGATCTTGGTGCCATTGCGGTCGAACGCCTTGCGGCCGATCAGGTTGCGCGGATCGATGTCGGTCTGCACCGGGCCCTCCACGTGGTCGCAACTCATCCGTTAGCACTACGAAAGAGCACATTGGGGCGGGCGGCCACTCGAACGCCTGGGCGTTGACCGCGCTGGTAGGCTGGCAACGGCTGCTGACCCCGTGCGGGAGAGTCCTCCGGAGACGACCGGAGGCGCCGAAGGAGCAAATCCTCCCCGGAATCTCTCAGGCTCACGTACCGCACGGACGAGGTCACTCTGGAAAGCAGAGCGGGTGTCGACGGCTTCCGCTCTCACCGACGGTGAAAGCCGGATCCCCGCGGGTGGTCCGGTGAAGCTCTCAGGTTGAGATGACAGAGGGGGAGGCCGTCCGGGCACCCGCGCCGTGGTGCCCCTCGCAGGTCGCGTCAGACCAGGAGGCCTCCGCAATGACCGCCCATCGCATTCCGCTCTCCGAGCTCGAACAGGGCATTCCGTTCGAGCAGCGCCACATCGGGCCCGACCAGGAGGCTCGGGCCAAGATGCTCGCGCAGATCGGCTACGGCTCGCTGGACGAGCTGACCGCCGCCGCGGTCCCGGATGTGATCAAGAACGCCGACGCCCTGGACCTGCCGGGTGCGCGCACCGAGGCCGAGGTGCTGGCCGAGCTGCGGGCGCTGGCCGACCGCAACCAGGTCCTCGACTCGATGATCGGTCTCGGCTACCACGGCACCTTCACGCCGCCCGTGATCCTGCGCAACGTCATGGAGAACCCGGCCTGGTACACGGCCTACACGCCGTACCAGCCCGAGATCTCCCAGGGCCGTCTGGAAGCGCTGCTGAACTTCCAGACCATGGTCGCCGACCTGACCGGCCTGCCGACCTCCGGCGCCTCGCTGCTCGACGAGGGCACCGCGGCCGCCGAGGCGATGGCGCTGTCGCGGCGCATGGGCAAGAACAAGAAGGGCCTGTTCCTGGTCGACGCGGACGCGCTGCCGCAGACCATCGCCGTCATCCAGACCCGCGCCGAGCCGACCGGTGTCGAGGTGGTCGTCGCGGACCTGAGCGACGGCATCCCCGCCGAGGTCGCCGAGCGCGAGATCAACGGCGTCCTGATCCAGTACCCGGGCGCCTCCGGTGCCGTGCGCGACATCAAGGCCGTCATCGACCAGGCGCACGAGCTGGGCGCGCTCGTCACCGTCGCCGCCGACCTGCTCGCGCTCACCCTGCTGAAGTCGCCGGGCGAGCTGGGCGCGGACATCGCCGTGGGCACGACCCAGCGGTTCGGCGTGCCCATGGGCTTCGGCGGGCCGCACGCCGGTTACATGGCGGTGCAGGACAAGATGGCCCGCAGCCTGCCCGGGCGGCTCGTCGGCGTGTCCGTGGACGCCGACGGCAACCGGGCCTACCGCCTCGCGCTCCAGACCCGTGAGCAGCACATCCGCCGCGAGAAGGCGACCAGCAACATCTGCACCGCGCAGGTGCTGCTCGCCGTGATGGCCGGGATGTACGCCGTCTACCACGGGCCGGACGGCCTGAAGGGCATCGCACGGCGCACCCACCGCTACGCCTCGATCCTCGCCGCGGGCCTGGCCAACGGTGGCGTCGAGGTCGTCCACGGCGCGTTCTTCGACACGGTGACCGCGCGGGTGCCCGGCCGGGCCGCCGAGGTCGTCGCCGCCGCCCGCGAGAACGGCGTCAACCTGCGGCTCGTCGACGCCGACCAGGTGTCGATCGCCTGCGACGAGACCACCGGCCGCGCGCAGCTGGCCGCCGTGTGGGCCGCCTTCGGCGTCGACGCGGACGTCGAGGCGCTGGACGCGGACACCGCGGACTCCCTGCCCGGCGGGCTGCTGCGCACCGACGACTTCCTCACCCACCCGGTCTTCCACCAGCACCGTTCCGAGACCGCGATGCTGCGCTACCTGCGCCGGCTCGCCGACCGGGACTACGCCCTCGACCGCGGCATGATCCCGCTGGGCTCGTGCACCATGAAGCTCAACGCGACCACCGAGATGGAGCCGGTCACCTGGCCCGAGTTCGGCGCTCTGCACCCGTTCGCGCCCGCCGAGCAGGCGGAGGGCTACCTCACCCTCATCCGCGAGCTGGAGGACCGGCTCGCCGAGGTCACCGGCTACGACAAGGTGTCCCTCCAGCCGAACGCCGGTTCGCAGGGCGAGCTGGCCGGTCTGCTCGCCGTACGCGGCTACCACCGGGCCAACGGTGACGACCAGCGCACCGTCTGCCTGATCCCGTCCTCCGCGCACGGCACGAACGCCGCGAGCGCCGTGATGGCCGGGATGAAGGTCGTGGTCGTGAAGACCGCCGAGGACGGCGAGATCGACGTCGAGGACCTGCGGGCCAAGATCGAGCAGTACCGCGACGAGCTGGCGGTGCTCATGATCACGTACCCGTCCACGCACGGTGTGTTCGAGGAGCACGTCTCCGAGATCTGCGCGCGGGTGCACGAGGCGGGGGGCCAGGTGTACGTCGACGGCGCCAACCTGAACGCGCTGGTCGGCCTCGCCAAGCCGGGCCACTTCGGCGGCGACGTCTCGCACCTGAACCTGCACAAGACGTTCTGCATCCCGCACGGCGGCGGCGGTCCCGGGGTCGGCCCGGTGGCCGTCCGCGAGCACCTGGCGCCGTACCTGCCGAACCACCCGCTCCAGCCGGCCGCCGGCCCGGAGACGGGCGTCGGCCCGGTCTCGGCCGCCCCGTGGGGCTCCGCGGGCATCCTGCCGATCTCCTGGGCGTACGTCCGGCTGATGGGCGGCGAGGGCCTGAAGCGGGCCACGCAGGTGGCGGTGCTCAGCGCCAACTACGTCGCCAAGCGCCTCGAGCCGCACTACCCCGTGCTGTACACGGGCCCCGGCGGCCTGGTCGCGCACGAGTGCATCATCGACCTGCGCCCGATCACCAAGGCGACCGGTGTGAGCGTCGACGACGTCGCCAAGCGGCTCATCGACTACGGCTTCCACGCGCCGACGATGTCGTTCCCGGTGGCCGGGACGCTGATGATCGAGCCGACGGAGTCCGAGGACCTGGCCGAGCTGGACCGGTTCTGCGACGCGATGATCGCCATCCGCGCGGAGATCGAGAAGGTCGGCACGGGTGAGTGGCCCGCCGACGACAACCCGCTGCGCAACGCGCCGCACACCGCGGGAGCGCTCGGCGGGGAGTGGGAGCACGCGTACAGCCGCGCCGAGGCCGTCTTCCCGGGCGGGGTCTCCGCCGCCGACAAGTACTGGCCGCCGGTGCGCCGGATCGACCAGGCGTTCGGCGACCGGAACCTGGTGTGCTCGTGCCCGCCGCTGGACGCCTACGAGGACTGATCCGCGCGGACCCCGCGCACGCGAGGGCCCCGCTCCGGCCGTCCACGGCCCGGAGCGGGGCCCTCGCGCGTGCCGGCGGCGGATCAGGCGGGGTAGGCGTGCGTCTGGGCCGCCTTGACCGCCGCCCAGACCTCCGCGCCGGGGTGCAGGTCCAGCTCGGCGGCGGCCACCGTGGTGAGGTCCGCGGCGAGGGAGAGCTCACCGGTGAGTGCGGCGCGGATCTGGTCGCCGTGGGTCTCCAGACCGGTGACCGAGCAGCGCCAGAGGTTGCGGGCGCTGGAGCCGGCCGGACGCTCGCGGTGCAGGGTGACCGCACCCGGCGGGAACGCCACGAAGACGGGTCCGGCGAGGTCCTCGGTGGTGGTGAGGGCCGGGCCCGCGTCGAGGCGGACCGTGTGGCCCTCGGCGTGCCCCTTGTAGAGGTTCAGGCCGACGAGCCGGGCGACGTAGTCGGTGCGCGGGCGGCGGGCGATCTCGGCGGGTGTGCCCTCCTGGACGACCTCCCCGTGCTCGACGACCACCAGCCGGTCGGCCAGCACCATGGCGTCGAGCGGGTCGTGCGTCACCAGGACGGCCACGGCCTCGAAGTCGGCCAGGTGGTGGCGCAGCCGGGCGCGCACCTCCAGGCGGGTGCGGGCGTCCAGGGCGGCCAGCGGCTCGTCCAGCAGCAGCAGCCGGGGGCGGGTGGCCAGGGCGCGGGCGAGGGCGACGCGCTGGGCCTGGCCGCCGGACAGGCGGCGCGGCTTGGCGCCCGCGTGGGCGGTGAGACCCATGCGGTCCAGCCAGCCGGCCGCCCGGGCGCGGGCCTCCGTCTTGCTCGCCCCCTGGCAGCGCGGGCCGAAGGCCACATTGTCCAGGGCGGTCAGGTGGGGGAAGAGCAGGTAGTCCTGGAAGACGACCCCGACCGGGCGGGACTCGGGGGGCGTACGGTCCAGCTCGGCGCCGTCCAGCCGGAGGTGCCCGCCGGTGAGCGGGGTCAGCCCGGCGAGGGCGCGCAGCGCGGTGGTCTTGCCGGCGCCGTTCGGGCCGAGGAGGGCGACGACCTCGCCGGGGGCGGCGCGCAGGGCGATGTCCAGGCGGAAGGTTCCGCGCTCGACGATCAGGCGGGCGTCCAGGCCCTCGCGTGGCGCGGGCGCCGCGCCGGGCGTGCCGGGCGCGGGGGCGCCGCCCGGGGGAGCGTGGTCCGCGGAGGTGTCGTTCCCTGTCATGCGGCTCTCCGTCATGTGGCTCTCATCCAGCGGTCGCGCAGCCCCGCCAGGACCGCGATCGAGACGGCCAGCAGGACCAGGCTGAGGGCGATCGCGGCGGCCGGGTCGTTCTGCAGGGCCAGGTAGACGGCGAGCGGCATGGTCTGGGTGCGGCCGGGGAAGTTGCCCGCGAAGGTGATTGTCGCGCCGAACTCGCCCAGCGCGCGGGCCCAGGCCAGGACGGCGCCCGCCGCGATGCCGGGGCCGATCAGCGGCAGGGTGACCCGGCGGAAGGCGGTGAAGCGGGAGGCACCGAGGGTGGTGGCGGCCTCCTCGTAGCGCGGGTCGGCGGCGCGCAGCGTGCCCTCCACGCTGATGACGAGGAACGGCATCGCGACGAACGTCTCCGCGAGCACGACGCCCGCGGTGGTGAACGGCAGCGTGATGCCGAACCAGGCGTCCAGCCAGCGCCCGACGACGCCGTTGCGGCCGAGGGCGAGCAGCAGCGCGACACCGCCCACCACCGGCGGCAGGACGAGCGGCAGGGTCACCAGTGCGCGCACCAGCCCGCGCCCGGGGAACTCGGTGCGGGCCAGCAGCCAGGCCAGCGGGACGCCGAGGACCAGGCTGAGCCCGGTCGCGGCCGTGGCGCAGATCAGGGACAGCCGCAGCGCCTCCCACACCCCGGGACCGGTGAGCTGCTCCGGCAGACCGCGCCACGGGGCGCGCAGGAGGAGGGCGATCAGCGGCACCAGCAGGAAGGCGAGCCCGAGGACCGCGGGGAGCAGCAGGGGCAGCGGCGCCCCGCGGGAGCCCTTCGGGCGCCGCGGCGGCCGGGCCACCCGGCGTTCGCCCCTCACGGCTCGAGGAACCCGGCGCCGGTCAGCACCTTCCGGCCCTCGGCGGACCGGACCAGGGCGATGAACGCCTTTCCGGCCCGGGCGTGGGGGGCGTCCTCGAGCAGGGCGATCGGGTACTCGTTGACGGCGTCGGCCGACTCGGGGAAGTCCACGCCCTCCACCTTGTCACCCGCGGCCCGCACGTCCGTCCGGTACACGACGGCGGCGTCCGCCTCCTTCAGCTCCACCTTGGTCAGGGCGCCCTTGACGTCCTGTTCGTACGACACCGGCTCGAGCTCGAGTCCGGCCGCGTCGAGTGCCTTGCGGGCGGCCGCGCCACAGGGCACCTCCTCGTCGCACAGCACGACCTTCAGGTCCGGCCCGGTGAGGTCCTCGAGGGAGGAGATCCGGTGCGGGTTGCCCGGCAGGGTGGCGATCTGGAGCTGGTTGCGGACGAAGGTGACCGGTGGGCCGGCCGTGCCGTCCCGGTCGGTGACCACGGCCATGGTCCGCGGGCTCGCGGCGGCGAAGACATCGGCGGGGGCGCCGTTGACGATGCCCGCGGCGAGGCTGTCGCTGCCGCCGAAGTTGAAGGTCACCTCGGTGCCCGGGTGCCGGCGCTCGAACCGCGCGCCCAGTTCCTCGAAACCCTCCTTGAGGGAGGCGGCGGCGAAGACGGTGACCGTGCCGGAGAGCTCCGGCGGCCCCGAGGTGCCGGTGGTGGTGTCACCGGAGGAGGACGAGCAGGCGCTCAGGGCGAGCAGCGCCGCGGCGCCGGCGCCGATGGTGCGCAGTATCCGGCGGGCGGGGGTACGGGTGTTCACGGGCCACTCTCTTCGTCGTCCACGGCGTCTCACGCGCTCGTCCGCGGGGCGTCTGGCGTCCTCGCCCACGGGCATCACACGCGGTGACGGCGTTCCGCCACGCCGGTCATTGTGGCGCAGATGCGAGCCGTAGGTCTGCTGAAGCATCGCATGAGCCAGCTCGCTAGCTCTTGGAGGCATGCATGTGCGTCCATGGGAGGTGATCCGGGCCGTCAGTTGCGGTCGATATGGACATTCGTCGACTTCACCCGTGCCGTGGCCTCCATCCCCACCTCGAGGCCCAGCTCCTCCACGGCCTCCCGGGTGAGCAGGGAGACCAGCCGGTGCGGGCCCGCCTGGATCTCGACCTGGGCCGCGACGTCGCCGAGCTTGATCGCGGTGACGATGCCGGGAAAGGCGTTGCGGGCGGAGGTGTACGGGGCTTCCTCCTCGGCGTTCCCGGCCCTGGCGAGCTCGACCGAGAACGCGGCCAGGTCCCTGCCGTCGATGAGCCGGCGTCCGGTCTCGTCGCGGTGGGTCGCCATCCGTCCCGCGTCCGCCCAGCGGCGTGCGGTGTCGGGGCTGACGCCGAGCAGTCGTGCGGCCTGACCGATCGTGTAGGAGTGCATGCCCGTCACGATAGGGCCGGCCGGGGAGTACGCGGACGCGGTGCGCCGCGCCCTCGGCAGAAAGGGGTTTCCCACGGGGGGTTTACCGGAGTCGGTGCTGCCGCAGGTTCGGGATGACCCACGAAGGGCTCCCCAGAGGCTCACCCGAAGGACTCCCATGCGGACCTACGACAATCCCGTCCTCCCCGGCTTCCACCCCGACCCCAGTGTGTGCCGGGTCGGCGAGGACTACTACCTGGTCTGTTCCAGCTTCGAGTATTTCCCCGGCATACCGCTCTTCCACAGCCGCGACCTCGTGCACTGGCGCCGGATCGGCAACGTGCTCGACCGGGCCGAACAGCTCCCCCTGCCGCACGGGGTCCCGGCGTCGGGCGGGATCTACGCCCCCACGATCCGCCACCACGACGGGCGGTTCCACGTGATCACCACCAACGTCGGCGGCGGGGGCAACTTCCTCGTCACCAGCGACCGCCCGGAGGGCCCCTGGTCCGATCCGGTGTGGATCGACCTGCCCGGCATCGACCCCGACCTCGCCTGGGACGACGACGGCACCTGCTGGGTCGCCGTGGCCGGCGTCGGCCTCGCCCGTGTCGATCCGGCCACGGGGAAGGTGCTGGACGGACCGGTGCCCGTGTGGTCCGGGTCGGGGAAGCGGGACCCGGAGGGCCCGCACCTGTACCGGGTGGGCGACTGGTGGTACCTGCTGGTGGCCGAGGGCGGCACCGCGCGGGGCCACTCCGTCTCCGTCGCCCGTGCCCGCAGCCCGCTCGGGCCGTACGAGCCGGCCCCGCAGAATCCGGTCCTCACCCACAGCGGCAGCCGGGAGCCGGTCCAGTGCACCGGGCACGCCGACCTGGTGGAGGCGGCGGACGGCACGTGGTGGATGGTGCTGCTGGGCACCCGGCCGCGCGGCTTCTTCCCGGAGTACCACGTCCTGGGCCGGGAGACGTTCCTGGCGCCGGTCGAGTGGGCCGACGGCTGGCCCCGGGTCGGACCGGTCCGGGAACGGCATCCGGCGCCCGCCGCCTGCCACCCCCAGCCGGCGGACCCGGCGCGGGACGACTTCGACGGCCCGGTCCTCGCCCCCCACTGGATCTCCCCGCACGGCCGCCCCGCGGGCTCCTGGTCACTGAGCGAGCGCCCGGGCCGGCTGACGCTGACCGCCACCGGCGACAGCCTGGACCGGCCCGGCCACACCTTCGTCGGCCGGCGGCAGCAGCACCACGACTGCCGGGCCTCGGTGCGGCTGGACCCGGCGGAGGGACGGGCCGGGCTGTCGGTCCGGATGGACGAGGCGCATCACTACGACATCGAGGTCGCCGAGGGGACGGTGAGTGTGATCGCCCGGATCGGGCCGGTGCGCCGGCGCGTCGCCGAGCGTCCGCTGCCCGCCGGGCCGGTGGTCCTCGCCGTCGACATCCGGACCACCGGCGTCCGCCCGCCGACGACCGTGCGGCCCGGCGAGGAGACGCCCGGGCTCAGGGCCGGCGGGCCGGACACGCTGGCGTTCTCGGCAGAGGGTCCGGAGGGCCCCGTGCGACTCGCGGAACTGGACGGCCGGTACCTGTCCACGGAGGTCGCCGGCGGGTTCACCGGCCGGGTGATCGGCATGTACGTCACCGAGGGGCGGGCGTCGTTCGACTGGTTCGAGTACGTGCCGCGCACGTGAGGGTTCGCGTACGTGCCGCGCGACGGGGGGTTCGACACGGGCCCGCGGCCCGGCCGGCGGCGGACACGCAGCGGGGCCGGTCCGTGGACCGGCCCCTCCGTACGGCGGTGCTCAGGCGGCCGTCATCACGTGGCGGGTGTCCAGCGGACGGTGCGGGGCGATGATCTGGCCGTCCGGCAGGAGCTCACCGGTGTCCTCGAAGAGCACGACGCCGTTGCACAGCAGGCTCCATCCCTGTTCCGGGTGGTGCGCCACGAGACGGGCGGATTCCCGGTCGGCGGAGTCGGCGGTCGGGCACGGTGGCTGGTGCTGGCACATGGTCGGGATCTCTCGCTCGGTCTTCTTCATTGCCGCCCCCGTCGGATAAGTCGGTCGGAACCCCAGTGTTGCCCCACGGGCGTCGATCCGCAGGGATTTCACAGCACCGCTTCTCACTGGTTCATGACGCGTCACCCACGCGGACGGTTCATCCCAACTGCACTGTCCCTTTGGGTGGTTTCGGATGGCCGGAAGGGGCTAGTCCGGCCGGGGGGTGCCCGAACGGACGTGCCCCGCCACGGGATTCCGCGGCGGGGCACGGGGTGCGCGGGGGCCGGTCCTCAGGCCGGCGAGCCGAGCAGTGGTGTCGGGGGCGTCGGCGCCGCCGGAGCCGCCCGGAGGGTCAGCACCGGCAGCAGCTCGGCCACGCGGTGCGGGCGGCTGGCGGCGATGCCGGGCGGGGCGGGCGCCAGCGGCACCAGCAGATCGGTGGCCGCCGGCGTGCCCGTCGCCCCGTCGGCGGCGCAGTCGCCGTGCAGCCAGAGGGTGAGCATGTACAGGCTCGGCACGGACAGCAGCCGTGGCTGGTAGGGCTGGGTGAGTGTCTCGGCCTGCTGCAGCGCCAGTTCGGTGGACCGGATGTACGGCCCCTCGAAGAAGTGCGAGAACGCCCAGCCGTCCGGGGTCAGTCTGGTCTCGGCCGCGGCCACGGCGCGGTCGCCGGAGCGGATCAGGAAGCGCCAGCCGGCGAGCCGGGTGGCGGGAACGCCCCGGTCGCCGACGCTGTCGAGGACGTGCACCGGCAGCGGCAGCTCGGGGGTGACGGGCCCCTGGGCGGTGAGCAGTGAGGGAGTTCGGGCCTCGCGGACGGCGGTGGGGGAACCGAGTGCCGTGAGGACGGAGCGAAGTGCGGGCGCGGGGGCCTGGGGGACATGCAGCGGCATGGTGGGTCGCCTCTCATTCGACAGGCACGGTGACGCGAGGGGGCTGGGGCGGACGACGCTGTCAGCTCACGAGGTCAGAGAGGCGGGGGCCGGGGTCTGTGCCCGGAGGGCGTGGTGGGTGAGGGCTTGCCGTGAGTGCCGACGGCAGGCACCGGCGACCGGGCGCCAACCTTCTCTGCCTTGTGCGCGGAGTTTATACGACAGATGTTCACCCGGTGTTTCGGCTAGCTGATTCGGGGCACCCCGGCAAGAAGTAATTGAGCCGGTGGGAGGTCAATGATACGCGCGGAATCCTCCCGATTCCAGGTCAACCGCACGCCGCTGACCTCGCACCCTGCGCAGGCCGCGGTCGGCTGTTTCTTGTCGGCGTTTTTCACGAGTGGACACCGGCGCGGAAAATGCTTCCGGCGTCATGCCCGGGGAATGTGCCGCCGATCATCCTGGGCCGGAGTGACCAGAGTAGCCGTCCGAGGCGCAGGCCGGGGACGTTATGGATCGCAACGGCTGGGCATCATCCACCCTGACCCGCACATCGGCGGTTGCCGGACCGCCCGGCCCGCCCACCGAAGGAGGGACGCTTCGATGGGGGAGAAGGTCGTGGCAGGCGCGTTCGACCTGTCCGATCGGCAGCGCTACCGCGACAAGCTCCAGAAGTGCCTGAAGGGCCTGGAGCGACTCCTGGAGGAGAAGCGGTTCGACCGGCCGAAGAATCTCATGGGCCTGGAGATCGAGCTGAATCTCGCGGGCGCCGACGGCATGCCGAGAATGCTGAACGGTCAAGTTCTCGAAAGGATCGCCAGTCGTGATTTCCAGACAGAACTCGCCATGTTCAACCTGGAGGTCAACATAACCCCGCACCCGCTGGGCGGGCGGGTATTCGACCGACTTGCCGAAGAACTCCGCACCTCGCTGGCATATGCTCACCGGAAGGCCGAAGAGGTCGACGCGGGAATCGTGATGATCGGTATTCTGCCGACGCTGGAGCGTGACGACCTGGTCTCCTCCAACCTCTCCGACGTCGACCGTTACACGCTGCTCAACGATCAGATCGTGGCCGCGCGCGGTGAGGACTTCACCCTCGACATCGAAGGTGTGGAGCACCTCGTCTGCACCGCCCGGTCCATCACGCCCGAGGCCGCCTGCACCTCCGTGCAGTTGCACCTCCAGGTCACGCCGGGCCGGTTCGCCGACGTGTGGAACGCGGCGCAGGCGGCGTCGGCCGCGCAGATCGCCGTAGGGGCGAACTCGCCCTTCCTGTTCGGCCGCGAACTGTGGCGCGAGTCCAGGCCGCCGCTGTTCCAGCAGTCCACGGACACCCGGCCGCCCGAGCTCCAGGCGCAGGGCGTGCGCCCGCGGACCTGGTTCGGGGAGCGGTGGATCTCCTCGGCGTACGACCTGTTCGAGGAGAACCTGCGGTACTTCCCGGCCCTGCTGCCGATCTGTGACGACGAGGACCCGCTGGCCGCCCTCGACGCGGGCGAGGTGCCCAGGCTCGGCGAGCTGGTGCTGCACAACGGCACCGTCTACCGCTGGAACCGGCCGGTGTACGACGTCGCCGACGGGGTTCCGCATCTGCGGGTGGAGAACCGGGTGCTGCCGGCCGGGCCCACGGTGACGGACGTCGTCGCCAACGCGGTCTTTTACTACGGACTGGTCCGGGCGCTGGCCGAGGAACCGCGGCCCGTGTGGACCCGGATGCCGTTCGAGACGGCGTCCGCCAACTTCGACGCGGCCTGCCGGTACGGCATCGACGCACGGCTGGTCTGGCCGCGGCGCGGCCGGCACGGCGGGCTCGCCGAGACGGACGCCGTGACCCTGGTCCGCGACGAACTGCTGCCGCTGGCCGAGGCGGGGCTCGACGCCTGGGGCGTGGAGGCGGCGGACCGGGACTTCTACCTCGGGGTCATCGACGAGCGCTGCCGGCGACGGGTGAACGGGGCGTCCTGGCAGGTCGAGACGTTCCACCGGGCGCTGGAGGCCGGGCTGTCCAGGGACGCGGCGCTGGCCGCGACGACGCGGCGGTACGCGGAGCTGATGCGCACGGACGAGCCGGTGCACCTGTGGCCGGTGGGGGTTCCGGAGAAGGTGGGGACGGCGTGAGGTGAGGGCACGGCCGCACCCGCCGTCCGGGGGCGCGGGGCCTCGCGGCGGACCCAGTTCGTAAGCTCTGTCCCGGATCTGTCGTGAGGCGGTGGGAGGCAGGGTGCGCGGCGAGGCGGGTGCGGTGGCTGGGTCCTCGTCGGAGGAGCGGCCCGGACGGCGGGTGCTGCGGGACGAGACGGTGCTGGTGCTGGCGCTCTCGCTGGGTGCCAGCGGCGTCTCGGCTCTGATCAGCTTCGTCGGCTCGGTCACCAGGCCGGGCGGGCTGAAGGACCAGGCCGCCACGCTGAACGCCTCGGCGGCGCCGGGCCGCCCCTGGCTCGACCTGGCCTGGCAGCTCTTCGGGATCACGACGGCGCTGGTGCCGGTCGCTCTCGTCGCCCACTTCCTGATGCGTGAGCGGCAGAGCCTGCGCACCCTCGGCTTCGACCGTTCCCGGCCCTGGCCCGACCTGGGTCGCGGGGCCGCCCTCGCCGCGGTGATCGGCAGCACCGGCATCGCCTTCTACCTCGCCGCCCGCGGCCTCGGCTTCAACCTCACCGTGGTGCCCGAGGCGCTGCCCGACGTGTGGTGGAAGTTCCCCGTGCTGATCCTCTCGGCGCTGCAGAACGCCGTGGTGGAGGAGGTCATCGTCGTCGGCTACCTGCTGCGCCGGCTCGGCCAGCTCGGCTGGTCGCCCGGCAGCGCGTTGATGGCCAGTTCGGTGCTGCGCGGCTCGTACCACCTCTATCAGGGGATCGGCGGCTTCATCGGCAACCTGGTGATGGGCGTGGTCTTCGTCCACCTCTACCGCCGCTGGGGACGGGTGGGGCCGCTCGTGGTGGCGCACTCGCTGCTCGACATCGGGGCGTTCGTGGGCTACGCGCTGCTGGCGGGCAAGGTCGGCTGGCTGCCGACCGCGTGAGCACGTCAGGAGGGGCCGTACGAGGGTGTCGTACGGCCCCTCCTGACGTGCTCACGCGCGCAGTTCCCCCTCGATCACCGTCACCGCGTTGCCGCTCAGCAGCGTGCGGTCGCCGCGCAGTTCGACCTGGACGCGTCCGGAGCGCGGGGAGGCCTGGAGGCCGGTGAGGGCGGTGCGGCCGAGGCGCTCGGACCAGAACGGCGCGAGCGCGGTGTGGGCGCTGCCGGTCACCGGGTCCTCGTCGATGCCGACGTTCGGGAAGAAGCAGCGCGAGACGAAGTCGTACCCGCGGGCCGGGTCCTCGGCGCGGGCGGTGGCGATGATGCCGCGCCGGGAGAACGCGGCGAGCGCCTTGTGGTCCGGTGCCAGAGCGTGGACCGTCTTCTCGTCGGCGAGTTCCAGCAGCAGGTCGCCGACGTGGGGGCCGGTGTCGTAGACCGTGCTCGGCACCGCGCCCAGGGCGCCCGCGACCCCGTGCGGGACGTCGACGCGGGTGAGCGGGGCGGTGGGGAAGTCCAGGGTGATCGAACCGTCCTCCCGGGGCGTTGCGATGAGGACGCCGCTGCGGGTGGCGAACCGCACGGGGCCCTCGTGGGCGCCGGTGCTGCGCAGGACGTGGGCGGTGGCGAGGGTGGCGTGGCCGCACATGTCGACCTCGGCGACGGGGGTGAACCAGCGCAGCGCCCAGTCGGCCTCGCCGCCCCCGGGCAGCCGGTGGGCGAAGGCGGTCTCGGCGTGGTTGACCTCCATGGCCACGTTCTGGAGCCAGGTGTCGTCCGGGAAGGCGTCGAGGAGCAGGACCCCGGCCGGGTTGCCGGCGAAGGGCCGGTCGGTGAAGGCGTCGACGATTCGAATCCGCATGCCTGGACGCTAGGGGCCCGGCAAAGCCGCAGGCCACGGCCAATTCGCGAGTCCTGGCCCCATTTTCCGTGCGCCGGGCCGCGGGAAACCCGGGGGAGAGGGCTTGTCGCGACCTCGTTCCCGATATATCGTTGAAGCATCGCGAACGATACGCGACAGTTCAATGACTGCACGGATGATCGACAGTGGAGATGGAGTGATCGTCATGCGTTCCCACGGATTCGAGCGTGGACACGGTGGTTCCGGCCGGCCCGGCCGGGGTCAGTCCGGTGGCGCCGGCGGGGGCTTCGAAGGCCGGCGCGCCGCCTTCGGTCCCTTCGGGCCGGGCGGCCCCGGCTTCGGCGGGCACGGTTTCGGCGGCGGGCCCTGGGGCCCGCGCGGGCGCGGCGGACCGCGCGGCAGGGCACGGCGGGGCGATGTGCGGGCCTCGATCCTGGCCCTGCTGAGGGACCGGCCGATGCACGGCTACGAGATGATCCAGGAGATCGCCGAGCGCAGCGGCGGGGCCTGGAAGCCCAGCCCCGGCTCGGTCTACCCCACCCTCCAGCTGCTGGAGGACGAGGGGCTGATCTCCAGCGAGAGCGAGGGCGGCAAGAAGCTCTTCGCGCTCACCGAGGCGGGCCGCACGGCGGCCGGGGAAGGCCCGGACGCCCCCTGGGAGGAGGCCTCGCGCGGGGTCGACTGGGAGGCGCTGAACGACATCCGCCAGGCCGGGTTCGGCCTGATGGAGGCCTTCGGCCAGGTCTGGAAGACCGGCACCGCCGAACAGCGCGAGAAGGCGCTCGGGGTCATCAACGACGCCCGCAAGAAGCTGTATCTGATCCTCGCCGACGAGGACTGACCCCCCCAGGGTGGAGACCGGTCCTCGCGGGGGGCGGGCAGGGCGGCGCGCGCCTCGACGGCACCTACGACCTCATCTCCTCCCTGAGGAGGAGATCCCGGCCGGGTGCGTCCGCTCGGTGCGGGACGTGAAGATGCGTCTCGGCGGGGATGCCCTGTTCCCCGCGGGCTGATGGGGTGGGGATGTGTACCCTCCCATCCCCCGGCCGCCGGTCCGCGACCGCGCCGCCCGTCGCGTGGACGACGATGCCGAGCCCTGCACCGGGCCGGCACCGGTGCTCGCCGCCGCCCGCCGCCGGGCCGTGCGGGACGGGGACCGGCAGATCGACACCGCCCACCTGCTCCACTCGCTGCTGGAGCACGACCCCGAGGTCCGGGCGGTCCTCGACGGCGGACCGCGGCTCGCCCGACTGCTCGGGTACCTGGTGCAGCGCAGCATCGGCTACGGCCTGCGCTGGCAGGGCAGCGTCGAGGACTCCGGCGCCCCCGCGGTGTCCGCGGCCGAGGGCTGTTCACCGGTGGCCGCGGCCGCGCTGTCGTACGCCCGTGCGCGGGCCGGGCGGCGCGGGGAGGCCCGGGCGCGCGGGACGGATCTGCTCGCCGGGATCGTCGCGGCCGCCGAGTCGCGGGCGGTCGAGGTGCTGGGCCGGGCCGGGATCGACGTGGCCGGGCTGCGCGCGCGGATCGACGGTCCGGAGGCCGGCGCCCGGCCGCGGCAGGAGCCCCCACGGCACGCGCGTCGCCCGCCGTCCTCGCACCCTTCGGGCGGCTACGCCGCGGGGAGCGGGACGGGGCGCTGAGGTCCAGCCGGTGAGACAGGTGTCATCAGGGGTGACGCTCATGTCGTCCCCTGTCATCATGTGCCGGTGCATACGTCGGAAACCATCAAGGGCAGCCGCGGGAAGGGCTTCGGGCTCGGTCTCGCGCTCGCGTCGGCCGTCGCGTTCGGCGGTTCGGGGGTCGCGGCCAAACCGCTGATCGAAGCCGGGCTCGACCCGCTGCACGTGGTGTGGCTGCGGGTCGCCGGGGCCGCCCTGGTGATGTCGCCGCTCGCCGTGCGGCACCGCGCGCTGCTGCGCCGCCGTCCCGCGCTGCTCGCCGGGTTCGGGCTGCTCGCCGTCGCCGGTGTGCAGGCCTGCTACTTCGCCGCGATCTCCCGCATCCCCGTCGGCGTGGCGCTGCTCGTCGAGTACCTGGCGCCCGCGCTCGTGCTCGGCTGGGTGCGGTTCGTGCAGCGGAGGCCGGTGACCCGGGCCGCCGCGCTCGGAGTGGTCCTCGCGGTGGGCGGGCTCGCCTGTGTCGTGGAGGTGTGGTCGGGGCTCGGCTTCGACGCGCTCGGCCTGCTGCTCGCGCTCGGCGCCGCCTGCTGCCAGGTCGGCTACTTCGTCCTCTCCGACCAGGGCAGCGACTCCGGTGACGGCGCCCCCGACCCGCTCGGCGTGATCGCGTACGGCCTGCTGGTCGGCGCCGCCGTGCTGACCGCCGTGGCCCGGCCCTGGAACATGGACTGGTCGGTGCTCACCGGCACCGCGCGCATGGACGGCACCCCGGTCGCGGCCTGGCTGCTGCTCGGCTGGATCGTTCTCGTCGCCACGGTCGTGGCGTACGTCACCGGCGTGCTCGCCGTACGCCGGCTCTCGCCGCAGGTCGCCGGCGTCGTGGCCTGCCTGGAAGCGGTGATCGCCACCGTGCTGGCCTGGGTGCTGCTCGGCGAGCACCTGTCGCTGCCGCAGATCGCGGGCGGCGCCGTGGTGCTGGTCGGCGCGTTCATCGCGCAGTCCTCGGCGCCCGCGGGAAACGGCTCCGAGCCGGTCGCGGGCGGTGGCGCGGAGCGGGAGCTGTCCGCGCGCGGCACGACCGCCTGACGGACCCGCCGTCACGTCGTCACGTGGCCGGGCGGGCCCGAACCCGCCCGGAGTCAGAGCGCCGTGAGGTAGTCCGGGACCCGGGTGCCGGGGGCCAGGCCGGCGTCGGGGACGGGGGTGCCGTAGCCCTTGCGCAGGGGGACGAGGCCGGCCCAGTGCGGGAGGGCCAGGTCCTCGGGTTCGTCATTCACCCCGCCGGTGCGCAGCTTGGCGGAGACCTCGTCCAGGTCGAGCCGGATGACGGCGGTGGCGGCGAGTTCCTTCTTGTCGGCGGGGCGGGAGTCGGCGGAGCGGCCGGGCACGACGTGGTCCACCAGCGCGTCCAGGGCGATGCGCTTCTCTTCGGGGTCGGTGACGTCGTGGGCCAGTCCGTGCACCACCACCGAGCGGTAGTTGACGGAGTGGTGGAAGGCCGAGCGGGCCAGGACGAGCGCGTCGACGTGGGTGACCGTGAGGCAGACGGGCAGGCCCGGGCCGGCCTTGCCGGTCATCCGCAGCGGGCGGGAACCCGTCGAGCCGTGCACGTAGAGCCGCTCGCCCACCCGGCCGTAGAGCGTCGGCAGCACGACGGGGGCGCCGTCCCGGACGAAGCCGAGGTGGCAGACGTATCCCTCGTCGAGTATCGCGTGCACCAGTTCCCTGTCGTACGAGGCGCGGTCCGCGGAGCGCGTGGGGACGGTGCGGTCGGTCGGGGCGTAGGCGGCTGGCTGCGACGAGGTCGGATCGGTCCCCTGCATGGCGCTCTCCATTGCACTAGTGCATAATCGGCTTTGTGCTAGGAGAATATCCGATCAGTGGGCGGCGTGCGGCGGAGATTTCGGCGAGCGTGGAGGAGGCGGTGGCGGGCGGTCGCCTCGAACCGGGCGAACTGCTCCCGCCCATGCGGGAGTTGGCTGCCCGGCTCGGCGTGAACCCGAACACGGTCGCGGCCGCGTACCGCATCCTGCGCGAGCGTGGGGTCATCGAGACCGACGGCCGCCGGGGCAGCCGGGTGCGCGCCAGGCCCGCCACCACCGGACGCGAGTACATCCGGGTGGAGGTGCCGGAGGGGGTGCGCGACGTCGCCGCGGGCAATCCCGATCCGGCCCTGCTGCCCCCGCTGGCGGCGGCCTTCGCGGCGGCGGCCGGACAGGGCGACCGGCAGCCGGTGCTGTACGGCGAGGCGGCGGTCGAACCCGAGCTGGACCGGATCACCCGCGCCGACCTCGACGCGGACGGAGTGCCGGACGGGCCCGTCGCGGTCACCTCCGGCTCGCTCGACGCGATCGAACGGGTCCTCGCCGCCCACCTCAAGCCCGGAGACGCGGTCGCCGTCGAGGACCCCGGCTGGGGCGGCCTGCTCGACCTCGTCCCGGCGCTCGGCCTGCGGACGGTCCCCGTCGGGGTCGACGACGACGGGCCGCTCCCCGACGGCGTCCGCGCCGCCCTCGCCGCCGGGGCCCGCGCCCTGGTCGTCACCGACCGGGCGCAGAACCCCACCGGCGCCGCGGTGACCGCCACGCGCGCGCGTGCCCTGCGGTCCGTGCTCCGGGAGCACCCCGAGACGCTGCTCGTCGAGGACGACCACGGGCACCGGATCGTCGACCTGCCCCTGCACCCCCTGGCCGGGACCACCCGCCACTGGGCCCTGGTGCGTTCGGCCGCCAAGGCCTACGGCCCCGACCTGCGGCTCGCCGTGCTCACCGGCGACCCGGTGACCGTGGACCGGGTGCGCGGCCGGCAGCAGCTCGGACCCGGCTGGGTCAGCCGGATCGTCCAGCGCGCCGTGGTCCGGCTGTGGACGGACGGGGCGGTGGACGCGCGGGCCGTCGCGGCGGCCTACGGGCGGCGCCGGGACGCGCTCGTCGCGGCGCTGGCCGACCGAGGTGTCACCGCGCACGGGCGCAGCGGGATGAACGTGTGGATCCTGGTGCCCGACGAGACCGGAGCCGTCGCCCGGCTGCTGCACGCGGGCTGGGCCGTCGCCCCCGGCGCCCGCTTCCGGATCAGCGCGCCGCCCGGCATCCGGGTCACCGTCTCCGCGCTGACCGAGGCGGAGACGGAACCGCTGGCGGACGCGATCGCGGCGGCGGTGCGGCCGGCGGCGGCACGCGGTCACGTGTGAGCCGACGCCCGGGGCCGTACCTGCGTCAGCGCCGCCCCCGCCAGCACGATCACCGCGCCGGCCGGGGTGGACCAGGCCAGGGACTCGCCGAGGAGGGCGACGCCCGCCGCGGTGGCGATGACCGGGATGAAGTACGTGACCATCTGGGCGGTGGTCGGCCCCACCTCGGCGACCAGGCCGTACTGGAGCAGCACCGCGAATCCCGTGCCGAGCGCGCCCAGCGCGGCGACCGCGAGGAGGGGGAGGACCGCGAACTCGGTCGGCATGCTGGTGAACAGCGGCGTGACGACCGCCAGTTGCCCGGTGGCCAGCAGCAGCTGGGCGCCGGTCAGGGACAGGTGCGAGTGGGCGGACCCGGCGAGGGTGCGGCGGACGTAGATCCAGCCGACCGGATAGCTCAGCGAGGCCAGCAGAGCCATCGCCGTGCCGGCCGCGTCCAGTCCCGCGAAGCCCTGCCAGGCGCCGAGCACCGTGAGGACGCCGAGGAAGCCCAGACCGAGCCCGGCGACGCGCAGCCGGGTCGGCCGGTCCTCGGAGAGCGCGACCAGGGACAGGGCCATGCCCCACAGCGGCGAGGTGGCGTTGCAGATGCCGGCGAGAGTGGAGGGGATGGTCAGCTCGGCGTAGGCGAACAGCGAGAACGGCAGCGCGTTCAGCAGGAGGGCGGCGACCGTCAGATGCCCCCAGGTGCGGGCGCCGCGCGGCAGCCGTTCCCGCTTCAGCGCCATCGCCGCCGCCAGCACCGCCGTACCGAACACCAGCCGCCCGAGCGTGACCTGGAAGGGCGCGTACCCTTCGGTGCCCACCTTGATGAGCAGGAAGCTGAAGCCCCAGATCAGCGACAGCACGGCGGACCGGACGCGCCAGTCGAGTGCGCGGCGCGGCCGGGGAGGAGTGGCGGACGGGGTGCGGGTGGCGGAGGCGACGGTGGTCATGGGGGCAACGATGCTGGAGCGGATCTCGTAGCACAATCGAGATTTCGCACGTGATATCTCGTAGCGCTGCTTAAGCGTGCGGCCGTAGCATCACCCCATGCTGAACCTCGACCGACTGCGCACCCTCGACGCCCTCGCCCGGCACGGCTCGGTCAGCGGCGCGGCCGAGGGCCTGCACATCACCACCTCGGCCGTCTCCCAGCAACTGGCCAAACTGGAGCGCGAGGTCGGGCAGCGACTGCTGGCCAAGCACGGGCGGGGCGTCCGGCTCACCGACGCGGGACGCCTGCTCGCCGACCACGCCGCGCGGATCCTGTCGCAGGTCTCGCTCGCCGAGTCCGACCTGGAGGCACAGCGCGGCCGGGTCGCGGGCGAGCTGCGCCTGTCGGCGTTCCCCACCGCCGCGCGCGGCCTGTTCCCCACCGCGCTCGCCGCGCTGCGCGCCGAGCATCCCGGGCTGCGGCTGCGCTCCTGCGAACTGGAGCCCGAGCGCGGGATCCAGGGCGTGGTGCGCGGCGACCTCGACCTCGCGGTGGTCCTCGACTGGTACAACAAGCCGATGCCGCTGCCCGACGGCCTGGTGAAGGCGGGGATCCTCGACGACCCGGCCGACATCGCCCTGCCGGCCGGCCATCCCCTGGCCGGGCGCGACGAGGTGGACCTCGCGGAGCTCGCCGAGGACGAGTGGATCACCTGGGCCGAAGGGGAGTTCTGCCACGAGTGGCTGGTGTTCACCCTGCGCTCCAAGGGCATCGAGCCGAACCTCGGCCACCGGGCCGCCGAGACCCACACCCAGCTCGGGCTGGTCGCCGCCGGACTCGGGGTGTGCGTGGTGCCGCTGCTGGGCCGCCATCCCGTGCCGCCCGGCGTGGTCACCGTCCCGCTGCGGCAGCAGGTGCGGCGGCACGTCTACGTCGTGTGGCGCGCGGACGCCGACCGGCGGCCGTCGATCCGGGCGGCGGTACGGGCGCTGCGGGCGGCGGGGGAGAGCGTCACCGGGCAGCCGGAGGCGGCTGCGGCGAGCCCAGCTTCCGGAAGTCCCACGACGTGACCGCGTCGGGGGTCAGCCGCAGCCAGGCGTGGCGGCCGTCGTGCGGCAGGGTTCCGAGGCCGAAGTACTTGCGCGCGAAGAGCCGCTCGACCGGTTCCAGTGCGGCGTGCGGCTGCCCGGTGCGCGGGACCTCGCCGACGAACGCGGCGGTGCCGGTCAGCTCGGCGCCGCGCAGCTCGTCGTACTCCCGCCCGGCGTCGACCACCACGGCGAGGCGGGCGTCACGGCGCAGACCGGCCCAGCGCCTGCTGCGGGTGAGCGAGTACAGCCACAGCGAACCGCCGTGCCAGACGAACCAGAGCGGGCTCACGTGCGGGCTGCCGTCGGCCGAGACGGTCGCGACGCGGCAGACGCGTTCCGTGGCCAGGAACTCCTCCAGCTCGCCGGGCGTCATCATCAGCTTCCGGCCGCGGCGCTGAGCGGCGGTCATGCGGCATCCCTCCGGGGCATGGCGTCCGACGTGCGGTCGGCCAAGCATGGGACGTCACGCCGCCGACGGCAAGCGAGCCGACGGCGCGGCCCGGATCGCCGGCGGCACCCTCTCCCGACTGCGGGGGTCGGGGGCGAGGCTCGGCATGCCGGTTCCCGCCCGTCCGCAGGCGGGGCCGGGCGGGGGTGGGGTGGATTTCGGCATGCCGGTTCCCTCCCGTCCGCGCCGGGCAGTGACCGGGGCCCGGATGCCGGTCCGGGCCGGGGGGGGCGCCTCGGCGGGTCGGGTGCGTCGCCGTCCTTCCCGGCGGGCACGCCGATCGGCGCGCCGGGCCGGGGCGGCGTCCGCGGCCGCCGTGGTCGACGCCCGGCCCGCGCTCCGCTCACGCCAGCCGGATCTCGTCGTCCTCCACGGTGATCCGCGCGGCCGGCAGCGGCTTGGTCGCCGGACCCTTCTTGACGCTGCCGTCGGAGGCCGAGAAGTGGCTGTCGTGGCAGGGGCAGATGATCAGCCCGTCCCGGACGTCCTTCACCGCGCAGCCCTGGTGGGTGCACTTCGACGAGAACGCCTTGAACTCGCCCGCCGTCGGCTGGGTGACCACGACGCCCTCGTCGGCGAAGACCTTCCCGCCGCCCTCGGGGACCTCGGAGACCGGTCCGAGCACGGTGCCGGACGAGGCGCCGTCGTCGTCCGACCCGCAGCCGGCGAGGGCGACGGCGAGCCCCGCCGCCCCGGCCGCCGCCATGACGGTACGGCGGGCCGGGCCCGTCCCGGTGTGAAGCGATTCCGTGGGCATCTCGTGGTTCCTTCCGCTGACTTCGTGTCCGGTCGGCCTGCGCCGCGACGTCCAGCAGTACGGCCGCGGCGCCGCTTCGGTTCAGCCGCCACGCGGTTCTTCACCCGATCGGGAACACGGGCCGTCCGAGGCCGCGGCCGGGCGCCCGCAGCGCCCCAGTAACCTGGGGCGATGCTCAAGGAAGTCACCGCGACCCGCTACATCACGCCGCTGCGTGAGGGCGGCTCGCTGCCGGGACTCGTCGAGGCCGACGACTTCGGGACCTACGTCGTCAAGTTCACCGGCGCCGGGCAGGGACGCAAGACCCTCGTCGCGGAAGTGGTCTGCGGGGAACTCGCCCGCCGCCTCGGCCTGCGCACCCCCCGGCTGGTCACCGTCGGCCTCGATCCGGACCTCGGGCTGGGCGAGCCCGACCAGCAGGTGCAGGAGCTGCTGAAGTCCAGCGGCGGCACCAACCTCGGCATGGATTTCCTCTCCGGCGCCCTCGGTTTCGACCCGCTCGCCTTCCCGGTGAGCCCCGAGGAGGCCGGGCGGATCGTCTGGTTCGACGCCCTGGTCAACAACGTGGACCGGTCGTGGCGCAACCCCAACCTGCTGATGTGGCGGGACGAGTTGTGGCTGATCGACCACGGCGCCACGATGATCTGGCACCACAACTGGCCGTCCGCCGAGGCCTCCGCGTCCCGCCCGTACGACGCCTCCGACCATGCCCTGCGGTCGTTCGCGCCGGACGTCCGGGCCGCCGCCGCGGACCTCGCGCCGCGGGTCACCGAGGAGCTGCTGGCCGAGGTGACCGCCGAGATCCCGGACGCCTGGCTGGCGGACGAGCCCGGCTTCGGCTCGCCGGACGACCTGAGAAGGGCGTACGCGCGGCCCCTGCTCGCCCGCGCCGCCGTCGTCCACGACCGCATCGCCGGGACGGAGGGTGCCTCGTGACCGAGCGCCACATCATCAGGGGCGCCCGGCGCAGCGACCGGGACGTCTTCGAGTACGCGCTGCTGCGGGTGGTCCCGCGGATCGAGCGCGGGGAGTGCATCAACGCGGGGGTGCTCGTCTACTGCCGGGCCAAGGCGTACGTCGGCGCCCGCACCCACCTGGACGAGGCGCGGCTGCTGGCGCTGGACCCGCGGGCCGACGTGGCCGGCGTACGGGCCGCGCTGCGGGCCGTGGAGGGAGTGTGCGCCGGCGGCGAGGCGGCCGGACAGGCGGCGGGCGACGACGCCGGGCGGCGCTTCCGCTGGCTGATCGCGCCCCGCTCGACGATCGTCCAGCCGGGCCCGGTGCACACCGGGCTGACCGCCGATCCGGCGGCCGAGACGGAACGGCTCCTCGACCTGCTCGTGCGCTGATCCGGACCCGCCGGAGGGCGGGGCGCCCCCTCGAGGCCGGGTCAGCGCCTGCGGCGGCGCACGACGTAGCCGGTGGCGAGCGCGGCGCCCGCGACGAACGTGGCCCCGAGGGCGAGGTCCCAGGTGCCCGGTCCGGTCTCGCTCGCGCCGCCGACACCGCCGCGCACACCGCGCGTCGGGGCGCCGGTGGCGGTGGCCGTGCCGGGGGCCGTCGGGGGCACGGGGGTCACCGGGACCGCCGGGGTGACCGGCGCGACCGGGGTCACCGGGACGACCGGGGTCACCGGGACGACCGGGGTCACCGGGACGACCGGCGCGGGGCTCACGGGGGCCGCCGGAGCCGTGGTCGGCCGGGGCCGGGAGGTGGAGGAGGTGAGGTCACCGCGGTCGCCGTCGCCGTCACCGCCACGGACGGGCAGCACCTCACAGGCGATGCCGTCGTCCGGGCCCTCGTCCTCGTCGAGGCGGTGGGGATCGCTGCGGTCCGCGTCGAAGACGGCCTGCGCGTCCTCCTGGTAACCGAAGTGGGTGCAGTCGAGATCCTGTGCGTGAGCGGGGCCGGCCGACGGCACTGTCGCGATGATCGCGAAGAGCGCGCCTGCGGCACCGGTGCGACGGCGCATGAGGCGCCTCCTTTCCGGCCACGGATGGCTCGCCCCTCGACGCTAGGCGCCGGGTGCCGCGGCGGCGCGCAGCGCTAGGCCGTTCAGGTAATCGATCACACGCACCCGATCGGGCGTTGACACCGCGTGCCAGGGCTTCTAGCGTCACGTCTGCTGAAGGTACTAAGCGGTCGCTCACTGGAGGGGCGTACCGCGAGAGCCGCATCCCAAGGGCGAGGAGAAGCAGCAATGTCCACCACTGAGCAGCGGGTCGCGGTCGTCACCGGCGCCGCGCGCGGCATCGGCGCCGCCACCGCCGTACGACTGGCGGCCGAGGGCCGGGCCGTCGCCGTGATCGACCTCGACGAGGCCGCCTGCAAGGACACCGTCGAGAAGATCACCGCGGCCGGCGGAAAGGCCCTCGCGGTCGGCTGCGACGTCTCCGACGAGGCACAGGTCGAGGCGGCCGTCGCGCGGATCGCCGAGGAGCTGGGCGCGCCGACCATCCTCGTCAACAACGCGGGCGTGCTCCGCGACAACCTGCTGTTCAAGATGAGCGTCTCCGACTGGGACACCGTCATGAACGTCCACCTGCGCGGCGCCTTCCTGATGTCGAAGGCATGCCAGAAGCACATGGTCGACGCCGGCTTCGGCCGGATCGTCAACCTCTCCTCGTCCTCCGCGCTCGGCAACCGGGGCCAGGCCAACTACTCGGCCGCCAAGGCGGGTCTGCAGGGCTTCACCAAGACCCTCGCCAAGGAGCTGGGCAAGTTCGGCATCACCGCCAACGCCGTCGCCCCCGGCTTCATCGCCACCGACATGACCGCCGCCACCGCCGAGCGCGTCGGCATGGGCTTCGAGGACTTCAAGGCCGCCGCCGCCTCGATGATCCCCGTGCAGCGCGTGGGCGAGCCGGACGACATCGCCAACGCCATCGCCTTCTTCACCGGCGAGGCGGCCGGTTTCGTCTCCGGCCAGGTGCTGTACGTCGCCGGCGGACCGCTCGACTAGGGATCACCACACCATGACTGAACTCTCCGGCAAGGTCGCGCTCGTCACGGGCGCCAGCCGCGGCATCGGCTACGGCGTCGCCGAGGCGCTCATCGCGCGCGGCGACCGCGTCTGCATCACCGGCCGCAACGAGGACGCGCTCAAGGAGGCCGTCGAGAAGCTCGGCGCCGACCGGGCGATCGGGGTGGCCGGCAAGGCCCACGACGAGGCCCACCAGGCGCTCGCCGTCGAACGCACCATGGAGGCCTTCGGCCGGGTCGACTACCTGGTCAACAACGCCGGGACCAACCCGGTGTTCGGGCCGATCGCGGACCTCGACCTGAACGTGGCCCGCAAGGTGTTCGAGACCAACGTGGTCTCGGCGCTCGGCTTCGCCCAGCGCACCTGGCACGCCTGGCAGAAGGCCAACGGCGGCGCGATCGTCAACATCGCCTCCGTCGCGGGCCTCGCGCCCTCGCCCTTCATCGGCGCGTACGGGGTCAGCAAGGCCGCGCTGATCAACCTGACCGTGCAGCTCGCACACGAGTTCGCTCCCAAGGTGCGGGTCAACGCGATCGCCCCGGCCGTGGTCAAGACCAAGTTCGCCCAGGCCCTCTACGAGGGCCGCGAGGAGGAGGCGGCCGCGGCCTACCCGCTGAAGCGGCTCGGTGTGCCGGCGGACATCGGCGGCGCCGCCGCGTTCCTCACCTCCGAGCAGGCCGACTGGGTCACCGGCCAGACCCTGGTGGTGGACGGCGGGATCTTCCTCAACGCGGGCGTCGCCTGACGCCGGATGTTCCATGGGCGCCGTTCTCCGTCGCTGCGCGTCGAGATGGTTTCGTGCTCCGCACGTGACGCGATCGAAGTTGACGGAAACGGCGCCCGTGTCGACGTACGGCCAGGTCCCCGGGGTCTGACAACGTCGTCATCGAAAAGGTGATCAACTACCTCGCGCAAGGACGGTCCGCACGGCGTGTTGCTGCGGTAGTGTCTGCCGACATTTGGTATGGCAGATCGAGGAGCGTGCGCGTGTTCAACCGGAACCGATGCCTGCGGCAAGTGGCGGCGATCGCTTCCATATCCCTGGTGGCGGGCTGTGGCCTGTTCTCCGACAGCGGCGAGGCCGACGACAGCCCGATCGTCGTCGGGACCACCAGCGCGCCCACCACCCTGGATCCCGCCGCGTCCTGGGACGGCTCCTGGGAGCTGTTCCGGAACATCTACCAGACCCTGCTGAGCTACCCCAGCGGCTCGACGACGCCGCAGCCGGACGCCGCGAAGAGCTGCGAGTTCAGCGACACCGCCAACCGCACCTACCGGTGCGAGCTGCGCAAGGGGCTGAAGTTCTCCGACGGCAGCCCGCTCGACGCCAAGGCGGTCAAGCACTCGATCGACCGCATCCTGAAGATCAAGGCGCCCTCGGGTCCCGCGGGGCTGCTCGGCAGCCTGAACCGGGTGGAGGCGCGCGGCGATCGCGAGGTCGTCTTCCACCTCAAGACGTCCGACGCCACCTTCCCCTTCGTGCTCGCCACCCCCGCCATGTCCATCGTCGACCCCGGCAGCTACCCGGCCGACGCGCTGCGCGAGGGCAACGAGGTCACCGGTTCCGGGCCGTACAAACTGCAGTCCTACGAGGAGAACCAGCGGGCCGAGCTGGTCACCAACGACCACTACGACGGCTACGCCGAGCGCCGCAACGACGCGGTGACCATCCGCTACTTCCAGGACTCCGGCACCATGGTGGAGGCCCTGGAGAAGCAGGAGATCGACCTCACCTACCGCGGTCTCGCCGCCGACGACATCGTCGACCTGCAGACCAAGGACGCCGACCAGACCCTGCAACTGGTCGAGGGCGCCGGCATCGACATCAGCTACCTGGTGTTCAATCCCAGGGACCAGTGGGCCGGGAAGGCCGCCGTGCGCAAGGCCGTCGCGCAGCTCGTGGACCGGCCGACCATCGCCCACAAGATCTACAAGGACACCGTGGACCCGCTGTACTCCATGGTCCCCAACGGCATCAACGGGCACACCACCGGCTTCTTCGACGACTACGGCGACCCCGACGCCGGCAAGGCCCGCGCCATCCTCACCGAGGCCGGCATCACGGAGCCCGTCCCGCTGACCTTCTGGTACACCAGCGACCGCTACGGCTCGGAGACCGCCGTCCTGTTCAAGGAGCTGAAGCGGCAGCTCGAGGCGTCCGGCCTGTTCGAGATCACTCTGAAGAGCCGGCCCTGGAAGACCTACGTGGAGGGCTACCAGAAGGGCGAGTACCCGGTCTTCGGGCGCGGCTGGTTCCCCGACTTCCCCGACGCCGACAACTACATCGCGCCGTTCGTCGGCAAGGAGAACGCCCTCGGCACCCCGTACCCGGCGCCCGAGATCACCCAGGACCTGCTGCCCCGCTCCCGCCGGGAGAGCGACCGCGCCCAGGTGGAGCGGGAGTTCGAGGAGGCCCAGCAGATCCTCGTGAACGACGCGCGGCTGCTGCCGCTGTGGCAGGGCAAGCAGTTCATCGCGGCGAGCGAGGAGATCTCCGGCGGCGAGCGGGCCCTCGACCCGTCGACGATCATGATGATGTGGGAGCTGGGCCGCAAGACGAGCTGGTGAGGCCGGGCGGCTGCGGCCCGCGCGGTGCGTTGTCAGTGGTCGCCTGTAGGTTCTGAGACCTGGAAGCGACCGCACACCGTAAGGAAGTTGACGTGACCGACACCGCCATGCTGCCCGAGTCCTGGCGCGGGGTCCTGGGCGACGAACTGCAGAAGCCCTACTTCAAGGAGCTGACGGAGTTCGTCGAGGAGGAGCGGGCGAAGGGTCCCGTCTACCCGCCGCGCGAGGAGGTCTTCGCCGCCCTCGACGCGACGCCGTACGAACGGGTGAAGGTGCTGATCCTCGGCCAGGACCCGTACCACGGCGAGGGCCAGGGCCACGGCCTGTGCTTCTCGGTCCGGCCCGGGGTGAAGACCCCGCCGTCGCTGCGCAACATCTACAAGGAGATGCAGGAGGAGCTGGGCCTGCCGGTGCCGGACAACGGCTACCTCATGCCGTGGGCCCGGCAGGGCGTCCTGCTGCTCAACGCGGTCCTCACGGTCCGCGCGGGCGAGGCCAACTCGCACAAGGGCAAGGGCTGGGAGAAGTTCACCGACGCGGTGATCCGCGCGGTGGCCGAGCGCCCCGACCCGGCGGTGTTCGTGCTGTGGGGGAACTACGCGCAGAAGAAGCTCCCGCTGATCGACGAGACGCGTCACGTCGTGGTGAAGGGCGCCCACCCCTCCCCGCTCTCCGCGAAGAAGTTCTTCGGCTCCCGCCCCTTCACCCAGATCAACGAGGCGATCGCCCGCCAGGGCCACGAGCCGATCGACTGGCGCATCCCCAACCTGGGCTGAACGCCCGCCGCGCGTCAGGGGTCCCGCCGAACCGGGGCCGGAGCCCGGCCCCGCCCCGGGGCTCCTGTCCCGGCTCCCTTCCGCTTCCGTCCCCGTCGCACGGAGCCGCCTCGGACGGAATGCCGGTGGGGGCCGTTAGCGTCGGGAGGGACGGGATCTTCGGCGAGCGGGTGGAGGGGTGTGGTCGTGGAGCGGCAGGGGCAGGCGGCGCCGGACGCGGTGATGGGGCGGATCGGGCAGGCCGTGATGCTGCATCACGCGGGTGACCGGGAAGAGGCCCGGCAGCGGTTCCTGCGGCTGTGGGCGGAGATCGGCGAGGACGGGGACCCGCTGCACCGCTGCACGCTGGCGCACTACATGGCCGACACCCAGGACGACCCCTCCGACGAGCTGGCCTGGGACCTGCGGGCCCTCACGGCCGCGGAGGAACTGAGCGACGGCCGGCTCGCCGAGCACGAGGGCACCCTGGCGGTGCGCGCCCTCTACCCGTCCCTCCACCTGAACCTGGCCGCCGACTACGTCAAGCTCGGCCGCCCGGACGCCGCCCGCGGGCACCTGCGCCTGGCCCGCGGCGCGGCCGACGCCCTCGCCGACGACGGTTACGGCGACGGGGTGCGCGCGGCGATCGGCCGCCTGGAAGTGACCCTGGGGGACGGGGGTTCCGGGGGCCCCGGGAGCCCCGGGGGTGACTTCCGGGGCGGCGGGAGCTGGGGGCCGCCCCCGCAGCACCGGCCCTGATCCGTCGGACCCGCGTGCCGTCACACCGCCGCCCGCCGCCCGCCGCCCGCCGCCCGTCTGCCCGTGATCCGTCACCCGTCATGCCGCGACGCGCCGCCCGAGACCACGAGACGCGCCGCTCGTCCCTCCGTGTCGGGCCGCCCGTCTGCTGTGACGCACCGTCCGCCACCCCGTGACGGGCCGTCCGTCACGCCGTGACGCGTCGCCGGTCACGCCGTGACGCGTCGCCCGTCTGCTGTGACGCGCGCCCGTCACCCCGTGACCCGCCGCCCGTCTGCTGTGACGCGACGCGCCGCGTCGATCCGTCCCGCCGGTTCGTCGCCCAGTGCCCCGCCTCCGGCCGGGGCCCGGACGAGGGCCGTTCGTCTCGCCTCCGCGCCCCGCCCCGGCGCACCCGGGGGCCTTCGCGTCCGGCCGGCTCAGCGGCCGTACGTCGTGTCGCAGATCCTCGACTCGGGGCTGCCGGGCCGCCAGCCGCCGAAGGCCCTGCCGAGGGCGCACACGTCGGGCCCGCGCTGGGGGAGCTGCTGGGTGACGTTCCGGCGGGCGGACTCCGGAAGGCCGGGGACGACCGCCCGGGGCTGCCGGGAGGGCCGGGACTCCGGGCGCCGCGGGCGCCACGGCTCGGGCCGGGACCGGGCGGGGGGCGCGGCGGACGGGGCCGGCGGCGCGGACGCGGCCGGCGCGGTCGGCTCGGGTGCGGAGCGCTCCCGCTGCCGTGAGGGCCCGACGCGTTCCAGGGCCTCCCGGGCGGGCGCCTGCACCGCCTGTGGTCCGGTCCGCGCGCCGGGGGGCGGTGGCGCGGCCGGCGACGGCGCGGACGCCCCGGGCGCGGGCCGTCCGGAGACCGTCGTACAGCCCGAGAGGGCCGAGACGGCCACGGTGATCAGAAGCGCTGCGGTGGTCGTCGTTCGATGCACCCGGGCAACGATGGCGCCTTCGGCCTCCCGGGTCACCACGAACCAGGCGGACGTTAGGCCGTAGGGGTGTTCTCCGGCCCCGTAAGAGGGCCTGATGCCCCACCAGGTTTACGCCGGGCGTCCAGCATGCCGTCGAGGAGCTCCCGCAGATCCGCCCGGATGTCGTCCAGGCTCGGCACGCGGGAGCTGAACGAGCCCGCGACGCAGCTGAACATGAGCCCGTCCGCCCAGGCGACGAGGGACAGCACATGCCGGTCGGGGCTGGGGGAGCCCATCCCGGTGACGAGGGCACGCAGCCGGTCGCGGAAACGGGCGCCCGTGGCGTCGAAGTACGCCCGCAGCTCCGGCCGCCGGGTCGCCTCCAGGGCCAGCTCGTACCGGGCGAGGGTGAGCTCGCGGTTGCCGGTGAGTGCGCGGTGGGTGGCGAGGGCCAGCCCGTCCGCCAGGGCGTCCAGGCCGGCGTGCGGGTCCGGCATCTCGTGCAGTGCCAGGACCCGCGCCTCCCGGTCGGCGAGCCGCCGTACGGCCAGCTCCAGCAGTGCCTGCCGGGTGCGGGCCAGGTTGGACGTGGAGCCCTGGGGCAGTCCGGCCGCCTCGTCGACCGCCCGGTGGGTCAGCCCGCGCATGCCGCGTTCGGCGAGCAGGGCGAGGGCGGTGTCGGCGACGAGGTCGGCGCGGGCGGCACCGCTCGTGGTGCGTTCGGACATGGAGGTCAACCTACCGGCACGCTTCTCGCCGCACTACACCTGTAGTACGCTCGGAACGAGCCGGACTACAGGTGTAGTCGGCGGCTGCCGTGCGGCAGCCCGTGACGAGGAGGAGCCATGGCACAGCCCAAGCGCGCCGTCGTGATCGGCGGCGGCATCGGAGGCCTGACCGCGGCCGTCGCCCTGCACCAGGCGGGAGCGCGGGTGACCGTCCTGGAGCGGGCCCCCTCACTCGCACCCGTCGGAGCGGCCATCTCGCTGGCCCCCAACTCCCTGCGCGCCCTCGACGTCATCGGCCTCGGCGCCACCGTCCGCGACCTGGCCGCCTGGCAGGGCGACGGCGGCCTGCGCGCCCCCGACGGCCGCTGGCTCTCCCGGACCAGCGCCGCGGCGGCCCAGCGGCGCTTCGGCGGCCCGCTGGTCCTGCTGAGCCGCGCCACCCTGATCGGCCACCTGGCCGCGCTGCTCCCCGAGGGCACCGTCCGCACGGCCGCCGAGGCCGCCCTCGCCGACCCCGGCGACTCCCGCCGGCCGGCCCGGGTGACCACACCCGACGGCGAGCTGGAGGCGGATCTCGTGGTGGCCGCCGACGGCATCCGCTCCGCCGTGCGCCGCAGCCTGTTCCCCGGGCACCCGGGGCCCGTCTACTCCGGCTTCACCACCTGGCGGGTGATGATCCCGCTGCCCGGCGTGCGGTTCGCCTCGCACGAGACGTGGGGCCGCGGCCGCATCTGGGGCACCCACCCGCTGAAGGACGGCCGGGTGTACGCCTACGCGGCCGCCGTCACCCCCGAGGGCGGGCGCTCCGACGACGAACGCGCCGAGCTGCTGCGCCGCTTCGGCGACTGGCACGACCCGATCCCCGCCGTGCTCGCCGCCGCCCGCCCCGAGGACGTGCTGCGCCACGACGTGCGCCATCTCGCCCGGCCGCTGCCCGCCTACCACAGCGGCCGGGTCGCCCTGCTCGGCGACGCCGCGCACGCCATGCCCCCGACCCTGGGGCAGGGCGGCAACCAGGCCATCGAGGACGCGATCGTGCTGGCCCACCACCGCGACGACCTCGCCGCGTACACCGCCGCCCGCCTGCCGCGCACGACGGCCATCGCCCGTCGCGCGGTCGGCGTCGCCCGGCTGAACATGCTGCGCAACCGCGCGGGCATGGCCGTACGCGACACCGTGCTCACCGCCCTCTCGAAGGCCGGCCCCGCCCTCTTCCTGCGCGGCTTCGACGACATCGCCGACTGGCGGCCCCCGCGGCCCCCGTATGCTTCCGTCGGGACACGCGAGACCGGTGACTTCTCGCGAGACGCGCACGGGTGAGCGGTAGTCACGGGCGGAGGAGAAGACGTGAAGGTCGGCTGCATCGGACTCGGGGACATCGCGCAGAAGGCGTACCTGCCGGTGCTCGGCGTCCTGCCGGAGGTCGAACTGCACCTGCAGACCCGCACCCCCGCGACGCTCGCCCGGGTCGCCGACGGCCTGCACCTGCCCGCCGGGCAGCGCCACGCCGACCTCGACTCGATGATCGCCCAGGGCCTGGACGCCGCCTTCGTGCACGCCCCGACGGCCGTCCACCCGGAGATCGTCACCCGGCTGCTGGAAGCGGGCGTGCCGACGTACGTCGACAAACCGCTCGCCTACCGGCTCGCCGATTCCGAACGGCTGGTGACGCTCGCCGAGGAGCGCGGGGTGAGTCTCGCCGTCGGCTTCAACCGGCGTCTCGCCCCCTCCTACGCGCAGTGCGCCGACCACCCGCGCGAGCTGATCGTGATGCAGAAGAACCGGGTCGGGCTGCCGGAAGAGCCGCGGTCGATGATCCTCGACGACTTCATCCACGTCGTGGACACCCTGCGGTTCCTGGTGCCGGGGCCCGTCGACGACGTGACCGTGCGCGGCCGGGTGCGCGACGGGCTGCTGCACCACGTCGTGCTCCAGCTCGCCGGGGACGGCTTCACCGCGCTCGGCGTCATGAACCGGCTCAGCGGCTCCACCGAGGAGATCCTCGAGGTCTCCGGGCAGGACAGCAAGCGGCAGGTGGTCAACCTCGCCGAGGTGATCGACCACAAGGGCCAGCCGACCGTGCGGCGGCGCGGCGACTGGGTGCCGGTGGCCCGGCAGCGCGGCATCGAGCAGGCCGTCCTCGGCTTCCTCGACGCCGTCCGCGCCGGTGAGCTGCTCAGTGCCCGGGACGCGCTGGCGACTCACGAACTGTGCGAACGGGTGGTCCACTCGGTCCTGGAGCGTTCCGGCCACGCCGCCTGAACGCCCCCGCCCCCTCGGCGGTCAGGAACCCGGCCAGCACCAGCAGCGCCGCGTACACCGGCCAGTCGCCGAACCGCGCGTACGGCGTCGTCCCGCCGGCCAGCGGCACCTCGTACACCGCGGCGGTGCTCTCGTCCGTGCCGAGCCACGAGCCGATCCGCTGTCCCTCGGGCCCGTGGACGGCGGACATCCCGGTCAGGGTCGCGTGCACCATCGGACGCCCGGTCTCCGCGGCACGCAGCGCGGCCAGCGAGGCGTGCTGCGCGGGAGCCCAGCTCTGCTGGAAGGTCGAGGTCGCCGACTGGGCGATCAGTACGTCGGCGCCCGCCGCGGCGAGAGAGCGGCTCATGTCCGGGAACGCCGACTCGAAGCACACCATCGGGCCGATCCGCAGGCCGCCCCCGAGGTCCATCACCACCTGCCGGGTGCCGCGCCGCCGGTCCTCGCCGGCCGCCTCGCCGACCGAGGTGGCCCAGCCGAGCAGCGAACGCGCCGGGACGTACTCGCCGAACGGGACCAGCCGCATCTTGTCGTACCGGTCGCCGGTCACTCCGCCCGGCCCGACCAGGACCGAACTCTTGTAGATGCCGGGCCGGTCCGAGCGCCGGGCGTCCACGTTGACGAGGACCGGTGCGTCCGTCAGCCGGGACAGCCGCGCGACCCGCCCGGCGAGGTCGGGCCGGGCGAGCAGGTCGAAACCGATGCTGCTCTCACCCCACACGATGAGGTCGAGGTCCTGTCCGGCCAGCCGCCCGGTCAGCTCCTCCTCGCGGGCGAACCGCCGCTCGGGACCGTCCACCACGCCGGGCTGGACGACCGCGATCCGCGCCTCGCCGCGCACCTCGGGACGCGGCGCCCACGCCCAGGCGGCCGAGCCCGCCGTGGCCGCGACCAGCAGCCCGGCCGCCGCCGGCACCCGTGCCGCGCGCACCGCGACCAGCACGGCGACGGCGACGTTCACCGCCACCAGCAGGAAGCTCAGCAGCCACACCCCGCCCACCGAGGCGAGCCGCAGCGCCGGGGTCACCTGCCACTGGCCCGCGCCCAGCATCCCCCACGGCCCGCCCAGGCCCTGCCAGGAGCGCACCAGCTCCACCGCCAGCCAGCCCGAGGGGAGCACCAGCAGCGCGGCCGCCGCCCGGCCCGTTCCCGGGACACCTGCCAGCAGACGCCGCACCAGCCAGCCCCAGGGCGCCCAGAGCGCTCCGAGCAGCGCCGCGATGACGAACGTGAACACGTGCAGGTTCGGCAGCAGCCAGTGGTGGACGGCCAGCATGTACCCGAACCCGCCCCACCAGCCGTCGTACAGCGCCCGCCGCCCGGTCGGCGCCGTGCGGGCCAGCAGGATCCACGGCACCAGCGCGACGTAGGCGAACCACCACAGGGACGGGCCGGGGAAGGTGAGCATCGGCAGCGCGCCCGCCGCCGCGGCGAGGGCGGAGCGCCGCCACGGGGTGCCGAGCCACTGTCCGAGCGAGTCCATACGCGCCTCCCTGCCGGTGGGTACCAGTGTGCGCGCTGCGGACGATCTCGAAACGCGGTGGACGATCCCGGCACACGGTGGCGCGGGATCAGCCGCCCGCAGCGGCCTGCGCGCCCTGGGGGCTGCGGCGCCACTTCTCCCGTACGACCACCTCGCGCAGCCGCCAGCCGTCCTCCGTCCGCAGCAGGCCGAACGAGCACCGGCCGCCGCTCACCGGGCCGGGCGCCGCCGGGCCACCGCCCGCGGCGGCGAACCCCATCGGACTGACGTAGTCGGCCTGGACCAGCGCCGTGTCGCCGGCGTCCCGCTCCAGGACCCCGAACCGCACCCGGCGGTTGACGATCAGATGCTGCCGTACCGGGAACGCCTCCAGGCTCTCGGCGAGCCACGCGGCGACGCTGCCCGCCCCGCCCTCGATCCCGCCGGCCGAGCGGTAGTCCGCCCGCCCGTCCGGGGTGAACAGGCCCCGGTACGCCTCCCAGTCGCCGTCGTCGACGGCCACGGCGTAGTCGGTGACCACGCCGTCCACGGCCAGCCGGTCCATCACGGTCGCGAGCTCCACGCGCTGCGTCATCGGCTCAGTGTTGGGCACCGGGCCCCTCCCGCCAAGAGGGCGTGCGGGGCGCGGGGTGCGGTGGCTCCGAGCGGGTGGTGCGGGCGGGCGCCGCGGGCGAGGGGCCGGTGCGCACCGGCGAGGACGACGCCCCCCGGCACCGGCACGGGCCGGGCGGTCCACCGGGCGCCACCCGGCGCCCGGTACGCGGGCAACTCGGCGTGCCGTCGGGGAGGACCACGGGACCGGGGCGCCGCCGGACCTCCGTCAGGTGGCGCGCGCCACCGCCCTCAGGCGGCTTCGATGATCTGGCCCCGCATGGCGGCGGCCCACTCGACCACCAGCAGTTCGTACTCCGCGCGCTCCTGGGCCGACAGGATGCCGCCCGCGCGCAGCCACAGCGCGCGGATCTGCTCGTTCACCTCGGCCGCGGAGCGCACGGAACCAGGGGCAACGGAATCAGGGGACATGCGGGCAAGCCTATGCGCTCGCACTGACACTGCGCTACCGCACGGCTACTCGATCCGTATGGAGTTGGTCACGCGCTGTGAACGCGCCAACTCGCCGCGCTCATGGCCGATTCGACGTGCGGGTCGATGTGCCCGGGCCGTGCGCCCCGCGCCGACGGCGCGCCCGCCGGTGCTCGGCCCGCCTCAGTGCGCCGACTCGGCCGCGTGCGGGCTCAGCACGCCGAACGTGACCAGGGCGATCAGGATGACGCCGAGCGCCACGCGGTACCAGACGAACGGCATGAAGCTCTTGGTCGAGATGAACTTCATGAACCACGCGATGACCGCGTAACCGGTGACGAAGGCGATGACCGTCGCGAAGATCGTCGGCCCCCAGGACACATGGCCGCCCTCCATCGCGTCCTTCAGTTCGAACAGGCCGGAGGCGAGCACCGCCGGGATGGCGAGCAGGAAGGAGTAGCGGGCCGCGGCCTCGCGCCGGTAGCCCATGAACAGGCCGCCGCTGATCGTCGCGCCGGAGCGGGAGACACCCGGGATGAGGGCGGCGGCCTGGCACAGGCCGAAGATCAGGCCGTCCCTGACCCCGAGGTCCTGCAGGCCCTTGCGCTCCTTGACCGCGCGGTGCCGGCCGCCGGTCTCGTCGCGCGCCGCCCGCCGGTCGGCGATGCCGATGATCACGCCGACCACGATCAGCATCGTCGCGGTGAGCCGCAGATCGCGGAACGGCCCCTCGATCTGGTCCTTCAGCGTCACACCGAGGACGCCGATCGGGATGGAGCCGACGATCACCAGCCAGCCCATCTGGGCGTCGTGGTCCTTGCGCCACGCCTTGTCGTACAGCGAGCGGAACCACGCCGAGAGGATCCGCCCGATGTCCTCGCGGAAGTAGATCAGGACGGCGGCCTCGGTGCCGATCTGGGTGATCGCCGTGAAGGCGGCGCCCGGGTCGTCCCAGCCGGAGAAGGCCGCGGTCAGCCGCAGGTGCGCGCTGGAGGACACGGGGAGGAACTCGGTCAGCCCCTGGACGAGTCCGAGGATGAGTGATTCGAACCAAGACATGGGAGTTACGGAGTCCAAGTGCCGATCGTGGAACGGACGACGGGAGACGTGCTCGGCCCCCGCGCGCGGTGCCGGACGGTGCCGAACGGGCACACCGGCCCCACGCGCGCGGTGATCAGATGTGTCGTGGGGCAGCGTAGCGTCCCCAGGTGACGAGACCGGCACAGGATTCCGAAGAGGATCGCGGGTGATCGCTCCGGGGTGTTGACCGGGTGGTGCGCGGGCACCTACGTTGCCCGCGAGGGAAAGCGCTTGCTATCACCGGTGCCGTCCCGGCTCACCACCCCGAGGACCGAGGAGTGCTGATCAGACCCATGCCGCCCACCACCGCTTCCCTCGCCGGCCGCCCGGTCCGCGCCGCGATCGTCGGCACCGGCGCCATCGCCCGCGGCGAGCACCTGCCCGCCCTCGCCGCGCTCGCCGAGGAGGGCGAGACGGAGGTCGTCGCGGCGGTCGACGTCGACGCGGACGCCGTCGAGGCGTTCTGCGCGCAGGGCGGCATCCCGCACGCCCACACCGACCTGGCGCGCATGCTCCGCGAACAGCGCCCCGACCTGGTCTGCGTCTGCACCCCGCCGACCCTGCACCGCGAGCAGACCGTCGCCGCGCTGCGCGCCGGGGCCTGGGTGTGGTGCGAGAAGCCGCCCGTGCCCTCGCTCGCCGACTTCGACGCCGTGCAGGCGGAGGAAGGGGCGGACGGCGGGCCGTACGCCGCCATCGTCTTCCAGCACCGCTTCGGCTCCGGTGCCGCCCACGTGCGGCGGCTGCTCGCCGGCGGTGCCCTCGGCCGCCCGCTGGTCGCCCACTGCCAGACCACCTGGTACCGCGACACCGCCTACTACGCCGTGCCCTGGCGCGGACGCTGGCGCACCGAGGGCGGCGGCCCGGCCATGGGGCACGGCATCCACCAGACCGACCTGCTGCTCGATGTGCTCGGCCCGTGGAGCGAGGTCCGGGCGATGGCCGGCCGGCTGGTGCACGACGTGGAGACCGAGGACGTGTCCACCGCCCTCGTGCGGTTCGAGAACGGTGCGCTGGCGACCGTCGTCAACAGCGTGGTCAGCCCCGACGAGGTCAGCCGGATCCGGATCGACTGCGAGCGCGCGACGATCGAACTGACCCACCTGTACGGCTACCGCAACGCGTCCTGGCGGATCACCCCCGCGCGGGACGTGCCCGAGGCGGAGGCCGCCGCCTGGCGGGACTTCGGGGCGGACGTGCCCAGCTCCCACCTCGCGCAGCTGCGTGAACTGGTCGCCAGCATGCGCGCGGGGGAGCGGCCGCGCAGCAGCGGGCCGGACGGGCGCAAGAGCCTGGAACTGGTCACCGCGCTGTACAAGTCGGCCTTCACGGACGCGACCGTGCGGCGGGGCGAGATCGGTCCCGGCGACCCGTACTACACCGAGCTGCACGGAGGCGCCCCCGGCTGGGCGCCCGCTGTCACCGAACTCCCCACGCCCAGCGCGTCCCCCGCCGCCCCCGCGTCCGCCGGGGACCGCCGCGCCGTCGCGGACGACAGCCGGGAGGTGCCCGCGTGACCGCGCTGCGCGTCACCCACACGCACGGCGACCGGATCACCGTGACCGAGCCGCGCTCCGGCGTCGGCCTGCTCGCCTACGTCTACCGGCCCGAGTCGGCCTGGGAGGCGCCGAAGCCGTACCTGCACCCGCTGCGGACCCTGTCCGGCGCGGTCGTCACCGGCTACCGGCCCCACGACCACCGCTGGCACAAGGGCCTCCAGCTGACCGCCTCCCACCTGTCGGGGGCCAACCTGTGGGGCGGCAACTCCTACGTCCACGGGGAGGGTTACCTGGCGCTGCCCGAGCGGATCGGCTCGATGGCGCACGCGGCGTTCGACGACGTCTCCGCGGACGGCGACCGCGCGGTGATCGCCGAGCGGCTGACCTGGCACCCGCACAGCGGGGAACCGTGGGCCGACGAGCGACGGCGGATCGAGGTGCACGACGTCGACCCGACCGGCGGCTCGTGGGCGCTGACCTGGACCAGCGCCATCACCAACCGGCGCGCCGAGCCGCTGCTGTTCGGCAGCCCCACCACCGCCGGGCGGGAACGGGCGGGCTACACCGGCCTGTTCTGGCGCGGGCCGCGCGCCTTCCGTGACGGGCGGATCACCGGCCCGGACGGCGAGGGCCCCGGACTGATGGGCACGCAGGCGCCCTGGCTGGCCTACACCGGCGAGCACGACGGCGTGGACGGCCACGCCACCCTGGTCTTCGCGCACGCCCCCGAGAACGACCACGCCGGGACGGAGGGGGCCCACCCCGCCCACTGGTTCGTGCGCAACGACCCGTTCGCGGCCGTCGCGCCCTCCTGGGCGTTCTTCGACGAACTGGAACTGGCGCCCGGCGACACGCTCACGCGCCGCTACCGGGTCGTGGTGGCCGACGGCGCCTGGCAGCGGGCGCAGATCGCCGCGTACCTGGACTCGCACCCCTGGTGAACGCCGCCCGCCTCCGGGGACGCCCGGCCGGACCGCCGCCTCCGGGCTGACGGCGTACGGCCGGCCGGGGCGCGGTTGGGCGTCCATGACCGGTTGGACGCGGGTGTCGCCGTACGACCGGCCGGGCGCGGCTGACGGCGTACGGCCGGCTGGGGCGCGGTTTGGGCGCGTCCATGACCGGTTGGACGCGGGTGCCGGCGCACGACCGGCCGGGCACGGCTGACGGTGCACGACCGGCCGGGCGCGGCTGTCGGCGTACGGCCGGCCGGACGCGGCTGGGGGCCCATGACCGGCCGGGCGCGAACGGTGGCCGTGAAGAGGTGTGGCGCCATCGCGGGACGAGGAGTACCGCCCGACCGCGCGGGCGGGGATGCGGGGGGCCCTGGGGGAACGGCCGTCTGCGGGTCGGCACCGGCGCCGGGGGCGGGACGGTGATCCCGGCCGTCCGCTGCCCCGCGCGGGCTGCCCCGCGCGGCCTGCCGTCCGCCGGCGTCCGAAGGTGTGCTTCCCGGTGTGCCGTCAGGCCGCCGTCGGGCCCGCCACGGTCCAGCCCGGTGACTGCGGACGGGGTGTCAGGTCCTGGTGGTGGACGGGCTCACCGCAGGCCTGGCAGGTGACGACCGGGACCAGCTCGTGGCCGCAGGTGTGCTCGTGGACCATGGGCCGGTCGCCGTCGGGGCGCAGGTGGCGGTTGCCCCACTCCATGAGGGTGAGCAGCACCGGGACCAGTTCGAGGCCCGCCTGGGTCGGCCGGTACTCGAAGCGCTGCGGGCGCTCGCTGTAGGCCCGCTTGGTGAGGACCCCGGCGTCGACGAGCCGGCGCAGCCGCGTGGCCAGGATGTCGCGCGGGGCGCCGATGTTGCGCACCAGCTGGTCGAAGCGGCCGTTGCCGAGACACACCTCCCGCACGACGAGCAGGGAGTACTTCTCGCCGACGAGCGCCAGGGCGTCGGCGATCGAGCAGGGGCGGGGGTCCTTGGAGACGGCCATGGGCTCCAGTCTAGGCGAGGGTTTGCTTTTCCAACTCCCGCGGCTATGGTGAGTTCGGATTTCCTACTCACTGGTACAGGAGCCGGAGGGCCGGCCGGCGCGCCCGCCCTCGCCACGGCGGCCAAGGAGGCCCGCACCATGCGCGACGCAGTCATCGTCGAAGCCGTACGCACCCCCATCGGCAAGGGCAAGCCAGGCGGCTCCCTCGCCCACGTCCACCCCGTCGAACTCCTCGCCCACACCCTGCGCACCCTCGTCGAGCGCTCAGGTGTCGACCCCGCGCTCATCGACGACGTCATCGGCGGCACCGTCGACCAGGTCGGCGAGCAGGCCATGAACACCACGCGTTACGCCGTGCTGTCGGCGGGCTTCCCCGAGTCGGTCCCGGCGACCACCGTCGACCGCCAATGCGGCTCCTCCCAGCAGGCCGTGCACTTCGCCGCCCAGGGCGTCCTCTCCGGCGCCTACGACCTCGTCGTCGCCTGCGGCGTCGAGTCGATGAGCCGGGTGCCCATGTGGTCCAACGTGCCGCCCGGCAAGGACCCCTTCGGTCCCGGCGTCGCCGAGCGCTACCCCGAGGGCCTCGTCCCCCAGGGCATCAGCGCCGAGCTGATCGCGGCCAAGTGGTCGGTCACCCGGGAGCAGATGGACGCCTTCGCCGTCTCCTCGCACCACAAGGCGGCCACCGCCTGGGAGCAGGGGCTGTTCGACGCCGAGGTGGCCCCCCTGGACGGGGTCACGCGTGACGAGTGCGTACGGCCGTCCAGCACCCCGGAGACCCTGGCCGGCCTCAAGCCCGCCTACTACGACCCCGGGTTCGCCGAGCGCTTCCCGCAGATCGAGTGGAACGTCACCGCGGGCAACGCCAGCCCCCTCAACGACGGCGCCTCCGCCGTGCTCATCACGTCGAGCGAGACCGCGGCCCGCCTCGGACTGCGCCCGCTGGCCCGGCTGCACAGCTTCGCCGTCACCGGGTCCGACCCGCTGCTGATGCTCACCGGGGTCGTCCCGGCCACCGAGAAGGTGCTGCGCAGGGCCCGCCTCAGGCTCGACGACATCGACCTGTTCGAGGTCAACGAGGCGTTCTCCAGCGTGGTGCTCGCCTGGCAGCAGGAGACCGGCGCCGACCCCGCCAAGGTCAACGCGCACGGCGGCGCCATCGCCCTCGGCCACCCGCTGGGCGCCAGCGGCACCCGGCTCACCACCACCCTCGTGCACGCCATGCGCGCGCGGGGCGCCCGCTACGCCCTGCAGACCATGTGCGAGGCGGGCGGACTCGCCAACGCCATGATCCTGGAAGGTGTCTGACGGGTCAGCGGGTCCGCAGGTGGTGGCGCTTGCGCCAGGCCACCACCGCACCGGCCAGCGCCGGCAGCGCGATACAGCCCATGGCGATCAGGAAGGCCGGCGAGGTGGGCGTCGAGGCCCGGGCGCCCGCCACGACGTACGCGGCGGTGTTCGGCACCGAACCGAGCGCCGTCGCGAGCAGGAACGGCAGCCAGCCCATCCGGGACACGGCGGCGCAGTAGTTCGCCGCCGAGAACGGCACCCCGGGGAACAGCCGCACCGCCAGCATCGAGCGGAAGCCGTGCCGGCTCAGCTGCCCGTCCACGGCCGTGAGCACCCGGCCGCGCAGCAGCGGACGCAGCGCGTCCTGCCCCAGCAGCCGCCCCAGCCCGAAGGCCAGCCCCGCGCCGAGCACCGTGCCGCCCACCGCCGCGCCGAGGCCCAGCTGCGAGCCGAACAGTGCGCCCGCCGCCAGGTTCAGCAGCGGCCGGGGCACGAACGCCACCGTGCACAGGCCGTACGCCAGGGCGAACACCAGCGCCGCCGCGGCGCCGCTCAGCTGCGGCGGCCAGCCGTGCGCGAGCAGCCGCTGCGGCTCGAACAGCAGCACCGACGTCGCGGCGGCCACGAGCAGCGCGACGAGCAGCGAGAAACGGGCCCAGGGAGAGAGCAGCACGCGCGCGCAGCGCGCCGGGAGACCGGCGGGCGCGGGGACGGCGACGGCGAGATCCGAGGCGGCGGCCAGGGGAGTGGCCGTGGCGGTGCCCCCAGAGCGGGTGGTGGCATCGAGCATCCGGCGACACTAACCGACGAAGGGGCGTGATCGCCGCAACCGCCTCCGCCCGACGGCCCGTCCGGCCCCCGGAAAACCGTTCGACGTGGGACGACGCGTCGGCAATGATCTGCGTCATGTTCCGGTACGCCTTCCTTCTCGCAGCGTCCGCGGTCGCGGATGCCCCGAAGGCTGCCGTGCCCCTCTTCCCGGCCGCCGTCGACGGCGCCCGAAGCTGACCCTCTCCGGATCGTCCGGCGGACCCCGCAGGGGGAGGGTCGGCCAGTCCTCGGGGTCCCCCTTCCTCCGGCGCGGAGCCCGCTCCGCAGAGACGTCGAGGTACCGCCATGTCCAAGACGGCGTACGTCCGCACCAAACCGCACCTCAACATCGGCACCATGGGCCACGTCGACCACGGCAAGACCACCCTGACCGCCGCCATCACCAAGGTCCTCGCCGAGCGCGGCACCGGCACGTTCGTGCCGTCCGACCGCATCGACCGCGCCCCGGAGGAGGCGGCGCGGGGCATCACCATCAACATCGCGCACGTCGAGTACGAGACCGACACCCGGCACTACGCGCACGTCGACATGCCCGGCCACGCCGACTACGTGAAGAACATGGTCACCGGCGCGGCCCAGCTCGACGGGGCGATCCTCGTCGTCTCCGCGCTCGACGGGATCATGCCGCAGACCGCGGAGCACGTGCTGCTCGCCCGGCAGGTGGGCGTCGACCACGTCGTCGTCGCCCTGAACAAGGCGGACGCGGGCGACGAGGAGCTGATCGACCTGGTCGAACTGGAGGTCCGCGACCTGCTCACCGCGCACGGCTACGGCGGCGACTCCGTCCCGGTCGTCCGCGTCTCCGGGCTGAGGGCACTGGAGGGCGACCCGCGCTGGACGGCGTCCGTCGAGGCGCTGCTCGACGCGGTGGACACCTATGTGCCCCTGCCCGAGCGGTACCTGGACGCACCGTTCCTGCTGCCCGTGGAGAACGTGCTGACCATCACCGGCCGCGGCACCGTCGTCACCGGCGCCGTCGAGCGGGGCACGGTCCGGCTCGGCGACCGGGTCGAGGTGCCGGGGGCCGGCGTGCAGTCGGTCGTCACCGGCCTGGAGACGTTCGGCAAGCCGATGGAGGAGGCGCAGGCCGGGGACAACGTGGCCCTGCTGCTGCGCGGCGTGCCCCGCGACGCGGTCCGGCGCGGGCACGTCGTCGCCGCGCCCGGCAGCGTCGCGCCCCGCCGGCGCTTCACCGCGCGGGTGTACGTCCTGTCGGCCCGCGAGGGCGGCCGGACGACACCGGTGGCCACCGGCTACCGGCCGCAGTTCTACCTCCGCACCGCCGACGTGGCCGGCACCGTCGACCTCGGCGACACCGCGGTCGCCCGCCCCGGCGACACCGTCACCGTGACGGTGGAGCTGGACCGCGAGGTGCCGCTGGAGCCGGGCCTCGGCTTCGCCGTCCGCGAGGGCGGACGCACGGTCGGCGCGGGCACGGTGACCACCGTCGGCTGAACGACGGGTGGCGCCCGCCTTCCGGCGCCGGGCCGGCCGGCGGGCGCCACCCCGCCCCCGCAGGCGGCCCGGCGGCGTGGGGCGGGCCGCGGCCACCGGCACAATGGACCCGTGAACGAGCCCATACCCGTCAGCCGGTCCGTCGATCAGGGGACGGCCAAGCTGATGCCCGACGTGGACCGGGAGCGGGCCTGGCTGCTCACCGTGGACGGAGCGCCCCAGTCGTACGTGGACCTCGACGAGCCGGCGCACCTGGAGTTCGAGTACGCCCGGCGGCTCGGGCACGTGCTCGACACCCTCGCGGAGCCGGAACGGGCGCTGGACGTGCTGCACCTCGGCGGCGGGGCGCTGACCCTGCCCCGGTACGTGGCGGCGACCCGGCCCGGCTCCCGGCAGGACGTCGTCGAGGCCGACCGGGCGCTGCTGGACCTCGTCGTCGAACACCTGCCCCTCCCGGCCGGCGCCGGCATCGCGCTGCACGCGGCCGACGCCCGGGACTGGCTGGCCGGTGCCCCCGACGACAGCGCGGACGTCCTCGTCGCCGACGTGTTCGGCGGCTCCCGGGTGCCCGCGCACCTGACCTCCCTCGCCTACGCCCGGGAGGCCGAGCGGGTGCTGCGCGCGGACGGCGTCTACCTGGCGAACCTCGCCGACGCGGCGCCCTTCGCCTTCCTCCGCTCCCAGCTCGCCACCTTCGCGGCGGTCTTCGCGGAACTCGCGCTGATCGCCGAACCGGCCGTACTGCGGGGCCGCCGGTTCGGCAACGCGGTGCTGGTCGCCGCGCACCGTCCGGTCGGCATCGCCGCGCTGACCCGGCTCACCGCCGCCGACGCCTTCCCCGCCCGGGTCGAGCACGGGAGCGCGCTGCGGGCCTTCACCGGCGATGCCCGGCCCGTCCGCGACGAGGACGCCGTACCGTCACCCGAGCCCCCCGACGGCGCGTTCGGCATCGGCTGAGCCGCTCCCGGCGCCGGGCACGGCCGGCGCGCCCGCCACCGCGACCTCCTTGGTCCGCCGCCGCAGACGGCGTACGTCCGGCACGCACAGCACCGCCGCCGTGGCCACCACGACCAGCACCGCGCACCCCCACAGCGCCGCGGTGCGCCCGAACGCTTGCTCGGCGGGGCCGGCCAGGGCCGTGGCCAGCGGCACCAGCGCCACCGAGCCGAACCAGTCGTAGGCCGAGACCCGGGAGAGCTTGTCCTCCGGTATCTCCTGGTGCAGGGCGGTCATCCAGGACACCCCGAACACCTCCAGCGTCACCCCGGTCACGAACATCACCGCGCACAGCGCGGCCGCCGGCACCGGCACGGCGAGCGCCGCGGAGGGCAGGGCCAGCGGGAAGACGCACAGCGTGCCCGCGAGCAGCAGCCGGCGCGGCTTCCAGCGGGTCATCAGCAGCGCGCCGGCGACCGTGCCCGCCCCGAAGAAGCCGAGCGCCAGACCCCAGGGCGCGGGCCCGCCGAGGTGGTCGCGGGCGACCAGCGGGCCGTAGACCGCGTCGGCGGCGGCGACCACGGCGTTGGCGAGCGAGAACTGCACGACGATGCCCCACAGCCAGGGCCGTCCGGCGACCTCCCGCCAGCCCTCGCGCAGATCGGCGAGCAGGCCGCCGCCCGGCGCGCGCGCCGGGACACCGCTGACGTCGAGGAAGGAGCGCAGCCCCGCGGCGACCGCGAAGGCCGCCGCGTCGGCCGCCAGCACCCAGCCCGGTCCGATCGCCGCGACCATGGCGCCACCGAGGGCGGCGCCGCCCAGCGCCGCGCCCTGCATCGCCATCCGGAACACCGCGAAGGCCCGGCCGGCCTGCTCGCCCTGCACCGAGGAGAGCAGCATGCCCTCGGCGGCCGGGCTGAAGAACGCCTGACCGGTGCCGTTCAGGGCGGTGAGCAGCATCATCTGCCACAACTGCGGGTCGCCGGTGAGCACCAGCAGGGCGAACGCGCCCTGCGAGGCGCAGTTGAGGACGTTCGCCGCGACCATCACCCGGTGCCGCGGCAGCCGGTCCGCCAGCGCGCCGCCGATCAGCAGGAACAGCACCAGCGGCACGGTGCGGGCGGCGGCGACCAGACCCACGTCGCCGCCGTCGCCGCCGGCGTCGAGCACGGCGAACGCGGCGGCGATCAGGGCGCCGTGGCTGCCCAGGTGGGTGACGGCCGCGGCGGCGGTCAGCAGGCTGTAGTTGCGCCCCGCCCAGGCGGGTCTGCGCGGCGCGGGCCTGCGCGGACGGCGCCCGGGGGCGGGGACGGTGGGATCGGCGGCGGAGTTCACCGGCTGACTATCACCGCCCGGGGCCCGGCTTGCCAAACCGGGTCCGCGCCCCCGCCCTGCGCGGGTCAGCCCTCCGTGGGCTCACCGTGCAGCCGGACGGTGCCGGCGATCTTCAGGATGGTCTCCTTGGTGACTTCCTGCTTCACGCCCTTGGCGCCGAAGAAGTTCCACGACACGTAGTTGCCCGCGGAGTTCTTGAAGCCGAACGTCATCGCCTTGCCGTCGCTCGCGCACTTGCCCTTGCGGGGGGTGTCCTTGGACTCCGCCCAGGCGATGCTGCCCTCGATGCCGGAGGTGGTGGTGAAGGGCTCGGCCTTCTCCTCGAAGACCATGCTCTTCTTGTCCGGCTGGGTGTAGCCGCCGTAGACCCACCAGGCGACCGTGTTGATGGCGACCTCGTCGGTGTTCTTGGCGCCGTCCGCGCCCTTGGTGCCGACGGCGGCGAGCGAGGTGTCCTCGGTCCGGCCGTCCTTGTCGTCGTCGGACGTGCACCACTTGGACTTGTAGACGGCGGTTCCGGTCATGGTGACGAGGGGCTTCAGCTCGTCCGCGTTCTCCTCCTCGAACGCGATGAGCACGCCCGGGTCCCGCACCTCCCAGTCGGCGGGCACGTCGAAGGCGACGCCCCACCGGGGGTTCACGACGACCTTCCAGCCCGCGATCGTCGGCTTCTCGGCCTCGCCGTCGCGCGGGTTGTCGTCGCCCCCCGAGGACGTGGCGGTGGGTTCGGCGGTCGGCGTGGGCGACTGGCTGGCCTTCGTCCCGGACCCGCCGCCGGCCTCGTCGTCCTTGTCGCCCCCCAGGACCAGGAATCCGGTCACGCCGGCCGCCACGACGACGGCCGTGGCCGCCACGATCGCGACCAGCTTGGTCCGGTTGCCGCCACCGCCGGCGCCGCCGCCTCCGCCCGCGACCACCGTCGCCGGCTGCGGGGCGCCCGCCGGTGCGGGGGTGTTCCACTGCGGCTGCTGCTGGTACGGGTTGGGCTGCTGGTAGCCGGGCTGCTGGTAGGGATTCGGCTGCTGGTACCCCGGCTGCTGGTACGGGTTGTTCTGCCCCTGCGGGTGGTTCTGCCCCTGCGGGTTCTGCTCGCCCCCGGGCTGCTGCTGTCCTGGCCACATGTGCGGTAACCCTAGTGGTGTCCACGACACGATTCGGTCACCGCCTCTCGTCAGGGCGGTAGCGAAACCGTGTGCGTCCGCGACCTCCGGACGGCGCCCCCTACGGCCGGACCGTGCGGGCGGCCGGAAGCGCACGGCGATCGTCGCACCGCTCTGGCCAGTGGAGGCTACTCGCGGGTAACCTGCGGTCATGAGCGCAGACCAGATGTCGATCGGCGAACTGCTCGCCGCCACGGTGCCGATGGTTCGGACCCTGAACCTGGAGTACCTGGAGACCACCCCGGAGAGGGCCGTGCTGGCCCTGCCGGACCAGAGCGAGTACCGCAACCACGTCGGCGGGCCGCACGCGGGGGCCATGTTCACCCTCGGTGAGTCGGCCAGCGGCGCGATCGTCCTGGCCGCGTTCGGCGACCAGCTCTCGCGCGCGGTCCCCCTCCCGGTCCACGCCGACATCGCGTTCAAGAAGATCGCCCTGGGTCCGGTGAAGGCCACGGCGACCCTCGGCCGCCCGATCGCCGACGTCGTCGCGGAACTCGACGCGGGTGAGCGTCCGGAGTTCCCGGTGAGCGTCGCGATCCAGCGCGAGGACGGCGCCGTCACGAGCGAGATGACGGTGGTGTGGACGCTGCGTCCCCACAGCTGAGCCGTCAGGCCGACGCGGGCCCCGGCCGTCACGGCCGGGGCCCGCGTCGTGTGCGCGAGCCGCCCGCGGCGCGCGCCCGACCGCCTGAAAAGGCGGCCATTCCGAATGCCGGTGCGGATACCGTCGGTAACGCCCATGTATTCGTGCCGGGTCGAATCCTGGCCGCCCGAACTCCTTGTTTCGCCTGGTGCGTCTGTGCGAAGGTGTGGCACCCCGCGGGAAGGAAAAGGCAAGGCACCTGTACGTGCGGAAGGAAAAAGGTTTTCCGTGCAACCTCCTTACCCCCCACATCCGCCCCACCCGCCCCGCCCCGGATCCGGTCCCGGGCTCTCCGACCGCGAACTCCTCGCCCGTCTCGGCGGCCCCGGCGCCGACCCCCGGGCCCTCCCGCTGCTGCTCGCCCGGCACTGGCGGGCGGCGCACGAGTACGCCGCCATCTGCCTGGCCACCCCGGCGAGTTCGGCCGCCATGGCCGCCGGTGCCGCGTTCCGGCAGGTCCTGGGCACCCCGGCGGGCGGCGCCCTGCGGCCGCGCCTGCTCACGGCCGTGCGGTGGACGGTCGCCGGGTGGGCCGCCGACGCGGGGCTGACGGCGCTCATGCCGGAACTGGGCAAGACCACCGGGGCGCGCGGACTGCGCGCCACCCGGGCGGTCACACCGGAGCGGCGGCGCCTCGCCGAACGCGCGTTCCACGCCCTTCCCGGAGCCGCGCAATGTCTGCTCTGGCATACCGAGGTGGAAGCCGAACCGATAACCATACCCGCCGGTCTGCTGGGCATCGACGCACCCACCGCCAGGACCGCGCTGGAGCGGGCGAGAGAGCAATTCCGGGCGAATTGCGTACGCGCCCACCGGGAACTCGCACCCACCAAGGAATGCCGGTTCCACAACCGTCTGCTCGACGTCCCGATGCGCCGGGGCGGAGCCCTGCTGCCCGATGTGCAACGGCATCTCCAGGAGTGCCGGTACTGCCGGTACGCAGCCGAACAACTCGCCTCGTTCGACGGCTCCCTCGCGCCCCTGCTCGCGGAGACCGTGCTCGGCTGGGGCGCCCGCCGCTATCTCGACTCCCGCCCGGGCCGCACCGCCGCCCCCGCGACAGCCGCACCCGGCCGCGCCGCCGCCCCCGCGACCGCCGCACCCGGCCGGCGGGCGCGCACCCGTGACCGCACCCGCCCGGCGGCCGTCGGCCGGCACCGCACCACCGCGGCCCGCGGCGGCGTGCCGCGCGCGGGCTTCCGACGGCCCGCCCCCGCTCTCCTCATCGGCATCGGCGCCACCTCCGTCGCGCTGCTCGCCACCCTGCTCGCCGTCGGGGGCCGGCCCGGTGACAACGGTGTCGGCCCCGGTTCGGACGCCACCCGGGGCGCCCCCGGCAGCCACACCCTCCACCCGGGCGCCGACCCCACGCACCCCGCCCCGCCTCCCACGGCCGCCCCCGCCGGCCACGCGGACGAACTCGCCCGGGGCCGGCTCCGCAACCGGCTCGCCGGCCGGTGCCTCGACCCCGGCGGTGCGCCCGAGGCCGGCGCGCGGGCGGGGCTCGCGCACTGCTCCTCCGCCGGGCAGTGGTCGTACCGCGAGGACGGCCTGCTGCGCAGCGCCGCCGACCCGGCGCTCTGCCTGGACGCCGGCGACCGGACGGCCGTGCTCGCCGACTGCGCCGCCCCGGCCGGGCGGACGCGCTACGACCTCACCGTGCGCGGCGAACTCCTGCCCGTCCGGGACCCGGGCCGGGCCGTCGCCGCAGGTCCCGGGGCGACCGTCGTCGTCACCGGCCGGGACGGCTCGGCCGGGCAGCGCTGGGACCTGGAAGCGGTCGACGACGGCGCCGCGGAGAACCGGCCCAGGCGCCGGTTCGACAACGCCTCCGGGCAGCAGCCGCCGCCCGCACCGGTCGCGCGGACCGTGCCGGCGCTCCTCCCCGCTGCGGCCCCCGGGCCGGCGTCCGCGGAGGAGCCCGCCGTACCGGCCGCCCGGGAAGCCGTCCTCACGGCCCTCGCCGCACCCCCCGGCTGAACCGGCGTCCACCGCGGTGACCCGTGGGACACGGCGGTGTCACCCCGACCCGGTAGGCTGCACCGGCACGCGCCCGCCCGGGCGCATGCCGGCCACGCGACGGGAGGGAAGCTGCGGTGCACGTCCAGGAATGGCTCGAGACCGTACCCGCGGTCAGCATCTACGCGCTGGTGGGAGTGGTCATCGGGCTGGAGAGCCTGGGCATCCCGCTGCCGGGCGAGATCATCCTGGTCTCCTCCGCGCTCCTCGCCTCCCAGCACGGCGACATCGACCCGGTGATCCTCGGCGCCTGCGCGACCGCCGGCGCGATCATCGGCGACTCCATCGGCTACGCCATCGGACGCAAGGGCGGCCGCCCGCTGCTGGCCTGGCTGGGCAACAAGTTCCCCCGCCACTTCAGTGAGGGGCACATCGCCACCGCCGAGCGGTCCTTCGAGAAGTGGGGCATGTGGGCCGTCTTCTTCGGCCGGTTCATCGCCCTGCTCCGGATCTTCGCCGGCCCGCTCGCGGGTGTGCTGCGGATGCCGTACTGGAAGTTCCTCATCGCCAACGTGCTCGGCGGCATCGTCTGGGCGGGCGGCACCACCGCGGTCATCTACTACGTCGGGGTGGTGGCCGAGGCCTGGCTCAAGCGGTTCTCGTGGATCGGCCTGGTGCTGGCCGTGTGCGTCGGCCTCGCCTCGATGCTGGTCATCAAGCGCAAGGCGAAGCAGGCGACGCAGACCGCGCGGCAGCCGGTGGCCGAGCCGGAACCGGTCCCGGCCGCCGACTGACGGCCGGCCGCCGGGTCCGCACGGACCGACGCCCGGCCGCCGGGTCCGCGCGAAGGGTCCTAGGGGCGGGAAGCGTGCACGTCGCGGTGGGCCTTCGCCAGCTCCGCGTACATCGTCCCGTTCAGCGTCACGCCCTGGCGTTCCTCGTCGGTCAGCTCCCGCTTGACCTTGGCCGGTACGCCGGCGACGAGCGAGCCCGGGGGCACGCGCATGCCCTGCGGCACCAGTGCCTGCGCGGCGACCAGCGAACCCGCGCCGATGACCGCCCCGTTGAGCACCGTGGCGCCCATGCCGATCAGGCAGTCGTCCTCGACGGTCGCGCCGTGCACGACGGCGTTGTGCCCGATGGAGACGCGCTCGCCGACGGTGACGGGGAAGCCGGGGTCGGCGTGGAGCGTGCAGTTGTCCTGCACGTTGCTGTCGGCGCCCACCGAGATCCGCTCGACGTCGCCGCGCAGCACCGCCCCGTACCAGACACTCGCGCCCGCCCCGAGCGTCACGTCGCCGATCACGGTGGACCCGGGCGCCACGAACGCCTCCGGGTGCACCGCCGGTTCCTTGCCGCCGATCCCCGTGATCAGGGCCTGGTGAGCCATCGTCGCCTCCTGGTCGTCGAGTACCCCCGCACGGTACGCCACCCGGTGGGGCGAAGATCACAGGCCTCCCGGCCGTCGGGTACACCGCCCCCTGAGTACCGTGAGCGGGTGCCGAAGCCCACGAACACGTTCTCCTCATGGCGCCGCCGGCTGGCCCAGCGGGCGGTCCACGCGGGCTGGGCCTGGCTGCAGCGCACCGGTTCGGTCACCGCCGAGCACCCGGGACGGTTCCGCTTCGGCTCGATGGGGGCCGGCACCCGGCTGGCCTTCCCGCTCGGCACGGTCTTCGGGGAGCCGTGGATCCACGTGGGGTCGCACTGCATCGTCGGCGAGCAGGTGACCCTGACGGCCGGTCTGATGCCCGATCTCGACCTCGGTCCCGAGCCGATCCTGCGCATCGGCGATGGTGTGGTCCTCGGCCGCGGCAGCCATGTCATCGCCGACACCACGGTCACCATCGGCAGCGACTGCTACTTCGGCCCGTACGTCTACGTCACCTCCACCAACCACTCGTACGACGATCCGCACCAGCCGATCGGCAGGCAGTGGCCGCGGATGGAGCCGGTGGAGATCGGTCCGGGCTGCTGGATCGGCACCGGCGCGGTGATCCTGCCGGGGGCCCGGATCGGGCGGAACGTCGTGGTGGCGGCCGGGGCGGTGGTGCGCGGCACGGTGCCCGACCACGCCGTGGTGGCGGGGGCGCCCGCCAGGGTCGTACGGCGCTGGACGCGTGCCGGGGGCTGGCAGCCGCCGCTGCGCACCCCGGCCCCGGTGCCGATACCGGAGGGCGTGACGTCCGACCAGCTGGTGCGGCTGTCGGGGCTCGACGAGGAGGCGGTGGCCCGCCTCGCGGAGCTGGACGAGGTCGACGCCGAGCGCTGAGTCAGCCGGTCGCGAGCAGCAGCGAGCCCGCGAGGGCCAGTCCGGCGCCCGCGGCCTGCACCGCGCGCAGTCGTTCGCTGAGGACGCCGCGCGCCGCCAGCGCGGTCACCACCGGGTAGAGCGAGGCGAGCACGGCGGCCACGGTGACCGGGCCGTGGCGGGCGGCGATCGCGTAGGTGCCGTTGGCCGCGACGTCGGCGAGTCCGACGAAGGCGAGCGCGGGCAGCGCACCCCAGGGGAAACCGTCCGGGGGGAGGGCGGGGGCGCCGCGCCGCACGGAGACGTACAGGGCGGTGCCGCCCGCGACGACGTTGGTGACCCGCTGTACGAACAGGGCGAGGAACAGGCCGGTGACGGTGGTCGACGCCTCGGCGATCAGGGCCATCACCGCGCCGAAGCCGAACGCCGCGAGGAGGGTGAGCAGGACGGCCTGGCGCTGGACCGGGGCGCCCCGGAACTGGGGCCCGCCCGCGAGCACCACCCCGGTCACGGCGACCACGATGCCCGCGAGCTGGAGCAGCCCGGGCCGCTCGCCCAGGACCAGGCCCACTCCGACGGGGACCGCCACGCCCAGCGAGCCCAGCGGGGAGACGACGCCCATCGGTCCGAGGGCGAGGGCCTTGTAGAAGGCGAGCATCGCGACCGGTCCCACCAGTCCGGCGCCCACCGCGAACCAGAGCTGCGGCCCGGCCTCGCTCCAGGCGCCGGTCGCGGCGACGAGCGCGCCGAGGACCAGCACGGCGATCGACTGGGAGACGACGACCACGGTGAGCGCGGGCGTGCGCCGGGCCAGCAGGCCGCCGCCGAAGTCGGCCAGGCCCCACAGGAGGCTGGTGGCCAGGGCGAAGAGTGCTGTCACGGGCCGCCTCGCAGTACAGTTCGGTGAACGATCGGGTGCACCCCACCGTAGTTCAGTCTACTGAACTCTGTCATCCAGAATATTGGACCACCTTGAGTGGGCCACGGCTTCCCTTGGACGGAATGTGTCGGACCTCGACCTGCTGACGCAGTCCCTGGCGCGCAGCGTCAAGCACTGGCGGGCGGTACGCGGCTTCACGCTCGACGTGCTCGCCGCCCGGGCCGGCGTCAGCCGCGGCATGCTCATCCAGATCGAGCAGGCGCGCACCAACCCCAGCCTCGGCACGGTCGTCAAGATCGGCGACGCGCTCGGCGTCAGCATCACCACCCTGCTCGACTACGAACAGGGCCCCAGGGTCCGGGTCGTCCCCGCCGAGCAGGCCGTCCGGCTCTGGCACACCGACGCGGGCAGCTACAACCTCCTGCTCGCCGGCGCCGAGGCGCCCGGCCCGCTGGAGATGTGGCAGTGGCGGCTGATGCCGGGCGAGCGCAGCGACTCCGATCCGCACCCCGCCGGAACGGTCGAGCTGCTCCACGTCACGGAAGGGGAGCTGACGCTGACCGTGGACGGCACGGAGTACCGCGTCCCGGCGGGCGCCAGCGCCTCCTTCGAGGCCGATATCGCACACACGTACGGCAACACGGGCGAGCGGCCGATGCGGATGATCATGGCCGTGTCGGTGCCGCCCGTCCGCTGAGACACCCCGCCGCGCGGCGCCGCACGGCTGTTAGCGTGCCGCCATGCGCGCACCCATCGGAGACTTCGACCAGGCCACCCCCGCCCCCGACTGCCTCGACGCACTGACCCGGCCGGTCGCCGACGCCGTACGGGACTGGTCCGGCGCCGTCCCGGCCGAGCAGATCCTCTACGTCGACACCGACCCGCAGTGGGCGGACACCGCCGTCTTCGTGGAGCACTACGGCCGCGAGCTGCTGGAGCGGTCCGCGAACTGCGTGGTCGTGGCCGGCAAGCGCGGCGGCGGGAGCACGCTCGCCGCCTGCGTGGTGCTCTCCACCACCCGGGTCGACGTCAACGGCGTCGTCCGCCGCCGGCTCGGCGCCCGCAAGGCATCGTTCGCGTCCATGGACACGGCGACGGGGGAGACCGGCATGGAGTACGGCGGCATCACGCCGATCGGGCTGCCCGCCGACTGGCCGGTGCTGGTGGACGCGGCGGTCGTCGACCTGCCGTACGTCCTGGTCGGCAGCGGCCGGCGGCGCGGCAAGCTGCTGGTGCCGGGCAAGGCGTTCGCCGAACTGCCCGGCGCGGTGGTGCTGGAGGGGCTGGGCGTGGCCGTCTGACCGTCGCCTCCCGTGCCGCCCCGGGACACGGGTCAGGACGTCGCGTGGTGGGCCAGCGCGAGATGCGGGTCCGGCTCGCCCGGCACCGGCGCCGGATCGGCGTGCACGAGCGCCGCGGTCAGCCGCGGTACGGCGTGCAGCAGGGCGTGCTCGGCGGCCACCGCGATCGCGTGGGCCTCGCGGACCGTCGCCTCGCCGTCCACCACCACCGCCACCTCGGCGCGCAGCCGGTGGCCGATCCAGCGCAGCCGCAGCTCGCCCACCCCGCGCACGCCCGGCACCTCACGCAGCGCCCGCTCGGCCCGGTCCACCAGGGCCGGGTCGACGGCGTCCATCACCCGCCGGACCACCTCGCGGGCGGCGTCCCGCAGCACCAGCGCGATCGCCACGGTGATCGCCAGTCCGACGACCGGATCGGCCGCGTGCCAGCCGAGCGCCGAGCCGCCCGCGCCGAGCAGCACCGCCAGTGAGGTGAAGCCGTCGGTGCGGGCGTGCAGTCCGTCGGCGACCAGTGCGGCCGAACCGATCTGCCGGCCGACCCGGATCCGGTACCGGGCCACCCACTCGTTTCCGACGAAGCCGGCCAGCGCGGCCGTCGCCACCGCCGGCACGTGTGTCACCGGGCGCGGATCGAGCAGCCGCTCGACCGCCGTCCAGCCCGCGAACGCCGCCGAGGCGGCGATGGTCAGCACGATCACGATCCCCGCCAGGTCCTCGGCGCGGCCGTAGCCGTAGGTGAAGCGGCGGTTCGCCGCACGGCGGCCGAGCACGAACGCGATGCCGAGCGGTACGGCGGTCAGCGCGTCGGCGGCGTTGTGCACCGTGTCGCCCAGCAGCGCGACCGAGCCGGAGACCGCCACCACGACCGCCTGCGCCAGCGCGGTCGCCCCGAGCGCCGCCAGCGACACCCAGAGGGCGCGCATGCCGCGGGTCGAGGACTCCAGGGCGGAGTCGACCTTGTCGGCGGTGTCATGGGAGTGCGGGGTGAACAGGTGGGCGAGGCGATGGCGGACGCCTTGCCGGCGGGGGTGGGGACGGGAGTGCTCGTGCCGGTGGGAGTGCGGGTGCGGATGGTGGTGCTCGTGCTGGTGGGAGTGTGGGTGCGGGTGGTGGTGCTCGTGCTGGTGGGAGTGTGGGTGCGGGTGGTGGTGCTCGTGGGGTCGGTCGCTCACGGGGTGCTCCTTCCGGTGCGCGGCGGAGGGCGGGGTGCGCGCCCTCCGCCATTATGTGCGCAAGAGCGCACGCATGCACCTATCACCTGCGCATGCCCCGCAGCAGCGCACTCCACGCGCCGGGCCAGGACGTCACCGGGAGCCGGGCGGCCGGACGTCACCGGGAGCCGAAGGCCCGGACGTCACCAGGGGCCGAAAGGCCGGGATGTCACCAGGAGCCGAAAGGCCGGGACGTCACCGGAAGCCGAGGGCCGGTCCGTCACCCGGAGCCGAGCGGGGAACCGCCCAGGTACTGCTCCGCGAACGCGCCCGCCGCGCCGGGGGAGTCGAACAGGCGGTGCAACCGGGCCAGCGCCGTCCCCGCGCGGAACGGATCACCCGAGGCGGGCCCGTGGAACACCTCGGCCAGCCACTGCGAGAACTCCTGGTAGTCCCACACCCGCCGCAGGCAGGCCGCCGAGTAACCGGCCAGTCCGCCCTCGTCGCCCCGCGTGAGGTACCCGGTCAGCGCGTCACCCAGCAGGAAGGCGTCGTGCAGGGCCAGGTTCATGCCCTTGGCCGCGATCGGCGCGGTCAGGTGCGCCGCGTCACCGGCCAGGAACAGCCGCCCGTACGCCATCGGCGCCACGACGAGGTTGTGCATGTCGAGCACCCGCTTCTCGATCAGCCGCCCCTCCGCCGGCGGCGGGGCGTCCGCCGCGGCGAGCCGCTGCCGCAGCTCGGCCCAGACACGCTCGTGCGGCCAGTTCGCCGGGTCGTCGCCGGGCGGGCACTGGAGGTAGTAGCGGGTGACCTCGGGGCTGCGCGCCATGTGCCCGGCGAACCCCGCCGGATGGACGCCGAACACCACGCAGTCGGAGGACGGCGGCGCCTCGGCGAGCAGCGCCAGCCAGCCGACGCCGTAGTCGTGCCGGGCCGTCCGCGTCCGGTGCGCGGGCGGCGCGGCACGCGTCACTCCCCGCGCCCCGTCGCAGCCCGCCACGAAGTCGCAGCGGATCACCCGCCGTTCACCGCTCTCCGGGCAGCGGTACGACACCGACGGGCGGTCCGTGCCCAGGTCGTGCAGCCGGACGTCGCGCACGCCGAACCGGATGTCACCGCCCCGCACGTCCGCGTACTCGCGGACCAGGTCCGTCACCAGCCACGGCTGCGGGTAGACGAAGTGGTGAAGCCCCGTCAGCTCGGCGTACGGCAGCCTGCGCCGCTGCCCGCCGAAACGGAACTCGCACTCGGTGTGCCGCTGCGCCCGGGCCAGCAGGTTCCCGGCCAGGCCGCGCCGCTCAAGCCCGCGGACGGCCCACTCCTCCAGCACACCGGCCCGAGGCCGCCGCTCGATGAACTCCCTGCTCTGCGCCTCCAGCACCACACAGTCCACGGAAGCGGCCCGCAGGATGTTGCCGAGGGTGAGCCCGGCCGGCCCGGCACCGATGACGACGACCGGAAACCGTTGCGGGACAGGGGTGTTGACGTGGGGGAAGGCGGTGGACACCCGAGCATTATGGCGGTGTGCCGTCGGGTGGGCGTCCCCGTCCGGCCGGCGGGACGCCCTCAGCCGAGCCGCGGGATCTCGATCGCCGGGCAGCGGTCCATGACCATGTCCAGGCCGGCGGCCCGGGTGCGGTCGTACGCCTCCTCGTCGATGACGCCCAGCTGGAACCAGACCGCCTTCGCGCCCTTCGCGACGGCCTCGTCGGCGACGGTCCCGGCGAGGTCGCTGTTGACGAAGACGTCCACGACGTCCACGTCGAAGGGGATGTCGGCGAGCGAGGCGTAACCCTTCTCGCCGTGCACCGTCTCCGCCTTCGGGTGGACGGGCACGATGCGCTTGCCGAAGCGCTGGAGCACACGGGCCACGCCGTGGGCCGCACGCCGCTCGTTGTTCGACAGGCCCACCACGGCCCAGGTGTCACCGCTCTCGGTGAGGATCTTCCGAACGGTGGCTGCGTCGCCGTACACGGGGCCTCCCGGGCCTTGTGGACTTCTCCTGGTGCTTCGATCAGGGCAACGGCGGACGGCGGGCGAAGATTCCCGGCCCCGCGCACCTGCGTCCGGCAGGGTCCGGGCCTACGCTCGCACCGTGCTGCGCATCATCGACGCCGGAACCGGCGAAGTCGTCGAGGCCGCCCCCGCCCGCCGCGGTCTCACCCGGGTCGAGGCCCACGCGCCGGGCCTCGACCCCACGGCCCTGCGCGTGCTGCTGGTCGCCGACGTGCTCGTGCGGGCCCTGGAACTCGGCGGGACACCGGTCTGGGGGCTGCTCAGCGCGGAGGACCGGCGCACGGAGCTGCGCGCGGCGGCCGGCACGCTCGGCGTCCGCCCCCTGGAGGACCGGGCGCAGGCGGGGCCGGGACCGGGTGAGCGGCAGGTCCTGCACGTCGTCGCGGAAGGGGCCGAGGCGCCCGACGGGGTGCGGGTGGGGGTGGCGGCGGTGGAACCGGCCCGGCCGCCGCATGCGCCGGGGGACGGGGCCCGGGCGCTGCTGAACGGTGATCCGGCGGTGCTGCGGCTCGCGCTGCTGGCCCGGCGCCGCGGGGAGCCGGCCCGGCTGGACCCCGAGGCGCTGGCCGCGGCCGGGCGGACCCTGGGCCGGTGGCGGCGGGCCGTCGCCGGGTGGGCACGGGAGCCGTCGCGACCGGTCCCCGAGGAGGTCCGCGGACGGCTCCGGGCCGCCTGGGAGGACGACCTGGACGTCCCCGGCGTGCTGCGGGTCCTGCGGTGGGTGGAGAGCGAGCCGGAGCTGCCGGACGGCGCCCGTTTCGAGACGTACGTCTACGCCGACCGCCTCCTGGGCCTCGACCTCGCCCGTGACCTGGGGGTTCTCGCGTGACGGTCCCTGCGGGAGCCGGTGTGCCGCGTCGTCTGGTGGTGCTGCGGTATGCCAAGTCGGCCCGGCCGCCGGAGGACTGCGGGGTCCCCGACCATGATCGTCCGCTCGCCCCGCGCGGGCGCCGGGACGCCCCGGCCGCCGGGCGGGCGCTCGCCGCCGCGGGCTGCCTGCCGGACCTCGTCCTGTGCTCCACCGCCCTGCGCGCGCGGGAGACCTGGGAACGGGCCGCCGCCCGGTGGGCCACCCGGCCGCCGGTCCGGCACGACCCGCGGCTGTACGCCGCCGGGGCGGCCGGACTGCTCGCCGTCGTGCGCGAGGTGCCGCCCGAGGTGGGCACCCTGCTGCTCGTCGGCCACAACCCCGGGCTGGAGGACCTGGTCCTCGGCCTCGCCGGGGACGGCCTGGACGACACCCTCGACCGGGTCCGGGCGAAGTTCCCGACCTCGGCGATCGCCGTCCTGGCCTGGCACGGCGCCGACTGGGGCGCGCTCGCCCCCGGCGCGGCCCTGCTGACCCGGCTGACGGTGCCCAGGGGCAGGCCCGGGTAGCCGCCGCATAGGCTGGCCGGATGCAGGACGAGTACCGCACGGTCGCCCGCGCGGGCGTGCACGAGACCGAGGTCAACCGCTCCCGCTTCCTGTGCGCCCTCGCACCGGCGGCGACCGAACGGGAGGCGCAGGAGTTCATCGCGCGCGTGCGCAAGGAGCACGCCGACGCCACCCACAACTGCTGGGCGTACGTCGTCGGCGCCGACGCCGGGATCCAGAAGGCCAGCGACGACGGCGAGCCCGGCGGCACCGCCGGTGTCCCCATGCTCCAGATGCTGCTGCGCCGTGACGTGCGCTACGTCGCCGCCGTCGTCACCCGCTACTACGGCGGCGTGAAGCTCGGCGCGGGCGGGCTGATCCGGGCGTACGGCGGCGCGGTCGGCGAGGCGCTGGACGCGCTCGGCACGATCACCCGGCGCCGGTTCCGGCTGGCCACGGTGACCGTCGACCACCAGCGTGCGGGCAAGGTGCAGAACGACCTGCGCGCGACCGGCCGCGAGGTGCGGGACGTGCGCTACGGCGAGGCGGTCACGATCGAGATCGGCCTGCCGGACGCCGACGTGGACGCCTTCCGGGCCTGGCTCGCGGACGCCACCGCGGGGACGGCCGGGTTCGAACTGGGCGGGGAGGCGTACGGGGACGCGTGAACACGGCCCCGCCGCCGTGACCCCCTCCTACCCCCGGGCGAGGCTCTCGCCGACCACCCGTGCGAAGGCGCGGGCCTGCGGGGTGCCGGTGCCGCGGGGCAGGACCAGGCCCAGCCGGGAGTCCGGCAGACCCTCGACCGGGACGAACGCCAGCGAGGCGCGACCGCTGTGGTACCGGGCCGTCGAGCGGCAGAGCAGCATCGCTCCGCGGTCCGCCGCCGCGAGCGAGAGACCCTCCTGCAGGGTGTTGACCAGCGGCCCGGCGGGGATCGGCCGGCCGCCCGGTGTCACCCGGGGGGCGTGCGCCCGCCGCCAGTACCCGGGAGCGCGGTCGTGGACGCCGATCAGCCGGCAGTCCGCCAGTTCCTCCGCCGAGACCGATGCCCGCCCCGCCAGCGGGTGCCGGGCGGAGAGCGCGAGGGTCTGCGGCTGCCGCGAGAACACCGGGCCCAGCTCCAGGTCGTCCTCCGCCACCGGGAGCAGCACCACCGCGCAGTCCACCTCCTTGCGGCGCACCGGCCCGAACGGGTCGGACAGCGCGATCTCCGCCACCTCGATCGCACACGCCGGGCAGCGGTCCTGGAACAGGGCGACGGCCTGGGCGAGAGCGTCGTCCACGGTCCCCTGGAAGCCGATCCGCAGGACGCCGCCCACCCCGCGCGCGGCGGCCCGCGCCTCGTCGACGGTCGCCCGCAACGCCTCGTAGGCCGGGCGCAGCGACGACAGGAAGGACTCCCCGAGCGGTGTCAGGCGCACGCGGCGGCTGGTGCGCTCCACCAGCGGGGCGCCGATCCGCCCCTCCAGCGACCGCAGGAGCTGGCTGACCCGGCTCTGCGACACGTACAGCCGCTCGCCCGTGCGGCCGAAGTGCAGTTCCTCCGCGAGCACGAGGAACGCCTCCAGCTCGCGGATCTCCGGACCGCCCACGGCCGCCCCCTCCCGCGTCGATCGAGTAGCCCGGCTCATCGAACCATGAGGGATCGGCCGTTGTTCCCGCAGGTCGCGGCGGCTTGGCTGAACACATGGCACAGACAGGGAAGTTCACAGCCGTGACCCCGGACCGCCCGCGCCCGTGGGGCGGTGGCCGGCCCGCCGTCATCGCCGTCGCCGGCGCGACGTTCACCGTGGTCACGTCCGAGATGCTGCCGGTGGGCCTGCTCACGCCGATCGGCGGCGCGCTGCGGGTGACCGAGGGCACGGCCGGTCTGACGCTGACCGTCACGGGGCTGGTGGCCGCGGTGTCCGCGCCGCTGCTCACCCCGGCTCTGGGCCGCTTCGACCGCCGCCCGGTGCTGTGCGGTCTCATGGCGGTCATCGTCGCGGGAAACCTGCTGGCCGCCTGGTCCCCGCACTTCGCGGTCATGGTGGCGGCGCGGGTCCTGGTCGGTCTCGGCATGGGCGGGGTGTGGGCCGTCGCGGCCGGTCTCGCGGTACGGCTGGTCCCGGGCAGGTCCGTGGGGGCGGCCACCTCGCTGATCTTCAGCGGTGTCGCGGTGGCCTCGGTGCTCGGCGTCCCCGCGGGCACGTACATCGGTGAACTCGCCGGCTGGCGCGCTGCGTTCCTCGGCGCCGCCGCCCTCGCGCTGGTGGTGCTGGTGGCCTTGGCGGTGCTGCTGCCGAAGCTGCCGGCCGACCAGGAGGTCCGGTTCGGCGGCGTGCTGCGGGCCGGCGGCGACGCGCGGGTGGCGACCGGGCTCGGTGTGGTGGCGCTCCTGGTCACCGGGCACTTCGCCGCCTACACGTACGTGCGGCCGGCCCTGGAGGAGATCTCCGGGGCGAGCACACCGGTCATCGGCACGCTGCTGCTGGTGTACGGCGTGGCAGGCGTGGCCGGCAACTTCGCCTGCGGCGCCGGTGCTTCGCGCTCCCCGCGCGGTGTGCTCGCGGTGATCAGCCTGGTGCTGGCCGCGACGGTCGGCCTGGTGCCCCTGATCGGCGGTTCGGTGATCACGGCGACGGCGCTGCTGGCGGTCTGGGGCCTGTCCTACGGCGGTCTCTCGGTCTCCGCCCAGACCTGGCTGCTCGCGGCGGCCCCCGAGGCGCGGGAGGCGGTGTCGGCGCTGTTCGTCGGCGTGTTCAACGGTTCGATCGCGCTCGGAGCGTTCTCGGGTGGCCTCGCCGCGGACGGTGCGGGCGTCGAGGCCGTGATGTACCTGGGGGCGGCGCTCGCCGTCGGCGCGCTGGCGGTGGCCGCCCTCGGCCGCGCGCCGGCCGGCGGCCACCGCTGACCGGCACGGCGTGGTCCCGAGTGAGGTGCACGACCCACGGCGGACCGCATAGCGGACATATCGCGGCATTCTCCGTCAACTGCGTGCGGGAAGTCCGAGGCCGGTGGGGGGCGAGGGGCCGAAGGCGTTAGCGTGGTGGCCTCCAGGGGCGCGAACCCGGAGCTGGTTCGTGCTGGTCTTTGAGGGGCTCGAGGGTTGAACGCGCAGGTCAGAGAGATCCCATGAGAGTGCTGCACACGTCCGACTGGCATCTCGGCCGGGCGTTCCACCGGGTGAACATGCTCGGGGCCCAGGCCGGCTTCATCGACCACCTCCTCGACACCGTGCGGGAGCGCGCGGTGGACGCGGTGGTCGTGTCGGGAGATGTGTACGACCGCGCGGTGCCGCCCCTCGCCGCCGTCGAGCTGTTCGACGACGCCCTGCACCGGCTGGCCGGGCTCGGCGTGCCGACCGTGATGATCTCCGGCAACCACGACTCGGCGCGCCGTCTCGGCGTGGGCGCCGGGCTGATCGGGCGGGCGGGCATCCACCTGCGCACCGATCCCGCGGAGTGCGGCACCCCGGTGCTGCTGCGGGACGCCTTCGGGGAGGTGGCCTTCTACGGGCTGCCGTACCTCGAACCCGCCCTGGTGAAGGACGAGTTCGGGGTGACGGGGGCCGGTCACGAGGCGGTGCTCGCCGCCGCCATGGACCGGGTCCGCGCCGACCTCGCCACCCGCCCGCCGGGCACCCGCTCCGTCGTCCTCGCCCATGCCTTCGTCACCGGGGGAGAGGCCAGCGACAGCGAACGGGACATCACCGTCGGCGGTGTCGCCGCCGTGCCGGCCGGAGTCTTCGACGGCGTCGACTACGCAGCGCTGGGCCATCTGCACGGCTGCCAGGCCATCACCGACCGCGTGCGCTACTCCGGCTCCCCGCTGCCGTACTCCTTCTCGGAGGCCCGGCACCGCAAGAGCATGTGGCTCGTCGACCTCGACGCCGACGGCGCGGTGACCGCCGAGCGCCTCGACTGCCCGGTGCCCCGCCCGCTGGCACGCATCCGCGGCACCCTCGAGGAACTGCTCGCCGACCCGGAGCTGGCCCGGCACGAGGAGGCGTGGGTCGAGGCCACCCTCACCGACCCGGTCCGCCCCGCCGAGCCCATGGCCCGCCTCACCGAGCGCTTCCCGCACACCCTCAGCCTCGTCTTCGCCCCCGAACGCGCGCCGGACGACCCCGACGTGTCCTACGCGCGCCGCCTGGCCGGCCGCAGCGACCGGCAGATCGCCGAGGACTTCGTCACCCATGTCCGCGGCGCCGGACCCGACGAGCGGGAACGGGCGGTGCTCCAGGAGGCGTTCGACGCGGTCCGCGCGGACCGGACGGCACGGGAGGTGTCCGGATGAGGGCATGCGACGCGACCGTGCGGACACCCCCCGGGGCGTACGGCTCCCCGGCGGGCCGGCCCCCGGTGTGCGCGCCGCGCGCGGGACGCGAAAGGGCCGGCGCGGCGGAGCGGGCCCTGGACGCCGGCCGGCGGACGGCGCACACACCCGCGCGTCCCGCCGCGCGCCCGCGGCGGGCGGGAGCCGCCCGATGAGGCTGCACCGGCTCGACATCACCGCCTTCGGGCCGTTCGGCGGCTCCCAGAGCGTCGACTTCGACGCGCTGTCCGCCGCCGGGCTGTTCCTGCTGCACGGGCCGACCGGCGCGGGCAAGACCTCCGTGCTGGACGCCGTCTGCTACGCGCTGTACGGCTCGGTGCCGGGCGCCCGGCACAGCGGCCAGGGCACCGGCCTGCGCAGCGACCACGCCGCACCCGGCACCCGCACCTCGGTCACGCTGGAGCTGACCGTCGCCGGACGCCGCCTGGAGATCACCCGGCAGCCGCCCTGGGAGCGCCCCAAGAAACGCGGCACCGGCACCACCCTGGACAAGGCCCAGACCTGGCTGCGCGAGTACGACCCCGCGGCCGGCGCGTGGCGCGACCGCAGCCGCTCCCACCAGGAGATCGGCGAGGAGATCACCCAGCTCCTCGGCATGAGCAGGGAACAGTTCTGCCAGGTCGTGCTGCTGCCGCAGGGCGACTTCGCGCGGTTCCTGCGCGCCGACGCCGAGGCTCGCGGCAAGCTGCTCGGCCGGCTCTTCGACACCCAGCGCTTCGCCGAGGTGGAGAAGCGGCTCGCCGACCGCCGCCGGGCCACCGAGGCCGCGGTGCGCGAGGGCGACGCGGCCCTGCTGGCCGACGCCCACCGGATGCAGCAGGCGGCGGGCGGCACCATGGAACTGCCCGAGCTGTCCCCCGGCGACCCCGGCCTGGCGGACGCCGTGCTGGGCGCCGCCGCGATCGCCCGCAGCACCGCCCGCGAGGAACTCGCCGTCGCCGGCTGCCGCCTCGCCGCCGCCGAGTCCGCGCGGGCCGCCGCCGACCGCGCCCTGGACGACGTACGGGAACGGGCCCGCCTCCAGCGGCGGTTCGCCGACGCCCGGCAGCGGGCCCGGCTGCTGGAGGAGCGGGCCGGCGCCCACCGCGAGGCGCAGGCCCGGATGGAGCGCGCCCGCAAGGCCGAAGCCGTCGCACCCGCCCTGGAACTGCGCGAGTCCGCCGACGCGGAGCACCGCCGCGCGGTCACCGCCGAGGCCCACGCGCGCGCGGCGCTGCCCGCGCGGTACGCCGGCGCCGGTGCCGCCGGGCTCGCCGCCGGAGCCCGCCGGGCCGCCGAGGAACTGGGCGGACTGGAGTCCGCCCGCCGCGCCGAGCGCCGCCTCACCGGCCTGGACGCCGAACGCGCCCGCCTCGACCGCCAGGAGCGCGCCGACGAGGAGATCCTCGCGGAGGCGGAGTCCTGGCTCGCCGGATGGGAGACCGCCCACGCCAGGCTGCGCGCCCGGGTCGAGTCCGCGCAGGAGGCCGCCGGGCGGGCCGAACAGCTCGCCGAGCGGCGCGAACCGGTCCGGCGGCGACTGGAGGCCGCCCGGCAGCGCGACCGGCTCGCCGAGGAGGCGGACGCCGCCCGGCGGCAGGCCCTGGCCTCGGCCGAGGCGGCCGCCGAAGCCCGCGCCCACTGGCTGGACCTCAAGGAACAGCGGCTGAACGGCATCGCCGCCGAACTCGCCGCGGGCCTCGCCGACGGGGAGCCCTGCGCGGTCTGCGGGGCCACCGACCACCCCGCCCCGGCCCGCAAGGTGGCCGGGCACGTCGACCGGGAGGTGGAGGAACGCGCCCTCGCCGGCCACCAGCGCGCCGAGGAGCGGCGCGCCGCGGACGAACGGCACCTGGCCGCCGTACGGGAGGCCCTGGCCGCGGCCGGCGCCGAGGCCGGGGACACGCCCACCGACGTACTCGCCCGCGAGGCGGAGGAGGTGGAGCGGGACTACCGGCGGGCACGCGCCGACGCCTCCGCGCTGCACGCCGCGCGGGAGGAACTGCGCCACGCCGAGCAGGAGCACGAGCGGCGCACCGCCGCCCGGCAGCAGGCCGAGGTGCGGGCCGCCGCCCGGGTCGGCCACCGGGAGCGGCTGGAGAGCGAACGGGCCGCCCTGGAGGAGGAGCTGGCGCAGGCCCGCGGCACGGCCGGCAGCGTGGCCGCGCGCGCCGCCGAGCTGGAGGGACGGGCTGCCCGGCTCACCGAGGCCGCCGAGGCCGTCCGCGCCGCGGAGGACACCGCCCAGCGCCTCAAGGAGGCCGACGCCCGGCTCGCGGACGCCGCCTTCCGGGCCGGCTTCGACACCCCGCAGGCCGCGGCCGCCGCCCTCCTCGACGACACCGCGCACCGGGAGCTGCAGCACCGGCTGGACGCCTGGCAGGCCGAGGAGGCCGCCGTCCGCGCGGTGCTCGCCGAGGCCGACACGGCCGCCGCCGCCGGACAGCCGCCCGCCGACCTGCCCGCCGCCGAACGGGCCGCCGCCGACGCGGAACGCCGGGTGCGGGAAGCCGCCTCGGCACGGGACGCCGCCGCCCGGCGCTGCGCGGAGCTGGACCGCCTGTCCGCGCGCGCGGCCACCGGTGCGCGCCGGCTGGCGCCGCTGCGCGAGGAGTACGACCGGGTGGCCCGGCTCGCCGGACTCGCGGCCGGCACCTCGGCGGAGAACGAACGCCGGATGCGCCTGGAGGCGTACGTCCTCGCCGCCCGGCTGGAGCAGGTGGCCGCCGCCGCGACCGTACGGCTGCGGCGCATGTCGTCCGGCCGGTACACCCTGGTGCACTCCGACGACCGGGCCGGCCGCGGTCGCAGCGGCCTCGGACTGCATGTCGTCGACGCCTGGACCGGGCGGGAACGCGACACGGCGACGCTGTCCGGGGGCGAGACCTTCTTCGCCTCCCTCGCCCTCGCCCTCGGCCTCGCCGACGTGGTCACCGACGAGGCCGGCGGGGTCCGCCTGGACACCCTCTTCATCGACGAGGGCTTCGGCAGCCTCGACGACCAGACCCTGGACGAGGTGCTGGACGTGCTCGACTCGCTGCGCGAACGCGACCGCAGCGTGGGCATCGTCAGCCATGTCGCCGACCTGCGGCGGCGGATCCACGCCCAGCTGGAGGTCGTCAAGGGCAGATCGGGGTCGGCGCTGCGGCAGCGGGGTCACTGACCGAGCGGACGGCGGGGCAGCGGGGACGAGTAGACGACGCTGGTGGTCACCGAGCCGAGCGTCCCGATCCGCCCCGACACCTCCTCCAGGTGCCGCATCGAGCGGGCGGCCACCTTGATGACGAAGCAGTCGTCGCCGGTGACGTGGTGCGCCTCCAGGATCTCCGGGGTCGCGGCGACCAGGTCGTGGAAGGGCTTGTAGTTGCCGGTCGGGTAGCGCAGCCGGACGAAGGCGAGGATGGGCAGCCCCAGCCGCTCCGGGTCCACCACGGCGGCGTACCCCCGGATCACCCCCGCCTCCTCCAGACGGCGCACCCGTTCGGTGACCGCACTCGGGGACATGGAGACGGCCCGGGCCAGCTCGGCGAAGCTGGCGCGGCCTTCCCGCTGGAGGACGTCGAGGATGCGCCAGTCGGTGGCGTCCGGGGAAAACGCGGTCATGGCCGATGGATAGCAGGGGAATCCCCGGTGGATCAAGGAGGGGGCCGGGGAACGCCCCTTCAGACAGTTGATCATCGACCGTAGATTTCTGGTCATCGGACCACACGGGTTCGCACACCACGTTCCGGACGACGGAGTCCGGACGGCACGGGTCCGGCCGCCACGGGCCGGACGCCACGGGTTCGCGAACCACCACAGAGGGAGCCTCGCGATGACCGCGACCACCGCCGCCACCGCCACCAGCCCCGTCCTGCGGGTCGCCCCCGCCGCGCCGGCGGACGCCGCCGCGTACTTCCGCGCCGGCCTCGTCTTCCACGCCGACGTCTCCGACGTCGCCACCGCGCTCGCCGCCGACGGCGATCCCGGCTTCGTCGTGCTGGACTCCCGGTCCACCGCGGCGTGGGACCAGGGGCACGTCCCCGGCGCGGTTCACCTGCCGACCGCGCTCATCCCGGAACAGGCCGAGCGCCTGCTCGACAAGTCGGTGCCCGTGGTCACGTACTGCTGGGGGCCCGGATGCAACGGCGCGACCCGGGCGGCCCTCGCGCTCGCCGAACTCGGCTTCCGCGTCAAGGAGATGCTGGGCGGGTTCGAGTACTGGGTGCGCGAGGGGTTCGAGTACGAGACCTGGGAGGGGCGTGAGCGGCGGGCCGCCGACGCGCTGACGGCGCCGGTGGACTCCGGGGACTGCGGCTGCTGAGGCCCGGCTGGCCGGCGGGCCCGGCGGAAAAAGGGGGATGCCGGGGGCCCGGGGCGCCTCGCATCATGATCCGTATGCCTCGACTTCCGCATCCCACCCCCGAAGAGCTCCGTCGTGACCCGCTGCCGCTGCGCGGGCGGACCGCCCTGGTCACCGGGGCCAGCCGGCGCGGCGGCATCGGATACGCCGTCGCCCGGCGCCTCGCGGCCCACGGCGCGAGCGTCTACCTGCACCACCACGTGCCGCACGACGCCGGGCAGCCGTGGGGCGCCGACCGGCCGGAGGAAGTCGCCGCCTCCGTCCGCGAGGTCCTCGGCGACCCGCGGGCGCGCGTCGTCCACGGCCCCGGCGACCTCGCCGACCCGGCCGCTCCCGCGGAGCTGATCGCCACCGCCGCCGAGGCGCTCGGCGGACGGCTCGACATCCTCGTCGCCAACCACGCCCTCAGCGGCTCCGACGGCACCCTCGACACCGTCGACGCCGCGATGCTCGACGCGCACTGGGCGGTCGACACCCGCGCGGTGGTGCTGCTGGTGCAGGCCTACGCCCGGCTGCGCGCCGCCCTGCCGCCCCGCACACCCGGCGGGCGCGTGGTGCTGATGACCTCGGGACAGGACCACGGCGGCGGCATGCCCGGCGAAATTGCCTACGCCCTCCAGAAGGGCGCCCTCGCCTCCGTCACCCGCTCCCTCGCCACCACGCTCGCCGAGCGGGCGGTCACCGTGAACGCGGTCAATCCCGGACCCGTCGACACCGACTACCTGTCGGGCGAGGCCTACGACTGGGTCGCCTCCCGCTTCCCCGCCGGACGCTGGGGCATGCCGGACGACCCGGCCCGCCTCATCGCGTGGCTGGCCACGGACGAGGCGGGCTGGATCACCGGTCAGGTGATCGACTCCGAAGGCGGGTTCCGCAGGTGACGGACGCGCGCGGCGCCGCGGCGGGTCAGAGCCGGGACAGCTCGTCGACCAGGTCGTCCAGGCCCAGCGACCCCTGGGAGAGGGCGGCCATGTGCCAGGCCTTGAGGTCGAAGGCGTCGCCGTGCCGCTCGCGCGCCCTCTCCCGGCCGAGCAGCCAGGCCCGCTCGCCCAGCTTGTAGCCGATGGCCTGGCCGGGGATCGTCAGGTAGCGGGTCATCTCGCTGGAGACGTAGTCCTCCGGGCGGCTGCTGTGCGCGCCGTAGAACTCCTCGGCCAGCTCCGGCGTCCACCGCTCGCCCGGGTGGAACGGCGAGTCCGCCGGGATCTCCAGCTCCAGGTGCATGCCGGTGTCGACGATCACCCGGAGCGCCCGCATCATCTGCGCGTCCAGGTAGCCGAGCCGCACCTCGGCGTCCGTGAGGAAGCCCAGCTCGTCCATCAGCCGCTCCGCGTACAGCGCCCAGCCCTCGGCGTTGGCGCTGACCAGCCCGACGGAGGCCTGGTACCGGGACAGGTCGTCGGCGACGTGCGCCCACTGCGCCAGCTGGAGGTGATGGCCGGGCACGCCCTCGTGGTACCAGGTGGAGACCAGGTCGTAGACCGGGAAGCGGGTCTGGCCCATGGTCGGCAGCCAGGTGCGGCCCGGACGGGAGAAGTCCTCCGACGGCGGCGTGTAGTAGGGGGCGGCGGCGCTGCCGGGCGGGGCGATGCGCGACTCCACCCTCCGCACCCGCTCGGCGAGTTCGAAGTGGGTGCCGTCCAGCTTCTCGATGGCCTCGTCCATCAGGCCCTGGAGCCACGTCCTGGTCTCCTCGACGCCCTCGATGTGCCGGCCGTGCTCGTCGAGGTGCGCGAGCGCCGCCCACGGGGTCGCGGCGCCGGGCAGGATCCTCTCCGCCTCCGTGCGCATCTCGTCGAGGAGGCGGTGGAACTCCGACCAGCCGTAGGCGTACGCCTCGTCCAGGTCGAGGTCGGTGCCGTTGTAGTAGCGCGCCCAGCGGGCGTAGCGGTCCCGGCCCACCGTGTTCGGGGCACCCTCGACGGCCGGCGCGTACACCTCGCGGATCCAGTCCCGCAGCTCCGCCACGGCCGCCGTCGCCGCCCGGGCGGCCTCGTCCAGCCCGGTCCGCAGGGCCGCGGGGCCGGCCGCGGCGAAGTCCTCGAACCAGCCGCGGCCGTTCCCGTCGGTGTCCGCCCACTCGGTGAGCTGCTCGAGGAAGACGGCGGTCGGGCGGGGGCCCGCGTACAGCTTGCGCTCCAGGCCGAGGGCGAGGGACTCGCGGTAGCCGGCCAGCGCTGCGGGCACCGCCCGCAGCCGCTCGGTGATCGCCGCCCAGTCCTCCTCGGTGTCCGCCGGGGTCACCGTGAACACCTCGCGCACGTGGTGGGCGGCCGTGCTCATGTTGCCGACCGCGCGCAGTCCCTCGTCGGCCTCGTGCACGGCGAGTTCGGCGGTCAGCCGCTCGCGCAGCAGCCGGGCGCAGCGCCGCTCGATGTCGCGGTCCGCGCCGGGCCGCCGCTCGGCCTGGTCCAGCCGCGCCAGCGTCCGGCGCGCCAGCTCCGCCAGCGCCTCCTGGCCCGCGGGCGAGGTGTCGGGCAGCCGGCTCGAGCTCTCCCTCACTCCGAGGTAGGTTCCGGTCACCGGGTCGAGGGCGATGAGCTCGTCGACGAAGGCGTCGGCGACCTCACGGGGCAGCGGGATCTTGGTCTCTGACATGCGGACCATCCTCGTACGACGGCCCCGGCCCGTCACCGGGTTTGCGCCTGCGGGGGGATCGGCCGGGCCGGTCCGAACCGACCGGCGGGACGTCACTGGTGCGCGGGCGGCAGCAGGGGGCCGCAGTCCCACTGCTGGAAGATCAGGCGGGTCTCCACCCGGGCCACCTCGCGGCGGGCCGTGAACTCGTCGAGGACGAGCCGTTGCAGGTCCGCCATGTCGGCGACGGCGACATGGACGAGATAGTCGTCGGGGCCGGTGAGGTGGAAGACGGTCCGGGACTCCGGCAGCGCCCGGATGCGGTCCACGAACGGGCCCACCAGCTCCCGCCGGTGCGGCCGGACCTGCACCGACAGCAGTGCCTCCAGACCACGCCCCAGCTTGGCCGGATCCAGCCGGAGCTGGTGCCCGAGGATCACGCCCGCGCGGCGCAGCCGGGTCACCCGGTCCAGGCAGGTGGACGGCGCCACCCCGACCTGCGCGGCGAGGTCCCGGTAGGTCGTCCGGGCGTCGTTCTGCAACAGCCGCAGCAGATGGAGGTCCACCGGATCCAGTACGACAGATTCGGCCACCGGCCGAACGTAACACGGGGTTCCCGCATCCGACCCCGGCCGGTGTTCACCCTCTCGCCATGGAGACAGCGCGCACCAAGTCACCGACCCGTACCCGGGCACTGGCCACCGAGGCCGTGCACGCCGGCCGCGACGACCTCGCCGGGCAGGGCCTGCACGTCCCGCCGATCGACCTGTCGACCACCTACCCCTCCGCCGACAGCCGGGCCGAGGCCGCCCGGATCGACGCGTTCGCCACGACCGGCGCCGAGCCGGACGGCCCGCCCGTCTACGCCCGCCTCGGCAACCCCACGGTCGCCCGCTTCGAGACCGCGCTCGCCCGGCTGGAGGGCACCGAGACCGCCGTCGCGTTCGCCAGCGGCATGGCCGCCCTCAGCGCGGTCCTGCTGGTGCGGGCCTCCCTGGGCCTGCGGCACGTGGTGGCGGTGCGCCCGCTGTACGGCTGCAGCGACCACCTGCTGACCGCCGGGCTGCTCGGCTCCGAGGTCACCTGGACCGACCCGGCCGGCATCGCGGAGGCGCTGCGCCCGGACACCGGCTGCGTCCTCGTCGAGTCCCCGGCCAACCCGACCCTCGCCGAGGTGGACCTGAGGGCCGTCGCCCACGCCTGCGGGTCCGTGCCGCTGATGGTCGACAACACCTTCGCCACACCCGTGCTCCAGCGTCCCGCCGAGCACGGCGCCCGACTGGTGCTGCACAGCGCCACCAAGTACCTGGGCGGGCACGGCGACGTACTGGCCGGGGTGGTGGCCTGCGACGAGGAGTTCGCGGGCCGGCTGCGGCAGGTCCGATTCGCCACCGGCGGGGTCCTGCACCCGCTGGCCGGATACCTGCTGCTGCGCGGCCTGGCCACGCTGCCGGTCCGGGTGCGGGCCGCGTCGCGGACGGCCGCCGAACTCGCCCGCCGGCTCGCCGCCGACCCGCGGGTCGAGCGGGTGCACTACCCCGCCATCGGCGGCGCGATGGTCGCCTTCGAGGTGCACGGCGACCCGCACGCCGTCATCGGCGGGGTCCGGCTGGTGACCCCGGCCGTCAGCCTCGGCAGCGTCGACTCCCTCATCCAGCACCCGGCGTCCATCAGCCACCGCATCGTGGACGCCGAGGACCGCCGGGGCGCCGGGGTCAGCGACCGGCTGCTGCGGCTGTCGGTGGGCCTGGAGGACGTCGACGACCTGTGGGCCGACCTGGACGGCGCCCTCGGGTGAACGAGCGAACGGCCCGGTGTCCGCCGGGCCGTTCCTCGCAGCGAGCGCGCCGATCAGTCGCGCGCGGGCAGCCCGCTGGCCGCCGGGGCCGCCGCCAGCCGGGCCGTGATCACCAGGGTGCCCTCCTCGATCTGGTAGTCGAGGGGCAGGCCGAGGCCGCGCATCGCGGCGACCATGCCGGTGTTGGAGGACTGGGTGACGGCGTAGACGCTCTCGCAGCCCGCCTCCGCCGCCATCGCCACCAGGCGGCCCAGCAGTTCGGTGCCGATGCCGCGCCGCTGCCAGGCGTCCTCGACGAGCAGCGCGACCTCCGTCTCGTCGCCGTCCCACAGCAGGTGGCCGAGGCCGACGACGCGCCCCGAGGCGGTCCGCACGGCGAGCGTGCGTCCGAAGCGCGGGGAGAGCAGGTGGTTGAGGTAGCGGTCCGCGTCGCCGACCGGCCCGTGGTAGCGCATGGCGAGGGTGCGGGCCGAGCACCGCTCGTGCATCTCCTTCGCCGCCTCCACGTCGCCGGTGTCGGCCCGGTGCACGGTGATGGCGTCGCCCTCCGGCAGGGTCAGCACGTCCCGGCCGCGCGGGACGCGGGGGCCGAGCCGGGAGTCCAGCTCCACCAGCGCCCGGGCCCGTGCGAACTCGGTCGGGGTGAACGGCAGGTACGGCCGCTCCACGGTGATCACACCGCCCTCCGGGGCGCGCAGCCGCAGCACGGTGTCCTCCAGCACCCCCTCCGCCGGTACGGCGTCGGCGTCGCCCGCGCGCCCGGCCGGGGCCGCGGGGAGCTGGCGGATGGTGCACCGGCCCAGCAGCTGGCGCAGCGCGAGGGGAAGTTCGGCCGCGTCCAGGGCGGTGCGGGTGGCCAGGCCGAGGATCCGGGTCGGGGCGTCCACCAGGTCGTGGGCGTCGGCCCGCTCGATCCAGGTGCTGGTGCCGCCGGCCAGGGACACCGCCCGGGTGATCTCGCCGGCGCCGAGCGTTCCGGGGGCGCGCAGCAGGAACTCGTCGACCGTGCCGTCGCCCAGCGGATGGGTCTGCAGGCTCAGGATGTCCACCCGGTGGCCGGCGAGGGCCGAGCAGAGCGCGGCCAGGGAGCCCGGCTCGTCCCGCACGGTCGTCCGCAGCCGCCACAGCGCGTTGTGGGGGGAGACCTCGTCGGCCGCCGTCCGCCCGGCGGTGCCCGGCCGGGCACCGGTATCGTCGGCCGGCGGTGCGTGGCCGTGGCGGCGTGCCCACCAGGTGTGGAAGGCCGCGGTGGCGAGCAGCACGACCGCGGAGACCACCAGCAGCGTCGGGCCGTCGGGTCCGTGCCCGATGAGGTTGGCCACGGCGTCGGCGACCGCCACGGCGGTGAAGAGGGCGGCGAGTTCGACGACGTCCCGCCGCCAGTGGTGCACGGGACGGCCGTTCTTCGCGCGCGTCACATCAGTCATCTTCCGCTTCATGCACCCACTGTGAAGGAACGGTGTTGCGCGATCACGAACAGTATGTGACTGATGGGTTAAGCGGGTTTCTGTCCCGTTTGGGGTTCAATTGACGGTTCAATGGGGCCGTCTTCGTCATCGCGGTGTGCATGTCGCGCACCGTGGGATGACAGCGGTGCGCGACACGGTGACGAGGGTACGGGATCTACTGGCCGACCAGGCCCGGCCGGAGCACCTTGGTGAACAGCACGGTGCCGTCCTGCTCGCGCAGCCGGACCGTCAGTTCCGCGCTGTCGCCGTCGATGTCGACCTCCCCGAAGAACTGGTAGCCCTCCGCGGGCGAGACGTTCGCCCTCGTCGGAGCCTTCACGAACACCCGCTCCGGGCCGAACGTGCCGTCGAGCGCGACGGCCGGGAAGGCCCCCGCGTTCAGCGGACCCGAGACGAACTCCCAGAACGGCTCGAAGTCGGTGAACGCGGCGCGCGACGGCTGGTAGTGCTGCGCCGAGGTGTGGTGCACGTCCGCCGTCAGCCAGACCGTGCCGGTGATCCGCCGGTGCTTGACGAACCGCAGCAGCTCGGCGATCTGCAGTTCCCGGCCGAGCGGGACCCCCGGGTCGCCCTGGGCCACCGCCTCGATGTTCGGTTCGCCGTCCCCGGTGTCCGGCACGACGAGACCGAGCGGCATGTCGGACGCGATCACCTTCCACACCGCGCGCGACCGGGACAGCTCCCTCTTCAGCCACTCCAGCTGCTCGCGGCCGAGGATGCCCTCCCGGTCGGTGGCCTGGTCACCCGGGGAGTTCGCGTTGCGGTGGGTCCGCATGTCCAGCACGAAGACGTCCAGCAGCGGGCCGTGGCGCTGCACCCGGTGGACGCGGCCGCCGGGGCGGCGCAGCGTGGAGACCGGGAAGTACTCGGAGAACGCCCGCCGGGCCCGCGCGGCGAGCACGTCCACGCTCTTCTCCGTGTACCGGCTGTCGCCGAGGATCTCGCCCGGGTACCAATTGTTGGTGACCTCGTGGTCGTCCCACTGGACGATCGACGGCACGCGCGCGTTGAACGCCCGCAGGTTCTCGTCCAGCAGGTTGTAGCGGAAGTTGCCGCGGAACTCGGCGAGGGTCTCGGCGACCTTCGCCTTCTCCTCGGTCGTGACGTTCCGCCAGATCCGCCCGTCGGGCAGGGCCACCGTCCCCGTGATGGGGCCGTCGGCGTAGACGTTGTCGCCGGAGCACAGGAAGAAGTCGGGGTCCACGGCGGCCATCGCGTCGTAGATGCGGTAGCCGCCGAGCTCCGGGTTGATGCCCCAGCCCTGCCCGGCCAGATCGCCGGACCAGACGAACCGCACGCCGTCGCGGCGCCGGACGGACGCCGTGCGGAAGGTCCCGGTGACCGGCTCACCGGTGCGGCGCGGGTCGTCCGGGTCGGCCAGCAGCACCCGGTAGTGGATCTGCTCGCCGGGCGGCAGGCCGCGCAGCCGGGTGGTCCCGGTGAAGTCGGTGTCCGCGCCCAGCAGCGGGCCGTGCCATCTGCGCGTGGTGCGGAAGGACTCGGTGGCCGACGTCTCGACGATCATCCGGGCGGGCCGGTCCGAGCGCACCCACACCAGCCCGGAGTCCGTCGTCACATCGCCCGTCTGCACGCCCCAGCCCGCCCGCGGACGCCCCGACAGGGCGAGGGCGGGCGCCGCGCCGAGACCGGCGGGCAGGGCCAGGGCGGCGGACGCGGCGAGTGAACCGCGCAGCACGGCGCGGCGGTCGGGGTGCGGACGAGATGCCATGAGAGGGCCTCCGGGCGGGATCCGGCCAATGGATGAGGCCACACCTACTGGTACGCCGCGGCGTCCACGCAAACCGCGGGTGAACAACCGGCCGCACGCGGACCGCGGCGCGGGTCACGCCGCCTCGGCCATCAGCCGGACCCCCTCCCGGATCCGGCCCGGCGACAGGTGCGCGTACCCCACCACCAGCCGTACGGCCCCGGCCCGCCCCGGATCACCGTCCGGCCGGTACCGGCAGTCCGACAGCGGGCGTACGGCGACCCCGGCACCGGCCATGCGCGCGAGGAAGGTCTTCTGCGGGCCGTACCGCTCGGGCAGTGTGACGATGACGTGCAGACCGGCGGCGATCCCGGACACCCCGGCGCCGGGGAAGTGCTCCTCCAGGGCGGCGACGAGCGCGTCCCGCCGCTCCCGGTAGGCCCGCTGGCAGCGGCGCAGCTGGCGGTCGTAGTCGCCACGCTCCAGGAACCGGGCGAACACCGCCTGGTCGACACTGGGATGGCCGAGGTCGACGGCCCGCTTGCGCCGGACGACGTCCTCGGCCAGCCACCCGGGCACCACGAGCCAGCCCAGCCGCAGCCCGGGCGCCAGGGACTTGCTCACCGAGCCCGTGTAGGCGACCCGCTCCGGGTCCAGGCCCTGGAGCGCGCCGACCGGGGCCCGGTCGTAACGGAAGTCGCCGTCGTAGTCGTCCTCGAGCACCAGGCCGTCCACCGACCGCGCCCAGTCGAGGAGTTCGGCGCGGCGCCGCGCGGAGTAGCCGATGCCGGTGGGGTACTGGTGCGCCGGAGTGGTCACGACGGCCCGCACGCCCGCGTCGCGCAGCGGGCCCGGAGCCAGCCCCTCCTCGTCCAGCGGCAGCGGCACGGCGGAGATCCCGGCGGCGGCGTACACGTCGTCGTGCTGCGGGCTGCCCGGGTCCTCGACCCCGATCCCGCCCGCACCGCGCGCCCGCAGCGTGCCGCAGACCAGCGAGATCGCCTGGGTCACCCCCGAGACCACCACGATCCGCTCCGGGTCCGCGACCACACCGCGCCGCCGGGCCAGCAGGGCGGCCAGCGCCGTGCGCAGCCGGGGCAGACCGCGCGGGTCGGGGTAACCGAGCCCGCGGTGCGGCAGCTCGGCGAGCTCCTGCCGGTGCGCCGCCGCCCAGGCCGCGCGCGGGAACAGCGACACGTCCGGCGTCCCGGGCACGAAGTCGGCCCGCGCGCCGGCGGCGCGCGGCGCGAGGTCCCGCGCGCGCGGGCGGGCCGCCCGCGCGGCCTCGCCCACCCAGGTCCCCGCCCCCCGGCCGCTGCGCAGGTACCCCTCCGCCGTCAGCTGCTCGTACGCCTCCGTGACCAGCCCGCGCGACACCCCGAGGTCCGCGGCGAGGTCCCGGCTCGACGGCAGCCGCGTCCCCGCCGCCAGCCGCCCGGAGCGCACCGCCTCCCGCAGCGCCGCCTGCAGGGCCCGGCCCCTCGACCGCACCGGTGCCGAGGCGGCCGGCAACAGCACCTCCCAGGCGGCCGAGCCGCCCTCCCGGCCGCCGGGGGGAAGCGAATTGGTCCGGGACACCGTCATGGAAGTGGACCTTAATCCGGGCCGCCGCGCTCCCTAGCGTCGGCCCCATGAACGCCACCACCCGCGGCTGCCTGCTCGCCGCGCTCGCCTGCGTCCTCGTCGGAGGATCCTTCACCGCCAACAGCCTCCTCGGCGACTACCCGTACGCCGGCGGCCAGTTCCTGCGCTACACCCTCGCCTGCCTGCTCCTCGTCCCGCTGGCCGGTCCCGGCGCCGCCGCCCGGCTGCGCTCCCTCGCCCCCCGGCAGTGGGCACGCCTCGCGCTGCTCGCGGCCGTCGGCATGGTCGGTTTCAACCTGGCGGTCCTGGCGGCGGAACGCACCGCCGAACCCGCCGTGCCGGGCGTCCTCGTGGGCTGCGCGCCCGTCGTCGTCGCCGTGCTCGTCCCGCTGCTGGACGGCAGGCGGCCCCGGCGGGCGGTGCTGTCCGGGGCGTTGCTCGTCGCCGTCGGCGCCTTCACCGTCCAGGGCTGGGGCCGCACCGACGGCGCCGGACTCGGCTGGTCGGTGTGCGCGCTGGCCGGCGAGGTCGGCTTCGCGGTCCTCGCCGTCCCCGTGCTGCGCCCGCTGGGGCCGCGCCTGCTGTCCGCCACGGTGTGCGGCGTCGCCGCGCTGGAGTCGGCCGCGGCCGGACTCCTGCTGGACGGCACCGGCTGGCTGCGCCGTCCCGACGCCACCGAGACCACCGCCCTGCTGTGGCAGGCGGCGATCGTCACCGTCATCGGCTTCGTCTGCTGGTACATGGGCATGCAGCGGATCGGCGCGGAGCGCGCCACGCTGTTCTCCGGGCTGATCCCCGTCGCCGCCGCCTGCACCGCCCCGCTCGTCGGCACCGGCTCCTACGGCCTCGCCCAGGCCGTGGGCAGCGCCCTGGTCGGTGCGGGAGTCGCGCTGGGCTCCGGAGCGCCGGGGCGGGCCGCACGGCCGCGGTCGCTGCCCGTCGACGAGGGGGCGCGCCCGCTCGCACACGAGCGGGAGTGAGCCGCCAGGTCCCGGCCGGCGAGTCCGCGCGAGCCCGCCGCGCCCTCCCGCAGCACGGCGGGCCGGCGCCGGCCCGCACCGCCGGACCGAGGAACCTCGCGGGGCTAGGGACGCCGCCGTGCGGGGGCAGGCTGCGGTGAGGGGGTCACGCGTCCGGCCGCCCGGCTCCCGCGGGCTCCTGGCGGCTGCCGTCGAGCAGGACGCGGGCGACCAGTGCCGGGTCGTCGTTCATCGGGACGTGCCCGCAGCCGGGCAGCCGGACCAGCCGGGCCCGTGGGATGACGGTCTTGGCGCGGACGCCCTGCCGGGGCACGAGCAGCCGGTCGCGGCTGCCCCACGCGACGGTGACCGGCAGGCCCGGCACATCCTCGGTCCACCGGACGGAGCGGCCCGAGCGCAGGGTCTCCGTGAAGCCCGGCGCCTGGGCCAGCGCCCGGGTCTCGGCCACCACCGCCGCGGCCGGGCGGCGTGCCGGGCGGGCGTAGATGGTGCTCGTCAGCAGGGTCCGGCCGGCCGCGGACGGCGCCAGCCGCTCGACCACCGACGGGGGCGTGCGGCGGGCGATGCCGCGCATGGCCGACAGCACGCCGAAGGCGTAGCGCCGCTCGGCCTCCGACCAGAAACCGGCCGGGGACAGCGCCGTCACCGAACGGACCGCGCCCGCGCGGCCGAGCTCCAGTGCCAGCAGTCCGCCCAGCGAGTTGCCCGCCACGTGCGGCCGCTGAAGCCCCAGCGCCGCGCACAGCGCGGTGAGCACGGCCGTCATCGTCGGCAGGTCGTGCGCCAGTCCGTCCGGGAGCGCGGGGGACTCCCCGAAGCCGGGCAGGTCGACGGCGATCACGTCGCGCTCCTTGGCCAGCACGGGGATCACCGGGTCCCAGGCCTGCCGGTGGTGGCCGATGCCGTGCAGCAGGAGCAGCGATTCGCCGTCGCCCGCGCGCGTGTACGAGACGGTCATGGGCCGGGGTCCGGAGGGAGTGGGGACCTCGAAGGAGACGGTGGCGGACATGCTGCTCCTCGTCGTTGCGCCGGCGACCTTGCTCAGACACCTTGTCAGCAATCACTACCGACGGGTAGCCCCCGGAAGCCACCGGCCGCGTCCGAGCGCACGCCCCGGCACGCCGTCCGCCCGTGCCATCCGCCGCGCGCACTCCGGAACCGCCTGGACACCACCGCACGCGTCCGCTGGGATGTGGCCGTGACCACCGACACCGCCACCGACGTCTTCGAAGAACACCGCCCCCTCCTCATGGGGGTCGCCTACCGCATGCTCGGCCGGGTGGCCGACGCGGAGGACGTGGTCCAGGACGCCTGGCTGCGCTGGGCCGGCGCCGACCGGAGCGAGGTGCGCGAGCCGCGCGCCTACCTGGTGCGGATCACCACCCGCCTCGCCGTCGACCGGCTCCGCCAGATCAAGGCGCGCGACGAGACCTACGTCGGCCCCTGGCTGCCCGAGCCGTACGTCACCGCCTACGAGGACACCGTCCCGGACGCCGCCGAGCGCGCCCTGCTCGCCGACTCCGTCTCCCTCGCCGTACTCGTCGTCCTGGAGTCGCTGTCGCCGCTGGAGCGCGCGGTGTTCGTGCTCCGCGAGGCCTTCGGCTACCCGTACGCCGACATCGCGGCCCTGCTCGACCGCGGCGAGCCGGCCGTGCGGCAGATGGCGGGCCGGGCCCGCAGGCACGTCGACGAGCGGCGGTCCCGCTACGACGTCGACCCGGCCCAGCGCCGCGACCTCACCGAACGCTTCCTCGCCGCCGCCGAGGGGGGCGATCTGGCCGGCCTGATGGCGCTGCTCGCGCCCGACGTGCGGCTCGTCGGCGACAGCGGCGGCAAGTCCCGGGCGCCGCTGCGGATCCTGCGGAGCGCCGACAAGGTGGGCCGCTTCCTCATCGGTGCCGCCGGGAAGCGCGGCCCGATGTCCTTCCGGATCCTGGAGGTCAACGGCGGGCCCGCCCTCCTCGCGATGGACGGCGACCGGCCCGACTCCGTGTTCCAGCTCGACGTCCTCGACGGGCGCGTCCAGTCCGTCTACATCGTGCGCAACCCCGACAAGCTGCGGTCCTTCACCGCCGGCGCCTGACCGGAGCCCTTCCCCGCGGCGAAGCCCCCGTCCCATGACGGGGGCTTCGCCGCCGTGTCACGAAACGCCGGACCGTGCGAACGCCGCATGAACGCTCCGTCGCCGCGCTCCCGTGCGCCGTACCGGGGATCGAGGATTGGTCTTGACCAAGGGTGGGGGCCGTCCTATGGTCGCAGACAAGTGCAACAACCTTTAATAAACAAGGGCGCTAAAACGCCGCGGGAACACCGGCTTTTGCGGAGGACAGGGTGGGGACCACGCAACTGGAAACGGTGCCGGAACCGAAGTACTGGCATCTCAAGACCGTGCTCACCGAGGCACTGGACTCCGAGTTCTCGGTCGGTGAGATCCTGCCCAACGAGCGCGAGCTGGCCGCCCGCTTCGGGGTCGCGCGCGCGACCCTCCGCCAGGCCCTGGAACAGCTCGAACTGGAGGGCCGGCTGCAGCGCCGCCGCGGGGTCGGGACGACCGTGGCGCCGCCGCGCGTCGGCGTCGCCGTCGGCACCGAGCAGCACGCCTGGCCCGGCACGCCGGGGGACGACGCCTGGCAGGCCGTCGACTGCACCACCGAGGTCCCGCCCGCCGCCGTCGCCGCCGCCCTGGAGACCGGACCCGACGAGGCGGTGCACACCGTCCGCCGCACCCGGATGACCCACGGCCAGCCGGTCGCGACCGAAGTGCTCCACATCCCCGCGGCTTCCGTGCCCGACCTCACCGCCATCGACGCGCCGTCCGGACCGGCACGCGCGCGTGCGGTACTGCGCGAGCTCCAGCGGCTGGAGCTCGAAGGACGCGACAGCGCCGTCGAGCTGGGCTCGGCCCGCGCGGACGACGCCAAGCAGCTGGACCGGCTGCCGGGCGCCCCCGTCCTCGTCGTCACCACCCGCTTCTTCGCCGGGGGCCGCACCGCCGCGCTCTCCGTGGCCACCTACCGCGCGGACACCTGCCGGCTGACCTTCGGCGACGCGGGCGGCGTCGAGATCCACCCGGATCCGGAGCGCCGGGCGTCCTGACGCCTATCGCGCGGACGGGCCCGCGGGGCCCGGCGCGCGCACGGGCCGCCCGGTGCCCGTGCCCGCACCGCCGGGGCACGCGGGCGCGTCGCGTCCCTGGGCGTTCCGTTCGCCGGGCCCGGCTGCCGGGCCGGGCGCCAGTGGCCCGCCCTGGCGCCGCCCGCCCGTCAGCGGCGGGCCGTCACCGTCCCCTCGACCGCGAAGAGCTGCTCCTCCACATGGTCGAGGGCGAGCCGCAGGGCGCCCATCGCGACGGCCGCCTCGCCCAGCAAGGAGAGGGTGACCTTCGGCGGGCGCAGGCAGTAGCGGGCCAGCTCGCGGCGGAGCGGATCGAGGACACCGTCCAGCCCCGCCGCCCAGCCGCCGATCACCACCAGCTCCGGGTCGAGCGCCAGCACCAGCGCGGCCACGTCGTGGACCAGCCGCCGGATGAACCGGTCGACCGCCGCGCGGGCCCGCTGGTCGCCCTCGCGGGCCCGCGCGAACACCTCGGCGACCTGCTGCTCGTCCAGCGGGTGCAGCGGCTCGTCCGTGGTGGACAGCAGCGTCTCCGGCGTCACCTCCCGGCCCAGCAGATGCAGCGCCCCGATCTCCCCGGCCGCCCCGCCGTACCCCCGGTGCAGCCGCCCCCCGATCAGCGCCCCGGCGCCCGGGCTCAGCCCGGCCAGCACGAACACCACGTCGTCGGACCCGGTCGCCGAACCCTTCCAGTGCTCGGCGACGGCCGCCGCGTTGGCGTCGTTCTCCACCAGCACCGGGCACTTGAAGGACCGGCTCAGCCGCTCGCCGAGCCGAAGCCCCGTCCAGCCGGGCAGCGCCGTGCCCAGCCGCACCGTGCCGTCCGCCTCCACGATGCCCGGTGACGCGACCCCCACCGCGCGCAGCGAGCCCCGGGAGACCCCCGCGCGGCGCAGCAGTTCGGCGACCGCCGTCCGCAGCCGCTCCAGCCGCTCGTCGGCCGGAGCCGTCTCGGAGACGTCCTTGGCCTGCGCGCCGAGCACCTTCCCGTCCAGGTCGGCGAGGAGCGCGGCGACCCGGTGCGGCCCGATCTCCAGGCCCAGCAGATGACCGGCCTCGGCCCGGAACCGGAACCGCCGGGCGGGCCGCCCCTGCCGCCGGGCGGCGCCCTCCTCCGCGGCCTTCTCGACGACCAGGCCGGCCTCGATGAGCCCTTCGACGACGCCCTCGACGGTCGGCCGGGACAGTCCGGTGACCCGGGTGATCTCGGTCAGCGTCGCGCAGTCCGTGGCACGCAGTGCGTGCAGCACCACCGCGGAATTGATCCTTCGCAGCAGCGAGGGATCCCCGCCGGTCAGCCCCGCCAACGTCCTGTCCTCCCAGCTCGTGCGCGTGTTGGCCGGATCGTACTCGGCACCGCCCACCCCGGCGAGCGCCCCGGCCCGGCGCCCGTCCGCCGCCCCCGGTCAGCCGGGGGAGACGAACCCGGACTCGTAGGCCGCGATCACCGCCTGCGTGCGGTCCCGCGCCCCGAGCTTCGCCAGCACCGCGCTGACATGGGACTTCACCGTCTCCGTGCCGACGACCAGCCGCCCCGCGATCTCCGCGTTCGACAGACCGCGCGTCATCAGCCGCAGCACCTGCGCCTCCCGCTCGGTGAGCTGCGCCCGCTCCAGCGCGGCCCGTGCCGCCGGGTTCCCGCCGCCGTCGCCGTACTCGGCGGCGAGCTGCCGCACGGACGCCGGGAACAGCAGCGACTCGCCCTCCGCGACCAGCCGCACCGCGTGCACGATCTCCGCGGGGCGGGCCCGCTTCAGCAGGAACCCGTCGGCCCCGGCCCGCAGCGCCTCGTAGACGTACTCGTCGTTCTCGAACGTCGTGACGACCAGGATCTTCGGCGGGTCCGGCACGGTGCGCAGCACCGCGCGGGTGGCCTCGATCCCGTCCAGCAGCGGCATCCGCACGTCCATGGCGACCACGTCCGGCCGCAGTTGCCGCACCAGCGGGATCACCGCGGCCCCGTCGGCGGCCTCCCCGGCCACCTCCAGGTCGGGCTGCGCCTCCAGAACGGCACGCAGGCCCGCGCGGACGAGCGGTTCGTCGTCGACGAGCAGAACGGTGATCGGCGGCACCAGCCCAGCGTAGATCAGCCGAGCGGCAGCTCGACGTGCACCTGCCAGTCACCGGCGTCGGGGCCCGTGCGCGCCCGCCCCCCGAGCAGCGCCGCCCGCTCCCGTATCCCGCGCAGGCCGCTGCCCCGGCCCGGCCCGGGCACCGCCGTCGGCAGCGGATTGCGGACCTCCAGGTCGAGCCGCCCCTGCGCGACGGCGACCCGCACCCGCGCGGGGACGCCGCCCGCGTGCCGCAGCACATTGGTGAGCGCCTCCTGGAGGATGCGGTAGCCCTCCCGGGAGACCGGGCCGGGAACCTCCTCGAGCGGCCCGTGGAACTCCGCCTCGACCTTCGTCCCGGAGGCCCGCGCGGACTGGAGCAGCCGGTCCGCCTCGGCGAGCGTCGGCCGGCTGCTCGCCGGGCGCCCCGCCTCCCGCAGGATGCCCAGCACCCGGTCGAGGTCCTCCAGCGCGGCCCGCCCGGTCTCCTCGATCGCGCCGAGCGCCCGCCGAGTGAACGCCGGATCTCCCGCCGCCCGCGCGGCGCCCGCCTGCACCACCGCCACGGTCAGCGCGTGCCCGATGGAGTCGTGCAGCTCCCGCGCGATGCGGGTGCGCTCCAGCAGCTGCTCGGTGCGCTCCTCCAGGGCCGCCAGCCGCTCGGCCGCCGACGGCCCGAGCAGCCCGCGCGCGAGCACGGTGATCAGCTCGCCGAGGCCCACCACCGCCGCGGCCATCACGACCAGGGGGAGGGGAGCCAGGAAGGCGTAGCCCCAGTGCGGTTCGGTGATCCGCAGGACCGGATTGTCGAGCTGCTGCCGGCCGAGCGACGCCTCGGCCAGGTCCACGGCGAAGACGGGCATCCAGACCGTCAGGAAGACGGTGAGCGCGCCCAGCAGCATCCGGGCCTCCAGCCACACCACGGTGCGCAGCCGGTCGCCCCAGGTCGCCGACGGCGCCGTGGAGATGCCCGAGTCCGGCTCGTCCGGCGTGAGCATGAACCGGGCCTGGAGCCCTTCGCCCCGCCGCGTGGCGGGGATCAGCCCCACGGGCACCATCATCAGGGCGGGCACCCACGGCCGCGCCATGTCGATGAACAACCACACGCTGACCAGCAGCACCGGGACCCACAGGTGCAGCAGTCGCGTGTACGTCGTCCCGCGCAGCAGCGGGCTGAGGAGGCGGACCATCGGCTCATCGTGCCAGCCGCCCCCGCCCGGGTGCCTCCCCCGGGCGGGGGAGACGCCCTCCACCCGCAGGGGAGGCGAAGTCCGCGGCGCCGGCGCCAGTCTGAGGCCATGACCAGCATCGACGTCCGAGACCTCAGCAAGGAGTACGGCACCCGGCGCGCCGTCGACCACCTCACCTTCACCGTCGCGCCCGGCCGGGTCACCGGCTTCCTCGGCCCGAACGGGGCCGGCAAGTCCACCACCATGCGGCTCGTGCTCGGCCTCGACCGGCCGACCTCCGGCACCGCGACCGTCGGCGGCCGCCCCTACACCGAACTGCGCGAGCCGCTGCGTGAAGTCGGCGCCCTGCTCGACGCCCACGCCGCGCACGGCTCGCGCACCGGCCGCGACCATCTGCGCACCCTCGCCGCGAGCAACCGCATCCCGGTGTCCCGCGTGGACGAGGTGCTGGCCGGGACGGGACTCACGGCGGCCGCCCGACGCCGGGTCAGGACGTACTCCCTGGGCATGCGCCAGCGCCTGGGCATCGCGGCCGCCCTGCTCGGCGACCCACCCGTGATCATGCTGGACGAGCCGTCCAACGGTCTCGACCCCGAGGGCATCATCTGGATCCGCGCACTGCTGCGCCGGCTCGCCGCCGAGGGCCGTACGGTCCTGGTCTCCAGCCACCTGATGAACGAGACCGCGTCCTTCGCCGACCACCTGGTGGTCCTCGGCCGGGGGCGGCTGCTCGCCGACATGCCGATGCGCGCCTTCATCGACGCGCGCGTGCAGCCCGCCGTCCGGGTGCGCAGCACCGACGACGCCGCGCTGCGGGACCTCCTCGCCCGGCACGGCCACGACGCCGCTCCCGGCGAGGACGGCGGCTGGGTCGTGCGCCGCGCGCGCGTGGAGGACATCGGCCGCCTCGCCTCCGGGGCAGGCCTGCCCCTCCTCGAACTGACCGCCCAGGAGGGCACCCTGGAGCAGGCCTACCTCGACCTGACCGCCGCCGAGACCGAGTTCACCGCCCAGCGCCAGGAGGCCTGACCATGCCGTTCGCCCCCGTCCTGCACGCCGAATGGCTGAAGATCCGCACCCTGCGCGCGCTGTACGGCGCCCTCGCCGCGCTGTTCGCGGTGACGACGGCGTTCTCCGCGATCGCCGCCACCGGCAGCACCTCCGACCCCGGCTTCGACCCCCTGTTCACGGCCTTCCTCGGGATCGGCCCCGGCCAGATCGCGGCCCTGTCCTTCGGCGCCCTCGCCGTCTCCTCCGAGTTCGCCGGCGGCGGACTGCGCCTCGCCTTCACCGCCGTGCCCCAGCGGGGCCGGTGGTACGCGGCCAAGCTGACCGCCGTCGCCGTGCCCGCGTTCCTCGTCGGGCTGGTCACGGGCGCCGCCTCGCTGGTGGTGGCCCGCGCGGGCCTGGGCCCCGCCGCCGACGGGCTCACGGCGGGGCAGCAACTGCGCGGCGTGACCGGCTGCGGCCTCTACCTCGCCCTGATGGCCCTGCTCGCGGCCGGCCTCACCGCCCTGCTGCGCAGCGCCGTCGGCGCGCTCGGCATCCTCGTCCCCCTCCTGCTCGTGGTGTCGTTCGTCCTCGGGACCTCGGCGGGCGGTCTGCCCGAGTACCTGCCCGACCGCGCCGGGCAAGTCGTCCTGCACGCGCGCCCCGAGGGGCCCCTCGGCCCGTGGAGCGGACTCGCGGTGACCGCGCTGTGGACGGCGGCCGTGGCGGCGGCGGGCGGCCGGCGGGTGTGGCGGCGGGACGCCTGACGCGACGCCAGTTGTCAGTGGTGCCCGGTTTACTGACGGCATGGACATCGCACGGTGCCTGGACACGATCGACCGGCTGTGCCTGCGCCCCTTCCCCGCGGGGCCCGGCTGGTCGGACGTGGGCCGGGCGGGCCCGGGCTACTTCATGGCGGAACTGCCGGCGGGGGAGGGGGAGGAGGCGTCGTGGGAGACGTCACGGGAGACGGCGGCGGAGGATGCCGACGCCCGCAAGGAGGCCGTCGCCGGGCGGCTGCACGAGCGGTGGGGGACCGTGCCCGCGTGGGGCACGCTGACGCTGCGGGTGCGCGGCCTGCGCGGCGAGGAGATACCGGAGCCGTGGGCGAGCCTGAGCCAGCTCGCCGACGAGGCGTACGTGTGGCGGGCGGACGGCACCGGCCGCTGGGTGGCCCTCGCCGTGGCCGACCGGGACCCGCAGGACGCGATACGGCTGCTCGCGGTGGTCACGGACACGGATCCGCCGTGAGGGCGCGGCCCGCGGGTCAGTCCTGCGCGGCGGCCCGCAGCCGGGCGAACTCCTCGGCCATCGTCTGCGCCGTCCAATGGGCGTTCAGCCCGCTGGGGTTGGGCAGCACCCACACGCGCGTGTCCCCGATGACCCGCTCCTGCGGGCCCACCTGCGCCTTGCGGTCGTCGAACGCCGCGCGGTAGGCGGTCACCCCGACCACCGCGAGCCAGCGCGGGCGCAGCCGCGCCACCTTCACCGCGAGCTGCCGCCCGCCCTCGCGGTACTCCTCGGCGGTCAGCTCGTCGGCCCGGGCCGTGGCCCGCGGCACCACGTTGGTGATGCCGAGCCCGTACGACAGCAGCTCCCGCTGCTCGGCGGGCTTCAGCAGACGCGGCGTGAACCCGGACAGGTGCAGCACCGGCCAGAACCGGTTGCCGGGGCGGGCGAAGTGGTGGCCGGTCGCGGCGGTCATCAGACCGGGGTTGATGCCGCAGAACAGCACGCGGAGGCCGTCCGCGACGACGTCCGGCACGAGCCGGTCGCGGGCGGCCTCCAGCTCCGCGGGGGTGAAGCGGGCCATCGTGCGGCGCGCGTCAGAGGATGGCCCCGGGCGTGTAGCCCGCGGCCTCCGGGTGCTGCTTCACGATCTCCTCGATCCGGGCGACGACGGCGCCGACCTGGTTGGCGGCGGCGCCCGTGAAGGACAGCTTGTCGGCCATCAGCGCGTCCAGCGCGGCGCGGTCGAGCGGGATGCGCTCGTCGGCGGCCAGCTTGTCGAGGAGTTCGTTGCGCTCGGCACCCTGCTCGCGCATGGCGAGCGCGGAGGCGACGGCGTTCTCCTTGATGGCCTCGTGCGCGACCTCACGGCCGACGCCCGCGCGCACCGCGCCCATCAGCACCTTGGTCGTGGCGAGGAACGGCAGGTAGCGGTCCAGCTCACGGGCGACGACGGCCGGGAAGGCACCGAACTCGTCGAGCACGGTCAGGAACGTCTCCAGCAGGCCGTCGAGCGCGAAGAACGCGTCGGGCAGCGCGACGCGGCGCACCACCGAGCACGACACGTCGCCCTCGTTCCATTGGTCACCGGCCAGCTCGCCCGTCATCGAGGCGTAGCCGCGCAGGATGACCATGAGGCCGTTGACGCGCTCGCAGGAGCGGGTGTTCATCTTGTGCGGCATCGCCGAGGAGCCGACCTGGCCGGGCTTGAAGCCCTCGGTGACCAGCTCGTGCCCCGCCATCAGGCGGATCGTCCGCGCCAGCGACGAGGGCGCCGCGGCCAGCTGCACCAGCGCGGTGACGACCTCGTAGTCCAGGGAGCGCGGGTAGACCTGGCCGACCGAGGTGAAGGCCTGCGAGAAGCCGAGGTGCGCGGCGATCCGGCCCTCCAGCTCCGCGAGCTTCGCGGCGTCCCCGCCGAGCAGGTCCAGCATGTCCTGGGCGGTGCCGACCGGGCCCTTGATGCCGCGCAGCGGGTAGCGGCCGAGCAGTTCCTCGACCCGGCCGTAGGCCACCAGCAGCTCGTCGGCGGCGGTCGCGAAGCGCTTGCCGAGGGTGGTGGCCTGCGCGGCGACGTTGTGCGAGCGGCCGGCCATGACCAGTTCGGCGTACTCGGCGGACAGCTTGCCGAGACGGGCGAGCACGGCGACCGTACGGTCGCGCATCAGCTCCAGGGAGAGCCGGATCTGGAGCTGCTCGACGTTCTCGGTGAGGTCGCGGGAGGTCATGCCCTTGTGCACGTGCTCGTGCCCGGCGAGGTCGTTGAACTCCTCGATCCGCGCCTTCACGTCGTGCCGGGTGACCTTCTCGCGCTCGGCGATGGAGGCGAGGTCGACGGTGTCGAGGACACGCTCGTAGTCGCTGATCGCCTCGTCCGGCACCTCGATCCCGAGGTCCTTCTGGGCCCGCAGCACGGCGAGCCAGAGCTGACGCTCCAGCTTCACCTTCTGCTCGGGCGACCAGAGCGTGGCGAGCTCGGTGGAGGCGTAGCGTCCGGCGAGGACGTTCGGGATGCGGGGCTTGGCGGGCGCTGAAGTCACGTGTCCAGATTCTACTGGCGGTTCGTGCAGGCCAGCGCCACGGGATCCTTCGGCGGAAGCTACGAGACGGCGGTCACGCGCCTCGCACCGCCGTCGGGGCGGGCCCCGCACTCCGGGCGGGCGCCCCCGCGCTGCCCCCGCGCGCCCGCGGGAACGGCCGGCTCGGCGCGTACCCGCCGCCCTCCCGCGCCGCGGCGGCCCCGCGCCCGTGGTGCGGCCCGGGGGTCACGTTCCCGTGTCGGCCGCCGTCTCGTAGGGCAGCAGGTCGGGCCGCTTCGGCGGACGGCCGTCCCCGGAGGAGCGGCCGGTCAGCCGCCGTCCGATCCACGGCAGCAAGTGCTGCCGGGTGAAGCGGAGGTCGGCGACCCGGCGGGTGGCCCAGCCGGGCGGGGCGGTGGCCGGCGGCGGGACGTGCCAGTCCGGGTCCTCCGGCTCGTAGCCCAGGGACTGCCACACCGCCTCGGCGACCCGCCGGTGCCCGTCGGCCGTCAGGTGCAGCCGGTCCACGTCCCACAGCCGCGGGTCGGCCAGCGAGGGGGCGGCGTACAGGTCGACGACGAGCGCGCCGTGCCGGGCCGCGAGCCGGTCGATGCAGGCGAACAGCTCCTCCATGCGCGGCCGGAACCGCTCCAGGACGGGCCCCTGCCGGCCGGGGCTGCGCATCAGCACCAGCTGCTCGCAGGCGGGCGCCAGCTTCTCGACGGCCTCCTCCAGCAGACCCCGCACCCGGCCCATGTCGCACTTGGGCCGCAGGGTGTCGTTGAGGCCGCCGACCAGGGTGATCACATCGGCGCCCATGGCGGCGGCCACGTCCACCTGCTCGTCGACGATCTGCCCGATGAGCTTGCCGCGCACCGCCAGGTTGGCGTACCGGAAGCCGGGGGTGCGGGCGGCCATCCGCGCGGCGAGCAGATCCGCCCAGCCCCGGTAGGTGCCGTCGGGCATCAGGTCCGACATGCCCTCGGTGAAGGAGTCGCCGACCGCGACCAGGCTGGCGTGCGTGGGAGGGGAGTTCTTCTGCATGGCGGCACCGATGGTATCCCGAAGCACATACCCATCGGTCGGTCCCCCCGGCGGCGCGGCCGGGACCCGCCCTCAGGCCCGCTGACCGAACAGCTCCCGCAGCACGTCCTCCATCGTCACCAGCCCCGCCAGCCGGCCGTCCGCGCCCAGCACCGCCGCCAGGTGGGTGCGGCTGCGGCGCATCGCGGTCAGGACGTCGTCCAGCGGGGTCGCCTCCCGCACCCGGGCGATGGGCCGCATGTCGCGCAGCCGGAAGGGCACCTCGCGCGGGGAGGCGTCCAGGGCGTCCTTCACGTGGAGGTAGCCGACGATCCGGCGGCCCTCGTCGACCACGGGGAAGCGGGAGAAGCCCGACTCGGCCGAGAGGTCCTCCAGCTCCTCCGGGGTGACGCCCACGCGCGCGTAGACCACGCGCTCCAGGGGCAGGACGACGTCGCGCACCGGCCGCCGGCCCAGCTCCAGCGCGTCGTGCAGGCGCTCCTGCGCCCGGTCGTCGATGAGCCCCGCCGCACCGGAGTCCTTGACCAGCCGGGCCAGCTCGGCGTCCGAGAAGGTCGACGTCACCTCGTCCCGGGTGTGGATGCCCAGCAGCTTCAGCAGGCCGTTGGCGAAGGCGTTCACCGTGAAGATCACCGGCCGCAGCGCCCGCGACAGCGTCACCAGCGGCGGCCCGAGGAACAGCGCGCTGCGCACCGGCTCGGCCAGTGCGATGTTCTTCGGCACCATCTCGCCCAGCAGCATGTGCAGGTACGTCGCCAGGGTCAGCGCGATGACGAACGACACCGCGTGCCCGGCACCGCTCGGCACGCCCATCGCGTGGAAGGCGGGCTCCAGCAGGTGCGCGATGGCCGGTTCCGCGACCACGCCCAGGACCAGCGTGCACAGGGTGATCCCGAGCTGTGCGGCGGCCATCAGCGCGGACACGTGCCGCAGACCCCACAGCACGCTCCTGGCCCGCCGGTCGCCCTGTTCGGCGTACGGTTCGATCTGCGAGCGGCGCACCGAGATCAGCGCGAACTCGGCGCCCACGAAGAAGGCGTTGACGACCAGGGTCGCCAGACCGATCAGCAGCTGTACGACGGTCATGCCCGCGCCCCCTTCTGGTCGTCCAGCGGCGCGTGCAGCAGCACCCGCGCCGCCCTGCGCCCGGAGGCGTCCACCACTTCCAGCCGCCAGCCGTCGACCAGCACCACGTCCCCGACGGCCGGGATCCGGCCCAGCTCGGCGGCGATCAGCCCGGCCAGCGTCTCGTACGGCCCGTCCGGCGTCCGCAGGCCCACCCGGGCCAGCTGGTCGGTGCGGGCCGCCCCGTCCGCGGAGTACAGCGCGTGGCCGTCCTCGTCGGTGCCGGCCGGGGCCAGGTCCGGGGTCTCGTGCGGGTCGTGCTCGTCGCGGACCTCGCCGACGACCTCCTCGACGATGTCCTCCAGGGTGGCGACCCCCGCCGTGCCGCCGTACTCGTCGATGACCACGGCCATCGTGCGCCGGCCGGACAGCCGGTCCAGCAGCCGGTCGACGGTCAGCGTCTCCGGCACCAGCAGCGGCTCGCGCATCAGCTCCGAGACGGGCACCCTGGGCCGGCGCTCGGCGGGGACGGCCAGGACGTCCTTGATGTGCGCGGTGCCCACGACGGAGTCCAGGGTGCCGCGGTAGACCGGGAACCGGGACAGCCCGGTCGCCCGGGTGGCGTTCGCCACGTCCTCGCAGGTGGCCTGGGCGTCGAGGGCGATCACCTGGACCCGCGGGGTCATCACGTTCTCCGCGGTCAGGTCGGCGAGGTTCAGGGTCCGCACGAACAGCTCGGCGGTGTCCGGCTCCAGGGCGCCCTCCCGGGCCGAGTGCCGGGCCAGCGCGGCGAGTTCCTGCGGACCGCGCGCGGAGGCCAGCTCCTCGGCGGGCTCGACGCCGAAGCGGCGCACCACGCGGTTGGCGGTGTTGTTGAGGTGGGTGATGAACGGCCGGAACAGCGCGCTGAACCAGCGCTGGGCGTTGCCCACCCGCTTGGCGACGGCGAGCGGGGAGGAGATGGCCCAGTTCTTCGGCACCAGCTCGCCCACCACCATCAGGAACACCGTCGACAGCGCGGTGCCGATCACCAGGGCGATCGACGAGGCCGTGGATGCGGAGACGCCGAGGCCGCGCAGCGGGCCCGCGATCAGCCGGGCGATCGACGGCTCGGCGAGCATGCCGACCACCAGGTTGGTGACGGTGATGCCGAGCTGCGCGCCGGAGAGCTGGAAGGTCAGGTTGCGGACGGCCTTGAGCGCGCCTGCCGCGCCGCGCTCACCGCGTTCGGCCGCGGCCTCCAGGTCGCCGCGCTCGACCGTGGTCAGCGAGAACTCGGCCGCGACGAAGGCGCCGCAGATCAGCGACAGCGCGATGGCCGCCAGCAGGAGGAGCACTTCGGTCATCGGGTCACCTCCGTCCCATGGCCGGCCAGTGCCTGGGGGGTCGCGTGGTGTCGGGTACGGGGAGGGTCGCCCATGGGGGGACGTTCACAATCTTTCATCCGGGGACCGAGTGATCCGCCAAGGGTAAAGGCTCGGCAAAAACGGTCGGGTGTCGGGTCAGTGTCCGGTCAGCGGCTTCACCCAGCGCCGCCAGTGTTCCTCCGCCGTGTACCCGGCGGCGCCCCAGGCATGGTGCGCGGTCTCGTTCCGGGTGAGCACCATCGCGTCCGCGCGGCGCCCGCCCAGCCGTACGAACCGCTCCTCCGCCGCGGCGAGCAGCGCCGTGCCGATGCCCTGCCGGCGCCGCCGCGGGTGCACCGCCAGCCGGTAGAGATGGCACCGCCACCCGTCGAACCCGGCGATCACGGTGCCCACCAGTTCGCCCGGCCGCTCGGCCAGGATCAGCGCCTCCGGGTCCCGGGCCACCAGCCGCTCCACCCCGTCCCGGTCGTCACTGATGCTCGTCCCCTCGGCCGCGGTCCGCCAGAAGGCCAGCACGCTGTCGATGTCGTCGGCCGTGGCGGCCCGTATCCGCAGCTCACTCATGCCGGCATCCCACCACGGGACACCGCGCGGGAGGCCGGATTCCAGGATGCGGACACCACGTCCGCGCCACGGGCGCCGGTCGACGGCCGCCGGCGCTCCCCGCCCCGGGCGGGCCGGCCGACGCGGTGCCCTCACTCGTGGGCGATGGCCGCCAGGACGTTCATCCGGGAGGCGCGCAGCGCCGGCAGCAGGGCCGCCACCACGCCGATCACCGCCGACCCCACCACCACGGCGACGATCGTGCCCCAGGGGATCGCCAGCGCCGTCATGCCCTGCAGGGCCAGCACCTGCTGGGTGCACAGCCCCCACAGCAGCCCGAGCGCGAGCCCGAGCACCGCCCCGAACACCGCGATCACCACCGACTCCAGCCGGATCATCCGCCGCAGCTGCCGCCGCCCCAGCCCGATGGCGCGCAGCAGCCCGATCTCCCGCGTCCGCTCCACCACCGACAGGGCCAGGGTGTTGACCACTCCGAGCACCGCGATGACGATCGCGAGCCCGAGCAGGGCGTAGACGAGGTAGAGCAGGACGGCGATCTGGTCGCGGACGAGCTGCTTGTAGTCCGCCAGGTCGCGCACCTGCACCTGCGGGTACGGATCGAGGGTCCGCTCCAGCGCGGCCCGCAGCTCGTCGTCGTCCGTGCCCGCCGCGGCGTTCACGTAGACGGCGGCGTCCTGCCCGCCCGGCGCGTACCGCTCCACCGTGCCCAGGCCGAAGTAGATCCCGCCGGTGGTGCCGAAACCCTCGGCGGACTCCTGGTCGGTCAGCGCGCCCACGGTCAGCTCGGCCGTCCGCCCGCCCCGGAACTCCACCGGCAGCACGCTGCCGACCCGCACCCCGTGCTCGCGCGCGAAGTCCGCGTCCATCCCCAGCCGCCCTGCGGCGAGCGCGGACGCCGTGCCGCCCCGCGCGTAGTCGATGTTGGCGACCTCGTCGAGCCGCGGCTCGTAGCCCGCCGCGGTCGTCTCCACCCGGTCGCCGTCCGGCAGCCGCACCGCGACCGGGGTGAACGCCGAGCGCACCACCAGACCGACCCCCTCGGTGCGGCGCACCGCCTCGGTGATCTCCCGGGGGAACGGTGTGAAGTTGCCGCTCTGGACGACGTAGTCCGCGCCCAGCGTCCGGTCGATCTGCCGGTCGAACGACTCGGTCATCGAGACGCTGGCCACCGACAGCCCGCCGACCAGCGCGAGCCCCACCATGAGGGCGGCCGCCGTGGCCCCCGTACGGCGCGGATTGCGCAGGGCGTTGCGCTGGCTCATCAGCCCCACCGGCCCGAACAGGGCCGGGAACGCCGCGCCCAGCACGCGGATCACCGGCCGCACCAGCAGCGGCCCCGCGATGACGGTCGCGACCAGGGTCAGCACGATCCCGGCGCCGAGCAGCGACGCCGCCGAGCCGGTGTCGGCCGCCGCCGCACAGCCCGCGAGCGCGGCCGCCCCGGCCGCGCCGACGACCGCGCCGGCCAGCGCGCGCAGCCGCAGCGGGCGGCCCACCCCGGCGACCTCCGCGTCCGAGAGCGCCGCCATCGGCGACACGGCCGCCGCGCGCCGGGCGGGCAGGTAGGCCGCCACGAAGGTGACACCGACCCCGACGGCGTACGCCGTCACCGGGGTCACCCAGCCGATCACCATCCCGGCGGTGTCGATGCCCATGCCGAGCAGGCCCATCAGCTCGATCAGCCCCGCGGCCAGCGCGATGCCGGAGACCAGGCCCAGCGTGGCGCCGACCAGGCCGAGCAGCAGCGCCTCGGTCAGCACCGAGCGGCGCACCTGGCGCCGGTCGGCGCCGAGCGCGCGCAGCAGCCCCAGCTCGCGGGTGCGCTGGGCGATCAGCATCGAGAAGGTGTTCACGATGAGGAACACGCCCACGAGCACGGCGACCCCGGCGAAGCCGACCATCACGTACTTGATGACGTCGAGGAATCCGCCCAGCTCCTGGACGTCCGACTGGGCCTGTTCACCTGCTGTCCGGTACACGTAGCGGTCGGCGCCCAGCGCGTCGGCCACCCGCCGCTTCAGCGTCGCGTCGCTCACCCCGGGCGCCGCGTCGACGGTGATGGAGGTGGCCGCGCCGGCGTCACCGAGCAGCTTCGTCCGGGCGGTGCCCGGGTCCACGAACAGCAGGGCCGTGCCGGGGTTGGCGGTGGTGAAGGTGACGGTCCCGACGACCCGCGCCCGGAACGATCCCGGCGGCGCGACCACGGTCACGGTGTCGCCGATCCGCACGTCCGCGCGGTCCGCGGTCCGCGCGTCCAGCAGCGCCTCGCCGGGACCGCGCGGGGCGCGCCCGGAGCCGAGCTCCACGGGGCTGCGGCCGCTCGGGTCCCAGGCGCCGCCGATGGTGGGGGCGCCGGTCCTGGGACTGACCGACTCGTTCCGCGCGTCGACGACCGTGATGTCCTCCACCTCCGCCTCCGCGCGCGCCGCGGCCACCCCGTCGACCCGGGCCACCCGGGCGGCGAGCGCGGCGGGCAGGGTGGCGGTGGCCCCGGAGGGCAACGCCTCGTCGAGGTTCTGCCTCGGGCCGACCGTGACATCGGCCGCCGACGAGGCGAACAGCCGGTCGAAGGTACGGCTGACGGTGTCCGAGAAGATCAGGCTGCCCGCCACGAACGCCACGGACAGCACCACCGCGAGCGCCGAGAGCAGCAGCCGGCCCTTGTGCGCGAGGAAGCTCCTGAGCGTCGCCTTCAGCACGGGTCAGCCCTCCCCGACGGGCCGGCCGGTGCCCGCGGACCGGCCGGGGCCGGGGGGCCGGCCGAAGGGTCCGCGGATCACGTCGAAGCGCTTCATGCGCTCCAGCACGGCCTCCGCCGACGGGCGGCCCAGCTCGTCGACGATCCGGCCGTCCGCGAGGAACAGCACCAGGTCGGAGTGGGCGGCGGCGCCCGGGTCGTGGGTGACCATGACGACGGTCTGCCCCAGCTCGTCCACGGCCTCCCGCAGGATGCCCAGCACCTCCAGGCCGGCCCGCGAGTCGAGGTTGCCGGTCGGCTCGTCGGCGAAGATCAGGTCCGGCCGGGCGGCGAGCGCCCGCGCGCAGGCCACGCGCTGCTGCTGGCCGCCGGACAGCTGCGCCGGCCGGTGCCGCAGCCGGTCCCGCAGCCCGAGCGTGTCGACGACCCGGTCCAGCCACTCCGGATCGGCCCGGCGGCCCGCGATGTCCATGGGCAGGGTGATGTTCTCCAGCGCGTCCAGCGTGGGGATCAGGTTGAACGACTGGAACATGAACCCGATCCGGTCCCGCCGCAGCCGGGTCAGCTCCCGCTCCTTCAGCCCGGTGATCTCGGTGTCGCCGAGCCAGACCTGCCCGGCCGAGACGGTGTCCAGTCCGGCCAGACAGTGCATCAGGGTGGACTTGCCGGACCCGGAGGGCCCCATGACGGCCGTGAACCGGCCGCGCGCGATGTCCACGTCCACCGAGTCCAGGGCGAGCACGGCCGTCTCGCCCGAGCCGTAGGCCTTGGTCAGCGCGCGGGCGCGGGCGGCGACCGCGCCCGCGGACGCGAGCCCCGGGACGTGCTCCGCAGGAGTGGACAAGGCGGCCTCCTAGCTGGGGGACGGGCGGACTTCCTTGTCCCGGCCGAGCGTAATGTGACCCGGCGCACACCGGTACACCCCATCGGGCGGACGGGCGCCCTTGCTGGTGCTAGCACCCCGGCGCTAGCGTCGAGGTATGGCGAAGACCCAGCTGAACGTGCGGGTGGACGAGGACACGGCCCGGGCCGCCCGGGAGCGCGCCCTGGCCCGCGGGATGAGCGTCAACCGCTACATCGAGGAACTGGTCCGGCAGGACACCGGGGAGGCCGGTCACACCTTCGTGGAGGCCGCGGCCGACTTCATGAAGCAGTACGAGAAGGTGTTCGCCGAGGAGTTCGGCGAGGGCGGTCGCTGATCCCTTGAGCGATGTGCGCATCGACCTCGCCTGGCTGCTGATGCTCGCCGAGCGCCGGACCCCCGGGGACCCGCAGGTCACCGACTGGGGCGCGCTCGTCGCCGCGGTCGCCCGGCACCAGGCCGAGATATTCGACGTCCCCGTCTACGACTCCCCGCACACCCGCGCCGCCGCCCTGCTCCAGCAGCTCATCCACATCCCCGCGCTGGAGCGCTCCAACGCGCTGTTCGCCTCCGCGGTCGCCTACGCCTACCTCGTCGCCAGCGGCTGCAAGGTCGTCACCTCGCCGGAGCAGGTCCGCGACCTGGCCCGGCTGGTCAAGTCGGGCGACGCGTCGGTGCACGAGATCGCGCGCGAACTGCGCCACTGGTGCCGGTGACCGGGAGGCCGAGGACGCCCCCAGGTGTGCCGCGCGGACGATTCCCGTCCGCGCCCGGCGCGGACGGGGCCAGTGGGACGGGCCCTACGGGCGCACCGGCTCCGGCGGCCGCCAGGCGGTGCCCAGCACGCAGTACGAGGCGGGCAGCACCGGCCCCTTCTCGGGCATCAGCAGCCGCCGGTACGGTCCCAGTTCGAAGCCGGCGTCCCGCAGCGCGGCCACCGGGTCCCGGCCCACGTGGCAGCCGCCGCTCAGCGGCGGCCACACCGTACGGTCCAGGACGCGCTGGGTCACCCGCATCGCCCGGCCGCCGCCCCGCCCGTGCTCGAAGAACCGCACCTGACCGCCCGGCCGCAGCACCCGCCGCACCTCGCCGAGCGCCCGCGGCACGTCCCGCACGCTGCACAGCACCAGCGACAGCACGACCGCGTCGAAGCCCTCGCTCTTGACCGGCAGCGCCTCCGCCGCGCCCGGCACCACGTCGACCGGCGTCCCGGCGCGCACGGCGGCCTCCACGGCGAGCTGCCGCAGCACGCGCTCCGGCTCGATCGCCACGACCTCGGCGACCGTCCCCGGGTAGTGCGCGAAGTTCAGGCCGTTGCCCGCGCCGACCTCCAGCACCCGCCCGGACAGGCCGGCGAGCAGCCGGTCGCGGATCCCGGCCATGCCCATCCGGGTCTCGGCGGCCACGCTGAACCGGGCGTAGCAGCGGGCGAACAGGGGATGGTGCACGGAATCTCGCGCCGCCGTGCCGGCACCGGCGAACCGAAGGGGCATGGGGACCTCCCTGAGGGCGGACTGCTCCTTCCGGGATTGTCCCCCCTGACGGCCCCCGCGCACCCTCGCCGGCGCACGGACGGCGGCACCTCCCGCACCGCCGTCCCCGGCGGCACCTCGGGCCACCTGCCGCCCCGGCCCGCCACGGCGGCGGCGCCCCACGGCCCGGCGCCACCGCTGCGGCGCTCCATGGCTCCGGGGCCGTCGCGCCCGCCGGGTACCCGTCCCGCGCCCGCCGGCTACCGTCCCGCGGCCGCCCGCACCCGGAACGCCTCCGCGTCCCACGTCCCGTCGAGCCGGGGCGCCAGCCAGTCCGGGGCCGTGGCGCGGAAGGCGGCCGGGGCGAGACAACCGGCGCCCTCCGGGAGGGCGCCGAGCAGCGGGGCACCCGTGACCTCGGTGAGGTCCGTGACGTTGCAGCGGCAGGCCAGATCGGGCTCGGCGGGCCAGCTTCCGATCACCACACCGGCCAACTCCACGTCACGGCGGCGCAGTTCGCGGGCGGACAGCTCGGCGATGTTCAGCGTGCCCAGGCCCGCCGAGGCCACCAGCAGCACCGGCGCGCCGAGCAGCGCCGCCGCGTCGGCGAGCGTCCCGCCCGCCGGGTCGAAGCGGACGAGCAGCCCGCCCGCGCCCTCCACCAGCACCAGATCGTGCTCGGTGGCCAGCTTGGCCGCCGCCTCGGCGACGTCCCGCGGGTGCACCGGCGCCATCCCGGCCCGTCTGGCCGCCGTGCCGGGCGCCAAGGGCTCGGGGTAGCGGGCCAGTTCCGTCGCCGTGACCGGACCGGCGAGCCGGGCCACCTCGTCCGCGTCGCCGCGCTCGTCCGGCCGTACGCCGGTCTGCGCGGCCTTCAGCACGGCCACCGACCGGCCGGCCGCGAGCGCCGCCGCGGCGACCGCAGCCGTCGCGACGGTCTTGCCGACCTCCGTGTTCGTCCCTGTGATCACCAGGACCGGCATGTCATCCCTCCCGTGCCGCGGCGCACACCGCGCGCGCGATGCGTGCCACATCCGCGTCGCCCGTGACATAGGGCGGCATCGTGTAGACCAGGTCCCGGAACGGCCGCAGCCACACGCCCTCGCGCACGGCGGCCGCGGTCGCCGCCGCCATGTCGACGGGGTGGTCGAGCTGCACCACTCCGATGGCGCCGAGGACCCGTACCTCCCGCACCCCGGGCAGCCGGGCGGCCGGGGCGAGGCCGTCCCGCAGGCCCGCCTCGATCCGCTTGACCTCGGCGAGCCAGTCCTGGCCGAGCAACAGCTCGATCGAGGCGCAGGCCACGGCAGCGGCCAGCGGATTGCCCATGAAGGTCGGCCCGTGCGCGAGCACCGGCACCTCGCCCCGCGAGATGCCCTCGGCCACCCGGCGGTTGCAGAGGGTCGCCGCCAGGGTGAGGTAGCCGCCGGTCAGCGCCTTGCCCACGCACATCACGTCCGGTGAGACCGCCGCGTGCCCGGCCGCGAACAACGCGCCGGTGCGGCCGAACCCGGTGGCGATCTCGTCGAACACCAGCAGTACGTCGTACGCGTCGCACGCCTCCCGCAGCACCCGCAGATAGGCGGGGGAGTGGAACCGCATGCCGCCCGCGCCCTGCACCACCGGCTCCACGATGACCGCGGCCAGCTCGTGCGCGTGCTCGGCGATCAGCGCGCGCAGGTGGCCGGCGTACGCCTCCTCGTACCCGGCGGGCGGCGGGTCCGCGAACACCTGGCGCGGCAGCACCCCGCTCCACAGCTCGTGCATGCCGCCGTGCGGGTCGCAGACCGCCATGGGCTGCCAGGTGTCGCCGTGGTAGCCGCCCCGCCAGGTCATCATCCGGTGCTTCTCGGGACGGCCCAGCGAACGCCAGTACTGCAGGCACATCTTGACGGCGACCTCGACCGACACCGAACCGGAGTCGGCGAGGAACACATGCTCCAGCCCCTCGGGCGACAAGTCGACAAGGAGCTTCGCGAGCCGTACGGCGGGCTCGTGGGTGAGCCCGCCGAACATGACGTGGCTCATCCGCGCGAGCTGCTCGCGCGCCGCCTCGTTCAGCACCGGGTGGTTGTAGCCGTGGATCGCCGACCACCAGGAGGACATCCCGTCGACCAGCTCCCCGGAGCCGTCCGCCGGCTTCAGCCGCACCCCGCTCGCCGACTCCACGACGAGCGGTTCCTGGCGGCCCGGCATCGGGCCGTACGGATGCCAGACGTGCCGCCGGTCGAGCTCCAGCAGCTCCGGCACGCTCAGCTCAGGCATTGGGCGCGAGGTCCGTTCCCGCACCCCGGCGGCGCACCGCGACCAGATCGGTGCGCGGCTCGCCGGCGGGCGCGGCAGCGGCCGTACCGCACACTCCGCCCCCCTCGTGCGACCCGCACCCGGCGCCTTGGTGGGACCCGCACCCGGCCTCCGCGTGCGAGCCGCAGCCGCCGCCCGCCGGTTCCGCGTGCGACCCGCAGCCGCCGCCGGCCGCCGCCCGGTGCTCGGGGAGCGTCACCTCGCCCGCGCCCTCCACCTCGAACCCGGCGTCCGCGATCATCTCCAGGTCGGCCTTGCCGGCCTGGCCCTCACTGGTGAGGTAGTCGCCCAGGAAGATGGAGTTGGCCAGGTGCAGCGCCAGCGGCTGCATGGTGCGCAGGTGCACCTCCCGGCCGCCCGCGATCCGCACCTCCACGTCGGGGCAGACGAACCGGACCATCGCCAGGATGCGCAGGCAGCGCTGCGGGGTGAGGTTCCACTCCTTGGCCAGCGGGGTGCCCTCGAAGGGGATCAGGAAGTTGACCGGTACCGAGTCCGGGTCCAGCTCGCGCAGCGCGTAGACGACGTCGACCAGGTCCTCGTCGCTCTCGCCCATGCCCGCGATCAGCCCGGAGCACGCCGACAGGCCCGCCGCGTGCGCCTTCTGCACGGTGTCGACCCGGTCGGCGTACGTGTGCGTGGTCGTGATGTCCCCGTACGTCCCCTCGGACGTGTTCAGGTTGTGGTTGTAGGCGTCGGCCCCCGCCTCGCGCAGCCGCTCGGCCTGGCCGTCGGAGAGCAGGCCCAGGCACGCGCACACCTCGACGGCCTCGTTCTGCTCCTTGATCGTCTTGATGGTCTCGGAGACCCGGTCGACGTCCCGGTCCGTGGGACCGCGCCCGCTCGCCACCAGGCAGACCCGCTTGGCCCCGCCGGCCAGGCCCGCGGCGGCGGCCCGGGACGCCTCGTCGGGCTTGAGCCAGGTGTACTTGAGGATGCCGGCCGTGGAGCCGAGCCGCTGGGAGCAGTAGGAGCAGTCCTCCGGACACAGTCCGGACTTCAAGTTGACGAGATAGTTGAGTTTCACCCGTCGGCCGAACCAGTGGCGGCGCACCTTCCCGGCCGCGGCCACCACATCGAGCAGTTCGTCGTCGGTCGTCGCGAGGACGGCCAGCGCCTCCTCGCGGGTCGGCAGCTCGCGCCGAAGCCCCTTGTCCACCAGCGTGTTCAGCAGGTCCATGAGAGCCGATCCTGTCCTACGGAGGGGTCCGTGGCCAAGGAGAGTTCGTACAACGGCGCCACTTCGTCGTGTGTGGATTGCCACATCCTGGCCTGCGAGCCCGACCGCTAGTGTCTGTGCACTGCCTACAAAATCCCCCCGGAGGACCCATGGCGTTCGGCTGGATCGACGAGCAGGCGGAGCTGCGCCGCCGGGCCGGACTGGTGCGGACCCTGCGGCCCCGGCCCGCCGACTCGCCGCTGCTGGACCTCGCGAGCAACGACTACCTGGGCCTGGCGCGCCACCCGGAGGTCACCGAGGGCGCGGCCCGCGCGGCCCGGGTCTGGGGCGGCGGCTCGACCGGCTCCCGGCTGGTCACCGGCACCACCGGACTGCACGCCGAACTCGAACGCGAGCTGGCCGGCTTCTGCGGTTTCGAGGCGGCCCTGGTCTTCTCCTCCGGCTACGCGGCCAACCTGGCCGCCGTGACCGCGCTGGGACCGCACGGCTCACTGATCGTCTCCGACGCCGGCAACCACGCCTCGCTCATCGACGGCTGCCGGCTGGCCCGCGGCACCACCCAGGTGGTGGCGCACGCCGACCCGGACGCGGTGCGCAAGGCGCTCCACACCCACGACGGGCCCGCCGTGGCGGTGTCCGACACGGTGTTCTCGGTGGACGGCGACGCGGCCCCGCTGGCCGCGCTGGCGGCGGCCTGCCGGGAGCGCGGCGCGGGCCTGGTGGCCGACGACGCGCACGGTCTCGGCGTGCTGGGGGCGGGCGGCCGGGGTGCCGCGTACGCGGCGGGCCTGGCGGGCGCGGAGGACGTCGTCGTGACGGTCACCCTGTCCAAGTCGCTGGGCAGCCAGGGCGGTGCCGTGCTGGGACCCGCGCGGGTGATCGACCACCTGGTCAACGCGGCCCGGACGTTCATCTTCGACACGGGTCTCGCCCCCGCGGCGGCGGGCGCGGCCCTCGCGGCCCTGCGGCTGCTGCGCCGCGAGCCGGAACGGGCGGAGCGGGCGCGCGCCGTGGCGGGCGAGCTGCACGCCCGGCTGACGGCCGCGGGACACGCGGCGGTCCGGCCGGACGCGGCGGTGGTCTCGGTGCGCGCGCCGTCCCCGGAGAGCGCCGTGCGCTGGGCGGCCGACTGCCGGACCGCCGGGCTCGCCGTCGGCTGCTTCCGCCCTCCTTCCGTGCCCGACGGCGTCTCCCGGCTGCGGCTGACGGCCCGCGCGGACCTCTCCGGGGACCAGATCGAACGCGCTGTACGTGTGATCGGCGAGACGCGGCCATGAGTCGGCGTGACACGGCCGTGCGTCGCCCGTGACGGAGGAGAGGGGTCAGACGGCGGCCGTGAACCTCGCCCAGCTCTGGGGGGAGAAGAGCAGCGCGGGGCCGGCCGGGTTCTTGGAGTCGCGCACCGCGAGCAGTCCGGCCCAGGGACCCGAGCGGGTCCTGGCCGTCTCCACGCAGTTGTTCGCTCCCGTGCTGTAGCTGCTGCGCAGCCAGCGCACCTCGGACAGATGGGTAGTGGAGGGTACGTTCCGAGGCAGTGCGGTCATGGGTGCCTCCTTACGCGCCGTCGGCTATCCCGGCGATGTAATCCAGCGATTCCTCGGGTGACAGGGCGTTGTTCCGGAGAGCGTCGAACGCCTCGGTGTAAGCCCCGACATCTTCTTTCCGTTCGAGATAGAGGCTACTCGTCAGGTGGTCGAGAACAACTACATCCAGATCAGAAGTGTTCGAAAATGAGAAGATAACGAAAGGCCCCGTCACACCGATGTGTGCTCCCGCGGAGAACGGCAGTACCTGAAGCCGCACCTGGGGCAGCCGCGCCGCCTCCAGCAGCCGCAGCAACTGGCGGTGCATGACGTCCGGACCGCCGACCTCGCGCCGCAGCACCGCCTCGTCCAGCACCGCGCTGAGCGCCAGCGGCGGCCGGGACCGCAGCACGTCCTGCCGGGCGAGCCGCACCTCGACCAGCGTGTCCAGCCGCTCCTCGTCCAGGCCCTCCACGGCGGCCCGGGTCACCGCGCGGGCGTACTCCGCCGTCTGGAGCAGCCCCGGCACGACCGAGGTCTCCAGCGTGCGCATCGCGCTGGCCTGGGACTCCAGGCTGATGAAGTCGCGGTAGGTGGGCGGCAGCACCCCGCGGTAGGCGTGCCACCAGTGGTCGCGGCCCTGCCCGTCCCCCGATCCGGCCAGCACCAGCAGCAGGTCCCGCAGCTGGGGGTCGCGCACCCCGTAGGCGTCGAGGAGTAACCGGACGTCGGCCGGTCTGACCCCGCTCGCGCCCGTCTCGATCCGGCTCACCTTCGACTGGTGCCAGCCCACCAGCCGGGCCGCCTCCCCGCTCGTCAGGCCCGCACCCGTGCGCAGCGCGCGCAGTTCGGCGCCCAGTTTCCGGCGGCGCACCGCGGGACCGTGCTGCATGGGCTCCTCCTTACTCCAGCCGGGCCGCCCGAATACGGTCTGCCGTCGCAGAGTTCACCGCTTCGAGCGACAGATATATGCATATCTTGGTGGATCGCCACCGGGAGCGGCGCCGGAGTGGCAGTCTGGCGACGAAGCACCAGTCCGGGACCGTACTCGAACCCTCGCCTTTTCGTGTCGGTCCGCGGTCCCGTGGGAAAGGGACGACGCCGCCATGGCAGACCATCTGGAAGCATCCGTCACTCTGCCGAGCGATCCCGCCTCGGTCTCCGCGGCTCGCGCCTACGTGGTCGGCACCCTGGGGGAGTGGGGTCTGCCGACGGACACCGACGTGGCCGACACCATCCGGCTGATCGTCTCCGAACTGGCCACCAACGCCGTGCAGCACACGTTCGGGCAGTCACCCACGTTCACGGTGGACGTCCGGCTCGACCGGGACGAGCACCTGCGCATCGGGGTGACCGACAGCCACCCGCGGTTCCCCAAGCGGCTGCCGGCGGCCGTCCAGCAGGACAACGGGCGCGGCATGGTGATCATCCGCTGTCTGACCGCGGAGTGCGGCGGCCGGCTGAGGGTGCGTCCCACCCGCGAGGGCGGCAAGACCGTCGCGATCGAGCTGCCGTGGCGGATCCCCGCCCGGCCGGTGACGGCGGGGCAGCAGGAGCCCTGACCCCGCCCGGTGGGCCGTCGCCCCCGCACGAGCGGGGGTCCGGCCCGCACAAGCGCAGGCCGGGCCCGCACACGCGTACGCGCGTACGGGCCCGGCGTGGTCGCTCACGGGCAGTTCCGGGCGCGGTGACGGCGGGTCAAGGGCGCCGTCCACGGCCCGCAGGGGTCACTTGACCCGGCCGTACCAGACGCTCTTGGTCCAGATCTTCTGCAGGCGCACGACCTCCCCGGTCTTGGGGGCGTGCCAGATCTTCCCCTTTCCGGCGTAAATCCCCACGTGGTACACGTTCGACCCCGAGTGGAAGAACACCAGGTCCCCGGCCTTGCGGCTGCCGGGCGAGATGTGACGCGTCTTGTTGTACTGCTGGGCGGCCGTACGCGGCAGGGACTTGCCCGCCTTCTTGTACGAGTAGAGGGTGAGCCCCGAGCAGTCGAACCGCCTGGGTCCGGTGGCACCCCACTTGTACGGGGAGCCCTTCTTCGAGGCCGCCACCTGGAGCGCCTTGTAGGCCGGCGTGGCGGCCTCGGCCTCGGAGGCCATGCCGGGGGCGACCACGGAGCCGCCCACCGCGGCGAGAGTCAGGGCCGAGGCCGTTCCGGCCCGGGCCATGAGCGATGGGACACGATTGAGCGCGGTCATGCGCAAACCCTTCGTCAGCCGCCTGTGAAGGATGACCTGTCGGATTCGGGCTGGCGAAGTTGCCCGGCCGCGTTGCCGCGGCTTCACCCCAAGGGCTGCTCGGCCCGGCGCCTCCCCGCAGGGGGCTGACCGTTCCGGCGACCCGTCGTGCTTGGGTCCTCCACTCCTGCCGATCCACTCCTGTCGACCGGTCATCCGGGCGGCGGCAGGACTCGGCGTCCGCCCGGATCGCCCCGCCGCGGTGGCGGGGTCTTGTCGTCAGTCAGGGATCTTGACTCACGGATGTCTGAAAATCCCAACGGAACCGGGGATTTGTGGTGTTCCTCACCACTCACCCGTTCGGGTGGACACCCTGACGAGGAGTCGGGTGCCGAGCTTCCCGACGGCCTCCGGACCAGGGGCGGAATGACCAATTCCGCCCCGGCGGGCCGCCCTCGGCGCAACCTGGGCCGGCACGAAAAAGGAGGTCCGTTTACGCCGAACGTGGGTCATCCCTTCGGTCCGTTTCAGGCGTGTCGCGGACCCCCCGTGACCTGCGGTCCCGTACCTGACAGCGCGTCCGGTGCGTCAACTGTCGGAGCGCGGTGGGAGGGTGACGCGCGCCGTGCGGCGTTCGCCGTCGAGGACGCGCAGCGCCCGCGCCAGCGTGGGCGCGTGCAGCTCGCTCTCGCCCCGCCGGTGCATCAGCGCCAACGCGTCCCGCAGGGCGGTGGCCTTGGTCACCAGGGCCTGGGCGGCGCGCAGTCCGCCGTACGTGTGACCCGGACGGCCGGGATTGATCCTGCCGAGCAGGTCCACGACCTCCAGGTAACGGTCGATCAACTCGCCTTCGGCGCGCGTGAGGGCGGGCAGCGGCGGCGGCTCCGGCGGCAGCATCGGCGGATCACCTCGCCCCGGGCGCGGCGCCCGGCCCCGTGCGGCCGGTGGGCCCGGGGGGCGCGTGGCGGGTGGACGGCACGCGGCGACCGGACGGCGGGACGAACTCTCGGGCCATGGCGGACCCCCTCCTCACGACGGAGCTGTCTCCTAAAAAATGTACAGGACGTACATGACGTAACGTGGAGACCATGGCCTACGAGATTCCGGTGACGCAAGCCCGGGCCGAACTAGCCGATCTGATCAACCGGGTGGTCTACGGCGGCGAGCGCGTCGTCGTGACCCGCCACGGCAAGCCCCTCGTCGCCCTCGTCTCGGCCGCGGACCTGGAGCGACTCGAAGAGCACGGGGAGTCCGGGCAGCCGGCGGAGGAACACGTGATCAGCGCCGTCTCCCGCGTCGGCGAGGCCGCGTCCGCTCCCCGCGAACGCCGGCGCTTCGACATCGCGGCCGAGCACCAGGGGCGGGGGCCCTCCTAGAGGGTGTCCGCAGCGTCGCGTCGTCCGCCCGGAGGGCGGGCCCCGCCCGCGTCAGGGAGGTCACCGCTCCGCCCGGTGACGCACGGCACCGGACGCCGCTCGCCGCTCGCCCGGTCCGGCCTGACCGACGGGACGCCCCCGGCCGCCCGTCCCCGGAGGCCCGCCCCGGAGGCCCGCCCCGGAGGCCCGTCCTCGGAGCCCCGCCCCTCTCGATGCCCGCTCTCCTGAGGCCCGCCCGCCCGCGCGACGCCCGCCTCCCGGGCCCTTCCCCCGCCGGCCCCGGCCCCCGCGTGGCGGACGAGACCGTGCGCCCCCGTCCGCTTGCGCGGGGGCGCACGGCCGGTGGCGGCCAGTCGTCCGGCCGGCGGTTCAGCGGGCGAGTGCGGGCTCGCGCTCGGCCGCCCGTCCGGCCGGCGCCTGCGGGCCGGGCCTCAGGGCCGCGCCGAGCAGCACCGCCCCGAGTCCCAGTACCGCCCACCAGGTCAGGATGAGGGCCGGGCCGGTCGCCGCCGCGCCGTCGAAGTACGCCACCGAGCGCAACAGGGACACCCCGGCGCCCGGCGGCAGCCACTGGCCGAGCGCCCCGGCGGGCGCCGGCAGCATCTCCGGTGCGGAGGAGGCGCCGGAGAACGGGTTGCCGAGCAGCATCATCACGGCGGCCGTGAGGCCCATCCCGGCGGTGCCCAGGAGGGCGGCGAGCCCCGCGACGGCGCTCGCCACGGCCAGCGAGACCAGCCCGAACACCCCGGCCTCGGCCCACCAGTGGCCGGTCAGCACGCCCAGCCAGCTGTGCGTGATCGCGGCGGCGACCACGCCGACCGCGGCGGAGGCGCCGCCGAGCGCCGCCACGGCGGGCAGCCCGCGCAGCCCCAGCAGGGTGACCGCGGCGCCGGCCGCCAGTCCGGCCAGCGTGAGGGGCAGCGCGCCGGCGGCGAAGGCCGCGCCGCGCGGATCGTCCGCCGGGGCGGCCACGACGTCGGCCACCGGGACGTGCCCGCCGCCGTCGGCGGCGGGCCCGGCCACCGCCTGCCGCAGCAGCTGCGCGACCGCCGGGCTCGCGGCGGAGGCGGTGAGCAGCCGGGGGCCGTGCCCGGTGACGACGACCGCGCCGTACACCTCCCGGTCCGCTATCGCGTCGCGGGCGGCGGCCTCGTCGGGGTAGCGGTGGATCTCGAAGGCGCCCTCGTGCCGGGTCAGCCGCTGTTCGGCCTGCGCGGCCGCGGCGGCGGGGCCGGCGACGCCGAGCGGCAGGTCGCGCGGGGCGGTGCGGGCGGCGGGCCAGGCGAAGGCCCACAGGGCCAGCGCGGCCATCAGCGGGACGAGGGCGACGACCGCGATCAGCCGGTGTGCCGCGGCCGGGGTGCGGGGAGCGGACATGGGATCTCCTGGAGCCTGGTCGCCGGCGCCCGGGAAGGGACGCCGTCTTGGCGAAGGATCGTTCGTTTTTCTTGTCTTCACCGTCCCGCCGACGCCGTTCCTTGTCAAGAAGGAATGTTCGTTTTAGGTTGTGGACCATGGCCCGCGTATCCCAGGAACACCTCGACGCCCGCCGCCGGCAGATCCTCGACGGCGCCGCGCTCTGCTTCGCCCGCAACGGCTTCCACGCCACCTCCATGCAGGACGTGCTCAAGGAGGTCGACCTCTCCGCGGGCGCCGTCTACCGGTACTTCAGCGGCAAGGAGGAGCTGATCGGCGCGATCGTCGCCGAGGTCATGGGGGAGGTGCGGGCCGCGTTCGAGGAGGCCGCCCGGCAGAGCCCGCCGCCGCCCCCCGACGTCCTGGTCGCCACCGTCCTCGGAAGGACGCTGGAGGCCCGCGGGTTCCTCGGCGCCGACGGGCAGCCGGCCTTCCCGCGGCTCGTCGTCCAGGTGTGGACGGAGACCGCGCGCAACGAGGAACTGGCCGCCGTGCTCCGCGAGGGCTACGACGCGGTGCGGGCGGCCTGGACCGCGGTCGTCCGGGCCTACCAGCGCGACGGGGCGATGCGGGACGACCTCCCCGCGGACGACGTGGCCCGCACCATGATCGCCGCCGCGCAGGGATTCATCGTGCAGCAGTCGCTGTTCGGGCCGGTGCCGGTCGAGGTGCTCCGCAACGGACTGCGGGCGCTGATGAGTATGGGGCGGACCAGCAAGGGGTCATGACCGCACCAAGGGCCGGTTAACGTCGTTGAAACTCCGGCGAACTAGCCTGCCGCTCCACGCCACCAGGGGTTCTTCTTTCCCGATCGCGCCGAATCGCGCCATTTGTTTGTGTGTTACATCTGTCCCCGACGCGGTGGCCGCGGCAGCCGGGCCCCGCACGGCCCGGAGCGAGGATGTGAGGTGGGACGTGCAACTGACCCCGCACGAGCAGGAGAGGCTGCTGATCCACGTGGCGGCCGACGTCGCCGGGAAGCGCCGGGCCCGCGGGCTGAGGCTGAACCATCCCGAAGCGGTCGCCCTCATCACCTCGCACATCCTCGAAGGCGCGCGGGACGGCCGCACCGTCGCCGAACTCATGTCCTCCGGACGCGCGGTGCTCACCCGGGACGACGTCATGGAGGGCGTCCCCGAGATGATCCACGACGTCCAGGTCGAGGCCACCTTCCCGGACGGCACCAAGCTCGTCACCGTCCACGAGCCGATCGTCTGAGGCGGCCCCGATGATTCCCGGAGAGATCCTGTTCGCCGAGGACCCGATCGTCGTCAACGCGGGCCGCGAGGTCACCCGGCTGACCGTCCTCAACGCCGCCGACCGGCCGGTCCAGGTCGGCTCCCACTACCACTTCGCCGAGGCCAACCCCGGCCTGCGCTTCGACCGGGCCGCCGCGCGCGGCAAGCGGCTCCACGTCGCCGCCGGCACCGCCGTACGGTTCGAGCCCGGCATCCCCGTCGACGTCGAACTCGTCCCGATCGCCGGCGCCCGGATCGTGCCCGGACTGCGCGGCCGGACCGGAGGCGCCCTCGATGCCTGAACTCTCCCGCGCCGCGTACGCCGATCTGTTCGGCCCGACCACCGGCGACCGGATCCGGCTCGCCGACACCGATCTGCTCGTGGAGATCGAGGAGGACCGCTGCGGCGGTCCCGGACTCGCCGGCGACGAGGCCGTGTTCGGCGGCGGCAAGGTCATCCGCGAGTCCATGGGCCAGTCCCGGGCCACCCGGGCCGACGGCACCCCCGACACGGTCGTCACGGGCGCCGTGATCGTCGACCACTGGGGCGTCGTCAAAGCCGACATCGGCATCCGGGACGGCCGGATCACCGGCATCGGCAAGGCGGGCAACCCCGACACCATGGACGGCGTCCACCCCGAGCTGGTGCTCGGCCCGGAGACCGAGGTCATCGCGGGCAACGGACGGATCGTCACCGCCGGAGCCATCGACGCGCACGTCCACTTCATCTGCCCGCAGGTCGCCGACGAGGCACTGGCGTCGGGCATCACCACGCTCGTCGGCGGCGGCACCGGCCCCGCCGAGGGCTCCAAGGCCACCACGGTCACCCCCGGCCCCTGGCACCTGGCCCGGATGCTGGAGGCGATGGAGCACTACCCGCTCAACATCGGTCTCCTCGGCAAGGGCAACACCGTCTCCCACGAGGCGATGCTGTCCCAGATCCGCGGCGGCGCGCTCGGGCTGAAGCTGCACGAGGACTGGGGCTCCACCCCCGCCGTCATCGACGCCGCGCTCACCGTCGCCGGCCGGACCGGCGTCCAGGTCGCCATCCACACGGACACCCTCAACGAGGCGGGGTTCGTCGGGGACACCCTCGCCGCGATCGCGGGGCGCGGCATCCACGCGTACCACACCGAGGGCGCGGGCGGCGGGCACGCGCCGGACATCATGACCGTGGTCTCCGAGCCGCACGTGCTGCCCAGTTCGACCAATCCGACCCGCCCGTTCACCGTCAACACCGCCGAGGAACACCTCGACATGCTGATGGTGTGCCACCACCTGAACCCGGCCGTCCCCGAGGACCTCGCGTTCGCCGAGTCCCGCATCCGGCCCTCGACGATCGGCGCCGAGGACGTCCTGCACGACCTGGGCGCCATCTCGATCATCTCCTCCGACTCGCAGGCCATGGGCCGCGTCGGCGAGGTCGTGCTGCGCACCTGGCAGACCGCGCACGTGATGAAGCGGCGGCGCGGCGCCCTGCCCGGCGACGGGCGCGCGGACAACCACCGGGTGCGGCGGTACGTCGCCAAGTACACGATCAACCCGGCGCTCGCCCAGGGACTCGCCCACGAGATCGGCTCCGTCGAGCGCGGCAAGCTCGCCGACCTGGTGCTGTGGGAACCGGCCTTCTTCGGCGTCAAGCCGCTCCTCGTCCTCAAAGGCGGGCAGATCGCCTACGCGCAGATGGGTGACGCCAACGCCTCCATCCCCACCCCGCAGCCGGTCCTGCCCCGGCCCATGTACGGCGCGATCGGCCGGGCGCCCGCCGCCAACTCGGTCAACTTCGTGGCGCCGCTCGCCCTGGACGACGGGCTGGCTGAGCGGCTGGCGCTCGGCAAGCGGTTCGTGGCCATCGAGTCGACGCGCGGGGTGACCAAGGCGGACATGCGCGAGAACGCCGCCCGGCCCGACGTCCGGATCGACCCCGACAGCTTCGCCGTACGCATCGACGGGGAGCTGGTCGAGGCGGTACCGGCCGCGGAACTGCCCATGGCCCAGCGCTACTTCCTCTTCTGATGACGCGCGCAGCCCTGCTCGTCCTCGCCGACGGCCGGTTCCCCGCCGGAGGCCACGCGCACTCCGGCGGGGCCGAGGCGGCGGTGCGGGCCGGACGGATCACCGCAGCGGCCGGCCTGGAGGACTTCTGCCGGGGCCGGCTCCACACGGCGGGGCTGGTCTCGGCCGCCCTCGCCGCGGCCGCTGCACTCGGTGTGGACGCCGCCGGACTCGACGCCGCCGCGGACGCGCGCACGCCGTCGCCCGCGCTGCGCACCGCCGCGCGCAGGCTGGGGCGGCAGCTGACGCGTGCCGCGCGGGCGGCCTGGCCGTCCGCCGAACTCGACGCCCTGGCCGGTGCCTTCCCCAAGGGGGCGCATCAGCCGGTGGTGCTCGGGCTCGCCGCGCGGGCCGCGGGGCTCGGCCCGGCGGACGCCGCGTACTGCGCCGCGTACGAGAGCGTCAGCGGGCCCGCGACGGCGACGGTGCGCCTGCTGAGTCTCGATCCGTTCGACGCGACCGGGGTGCTCGCGCGGCTGGCGCCGGAGCTGGACCGTGTCGCGGAGCAAGCCGTCACGGCGGCGCGGGCGGCCGCCGTCGAGGGCGTCGACGCCCTGCCCGCGTGCTCCGGCCCGTTGCTGGAGATCGCGGCCGAGCAGCACGCGGCCCGGCCCGTCAGGCTGTTCGCGTCGTAGGGCGTGGCAGGGCCCCGCCCCCTGCCCGTCTCCCGCCCCCTGCCCGTCTCCCGCCCCCTGCCCGTCTCCGGCGTCCCGTCCGTCTCCCGCCCCTGCCCTTCCCTTCCCGCCCCCTGCCCTTCCCCGTTCCCGACCCCGGGGCTGCGCCCCGGACCCCTTCCGGCCTGAACGGCCCCGTTCGCAGGCATCGGACGGGCCGGTGTCCCAGGCCCGGCTGAAACAGGAGCTGCCATGCATCTCGATCACTCCCACGACGGTCCCGCCGCGCTCGGCGCCGACGCCCACCGGCCCGACGGGTCACGGCGCGCCCTGCGGATCGGGCTCGGCGGGCCCGTCGGGTCCGGCAAGACCGCCACCGTCGCCGCCCTGTGCCGGGCGCTGCGCGACGAACTGTCGCTGGCCGTCGTCACCAACGACATCTACACCCGCGAGGACGCCGAGTTCCTGCTCCGGGAGGCCGTACTGCCGCCGGAGCGGATCACCGCCGTCGAGACCGGCGCCTGCCCGCACACCGCGATCCGGGACGACATCTCCGCCAACCTGGAGGCCGTCGAGGACCTGGAGGACGAGGTGGGGCCGCTGGACCTGATCCTCGTGGAGTCCGGTGGCGACAACCTCACCGCGACCTTCTCCAGGGGGCTCGTGGACGCGCAGATCTTCGTCATCGACGTGGCGGGCGGTGACGACATCCCGCGCAAGGGCGGGCCCGGGGTCACCACCGCGGACCTGCTGGTCGTCAACAAGACCGACCTCGCCCCGTACGTCGGCTCCGACCTCGCCCGGATGGCGGCGGACGCCAAGGCGCAGCGGGGCGACCGGCCGGTCGTCCTCCAGTCGCTGCGCGGCGCGACCGGCGTCGCCGACGTCGCCGGCTGGGTGCGGGCGCGGCTCGCCGCGTGGACGGCGTGACCGCGGCCACCGGGGTACGGGCCACGGCCCGGATCCGCGCCGTGGCCGACGGCCGGGGCGGTACGGCGCTGCCCGTCCTCACGGGCGAGGCCCCGCTGGCCCTGCGGCGGACCCGCGGGAACGAGGGCGAGGCGCGAGTCCTGCTCGTCGGCGCGATGAGCGCACCGCTGGGCGGCGACCACCTCACCGTCGCGGCGGAGGCCGCCGAGCACGCCCGGCTGCGGGTCGGCTCGGCCGCCGCCACCATCGCCCTGCCGGGTCAGGCCGGGGGCGGGGCCCGCTACGACGTACGGCTCACCGTGGCCGAGGGCGGCGAGCTGCACTGGCTGCCCGAGCAGCTGATCTGCGCGGCCGGCAGTGAGCTGACCGTGCGCACCCGCGTCGACCTGGCGGCCGGCGGGCGGCTGGTGCTGCGCGAGGAGCAGGTGCTCGGGCGGACGGGTGAGGCCCCCGGCAGGCTGACCAGCCGTCTGACGGTGCGGACGGGCGGGCGGCTCGTGCTCGACCAGGAACTGGCGTGCGGGCCCGGGGCGCCCGGCGGCTGGGACGGGCCCGCCGGGCTGGGCGGGCACCGCGCGGTGGGGCAGCTCGTGGTGGCGCGCCCGGAGTTCGCGGCGCGCGCGCCGGCGGCGCGGACGCTCGGGGAGGGGGCCGCCGTGCTGCCCCTCGCCGGGCCCGCCGTACTGGTGAGCGCGGTGGCGCCGGACGCGCTGCGGCTGCGCGGGCTGCTGGACGCGGCGCTGGCGGACCTCGGACAGTCCCCCCGTACGGGCGCTCCGCTCAGCGGGATGGCTTTATCCGGTTATCGGATTGGCAAAGAAGCCGGTGCGCCCCTGTTCCCGGCACCCGCCCAGCGGCCAGGATCCCCCTGTCCACGCAACGACGCAGGGGGAGACCCGACTTGAGGGACAACAGACCGAACAGGCGGACGGCGGCGCTCGGCTCGGCCGGAGCACTCGTCGCGGCGACCCTGATAGCCGGCGCGGTCGCGGCACCGACGGCCAGCGCCGACGCGGGCGCCACGACCGGCACCGACCGGGCCGCCGCCGGGGCCCGTCACGGTCAGGACCGCGAGGCCCGGGGCGTCGCGATCGCCGCGGCCCGCGCCGCCCACCAGGGCATCGACTGGCAGGACTGCCCGGCGGACTGGGGGCTGGAGAAGCCCATCCAGTGCGGCTGGGTCACCGTGCCGCTCGACTACGCCAAGCCGTACGGCAAGCAGATCGAGATCGCTGTCGACCGCATCGGCAACACCGGCACCCGGGCCGAACGGCAGGGCGCCCTCGTCTACAACCCGGGCGGGCCCGGCGGTTCCGGCCTGCGCTTCCCGCGCCGCGTCACCACCAAGGCGCCGGTGTGGCAGAACGTCGCCAAGGCCTACGACTTCGTCGGCTTCGACCCGCGCGGCGTCGGCAAGTCGGCGCCCATCTCCTGCGTCGACCCGCAGGAGTTCGTCAAGGCGCCCAAGTTGGACCCGGTGCCCGACTCCGAGGCCGACAAGCTCGCCCAGCGCAAGCTGGCCCGCGAGTACGCCGAGGGCTGCTACGAGCGCAGCGCCGCCATGCTGCCGCACATGACGACCCCGAACACCGCGCGCGACCTCGACGTCATCCGCGCCGCGCTCGGCGAGCGCAAGCTCAACTTCCTCGGCGTCTCCTACGGCACCTACCTGGGCGCCGTCTACGGCACCCTCTTCCCGGGCCACGTGCGCCGGATGATCACCGACAGCGTGGTCAACCCGTCCCGCGAGAAGATCTGGTACCAGGCCAACCTGGACCAGGACGTCGCCTTCGAGACCCGCTGGCAGGACTGGCAGGACTGGGTCGCCCGGAACGACGCCACCTTCCACCTCGGCACCACCCGCGCCGAGGTCCAGGCCAAGTGGCTCCAGTTGCGCGCCACCGCCAAGAAGGAGCCCATCGGCGGCGTCGTCGGCCCGGCCGAACTGACCGGCTTCTTCCAGAGCGCGCCGTACTACGACTCCGCGTGGGTCTCCGTGGCCACCGTGTTCAGCAAGTACGTCGCGGGCGACACCCAGGCCCTCGTCGACGCCGCCGCCCCCGACCTCGGCGACACCGCGGGCAACGCCGCCGCCGAGAACGGCAACGCCGTCTACACGGCGGTCGAGTGCGCCGACGCCAAGTGGCCGACGAGCTGGGAGCGCTGGGACCGGGACAACACCCGGCTGCACCGCGACCACCCGTTCCTCACCTGGTCCAACGCCTGGATGAACCTGCCGTGCGCGACCTGGCCGGTCAAGCAGCGGACCCCGGTGGACGTGCGGACCGGCAAGGGCCTGCCGCCGGTGCTGATCGTCCAGGCGGAGCGGGACGCGGCCACCCCTTACGGCGGTGCGCTCGAACTGCACAAGCGCTTCAAGGGATCCCGCCTGATCACCGAGCGGGACGCCGGCTCCCACGGGGTGACCGGCCTGGCCAACTCCTGCATCAACGAGCGCGTGGACGCCTACCTGCTCACCGGGAAGCTGGATGCCGGGGACGTGACCTGCGCCCCGCACGCCACGCCCAAGCCGTAGGCGCGATCCGTACGAGCCGAGGGGCGGCCGGTGCCACACCGGCCGCCCCTCCGTCATGTTCCGGCCATCCCGCCGCCGTGTGCCGTCCACCCCTCCGTCCTGTGGAGTCCGCCCCCGCGAGGGTTGGTTTCACCTTAGTTTCAGGCCAAAGAAGGCATTGTCCGGTCCGTACTACCTTCGTGCCCGGCGGGCGGCTCATGGATCCTCGTCGGAGAGTTGGTGCACATGGACGGCAGGGCGCACCTGGACGTGACGTCCGAGGAACACAGTGAGAAGGTCAGGCGGCTCGATCCGCTGGGGCTGGACGAAGACCTCGGGTCATTGCCGAAGATGAACGAGAACGGGGACGTCGCCGCGCTGGCGCGCGTCCTCCGGGAGGCCCTTCCTCCCCATGAGCGCATCGCCTCCTTCACCCTGCCGGAATGTCTTGCCGCCATGCGCGACCTGGGAATGTACGTCGGCAGCCTCAAACGCCACGGAGTGTCCGCCTTCGACATCGTCCCGGGCGCCACCGAGCTGTTCGAACTCCTCGGGCGGCGCACCCGTATGATCCCGCGGGACACCGTCTACCACTACACCTGCTGGAACCCGGTGGGGGAGCGCGAGCGGCTCTACAGCGGGCAGCCGATGGAGCGCAGTCTCATCCACGCGGTGCGCACCTGCGTGCCGGAGCTGGCGAAGGCGGTCACGGTCGGGCGCTCCCTCCAGTACGAGGACCTCCGCACCCCCGAAGGCGCCGCCGGGATGGCGTCGCTGGCATCGCACATCACGGCGGCCGACAAGGCGATGAGCGGTGTCCTCGCGGACGTCACCCCCGAGTTCTTCGCCCTCGTGCTCAGACCCTACTTCGAGGAGGTGCGCATAGCGGGCCGCACCTACATGGGGCCGGCCGCCGCGCACATCCCGCTCTTCCTCATCGACCTGCTGCTCTGGGCCTCCGACCGGGGCAGCCGGGACTACCTCGCCTTCTGCGACGAGGTCGCCTCGCACACCCTGCCCGGCTGGCGCGAGCGGCATGCCGAGTGGACCGAGATGCCGTCCATCACCTCGCGTGTGGTCGCCGCGCTCGGGAACTGCCGGGATTCCCGTACCCCGGCCGGGGAACACGCCCGGTCCAGCGCGCGGGGACTGCGCAGAGCCCTCAGGTCGCTCACCGCCTTCCGCGGGAAGCACCTGGTGATGGCGCGCCGGGCCTACCACGCCGAAGTGCGGCTCTACGAACGGGGAAGCGGCGGAGGAAGCGTGGAACTGCTGGAGGAAATCCTCACCCTCACCCGCCGCAACGGAGCCATGGTGGGTGGGCGATGAGGATCACCGTCGCCGGTGCCGGGATAGCCGGACTCGCCACCGCGGTCAGTCTCCACGCGGCCGGATTCCACGACGTCACCGTCTTCGAGGCCGACCCAGGGCTGCGCCCGCACGGACTGGGACTGAACATCCTGCCCAACGCCGTGCGCGAGCTGGACGAACTCGGACTGCTGGACGCGGTGCGGCAACGGGCCGTCCGCACGCGGGAACTGGCGATGTACAACCCGCGCGGCACCCTGGTGTGGCGGGAGGACCGCGGCCTGGCGGCCGGCTACCGGTGGCCGCAGCTGTCCGTGTCACGGGCCCGGCTGGTGCACGTGCTGGCCGCGGAGACTCGACGCCGCCTCGGTGACGGCGCGGTCGTCACCGACGCCCGGCTCGTCGGCCTGGACCGCACTCCCGGCCGGACCCGCGCGGTCTTCACGAGCCGGGACGGCACCACGAGGACCGTCGAGACGGATCTGCTCATCGGCGCCGACGGCATTCGCTCCGCCGTGCGAGCGGCGCTCCACCCCGGCGAGGGACCGCCGCCGACGAACGGCATGACGATGTACCGGGGAACCGTCTGGGCACGGCCGTTCCTGACCGGGGAGTCCATGGCCGTCCTGGGGGACGACCGGAGGCGCCTCGTCCTCTACCCGATCGACCGGGACGACACCACGCACACGACCCTCATCAACTGGGTGGCCGCCTTCCCCGACGAGCGGCCCGCCGCGGACCCCGCGGAGATGCGCGAGCACATCCTGCGTCACCTCGGCGACTGGGCACCACCCGGGGTGAACCTGGCGGCGCTGGTCGAGGGCACACCGGACATCCAGCGCTACCCGATGATCGACCGGGACCCCCTCCCGCGGTGGACGTTCGGCGGCGTGACCCTCCTCGGCGACGCCGCGCACGCCATGTATCCCGCCGGGTCCAACGGAGCCACCCAGGCCGTCATCGACGCACGCGTGCTCGCCTGGCACCTCGCCCGCCACCCCGACGACCCCGGCACGGCCCTGCGGGCCTACGAAGCGGAACGCCGGCCGCAGATGACGGAACTGCAGCGGAGCAACCGCTCCCTGGGCCCGGAAAGGGTACTCACGATGGCGCACCAGAGAGCCCCCGGCGGATTCGCCGACGTACGGGACGTCTTCAGCGAGGAGGAACTCGCGGAGATCTCCCGTGGCTACGCGGTGACCGGGAAGTTCGACCAGGACTGGGTGAACACCAGGCCGTCGCTGTCCGTCGGGGGTGCGCGGTGACGGACGCGACCCGGCGCGACGACGGGCACACGGCCGTCAAGGAGACCGGTTTCATCACCGCCGTGATCAGGGCCATGGAGAACGACCGCCCCGACGCCTACCTGGCGGACCCCCACGCGGCGCTGCTCAGCACGCCACGGTCCCGGGCGCTCGCCGAGGAGGCGCTGGCCGCGGGCGGCACCGTCGGATCCGTGATCGTACGGGGCCGGTTCGGGGACATCGCGCTCGGTGAGGCGACGGCCCAGGGGATCGGCCAGGTGGTGTGTCTCGCGGCGGGCGGCGACACCCGGGCCTGGCGCCTTCCGTTCCCTCCCGGCACGCGGTTCTTCGAGATCGACCTGCCGGGTCAGCTGGAGGCCAAGGACGCGCTGCTCGCCCCCGTCGCGGACCGGCTCACCTGCCGCCGGGTCACCCTCGGCGAGGACCTGCGGGACGGCACCTGGCCGCGGCGGCTGAAAGAGGCCGGCTATGACGGGACGAAACCCGCGGTCTGGATCGTCGAAGGCCTGCTGCCCTACCTGGAGCCCGAGCACTTCACGCGGCTGCTCACGCGGATCGGGCAGATGTCGGGCCCCGGTTCGGTCCTGCTGGCCGACGCCCCGCACGCCGCCTACTTCCAGGATCCCGCGAACGCGGCCTTCCTGGCGTTCATGCGGGCCCGCGGTTCCGCCTTCCGGCTCGGCCTGGAGGACTTCGGCGGCCTCCTGGACCGGTGCGGCTGGCAGGCGGAGGCGTACACGCTGCGGGAACTCGCCGCGGGCCGCTGCCCCTGGGTGCCGGCGCCGCCCGAGCGGCTGTGCCCGCCCCGCGACCACCACTGGGTCGCCCGGGCCCGTCTCGCTTGACGTGCCGGAGGTCAGCTCAGCGGCAGCCGCCGGAAGGGCCGCTCCCTGCGCTCCGCGGCGGCCTCCGCGGCCTTCACGTCCGCCGCGTACCGGTCGACGTACTCCTGCCCGGACAGCGACAGGATCGCGTACATGATCTCGTCCGTGACCGCGCGCAGGACCGCCTTCTCGTTCTCCATCCCGGCGTACCGGGAGAAGTCCAGCGGCTCGCCGAAGCGGATCGTCACCGGACGGACGCGGGGCAGCTTGCGGCCGGGCGGCTGGGCCTCGAAGGTGCCGATCATCGCGCACGGCACGACCGGCACGCCGGCCCTCAGCGCCATCACCGCGACCCCGACCTTCCCCTTGTACAGCCGCCCGTCGTGCGACCTCGTGCCCTCCGGGTAGATCCCGAGCAGCTCGTCCCTGCCCAGCACCCCGAGCCCTTCCCGGATCGCCGCCTGTCCCGCGTCCTTCCCGGAGCGGTCCACCGGGATCTGCCCCGCGCTGCGGAAGAACGCGGCGGTGAGCCGCCCCTTCAGCCCGGGGCCCGTGAAGTACTCCGCCTTCGCCAGGAAGGTGATCCGCCGCTTGAGCACCGCGGGCATCAGGAAGTGGTCCGAGAACGACAGGTGATTCCCGGCGACGATGGCCGGCCCCGACGCGGGCACATGCTCCAGCCCTTCGATCCGGGGGCGGAAGACCAGCCGCAGCAGCGGCCCGAGCAGCACGTACTTGAGCAGGTGGTAGAACAAGGTCGCTCTCCTCGTGTCAGGGCTGCCGGTCCTCGGCGGAACGACGGGGGACTGGAAGGGACGTGATGTCCTACACCTACCCGGCCCCGGCCCCGACCGACCGGCGGCTGCGCCCCGATCACCCGCCGACAGCCGGGCGGGGGCCGTACCGGACGCGGCGGTACGGCCCCCGCCCAGCGGGTTCCCGGGTTCAGCCCCGCGCCAGGACCTTCTCCAACGACCCCAGCGCGGTGCGCAGTTCCTCCTCGGTGACGGTCAGCGGCGGCGCCAGGCGGATCGTCGAGCCGTGGGTGTCCTTGACCAGGACGCCCTCCCGCATCAGCCGCTCGCTGATCTCGCGGCCGGTGCCGATGGCCGGGTCGACGTCGACGCCCGCCCACAGACCGCGCGCGCGGAAGCCGGCCACGCCCTTGCCGGTCAGTTCGCTCAGCCCGTCCCGCAGCACCACGCCCAGCTCGGCGGCCCGGCGCTGGAACTCGCCGCCCTCCAGCAGACCGACGACGGCCGTGCCGACGGCGGCGGCCAGCGGATTGCCGCCGAACGTCGAGCCGTGCTCGCCCGGGTGCAGCACGCCCAGCACCTCCCGGCGCGCGACCACCGCCGACACGGGCACGATGCCGCCGCCCAGCGCCTTGCCGAGCAGCACGACGTCCGGGACGACGTCCTCGTGCTCGACGGCGAGGGTACGGCCGGTGCGGCCGAGCCCGCTCTGGATCTCGTCGGCGATGAACAGACAGCCCGCGCGGCGGGTCAGCTCCCGCACCCCGGCCAGATAGCCGTCGTCGGGGATGACGACGCCCGCCTCGCCCTGGATCGGCTCGATCAGCACCGCCGCCGTGGTCTCGTCGACCGCCGCCTCCAGCGCCGCCAGGTCGTTGTACGGGACGACCCGGAACCCGGGCGTGAACGGGCCGAAGCCGCCGCGGGCCACCTCGTCCGTGGAGAAGCTGACGATCGTCGTCGTCCGGCCGTGGAAGTTCTCCGCCGCGACCACGATCGTCGCCCGGTCGGCGGGCACGCCCTTGACGTCGTACGCCCACTTGCGGGCCACCTTGATGCCGCTCTCCACGGCCTCCGCGCCGGTGTTCATCGGCAGCACCATGTCCTGCCCGGTCAGCGCGGCCAGACGCTCGGCGAACAGGGCGAGCCGGTCGTTGTGGAAGGCGCGGGAGGTGAGCGTGAGACGGTCCAGCTGGCGGTGGGCGGCGTCGACGAGATCCGGGTGGCGGTGGCCGAAGTTGAGCGCCGAGTAGCCGGCCAGCATGTCCAGGTAGCGGCGGCCCTCGACGTCCTCCACCCAGGCGCCCTCGGCCCGGGCCACCACCACGGGCAGCGGGTGGTAGTTGTGCGCGAGGACGGGCTCCTCGGCGGCGATCAGCTCGGCGGAGTCGCGGGTGGTGCGGGCGGGTGCGGTCATGAACGGATCTCCTGAGTGCAGCACTTGATGCCGCCGCCGGCCTTGTGGAACTCCGACAGGTCGACGGGGACGGGGACATAGCCGTGGTCGTCGAGCCGGGCGGCCAGCGCCTCGGCCCGCGGGGCGATGAAGACGTGGCGGCCGTCGGAGACGGAGTTGAGGCCGAACGCCATCGCGTCGTCGCGGGTGGCGAGCACCGCGTCCGGGTACAGCCGCTTCAGCACCTCGCGGCTGCCCGGCGAGAACGCCTCCGGGTAGTACACGATGTTGTTCCCGCCGGCGGAGTCGTCGAGCACGAACAGCGCCGTGTCCAGGTGGTAGAAGTACGGGTCCACCAGGGTCAGGCTGATCACCGGGTGGCCGAAGAACTCCTGCGCCTCGCGGTGCGCCTCCCGGGTGGTGCGGAACCCGGTGCCGGCCAGCACGTACCGGCCCGTCCACACCAGGTCGCCCTCACCCTCGCACACCGACTCCGGCCGGTGGACGTCGTAGCCCGCCGTCTTGAACCAGGACTCGTAGTGCACGGACTCCGGACGGCGTTCGGGCGCGTGGAAGAGCGAGCCGAAGACCCGCCCGCCGACGACGAGCGCCGAGTTGGCCGCGAAGACCATGTCCGGCAGGCCCGCCACCGGCTCCACCCGGTCGACCGTGTGGCCGTGGGCGCGGTAGGCGGCGATCAGCTTCTGCCACTGCTCCCGCGCGAGGTCGACGTCGACGCGGACATCGGGGTGCATCCAGGGGTTGATCGCGTACTGCACGGCGAAGTGTCTGGGTTCGCAGACGAGGAAACGCCGTCGGCGCGGCACACGGCTGTCGGACACAGAGGGGTTCCTCCGCTTCCTGCGGTGTCTACTGGGGGTTGACACAACGGTAGAAAGCGAACCGACGCCCGACAAGAAACGAAAGCTGCGCACCTACGCAGGATCACTGCGTTGTGATCAGGTGATACGCACGTCCGCTGCGCCACTCCCGGATGCGTCCCCCGGCTCGTCCGGTGCCGGATGGCTGGCGCCCGCCTCCGGGCTGTCCGGCAGCAGATGGGACAGCACCATCACACTGATCGTCTTGCGGATGAACGGCTCCGCCCGGATCCGCTCCAGCACCTCCTCGAAGTGCGCCACGTCCCGCGCCCGCACGTGCAGCAGCGCGTCCGCCCCACCGGTCACCGTCATCGCCGCGGTGATCTCCGGATGGTTGCGCACCACCTCCGCCAGCCGCCGCGGCGGCGCCGCCCCCTCGCAGTACACCTCGACGTACGCCTCGGTCCGCCAGCCCAGCGCCGACGGCTTCACCGTCGCCGTGAACCCGGTGATCACCCCGGTCTCCCGCAGCCGGTCCACCCGGCGCTTCACCGCCGTCGCCGACAGCCCGATCGCCGCCCCGATCTCGGCGAAACTGGTCCGCGCGTTCGCCATCAGCGCGGTGACGATCTTCCGGTCGAGGTCGTCGAAGGGTGCCGGCCTGCTGTTCATGGCGGCACTGTATCCAGCGCGAACGTACCGGAGACGGACCGGAACCTCCCCACGTCGGCCCGTGGGCAGCCGTACGAAATGCTCCTACACTCCGGGTTCATGCTGCGCGCCCTGGCTGTCGACGACGAACGCCCCTCCCTCGAGGAACTGCTCTACCTCCTGCGCGCCGACCCCCGCATCGGCAGCGCCGAGGGCGCCGGCGACGCGACCGGGGCGCTGCGCCGGATCAACCGCGCCCTGGAGTCCGGCCCCGACGGCCCCGAGGCGATCGACGTGGTCTTCCTCGACATCCAGATGCCCGGCCTCGACGGACTCGACCTCGCGCGGCTGCTCACCGGCTTCGCCCGGCCCCCGCTGGTCGTCTTCGTCACCGCGCACGAGGACTTCGCCGTCCAGGCCTTCGACCTCAAGGCCGTCGACTACGTCCTCAAACCCGTCCGCAAGGAACGCCTCGCCGAAGCCGTGCGCCGCGCCGCCGACCTGCGCGGCACCACCCCCCGCATCCCCGTGCACGAACCCGACCCGGACCACATCGCCGTGGAGCTGGGCGGGGTCACCCGCTTCGTCGCCGTCGACGACATCACCCACGTCGAGGCACAGGGCGACTACGCCCGGCTGCACACCGGGCGGGGCGGCAGCCACCTGGTCCGCATCCCGCTGTCCACCCTGGAGGACCGCTGGCGCTCCCGCGGTTTCGTCCGCATCCACCGCCGCCACCTGGTCGCCCTGCGCCACATCGGCGAGCTCCGCCTCGACGCGGGCACCGTCAGCGTCCTCGTCGGCTCGGAGGAACTCCAGGTCAGCCGCCGCCACGCCCGTGAACTGCGGGACCTGCTGATGAGGAGGCCGTGACCGTGCCGCAGAGCCCCGCCGACCGCCGCGTCGTCGTCACCGGCCCGCCGCGTCGCGCCGCCCGGCCCCGCCCGCGCGGACGCGATCCGCGCGCCCCCGGCGCCTACCGCCCGCGCACCGAGATCGCCGAGCAGACCACCCTCGGCCACACCTACGTCCGCTCCCTGATGCGCAGCCAGCTGCGCGCCGCCCTCACCGGCTGCGCCGTTCTCGTCCTGCTGATCGGCCCGCTGCCGCTGGTCTTCGCGGCGGCACCGCACGCCGGCCGCCTCCAGTGGCTGGTGCTCGGCTTTTGCCTCTACGCCCCGCTCGTCCTGCTCGCCCACTGGTACGTCCGCCGCGCCGAACGCAACGAACGCGACTTCGTCCGCCTGGTCGAGGACCGCTGAACCCTCCGCCATGAACTCGAACTACGCCGTCCCCGCCGTCGCGCTCGTCGTGCTCGCCACCGTCCTCGTCGGCGCCTTCGGCCTGCGCATCTCCCGCACCACCTCCGACTTCTACGTCGCCTCCCGCACCGTCGGCCCCCGCCTGAACGCCGCCGCCATCAGCGGCGAGTACCTGTCCGCCGCCTCCTTCCTCGGCATCGCCGGCCTGGTCCTCGTCCAGGGCCCGGACATGCTCTGGTACCCGGTCGGCTACACCGCCGGTTACGTCGTCCTGCTGCTCTTCGTCGCCGCCCCGCTGCGCCGCTCCGGCGCCTACACGCTGCCCGACTTCGCCGAGGCCCGGCTCGCCTCGCAGGCGGTGCGGCGGCTCGCGGGCGCCTTCGTCGTCGGCGTCGGCTGGCTCTACCTGCTGCCCCAGCTCCAGGGCGCGGGACTCACCCTCACCGTGCTGACCGGGGCGCCCGGCTGGCTCGGCGGGATCATCGTCGCGGTCGTCGTCACCGCCATCGTCGCCGCGGGCGGCATGCGCAGCATCACCTTCGTCCAGGCCTTCCAGTACTGGCTGAAACTGACCGCCCTGCTCGTCCCCGCCTTCTTCCTGCTCCTCGCCTGGCAGGCCGATGGCGCCCCCCGCCGCCCCTTCGACGAGCCGCCCGGCTTCCGCCAGCAGCGCGCCGTGCGCGTCGACACCACCCTCGACCTGCGCCTGCAGCGGCCCCTGACGGTCACCGTCGACGGCACCGTGGACGGCCGCGCCCACGACGGCACGGAGCTCCGCCTGCCGGCCGGGACGCACCGCGTGGAGCAGGGCACCCGCCTCACCTTCGCCCCGGGCACCCCCGTCCCCACGGCCGACCGCGGCGGCGCCGCCGGCATGTCGGCCTCGCTCGCCGCGGGCCGCGAGGAACGCCCGCTGTACGCCACGTACGGGCTGATCCTCGCCACCTTCCTCGGCACCATGGGCCTGCCCCACGTGGTCGTCCGCTTCTACACCAGCCCGCACGGCGTCGCCGCCCGCCGCACCACCGTCGCCGTCCTCGCCCTGATCGGCGCCTTCTACCTGCTGCCCCCGGTCTACGGCGCGCTGGGCCGCCTCTACGCCCCGGAACTCACCCTCAGCGGCGACGCCGACGCCGCCGTCCTGCTGCTGCCCGGCCGCATGATCGGCGGCGTCGCCGGCGACCTGCTCGGCGCGCTGCTCGCCGGCGGCGCCTTCGCCGCGTTCCTGTCCACCGCCTCGGGGCTCGCCATGGCCGTCGCCGGAGTGCTCACCCAGGACGTGCTGCCGGCGCGCGGCGTACGGCACTTCCGGCTCGGCACCCTGCTCGCCATGGCCGTCCCGCTCGCGGCGAGCGTCCTGGTGGGCGGACTGCCCGTGGCCGACGCGGTCGGCCTCGCCTTCGCCGTCTCGGCGTCCTCCTTCTGCCCGCTGCTCGTCCTCGGCATCTGGTGGCGGCGGCTCACCCCGCCCGGTGCGGCCGCCGGGATGCTGGTCGGCGGCGGCTCCGCGTTCGCCGCCGTCGCGGCCACCATGGCGGGCTTCCCCGGCGGCGGCCCGCTGCACGCCCTGCTGGCCTGGCCCGCCCTGTGGTCGGTGCCGCTCGGCTTCCTCACCATGATCCTGGTCTCGCTCGCCACCCCGGCCCGGGTCCCGGCCGGTACCGCGGCCATCCTGGCCCGCTTCCACCTGCCGGAACAGCTGCGCACGGAGGTGAAGGCGTGAGCGGCTTCCTCGCCGGGCTCTGCGTGGCCGCCCTGCCCCTGCTCGCCGCCGGCTTCTGGCTCGGCCGGCGCACCGCCCGCACCCGGGCCGCCGGCGGCCTCGGCAGCCCCGTGGAGCACGCCACCTTCCAGACCCTGCACACCGCCTCCCTGGCCGCGCCCCCGCTGCGGGCCGGGCTCACCGAGGAGACGGCCCGCAGATCCGCCCGCCGGCTGCGCACCCTGCTCGGCACGGACGCGCTGTGCCTCACCGACGACACCCGGGTGCTGGTCTGGGACGGCGTCGGCGGCCATCACCGCGCCGAGGTGCTGGACCGGCTCACGGGCCCGCTGGCCACCGGCCGCGGCGAGGCCTTCCCGCTCGCCTGCGACGAGCCGGACTGCCCGCTGCGCTGGGCCGTGGTCGCCCCGCTCACCGTCGACGACCGCGTCCACGGCGCCCTCGTCGCCTGCGCCCCGCGCGAGTCCGCCGTGCTCGTGCGGGCCGCCGCCGAGGTCGCTCGCTGGGTTTCCGTGCAGCTCGAACTCGCCGACCTGGACCGCTCCCGGACCCGGCTGATCGAGGCCGAGATCAAGGCACTGCGCGCCCAGATCTCCCCGCACTTCATCTTCAACTCGCTCGCGGTGATCGCCTCGTTCGTCCGCACCGACCCCGAACGCGCCCGCGAACTGCTCCTGGAGTTCGCCGATTTCACCCGCTACTCGTTCCGCCGGCATGGCGACTTCACCACCCTCGCCGACGAACTCCACGCCATCGACCACTACCTGGCCCTCGTCCGGGCCCGCTTCGGCGACCGGCTCTCCGTCACCCTCCAGATCGCCCCCGAGGTGCTGCCGGTGACCCTGCCGTACCTGTGCCTCCAGCCGCTGGTGGAGAACGCCGTCAAACACGGCCTGGAAGGCAAGGCCGGCACGTGCCGGATCGGCATCACCGCGCAGGACGCGGGCGCCGAGGCCCTGGTGGTCATCGAGGACGACGGCGCCGGAATGGACCCGGAGCTGCTGCGCCGCATCCTCGCCGGCGAGGTCAGCCCGTCCGGCGGGATCGGCCTGTCCAACGTCGACGACCGGCTCCGCCAGGTGTACGGCGACGACCACGGCCTGGTCATCGAGACCGCCGTGGGCGCGGGCATGAAGGTGACCGCCCGGCTGCCCAAGTACCAGCCGGGCGTGCACTCGGCGGGGCGCCTCGGCCAGGAGTAGGCCGGGCGCCGGGGTCAGGTGGTGCGGGTGGCCACCATCCCGAGGGTGATCAGCCCCAGCACGACCCAGCCGAACCACAGCCAGCCGTTGCTGCCGAGCGCCACCGTGTAGGCCGTCACCATGACGAGGCCGCCCAGGGTGAGCACCCCCATGGTCTTCGTCGAGCCGTCCGCAGAACCGGGCATCGCAACACCCTCCTCATGGTTCGTCCCCCTCCATGGTGCCCCGGTTCCGCGCTCTTACGGCGCGGACGACCGGATCGGTGCCGGATTTCGGCCCCCGTGGCCGGACCACGACCGCGCCCCGTGCACCACCACGGACGCACCGTGGCCACCGGCGGCACCCTCCCGGGGGCCCACCGGCGGCACCCCGCCCGGGGCCCTCAGCGGCCCTGGGCGTTCAGCGAGGCCAGGTAGGCGTTGTACGCCTCGAGCTCCTTGTCGCCGTCCCGGTCGGCGGCCCGGTCCTTGCGCTTGGCCTGCCGCTGCTCCGAGCCGTACCACTGGAACAGCAGCACGATCAGCACCAGCACGGACGGGATCTCGCTGAACGCCCAGGCGATGCCGCCCGCCGCGTTCTGGTCGGAGAGGGCGTCGATGCCGAGGGAGGCGGGCGGATCGGTGTAGGTCCTGACCATCGGCTGCGAGGCCATCATCAGCGCGATGCCGAAGAACGCGTGGAACGGCATGCCCGCGAACAGCTCCAGCATCCGCATCAGGTAGCCGGGCCGGTGCGGTCCCGGGTCCACGCCCATGATCGGCCAGAAGAACACCAGGCCGGTCGCGAGGAAGTGCACCATCATCACCACGTGCCCCGGCCTGGACTCCATCAGGAAGTCGAACAGCGGGGTGAAGTACAGGCCGTACAGGCTGGCGATGAAGAGCGGGATGGTGAACACCGGGTGGGTGATGATCCGCATGTACCGGCTGTGCAGCAGCATCAGCAGCAGTTCGCGCGGTCCCTTGCTGCCCCGCGCGGCCGGCGGCAGCGCCCGCAGTGCCAGCGTGATCGGCGCGCCGAGCAGGAGCAGGATCGGCGACAGCATGCTGATCACCATGTGCTGCACCATGTGCACGCTGAACATGACCATGCCGTAGTCGTTCAGCCCGGTATTCATCATCAGTCCGATGCTGAGCACACCGGCGAAGAAGAAGGCGGTCCGGCCGACCGGCCACCTGTCACCCCGCCGGGTCAGCCGGACGACGCCCCACGTGTACAGCGCGAGTCCCAGCAGACACGCGACGAGGAAGAACGGGTCCGCGGACCACTGCAGCCCTCGCCCCAGCGTGAACGGCGGCAGCTCCGTCATCATGCCGTGCCCGCTGTGATCCATCCGCCGGCTCCTGTCGTGGGGGGTTTGTGCTGATGTCCGCCCACAAGAGTAGAGCTGCCCCCGGTCGACCTCTCGACCGGGGGCAGTGACGATCACCTCAGGGACGCGGGCGGCCACGGACCACCCGCACCCCGCCGGAGGGCTAGAGCACGCACTCCGCTTCCGCGTACCGGGACTCCGGCACGGTCTTCAACGACTCGACGGCCTCCGCCAGCGACACCATCACGATGTCGGTGCCGCGGAGCGCCGTCATCATCCCGAACTCCCCGCGATGGGCGGCCTCCACCGCGTGCCACCCGAACCGCGTGGCCAGCACCCTGTCGTACGCCGTCGGCGTCCCGCCCCGCTGGACGTGGCCGAGGATGACCGGACGGGCCTCCTTGTCGAGCCGGCGCTCCAGCTCGACGGAGAGCTGCCGGGCGATCCCGGCGAACCGCTCGTGGCCGTAGATGTCCTTGCCGCCCTCGTCGAAGGCCATGCTGCCGGGCTTCGGCTTGGCCCCCTCCGCCGCGACGACGATGGCGAACCGCTTGCCCGCCTCGAACCGCTCGCCGACCCGCGCGGTCAGCTCGTCGATGTCGAACGGCCGCTCCGGCACGACGATGGCGTGGGCCCCCGCCGCCATCCCGGAGTGCAGCGCTATCCAGCCGGTGTGCCGCCCCATGACCTCGACGATCAGCACCCGCTGGTGGGACTCGGCGGTGGTCTTCAGCCGGTCCAGCGCCTCGGTGGCGACACCGACGGCCGTGTCGAAGCCGAAGGTGACGTCGGTGACCGCGATGTCGTTGTCGATGGTCTTCGGCACGCCGACGATCGGCAGGCCGTTGTCGGACAGCAGCCGGGCCGCCTTCAGCGTGCCCTCGCCGCCGATCGGGATGATCGCGTCGAGACCCAACTCGGCGACATGGCCCCGGGCCCGCTCCACGCCGTCGCGCAGGTGCTCGGGACGGACCCGGGAGGAGCCGAGGATGGTGCCGCCGCGGGCCAGGATGCCGCCGACGGCGTCCAGGTCGAGCTTCAGATAGTCGCACTCCAGGAGGCCCTTCCAGCCGTCCCGGAAACCGATGACCTCGTCGCCGTGGTCGGCGACGGCACGGTGCACGACGGACCGGATGACGGCGTTCAGGCCGGGGCAGTCGCCGCCGGACGTGAGGACACCAATGCGCATAGCCCGAATTACCTTCTCAGTGTGGGCCGGGGACCGGACCACGTTGTCCGGCGGGAATCCCCGCCACCCTAGCGGCACAAGGGGGCGGGGCCGAAGCAGGCGTCCGCCTGCTGGACGACCCCGCTCACCTGTGCGGACGTACCGTCAGACGGGCTGGTGGACGGAGGACCGTCGTCGCCGGGGCCGGGCGGGTCGCCGCGCCGCCGTGCGCGTGCGCACGGCCCGCCCGGCAGCCGTCCTCAGGCAGGCTGCTGCGCGGCCGCGATGCGCTCGTTGCGCAGCGCCTCGTACCAGCGGTCGTCCACCGGCGGCAGCGCGTTCACATCGAGGGCCAGCTTCAGCAGGTGGTCCGCGATGAGCGGGTTGCGGGCGAGGACCGGGCCGTGCATGTACGTGCCGAACACCGTGTCGTTGTACGCGCCCTCCGTGCCGTCGCCGGTGCCGTTGCCCTTGCCGAGCCGCACCTGGGCGAGCGGGCGGGCGGTGGGGCCGAGGTGGGTGACGCCCTGGTGGTTCTCGAAGCCGGTCAGCGGCGGCAGCCCGAGCCGCGGGTCGATGTCCCCGAGCACGTCGCCGACGCACCGCTCGCCCTCGCCGCGCACCGACACCACGTCGAGCAGGCCGAGGCCGGGCTCGCGCTGGCCGAGGTCGTTGATGAACTCGTGGCCGAGGATCTGGTAGCCGGCGCACACCGAGAAGACGATCGCGCCGTTCTCCACGGCCCGGTACAGGCCGCCGTCCCGGCGCAGCCGCTCGGCCGCGAGCCGCTGCGGCCGGTCCTCGCCGCCGCCGATGAGGTAGATGTCGCCGGAGGTCGGGATCGGCTGGTCGCTGCGCACGTCGAGGCGGGCCACGTCCAGGCCCCGCTGCCGCGCCCGGCGCTCCACGACGAGGGCGTTGCCCTGGTCGCCGTAGGTGCTGAGCAGGTCGGGGTAGATCCAGACGATGCGCAGGCTGTTGTCGCTCATGGTCACTGTCCTTCGGCTCACTCAGTTGCCCACTCGGCGGCGCAGGTCCTGGAACGCGGTGTAGTTCGCGATGACCTCGATCCGGCCCGGCGGGCACATCTGCACCGCCTGGTCGAGGTTGTCGCAGACCTGGAAGTGCTGGTTGGCGACCTCCAGGCGCACCGCCAGGTCCAGCTTGCGGTCGCCGATGACGAAGATCGGGTGGCCGGTGAGCCGGGTGTAGTCGACGTCCCACAGCCAGGAGGTGTCGGTGCCGTCGGCGCCGCGCGCGTTCACGGACAGGATCACCGGGGCGGGCGGCGGATCGATCAGGGAGAACGTCTCCAGCCAGCCGGCGGGGTTCTTCGCCAGCAGCAGCCGCAGGTCGCGGCCCTGGAACTGGACGACGTCGTAGCGTCCCGCCACCGCCTGCACCTGGTACATGCGCTCCAGGGCGACCTGCGGCGGCACGCCGAACACGGCGGCGACGGCGGCCGAGCTGGCGGCGTTGGCCTTGTTGGCGCGGCCCGGCAGCTGGAGGTGGATCGGCCAGGCCGAACCGTGCGGGTCGAGGACGTGGTCCCCGGAGAGCGCCCAGGTCGGGGTGGGGCGGCGGAAGCCGCACTCGCCGCAGAACCAGTCGTCGCCGGGACGCTGCATCACTCCGCCGCAGGCGGGGCAGGACCAGGCGTCGTCCTTCCACATCTGCCCGGCGGCGACCCAGATCACGTTCGGGGAGGACGAGGCCGCCCACACGACCAGCGGGTCGTCGGCGTTCGCCACGATCACGGCCTTGGAGCCGGCCAGGCCCTCGCGCCAGTTCTCCGCGAGCATGCGGGTCTCGGCGGCCCGGTCGAGCTGGTCGCGCGAGAGGTTGAGCAGCGCGATGCACTTGGGGTCGGTGTCCCGGGCGACACCCGCGAGGTACTTCTCGTCGACCTCGATGACGCCGTACCTGGCGTCCGAGCCGCCGGCGAGCGCCGAGGTGATGCCGGCCGGCATGTTGGCGCCGAGCGCGTTGGACACCACCGGGCCGGCGGCCCGCAGCGCCTCGGCGATCAGCCGGGTGGTGGTGGTCTTGCCGTTGGTCGCCGACACCAGGACGACGTCCAGGTTCTGGGCGAGCCGGGCGAGGAGGTCGGGGTCGAGTTTCAGCGCGACCCGGCCACCGATCACCGAACCGCTGCCGCGTCCCGCGGCACGGGATGCCGCAGCGACCGCCTTGCCCGCGGTCACGGCCAGCTTGGCCCGCGGCGTGAGCGGGTCCGAGTTGCCTGCCATCAGTTCTCGATCCTCCTTGCGTACGCGCCGCGCCTGGGGCCTGTCGGCAACGTGGTGGTGGTCAGCCTATCGAGATCCATTCGCACTCCCGAATCCCGGCCCGTGCCCACGGGCCCGGGGCGGCTGAGGGAACCGTACCCTTGCGCCCATGCGACACGGCTCGATCCCGGGCGCCCGCGGGCGCGTCCGGCCCCTCACCCTGCTCGGCGACCCCGTTCTGCACGCCCCGTGCGCGGAGGTCACCGACTTCGGCCCCGAACTCTCCCGGCTCGTGGAGGACTTGTTCGCCACGATGTACGCGGCACAGGGGGTGGGGCTGGCGGCGAACCAGGTGGGGGAGTCGCTGCGGGTGTTCGTCTACGACTGCCCCGACGACGAGGATGTCCGGCATCTCGGACATGTTGTGAACCCGCGCCTGGTGGCGGCGGACGGGGTGGTGGTCCGCGGCCCGGAGGGCTGCCTGTCCCTGCCGGGCCTGGAGGCGGGCACGGAGCGCCACGACCACGCGGTGGTCGAGGGTTTCACCATGACCGGCGATCCGGTCACCGTGCACGGCACCGGCTTCTTCGCCCGCTGTCTCCAGCACGAGTGCGACCACCTGGACGGGAAGGTCTACGCGGACCGCCTGACGGGCTGGCGCCACCGCAGGCTGCTGCGCCAGGTGAGCCGGGCCTCCTGGCGCCGTCCGGTGTGACCCGCCCGGCAGCGCGGTGCCGGGCCGACGCGGCTCCACCGCCCAGACGTCCGGCATGACGTGTGATCCGCGTCCGCCCGGCCGGCGTTCCGCGTGATCCGCGTCCGGCCGGTCCCGGTTTCGCCCGGCTCCCGTCCGACCGCCTGCCAGGCCGGCGTTCCGCGTGACCCGCGTCCGGTCGGTCCCGGTTTCGCCCGGCCGCCTGCGCAACCGGCTTTCCGCCTGACCCGCGTCTGCCCGTCCTCCCGGCCGGCGTTCCGCATGACGCGCGTCCGGTCGGTCCCGGTTTCGAACCGGCCGGCGTTCCGCGTGACCCGCGTCCGGCCAATTCCGGTCTCGCCCGGCCTGTCCGTCAGGTCCGAGTTCCGCCCGGGCTGTGTGTGCGCGGTCCGAGTTTCGCCCCGGGCTGTGTGTGCCCGGGCGGCGTCCGACCGGCCCGCCGTTCCGACCCCGGCCCGCCGTCCGACCCCGGCCCGCGTCCCTCCGGCCCGCGTCCGTCCGTGCGAGCGGTGTCCGGCCGGCCCGCGTGCCGCCCGGCCGGAGTCAGAAGCCCGGGCCCCCCACCCGGTCTCCCGCCGCGGCGAGCCGGCCCCACAGCAGGTCGGCGAGTCCCCGCACCAACTCCTGCCGGGAGCAGGGCCGTTCCCCCAGCCACCAGTCCCCGGCGGCATGCATCATCCCGACGATCCCGTGCCCCCAGACCCGGGCCAGCCGCTCGCCGTCCGGGCCGAGGTCCACCCGCTCCTCGATGACCTTCCCCAGTTCCTCGCCCATCCTGCGGAGCACGGGCGCCGAGTGCTTGCCCACGTCGAAGCCCTGCTCGCCGGCCTGGCCGCCCTCCGCGGGATGCATCAGGAACCGGTACACCTGGGGCCGTGCCTCGATGGCGGCGAGATACGTGTCCAGCGTGGACTCCACCCGCTCCCGCCGCTCCGCGGGTGCGTCCAGCGCCGCCCGCAGCGAGTCCAGGAGTGCGTCGGTGTGCCGCGTGGCGAGCGCGGCGTAGAGCCCGCCCTTGTCCCCGAAGTGGCGGTAGAGGATCGGCTTGGTGATGCCCGCCTCCGCCGCGATGGCGTTCATGGACGCCTGTGGTCCGTCGCGCAGCACCACCCGGTCCGCGGCTTCCAGCAGCTCGCGTCGTCGGCGGTCGGCGGACCGCTGCTGCTCGGTCCGCTGCGTGGTGTCCATGTGCTCTCCCCACCCGTGCTCTGTCGGTGACGCCTGCGCAAACTAACACCCGGGGCGCCGCACCCATCGAACGGGCTGCCGGGGGTGCCGGGTGAGTTGACTTTCCCTACCCGCCGGTAACAGACTGCGGTTACCGCAAGTAACACGCACGGGTGCCGCTGGAGGGGACATGGCCGAGTTCACCATGGAGCTGAACGACGAGCAGAGGGAGGTCCGGGACTGGCTCCATGGCTTCGCAGCCGATGTGATCCGTCCCGCCGCCGCCGAGTGGGACGAGCGCGAGGAGACCCCCTGGCCGGTCATCCAGGAGGCCGCGAAGGTCGGCATCTACTCCCTCGACTTCTACGCCCAGCAGTACTTCGACCCCACCGGCCTCGGCATCCCCATGGCCATGGAGGAGCTGTTCTGGGGCGACGCCGGCATCGCCCTGTCCATCGTCGGCACCGGCCTCGCCGCCGTCGGCGTCCTCGCCAACGGCACCGATGAGCAGATCGGCACCTGGATCCCCCAGATGTACGGCGACGCGAACGACGTCAAGGTCGCCGCGTTCTGCTCCTCCGAGCCCGACGCGGGCTCCGACGTCGCCTCGATGCGCACCCGCGCCGTCTACGACGAGGCCAAGGACGAGTGGGTGATCAACGGCACGAAGACCTGGGCCACCAACGGCGGCATCGCCAACGTGCACGTGGTCGTCGCGGTCGTCGACCCGGAGCTGGGCTCCAAGGGGCACGCGTCCTTCATCGTCCCGCCGGGCACCCCCGGCCTGTCCCAGGGCCAGAAGTTCAAGAAGCACGGCATCCGCGCCTCGCACACCGCCGAGGTCATCCTCGACCAGGTGCGCGTGCCCGGCTCCTGCCTGCTCGGCGGCAAGGAGAAGCTGGACGAGCGGCTGGCGCGGGCCCGGGAGCGGGCGAAGGCGTCCGGCGGGGAGCGGGTGAAGAACGCGGCGATGGCGACCTTCGAGGCGTCCCGCCCGGCGGTCGGCGCCATGGCCGTGGGCACCGCCCGGGCCGCGTACGAGGTCGCCCTCGACTACGCGAAGACCCGTGAGCAGTTCGGCCGCCCGATCATCGACAACCAGGGCGTCGCCTTCCAGCTCGCCGACATGCGCACCCGGATCGACGCGGCGCGGCTGCTGGTCTGGCGGGCCTCCTGGATGGCGGTCAACGGCAAGCCGTTCACGGCGGCCGAGGGCTCGATGTCGAAGCTGTTCGCCAGCGAGACGGCGAAGACCGTCACCGCCCAGGCGGTCCAGATCCTCGGCGGCAACGGTTACACCCGGGAATACCCGGTCGAGCGCATGCACCGGGACAGCGCCATCTACACGATCTTCGAGGGCACCAGCGAGATCCAGCGCCTGGTGATCGCCCGCACCCTGTCGGGGATGCCGATCCGCTAGCGGACGGCACACCGGCCGCCGGCCGGGACGGGGCGTCTGTCATGCTGACCGCATGATCGTCCTTCCCGGCCTGCTCGGCCTGCTGGTCCTGCTCACCGTCGGCGCCACGGGCTGCTGGATCGTGCGCGAGTTCCACCGGGAGTGCCGGGCCAGGCGCCGCGCCTGAGCACCCGGGCCGCGGCGTGCCCGCTACGGCGCGCCCCCGCTGCTGTGCGCGATGCACGCCACGTCGATCCGGTCCGCCAGTTTCGCCAGCTCGATGGTCAGCGTGGCCACCGTGTCCTCGTCGAGCCCTTCCTCACCGGCCTCGACGAGATGCAGCCACCGTCCGCCCACCATGCGGAGCAGCTTGCTCACATCGGCCGCGGCCACTCGGAGGTTCCCGCGGTCATCGACGATCAGAGGCAGAGTCACTTCGCGGTTCACAACCGGGATCGTAGCCGCGCGGCGCTCACGCACCGTGCCAAACCGTGGTGATGTTGCAGAACTCGCGGATTCCGTGCCCGGACAGCTCACGCCCGTACCCGGAACGCTTCACCCCGCCGAACGGGAACGCCGGGTGGGACGCGGTCATCCCGTTGACGTACACACCGCCGGCCTCCAGGTCCCTGACGAACCGGTCGACCTCCTTCTCGTCCCGCGTCCACACGTTGGAACTGAGCCCGAACTCCGAGTCGTTGGCGATCAGCACGGCCTCGTCCAGGTCGCCCGCCCGGTACAGGGTCGCGACCGGCCCGAACGTCTCCTCGCGGTGGACGCGCATCTCCCGGGTGATCCCGGCGAGGACGGTCGGCGGGTAGTACCAGCCCGGCCCCTCGGGGCGTTCGCCACCGCACAGCACCGTCGCGCCGCCGCGCACCGCGTCGTCCACCAGCTCCTCCAGGTCGGCCCGCCCGCGCTCGCTGGACAGCGGCCCGACGTCGGTCTCCTCGTCCGCCGGGTCGCCGACCTTCAGCGCCTTCATCCCGGCGACGAACCGCTCGGCGAAGGCGTCGTAGACGTCCGTGTGCACGATGAACCGCTTGGCGGCGATACAGGACTGCCCGGCGTTCTGGCAGCGGGCGTCGACCGCGACCTCTGCGGCGCGGTCCAGGTCGGCCGAGGGCATGACGACGAACGGGTCGCTGCCGCCCAGCTCCAGCACCGTCTTCTTGATCATCTCTCCGGCGGTGGAGGCGACGGCGCGGCCCGCGGGCTCGCTGCCCGTCAGGGTGGCGGCCTTGATCCGCTCGTCGCGCAGCAGGTCGTCGACCGCCGCGGAGCCGATCAGCAGGGTCTGGAAGCAGCCCTCGGTGAAGCCCGCGCGGTGGAACAGGTCCTCCAGGTACAGGGCGGTCTGCGGCACGTTCGAGGCGTGCTTGAGCAGCCCGACGTTGCCCGCCATCAGCGCGGGCGCGGCGAACCGGACCACCTGCCAGAGCGGGAAGTTCCACGGCATCACCGCGAGGACGGGACCGAGGGGCCGGTAGCGGACGAGCACCCGGGAGGCGCCGGAGTCGTGGGCATCGGCCGCCGCGGGCTCCTCGTCGGCGAGCAGCTCCTCGGCGTGGTCGGCGTACCAGCGCATGGCCTTGGCGCACTTGGCGGCCTCCGCCCGCGCCTGCCGCACCGGCTTGCCCATCTCCGTGGTGATCACCCGGGCGATGTCCTGGCGGTCCTCGTCGAGGAGGTCGGCGGCCCGGTGCATCAGCCGGGTCCGCTCGGCGAAGGAGGTCGTCCGGTAGGTGCGGAAGGTGGCCTCGGCGAGCTGGAGCCGGCGTTCGATCTCCTCCTCGCCCATGGCCTCGTACGTCTTGACCGTCTCGCCGTTCGCCGGGTTCACCGTCGCGATGGGCATGGCTGACCTCCTGGCAAGGATGCGTGCTTCGACCTTCGCGCGCGGCGGCGGGGGCCGCAACGCGGGGCGTCTCCTCAGGGCGAGTGCTCCGCCAGGCGGTCGAGAAACGCGGCCTGCGCGCCGACGATCACGGCCCTGCCCGCGTCCAGGCCGAACCAGCGGACCCGGTCCAGCTCGGGGAACTCGGCCGCCCGCCCGCTGCGCGGCGGCCACTCCATGGTGAACGTGCCGGGACGGACGGCCTCCGGGTCAAGGTCGCCCTCCACCGCCCACACCGTCACGGTCTTCCCGCCGGTCTGGCGGACCTCGCCGAGCGGCACGGCCTCCCCGTCGGGCGGCTCCAGCCCCAGCTCCTCCCGGAACTCACGGCGGGCGGCCTCCCAGGCGGGCTCGTCCGGCGCGTACTCGCCCTTCGGCACCGTCCAGGCCCCGGCGTCCTTCCCGGCGAAGTACGGCCCGCCCATATGGCCGAGCAGCACCTCGAGGCCCTGGCCGGTGCGCCGGAACAGCAGCAGCCCCGCGCTGCGCCGGGCGGTCACGGCCGTACCTCCGGATGGGCGGCCAGCACGGTCTCGACGGTGTCGGCGTCCTGCGGCCGCTTGTCCTCGCGGTAGCGGACCACGCGGGCGAAGCGGAGCGTGACACCGGCCGGGTAGCGGGTGGAGCGCTGCAGGCCGTCGTAGGCGATCTCCACGACCAGTTCCGGCCGGACGGTCACCACATGGCCGTCGTCGGACACCGCCAGCTCCCGCAGGCGTTCGGTCTGCCAGGCCAGCAGCGCGTCCGTCAGGCCCTTGAAGGTCTTGCCGAGCATGGCGTACGAGCCGTCCTCGCGGCGGGCGCCCAGGTGCAGGTTGGAGAGCCTGCCGGTGCGGCGGCCGTGGCCCCACTCGGCGGCGAGCACCACCAGGTCGAGGGTGTGCACGGGTTTGACCTTCAGCCAGGACGCGCCGCGCCGGCCCGCGCTGTAGGGCGCGCCGAGGTCCTTGACCACCACGCCCTCGTGGCCCCGGGCCAGCGTCTCGGCCAGGAACTCCTCCGCCGCGGGCAGGCCGCCGGGCCCGGACACCACCGTGCGCCGCACCCGCATCGGCTCGGGCACCAGCCGGGCCAGCTCCGCGTGCCGCTCGGCGAACGGCAGGTCGAGCAGATCGCGCCCGTCGACCGAGAGGGCGTCGAAGAAGACGGGGGAGACCGGCACCGCCTCGGCGGCGGTCGCCACGTCCACTCGGGAGCCGACGCGGCCCGCGGTCTCCTGGAACGAGCGCGGCCGGCCGTCCGCGTCGAAGGCGATGACCTCGCCGTCCAGGACGAACCGCTCGCCGCGCAGCTCCAGCGCCGCCGCCGTCACCTCGGGCAGCCGGCCGGTGATGTCGTCGAGGGTGCGGGTGTACAGCCGTACGGTGCCGCCGTCCCGGTGCACCTGGACACGGATGCCGTCCAGCTTCTCCTCCACCGCGCAGACGCCCAGCTTGCCGACCGCCTCCGCCACCGAGGACGCGCTGTGCGCGAGCATCGGCAGCACCGGGCGGCCGACGGTGAGCCGGAAGCGCTCCAGGGCGGGCGGGCCCTCGGTGAGCAGCGCCTGCGCCACGGTCTGGAGCGAGCCCGCCAGCATCACCGCCCGGCGGACGTCGGCGGGCGGCGCGCCGGTCGCGCCCGCCAGGCCCTCCACGGCCACCGCGTCCAGCGCGCCCTGGCGGACCTCGCCGGTGAGCAGGCCCAGCAGGAACCGCTGCTCCTCCTGCGTGGCCGCGCCCATCAGCTCCCCGACCAGCCGCGTCCGCTCGGCCTGCGAGCCGGGTCCGGAGACCTCGCCGAGGGCGGTGAGCCGGGCGTCCACCTCCCGCACGGTCAGGCTGGGTTCGGCGGCCGGGGCGACGGGGCGGCCGAGCACCTTCCATCCGACGCCGAGCCGCCCCTGCGGCAGCCGCCCCGCCAGGTACGGGATGACCACGGGGACGTCCGCCGCCTGTGCCTCGCGGAACAGCTCCGCGAGCAGCGCGGTCTTGCGGGAGCGCGCCGAGGTGGCGGCGACCTCCCGGGACACCTGGGCGAGCCGGGCCAGCAGCATGCAGTCATGGTGCACCGGCACGGCCGGGTCTACACCCGCACCGCGGAGTCCAGGTCGGTCATCAGCAGTTCCCCGTTGAGCGCGGCGGCGGCCCGGTAGCCGCCGCTCGCCGCGTGGACGACCTGCTCGGCGAAGCCGATCGCGTTGCCCGCCGCCCAGACGCCGGGGACGCTGGTCAGGCCGTGCGCGTCCACCACGGGGTAGCTGCCGAACGGGGTCTCGTGGAAGGCGGCGCCCAGCCGCTCCAGCAGCCCGGTCCGCGGCACCGGGCGCGGGGAGACGAACAGCACCTCGCGGGCGTGCGCGGAGCCGTCCGCGAGCCGGACCGCGGTGAGCCGGTCGTCCTCGGCCACCACCTCCGCCACCTCGCCGGGCACGACGGTCACCCCGGCCGCGGCGAGCCTGCGCAGATCGCCGTCCGGCAGGTCGTCCCCGGCGACCGTGTGCAGGAAGAACGTCACGTCCTTCGACCACTGGGTGACCATCAGCGCCTGGTGCACGCTCAGCGGTGACGCGGCGAGCACGCCGAAGGCCCGGTCGCGCACCTCCCAGCCGTGGCAGTACGGGCAGTGCAGCACATCGCGCCCGAACCGCTCGGCGACCCCGGGCACGGCGGGCAGCTCGTCCCGCAGGCCGGTGGTGACGATCAGCCGCCGGGCCCGCACGGTCCGGCCGCTCTCCAGCGCCACGGCGAAGTCCCCGTCCCGGGTGACGTCCACCGCCCGGTCCCGGACCAGCTCGACGCCGTAGCGGGCGACCTCCTCGCGGCCGAGGGCCAGGAAGTCGGCGGGCGGCATGCCGTCGCGGGAGAGATAGCCCTGCATGTGGGCGGCGGGCGCGTTGCGGGGCTCGCCGGCGTCGACGACGAGCGTCCGGCGGCGGGCCCGGCCCAGGACCAGCGCGGCGGACAGGCCGGCGCTGCCGCCGCCGACGACGACCACCTCGTACGTCTCGGTTCCCTCGGGCTGCCGGGCCGCCCCGCCGGTCGCCGCGCGGGTCTCGGTCGAATGCTCGGTCATGTGACCACCTCCGCGTCCGACGGTCGCGCGGGCAGGGCGGCATTGACAAACAAGTTTGCCGAAACTGCAATGTGAGTCATGGGTACCGATGAGGTTCTGGCGGGCGTGGGCCCGAGACTGCGGCGGATCCGCAAGGAGAAGGAGGTGACGCTCGCGGCGCTGTCCGAGGCGACCGGCATCTCGGTGAGCACGCTGTCGCGGCTGGAGTCCGGCCGGCGCAGGCCGTCCCTGGAGCTGCTGCTGCCGATCGCCCAGGCCCACCAGGTCCCGCTGGACGAACTGGTCGGCGCGCCGCGGGTCGGGGACCCCCGGGTGCGGCCCGTCAAGCCGATCGAGCGGGACGGCCGGACGTTGATCCCGCTCACCCGGCAGCCCGGCGGACTCCAGGCGTACAAGATCATCGAGCCGAAGCGGCGCCTGGACCCGGCCCCGCAGACGCATGAGGGCTACGAGTGGCTGTACGTGCTGGCCGGGCGGCTCAGGCTGGTGCTGGGCGAGCACGACGTGGTGCTCACGTCCGGGGAGGCGGCGGAGTTCGACACCCGGGTGCCGCACTGGTTCGGGTCGACCGGGGAGGGGCCGGTGGAGTTCCTCAGCCTGTTCGGCCCGCAGGGCGAGCGGATGCACGTGCGGGCGCGGCCGAAGAGCGCGGCCGGCGGGTGAGCCCCGGATCAGACGGGTGCCCCTCCGGCTGTTCCCTGAACGGCAAGCGACCGCTTAGTATGCGATCCGACCCCGGTCAGACGAAGCAGTCCCCCGTGGAGGCACCGCATGCAGGCATGGCACGTGCACGAGAACGGCGAGCCGGGCGAGGTGATGCGCCTGGCGGAGGCCGAGCGCCCCACACCCGGTGACGGCCAGGTCCTGGTGAGAGTGCGCGCCGCGAACGTCAACTTCCCGGACGCGCTGCTGTGCCGGGGCCAGTACCAGATCCGGCCGCCGCTGCCCTTCACCCCCGGAGTGGAGATCTGCGGCGAGACCGAGGACGGCCGCCGGGTCATCGGCAACCCCGCGCTGCCGTACGGCGGCTTCGCCGAGTACGCCGTCGCGGACGCCGCCGTCCTGCTGCCCGCCCCCGAGTCGCTGGACGACGCCGAGGCCGCCGCCCTGCACATCGGCTACCAGACCGGCTGGTTCGGCCTGCACCGGCGGGCCGGCCTCCAGGCCGGCGAGACCCTGCTCGTCCACGCCGCCGCGGGCGGCGTCGGCAGCGCGGCCGTCCAGCTCGGCAAGGCGGCCGGCGCCACCGTCATCGGTGTCGTCGGCGGTGCCGACAAGGCCGCCGTCGCCCGGGAACTGGGCTGCGACACCGTGATCGACCGGCGGACCGAGGACGTCGTCGCCGCCGTCAAGGAGGCCACCGGCGGCCGGGGCGCCGACGTGATCTACGACCCCGTGGGCGGGGAGGCCTACACCCAGTCCGCCAAGACGGTCGCCTTCGAAGGGCGGATCGTGGTCGTCGGCTTCGCGAGCGGCACCATCCCGAGCCCCGCGCTCAACCACGCCCTGGTGAAGAACTACTCGGTCCTCGGCCTGCACTGGGGCCTGTACAACACCAAGAACCCGAAGCTGGTCCGGCACTGCCACGACCAGCTCACCGACCTGGCCGCCCGGGGCGCGATCAAGCCGCTGGTCAGCGAGCGCGTCCCGCTCGCCGGGGCCGCGGCGGCCGTGCAGAAGGTCGCCGACGGCCGCAGCACCGGCCGGATCGCCGTCATGACGGAGGAGGCCCGATGACCGACGCCACCGAACTGCGCCGCCGCACCCAGGAGTTCCTGGCCGCGCACCCGCCCGCCGGCACCGGCCGGCTGGAGTTCCTGCGGGCCCGCTTCGACGCCGGACTCGCCTGGGTGCACTTCCCGGAGGGCCTCGGCGGACTGGGCGCCCCACGCTCCCTCCAGGCCGTCGTCGACGCCGAACTGGAGGCCGCCGGCGCCCCCGACAACGACCCCCGGCGCATCGGCATCGGCCTCGGCATGGCCGCCCCGACCATCCTGCAGTACGGCACGCAGGAGCAGAAGCGGCGCTTCCTCAAGCCCCTGTGGACCGGCGAGGAGGTGTGGTGCCAGCTCTTCAGCGAGCCCGGCGCCGGATCCGACCTGGCCGCGCTCGGCACCCGGGCCGTCCGCGAGGGCGACGAATGGGTCGTCGACGGGCAGAAGGTGTGGACCTCCAGCGCCCACGTCGCCCGCTGGGCCATCCTCATCGCCCGCACCGACCCGGACGTGCCCAAGCACCGCGGCATCACCTACTTCCTGTGCGACATGACCGACCCCGGCGTCGAGGTGCGCCCGCTGCGCCAGATCACCGGCGAGGCCGAGTTCAACGAGGTCTTCCTCACCGGCGTCCGCATCCCCGACGCTCACCGGCTCGGCGAGGTCGGCGACGGCTGGCGGGTCGCCCAGACCACGCTGAACAACGAACGCGTCGCCATCGGCGGCATGCGCATCCCGCGCGAGGGCGGCATGATCGGCCCGGTCTCCCGGACCTGGCGCGAACGCCCCGGACTGCGCACCCACGACCTGCACCAGCGGCTGCTCACCCTCTGGGTGGAGGCCGAGGTCGCCCGCCTCACCGGCGAACGGCTGCGCCAGCAGCTCGTCGCCGGGCAGCCCGGCCCGGAGGGCGCCGGCATGAAGCTGGCCTTCGCCCGCCTCAACCAGGCCATCAGCGGCCTGGAGGTCGAACTGCGCGGCGAGGAGGGCCTGCTCTACGACGACTGGACCATGCGCCGCCCGGAGAAGGTGGACTTCACCGGCCGCGACGCCGGATACCGCTACCTGCGCTCCAAGGGCAACAGCATCGAGGGCGGGACCAGCGAGGTCCTGCTGAACATCGTCGCCGAGCGCGTCCTCGGCCTGCCCGCCGAACCGCGCACCGACAAGGACGTCGCCTGGAAGGACCTCGCCCGATGACCGACCCCGACCTGCTGTACTCGGAGGAGGAAGAGGCGCTGCGCGCCGCCCTCCGCGGCCTCCTCGCCGACCGCTGCGACCCGGCCGCCGTCATCGCGCGCGCCGAGTCGGACACCCCGCACGACCCGCGGCTGTGGAAGGACCTCACCGACGGCATGGGCCTGGCCGGACTGCTGGTGCCCGAGGAGCGCGGCGGCCAGGGCGCCACCCACCGCGAGGCCGCCGTCGTCCTGGAGGAGCTGGGGCGCGCGGTCGCACCCGTGCCCTTCCTGACGAGCGCGGTCGTCGCCACCGAGGCGCTGCTGGCCTGCGACGACGCCGGCGATCTGGTCGAGGACCTGGCCGCCGGCCGCAGGATCGGCGCCCTCGCCGTCGCGCTGAACGCGACGGCGGGCGGCACGGTGCGGACCGTACACGTCGACGGCGGCACCCTGCGCGGGGAGCTGACCGGCATCGCGGACGCCGCCGTCGCGGACGTCCTGCTCGTGCCCGGCGACGACGGCGGCCTGCACGCGGTCGACGCCGCCGACGCGACCGTCACCCCGCAGCCGTCGCTCGACCTCACCCGGCCGCTCGCCACCGTCACCCTCGACGGCGCCCCGGCCCGCCGGATCGGAGCCGCCGAACCGGCCGTGCGCCGGGCCCTGCGCTCCGCGGCCGGACTGCTGGCCTCCGAACAACTGGGACTCGCCGACTGGAGCCTGACCGAGACCGTCCGCTACCTCAAGGACCGCAAGCAGTTCAACCGGCCGGTCGGCGGCTTCCAGGCGCTGAAGCACCGGCTCGCCCAGCTGTGGCTCGAGGTCGTCAGCCTGCGCGCCGCCGCCCGTGCCGCCGCCGACGCCCTCGCGACCGGCCACGACACCGAGGTGGCGGTCGCGGTCGCCCAGGCATACGCCGCTCCGGTCGCCGTCCGCGCCGCCGAGGAGGCACTGCAACTGCACGGCGGCATCGGCATGACCTGGGAACACCCCGTGCACCTCTACCTCAAGCGGGCCAAGGCCGACTCGATCGCCTACGGCACCGCGGGCGCCCACCGCGCGGCGCTGGCCGAACTGGTGGACCTGCGGGCCCCCTGACGGACCGCCGGGAAAGCCCGCCCCACCAGGGGCGGGCTTTCCCGTGCCCGCCGCCCGGCGAGGTGAACACCTGACGGCACTCAGGCCAACTCCCCGCACGCACGGGCCCGTCGGGCCCCCGCCGATCGCATACTCGCTGCGTCCCCTCCGGCTCCCCAGGGAGGCAGCGCATGGCCCTCACCACCCGCCGCAGAGCCCTCACCACCCTCGGCGCCGCCCTCGCGGGCGCCGTCACCCTGCCCGCGCAAGGCGCGCTCGCCGGTGAACAGCGCCACGGACCACGGCCGTTGTGGCGCGCCCACGCCCACAACGACTACGAGCACCCACGCCCCCTGCTCGACGCCCTCGACCACCGCTTCGGCAGCGTCGAGGCCGATGTCTTCCTCGTCGACGGCCGGCTGCTCGTCGCCCACGACCCGGAGGACCTCGACCCCGCCCGCACCCTCGAAGCCCTCTACCTCGACCCGCTCGCCGCCCGCGTCCGCGCCCACCACGGCTCGGTGTACCGGGGCCACCGGGGCTCCCTCCAGCTGCTCGTCGACCTCAAGACCGAGGGCTCCTCGACCTACCGGGAGCTGGACCGGCTCCTGCGCCGCCACCACCGCCTGTTCACCACCTACGCCCACGGCCGGGTGTTCCCCGGCCCGGTCACCGCCGTCGTCTCCGGCGACCGGGCCGCCCGCGGCCCCATGGAGGCGCAGACCGTCCGCCGCGCCTTCTACGACGGCCGGCTCACCGACCTCGGCGGCCCCGCGACCGCCTCCTTCGCCCCACTCATCAGCGACAACTGGACGCGGCACTTCACCTGGCAGGGCGTCGGCGCGTTCCCCGCGGCCGAGCGGCAGAAGCTGCACGACATCGTGCGGACGGCGCACGCGCGCGGGCAGCGGGTGCGGTTCTGGGCCACCCCCGACCAGCCGGGCCCGCAGCGGGACGCGGTGTGGACCGAACTGCTCGCCGCGGGCGCCGACCACCTGAACACCGACGACCTCGCGGGCCTCGCCACCTTCCTCGACACCCACACCCAGGCCTAGACACCACACGAACGGAGGACAGCGCAGCGGCACGGACGAACCCTCCGCTACGCCACACTTGCGGCCGAACGCCGTGAACCGGACGCGTGACGGCGTGGCGGAGGAGGTTGACGATGGCCGTTTCCATCTCAGTGGTGCTGCTGCTTCTGGTCCTTGCGGTGATCTTTCTGCGCAACGGCGGCCTGAAGATCTCCCACGCGCTGGTCTGCCTGCTGCTCGGCTTCTACCTGGCCAGCACCAGCATCGCCCCCACCATCCAGAGCGGCCTGACGGCGACCGCGGACATCGTGAGCAGCCTGAGGCCCTGAGGCCCGCCGCAGGCCGGAGGGAAGGGGGCTCACCCCGTCGAGAACACCCCGATCCCGTTCGGCACCGGGCGCTCGACGCCGCCGGACGGGTGATTGCGGACGGTCACCGCCGTCGTGCCGGGCTCGCGCGCGACCAGGGTGGAGGAGCCGCCGCCGTCGAGGCTGAAGGCGTCGACGGCGCCCAGCGTCCGCATCACGCCGGCCAGTTCGGCCACCGTCAGGCCGGTGCGGTAGGCGGGGGAGCCGTCCAGCGCGAGCAGCAGGACCCGTCGGCCGCCGTCCGCGAGGCCGGCCGCGGAACGCACCGCCGTGGCCCGGTGGTCCAGGCCGGGCAGCGGCTGCCCGCCCGACAGCACCGGACAGCCGCCCACGACGAAGCGGTACGGCACGCCGGACCGGGCCGCCACCAGCCGGTGCCGCACCCGCACGGTGTCGCCCACGGCGAGCTTGCGCAGCCACTGCGCCCCCGCCTCGCGCCCGACCAGCACCGTCGTGCCGGGGGCGATCGGCCCGCCGCCCGGCGTCTGGCCGGTGGCCACCACCCGGCCGTACCGGACCGTCACCTCATGGGTGTCCGCGCTGCACGGCGCGGCGCGTTCGGTGTCCGTGCCGCAGGTGGCGCGCACCCGGGAGGCGACGCCCCAGTCCGCGGTGAACGCGCCGACCGAACCGACCGGCAGCGCGTACTGGTTGAGCCCGCCGAGCGGCAGCCGCTCCACGGGCGTGGTGACCGACCCGACCAGGACGAGGGAGTCCAGCCGGGCCCGCCGGTCGGTGCCCACCCCGAACACGTCCCGGGTGGACGTGCCGGGCGGCAGGGCCGGGCCGAAGCGCTGCCCGTCCGGCACCGCCGCCTTCAGCGTCCGGCGGCCCGCGACGGCCGGTCCGACGCTCGCACCGGTCGCCTCGACGCCGGGGTGCTGGGTCTCGGTGATGTTGAAGAAGTCCCCGTTGACGCCCGCGACGGCGGCCTGCCGGTCGGCGAGCCGTGACACGGTCGCGCGTCCGGCCACCACACCCGGATACAGCAGGTCCAGGCGGACCCGCGGATGGCGCAGGTCGACGGTCAGCACGTGCGCGCGGGCCGGGCCGGCCGCCGCCTGGAGGTCGAACCGCTCGTAGACCACGCCCGGTGCGACCTCGACACGCGACGGCGCGGCGTCGGCCGGTGCCGCACCGGCCAGGGACGCACCGGCCAGCGAGCCGAGTGCCGTGAGGAGTGCCAGGACCGTTCTGCCCGCCCCGGCGCGCTTCTGAGGTGTCGTCACACGTCCCCCCTGAGGTTCCGTCAACTCTCGCAGCCCCGTGGCGCGGTGCACCAGACGGCGATGTCCGGCCGGGTGGCCGGAGACGCACGGTGCGGCACGGACGGGCGAACGGGCCGCCCCAACGGGTGACACGGCCGTCCCGGCGGTCCGCCGGTCTCCTCCGGCACGGGCGGCACCGTCGGTCCCGGTGGTCTCGTCCGGCACCGCGGCCCCGGCGTCCGCCGGTCTCCCGCGGCGCGGGCGGCACCGGCGTCCCGTGGGTCTCGTGGAGGCACGACGGCACCATCAGTCCCGCAGGTCCGTCCGGCGCTGAACCGCACCGGTGGCCCCGCAGGTCTCTTCCGGCACCCCCGACACCCGCGTCCCGCTGGCCTCCTGTGGCACGGCGGCACCGGGCATCGGAGGATGAGAACGGCCCCCGGGGGACTCGGGCGCCGCTCGGCACCCGCCCCCCCGACGGGTGACGCACATGGCGGAAGGAGGCCGTGCACATGACGCCGATGGCGTTCTCCGCGATACCGCTGCCGATGTCACGGCCGCGCTGGAAAAGGGCCCTGGTCACCGGCGGCGCCGGGTTCCTGGGCTCCCACCTGTGCGAGCGGCTGGTCGACGCGGGGATCGAGGTCGACTGCGTGGACGACCTGTCGTCCGGAGACGCCGGCAACATCCGCCACCTGGCCGGACGTCCGGGATTCCGGTTCCTGCGGCAGGACGTGAGCGCCCCCGGCCGGCCCGAGGCGCTGCCCGGCCCCTACGACCTGGTGCTGCACTTCGCGGGCCCCGCCTCGCCCGCGGACTGCCTCGACCGCCGGCTGGCCGCCCTGGACGCCGCCGGGCCCGGCACCCGCAACGCCCTCGCCGTAGCCGAACGGGACGGGGCCCGCTTCCTGCTCGGCTCCACCTGCCACGTCTACGGCGATCCCGCGACACATCCGCTGCGCGAGGACTGCTGGGGCCATGTCGACCCGGTCGGGCCGCGCAGCGCGCACGCCGAGGGGAAGCGGTTCGCCGAGGCCCTGACCACCGCCGGCGCGACGGCCCACGGCACCGACGCCGGGATCGTCCGCGTGTTCGACACCTATGGTCCGCGGATGCGGGCGGACGGCCGCCAGGCCCTGCCCACCTTCATCCGGCAGGCGCTCGCCGGAGCGCCCGTCACCATCGAGGGCGACGGCAGCCAGACCCGGGTCCTCGGCTACGTCGACGACATCGTCGAGGGCGTGCTGCGGGTGGCCGCCAGCCGGGCCGTACGGCCCGTGAACATCGGGGGCGACGACGAGGCCACCGTCGAGGAGATCGCCCGCCGGGTGATCCGCCTGACCGGCTCCCCCTCACGCCTGGTGTACCGCCCCGGACGCGCGCACGACCCCGCCCGGCGCCGCCCCGACACCACCTTCGCCCGGGAGGTGTACGGCTGGTCGCCGGCGATCCCGTGGGAGGAGGGGTTCAAGCGGACCATCGCCCACTTCGCCGAGCGGGCCGGACCCGGTGCCCGGCAGCAGGAGTGGCTGTGAAGGCCGCGGTCCGCGCCGTGCTCCGGCTCCGCGACGGAAGGACGTGAGCGACCCCGTGCACCAGCAGGCCCCGACCCCCGCCGTCCCGGCCCGCGCGCCCGCGGCCGGGCGGATCACCGTCGCCGTGATCACCCGCAACCGCCGCGCGAGCGTGCTGCGGACCCTGGACCGGCTGGCCGAACTGCCCGAACGTCCCCCCGTCATCGTCGTGGACAACGACTCCGCCGACGCCACCGCCGACGCGGTCCTGGACCACCCGGCGGGCGCCCGCGTGCTGAGCCCCGGGCGCAACACCGGGGCCCTCGGCCGCAACCTCGCCGTCCGGCACGCCACCACCCCCTACGTCGCCTTCAGCGACGACGACTCCTGGTGGGCCCCCGGCGCGCTGGCCGCCGCCGCCGACACCTTCGACGCCCACCCCCGCCTGGGTCTCCTCGCCGCGCGCACCCTCGTCGGCCCGGACGCCGCCGAGGATCCGCTGAACCGCGTCCTGGCCGCCTCCCCGCTGCCCCCCGACCCCGGGCTGCCCGGCACCCCCGTGCTCGGCTTCCTCGCCTGCGCGTCCGTGGTGCGGCGCCGTGCCTTCCTCGACGCCGGGGGCTTCCACCCGGTGCTGTTCTTCGGCGGCGAGGAGACCCTGCTCGCCTACGACGTCGCCGCGCGCGGCTGGGGCGTGGCCTACGTGCCCTCGGTGACCGCCCTGCACCACCCCGACCCCGGCGGACGGCCCGGCCGCTCCGCCGCCCAGCGGCGCAACGAGGTGCTCACCGCCTGGCTGCGCCGCCCCGTCCCCGTCGCCCTGCGCAGCACGGCTCGACTGGTCGGCGAGGCCGTACGCCGCGAACCGGCCGCCGGGGCCGCCCTGCGCGGCGCCGTCGCCCGGTTCCCCGCCGCCCTCAGACACCGCGCGCCGCTGCCCGACCGGGTGGAACGGGCGGCCCGACTGCTGGACCGGAGGCAGCCATGACCGACGACGCGACCGGGCCCGACGGCCGTACCACCGTGGTGGTGATCACCCGCGACCGCCGGCCGGAACTGCTGCGCACCCTGCGCACGCTGCGCGACCTGCCGGAACGGCCCCCGGTGATCGTCACCGACAACGGCTCCCGCGACGGCACCGCCGAGGCCGTCGCCCGCGACCACCCGGAGGTGCTGCTGCTGCGGCCCGGACGCAACCTGGGTGCCATCGGCCGCAACCTCGCGGTGCGGCACACGCGCACCCCGTACGTGGCCTTCTGCGACGACGACACCTGGTGGGAGCCCGGCTCCCTGCGCCGCGCGGCGGACGTGCTCGACGCGCACCCGGCGGTCGCCGCGGTGACCGCCCGGATCGTGGTCGAGCCGTCCGGGGCGGAGGACCCCGTCGTCGCCGAACTGCGCGACTCGCCCCTGACCGGTCCCGACTGGCTGCCCGGCCCGGCCCTCGGCTCGTTCCTGGCCGCCGCCACCGTGATGCGTGCCGACGCCTTCCGGTCCGTCGGCGGCTTCCACCCCGGGCTGTGGCTCGGCGGCGAGGAGGAACTGCTCGCCACCGACCTGCTGCGGCGCGGGCACTGGCTCTGCTACGTCCCCGAGATCACCATCCATCACGCCGCCTCCCCGGTCCGCGACAGCACCCACCGGCGCGTGCTCGGCCTGCGGAACACCCTGTGGTTCACCTGGCTGCGCCGTCCCCTGCCGTCGGCGCTGCGCCGCACCTGGTACCTGCTGCGCACGGTGCCGCACGACCGGGCCTCGGCGCGTGCCTTCGCCCACGCGGCGGCCGGCCTGCCCTGGGTGCTGCGCCAGCGCGACCCCGTCCCGCCCGAACTGGAGGCCCGGCTGGCCCTGCTGGAGGAGGCGCAGCGGAGGTCGCCCGCGCGCCGGTACGTCGGCTGAGGGCGGGCACACCGGCGCGCACGACGGCGGCCGTGGCTGTGTGCCACGGCCGCCGTCGTGCGCGGACCGGAGGAACCGCTGCCCCTGCGCCGGGCGAGGGACCCGTGCCCCGGACGGGGCTCAGTCCTTCTTCCCCCGGCCGCTCAGGGCGTCGCGCATCCGGTCGACGAGTCCCATGCCGGGCGCGAGCATCTTGTTGGCCGGGGGCTTGTCCGGGGCGGCCGGGTGCGGCCGGGTCGGCGCCATCTTCTTCGCCGTGCGCACCTTCTCGCCCAGCTCGTCCAGGGCCTCGGCCGGACACGACTGGCGGAGCAGGGGGAAGAGGTTCTCCTCCTCGTCCGCCACGTGCGAGCGGATCTCCATCATGAGCATGCCCATGAGGCGGTCGAACTCGGGGTCCCCGGCGTCGCAGCCCTCCAGATCCTTCATGATCTGCTCGGCCTTGGCGTGGTCCTCCAGCTCCTTGTCGGCCAGCGCGTCCCCGTTCGGCACGTGCTCGCGCACGGCCGGGTACAGATGGGCCTCCTCGGCGACCGAGTGACGCACCAGCTCCATGACGACCTGGTCCGCGTAGACCTTGCGGTCCTTGTCACCCGACGGCAGGGCCTCGATCCGCCCGAACAGCGTCTCGACCTCCCGGTGATCCGTCACCAGCTCGTCGATGACGTTTCCTCCGTGTCCCATGTCACTCCCTCCATCGTGGCTGCGGCGGCTCCCGGGGGCGGGGCCCGCCCAGGCCCCCGGGTGCCCTCGCGGGGGCGCGCGTAACGCGGGCGTACGGGTGAGGCGGGAGGGACCTCGCAGGCGGCGCCCGGTGACTGCCCCTGGCCGCGGACACCCCCGTCGCGGCGTCGGGTCAGCGGGCGGCCGGGGCTCCCGCCGGCGGACGGCCGGCGGGAGCGGGTCCGGCCGGCCGGGGGGCGGGGCCCATGAGGTCGTACACCGCCGTCAGCACCTCCTCCACCGTGATCCGCAGCAACCGCTCGTCCGGGGTCCGGCCGTGGGCGTCGCCGGGACGGGCGGACGGGTCGGCGCTGGGGTGCCACAGGACGCGGTGGCGGGGGCCGGGCGGGGGACCCCACAGGCGGGGGGCGACCGGGCCGAACAGGACGACGGACGGGGTGCCCAGGGCCGTGGCAAGATGGGCCAGGCCCGTGTCGCCGACCACCACGCAGCGGGCGCCCGCGACGAGTGCCGCCAGCCGGTCGAACGGGACGTCGGCGGTGCCGCCCAGCACGGACCCGGCGGGCAGCCCGGCCCGCTCCGCCACCTGCCCGGCCAGGGCGTCCTCACCCGCGCCCGCGGTCACCACCACCCGGTGACCGGCCGCGCGCAGGTCCCGGGCGACGGCCGCGAAGCGCTCCTGCGGCCAGCGGCGGGCGGCGGCGTCCGCGCCCGGGTGGACCACGACCGCGCCGGGCGCGGGGGAGGGCGTGGCGGGCGCCGGGACCGACAGGTCGGCGGGGTCGGCGGGGACGCCGTACCAGGTGAGCAGCCGGCACCAGCGCTCCCGTTCGTGCTCGTCCTCCCGCCACACCGGGCCCGAGGCGCCGGGCGCGGAGGGGTGCGCGTAGGCGAACAGCCGGCGCGGGCGCAGCCGCTGGAGCAGCAGACGGCTCGGCGGGCCGTTGCCGTGCAGGTCCACGGCGAGGTCCGGGCGCTCACCCGGCCACGCGAGGGCGGCGGGTACGGCCCGGCCCGGCGCCTCGGCGGGCAGCAGCCGGTCCACCACACCGGTCGCCGCGACCGCGCCGGCCAGCCGCCCGGGGGCGGCCAGCACGAGTTCGTGACCGGGCAGGTGGCGGCGGAGCGCCTTGAGGGCGGGGACCGCGGTCAGCAGGTCGCCGAGGCCGAGCGCGCGCAGCACCAGTGCGCTCGGCCGGGCCGTGCGGGGCTCCCGGCTCACGCCGCCGGCCCGCCGGGCTTCAGCGGGACGGCGGCCCGCGCGGCCCGCCGGGCCAGCATCGTCGTCGAGCGGCCGTCCAGGTACGGCAGGACCACCGCCTGCCCGCCCCACGCGCGCAGCGTCTCCGCCTCGGGCAGCTCCTGCACGGAGTAGTCGCCGCCCTTCACCCACACGTCGGGCCGCAGCCGGGACAGCAGCTCCTGCGGGGTGGCCTCGTCGAACACCGCGACGGCGTCGACGCTGCCGAGCGCCTGGAGGACCCTCGCCCGGTCCGCCACCGGGTTGATCGGACGGCCGGGGCCCTTCAGACGGGCCACGGAGGCGTCCGAGTTGAGGCACACGATGAGGCAGTCGCCGATCCGCCGGGCGCTCTCCAGCAGCCCGACGTGCCCGGCGTGCAGCAGGTCGAAGCAGCCGCCGGTGGCCACGACGGTGCCGCCGCGCGCCCGGACCCGCTCGGCCACGGCGAACGGGTCCGTGGCGGGGGCCTGCCGGGAGGGCGGGTCGGGTTCGGTGCGCCACAGCGCCGGGTTGCCGGCGCCGCCCGCCGCCACGAACGCGGCGGCCTCGGCGACCGCCCGCTGCAGCGCCTCCTCGGGCAGCGCCCCGTCGGCGAGCGCCGCGGCTGCCGTCGCGGCGAAGCAGTCACCCGCGCCGCACGGATCACCGCCGGCCCGGTACGGGGCCGGGACCAGCATCGGGGTTCCCCCGGCCGGGCGGGTCAGCAGCACCCCGCGCTCGCCGAGCGTCACCGCGACCCCGGCCGCCTGCCAGCGGTCCGCGAGCCACGACCCGCGCTCGGCGTACGCGCGCAGCGACTCGCCCTCGCCGGGGCACAGGCCGCGCGCCTCGGCCGCGTTCGGTGTGACGAGCCGGGCCCCGGGCACCGGCGGGTCGCCCTTCGGGTGCGGGTCCCACACCAGCGGGGTGCGCGGGACGACCGCCTCCAGATGCCGCCGTACGGCCCGCGCGGTGTGCCGCCCGTAGTCGGCCACCAGCACGGCGTGCGCCTCGGCCAGCGCCTTGCGCACCGCCTCGTCGGGCTCCCCGGGTTCGGGCTGTCCCGGTTCGCCGCCGCCCCGGTCGATGCGGACCAGCGGCCGGCCGCCGGCCAGCACCCGGGTCTTCACGGGGAGGCTGCCGCGCAGCGGAATCTCGACCAGCCGCACCCGGCCGCGCAGCTGCCGCCGTACGGCCTCGCTGGCGGCGTCGTCGCCGAGCGCGGTCACCAGGACGACCTCCCGCCCGCCGCGGGCGGCCAGCGCGGCGGCCAGGCCGGCCCCGCCGGGGTGGCGCCGGTCGTCGGTGACGTCCACGACGGGCGCGGGCGCGTCCGGGGCCAGCCGGGTGGCGACGCCCTCGACGTCCTCGTCGAGCAGCACGTCCCCCACGACCACCAGCCGTCGCGGCCCCGTCACGACACCCTCCCGGTGACGGTGGCCCGCTCCCGGACGGCGGCCTCGGTGCCGAGCGCCGCGTCGAAGCCCGCGCAAAGCAGGTGCACGGCGACCAGATGGGCCTCCTGCACGGTGGCCGTGGAGTCCGCGTCGACGCACAGTGCCTCGTGCGCGGCCTCGGCCAGCGGGTTCGGGGCGGGCCCGGTCAGGGCCCAGACCCGCAGGCCGGCGCGGCGGCCCGCGACGGCGGCGCCGATCAGGTTGGCGCTGCGGCCGGAGGTGGACAGCAGCACCAGCACGTCACCGGGGCGGCCGTGGGCGGCGACCTGCCGGGCGTAGACCTGGTCGAAGCCGTAGTCGTTGCCGATGGCGGTGAGGCTGGAGGTCTCCGCGTGCAGGGAGATCGCGGAGAACGCGGGCCGCTCCTGCCGGTAGCGGCCGACCAGTTCGGCGGTCAGGTGCTGGGCCTGGGCGGCGCTGCCGCCGTTGCCCGCGGCGAGCAGCCGGCCGCCGGCGGGCAGGACGGCGGCGAGCCGGCCGCCCCAGTCGGTGAGCCGGCCGAGGCCGTCGGTGCGCAGCCGGACGAGGGCCTGCTCGAGGGACCGGCAGTGCAGGCGGGCGGCGGCGAGTGCGGGGGATTCGCTCATGCTGGTCGGGCCCACCGCCTCGGGACGACGGCGGCGGAACCCGCACCTCCTTCGAACGTCGGTGCTCGCGGCGGTGACGGGCGGGCGGCCGGTGCTCCCTCGGAGCCCGTGCGGCCGGTGCTTCCTCGGGCGCTCGCTCAGACCACCTCCGTCACGGCCGTCGCGGCCTCCAGGACGGCGCAGTACGCCGCCTCGGTCTCGGCGGCGACCCTGGCCCAGGTGTAGCGGCGCAGCACCCGGCGGCGGCCGGCCGCGCCGCACGCCGTCCGGGTCGCCGGGCGGCCGAGGAGATCGGCGACCGCCCGGGCCAGCGCCCGCGGGTCGCGCGGCGGCACCAGGCGGCCGGTGCCGGGGTCGGCGACGGTGTCGAGCTGGCCGCCGACCGCGCTGGCCACCACGGGGACGCCGCAGGCCATCGCCTCCAGCGGCACGATGCCGAACGGCTCGTAGTCCGCCGGGCACAGCACCACGTCGGAGCCGCGCAGCAGGGCCGGAACCTGCCGGCTGGGCACTCCGCCGGTGAACCGGACCCGGTCGGCGACCCCGGCCCGGCGGGCGATCTCCCGCAGCCGCCGTACCTCCGGGTCGTCGTCGAGCCGGTGTGCGGGCGGGCCGCCGGCCACGACGAGTTCGGTGTCGGGCAGCAGCGCCAGTGCGGCGATGGACACCGCGGCGCCCTTGCGCGGCACCAGCCGCCCGAGCTGGAGCAGCCGGTAGGGGTACGGGCCGCGCGGGGCGGCCGGGCCCTGCGGGGTGAACAGCTCGGTGTCGACCCCGCAGGGGACCACGCTCACCTTGTCGGAGCGCACGCCCATCCGGGCCAGTTCGGCGACCTCGTCCCGGCAGGTGGCGATCACCCGGTCGCAGCCCAGGCCCACCTCGGTCTCCAGCGCGACGCGCTGCGGCGGGCTGGTGTCGGCGAGCTGCTGGTGGCGGCGCTTGACCGTGCCGAGCGCGTGATAGGTGTGCAGCAGCGGCAGGTCGAGGGCGCGCACGGCGTGCAGCGCGGCGAGGCCGGACATCCAGAAGTGGGAGTGGACCAGGTCGGGCGGCCGGGACCGCCAGACCCGGACGAGCTGCCGGCCGAACTCATCCATGTGGGGGAGGAGTTCGTCCTTGGGCAGCGGCTCGGGCGGCCCGGCGGGCACGTGGTGCACCTCGACGCCGTCCCGCAGCGGCACCCGGTCGGGCAGCTCCCGGCCGTCCCGGCGGGTGTGCACGGTCACCCGGTGCCCGCGGTCGGCGAGTGCCCCCGCGAGCGCGGCGACGTGCACGTTCTGCCCGCCGGCGTCCACCCCGCCGAGCGTGGCGAGCGGGCTGGCGTGCTCGGAGACCAGCGCGATGTCGAGGGAGCCGGGGCCCCCGGCGTCCGGTGCGGCGGTCAGGGAACCGGCCGTTGCCGTCATGAGCGCACCTCCGTCAGCACGCGCTCCCAGTCGTCGAGGAAGCGCTTGAGCCCGTACCGTCCGAGCGCCGCCTGGCGGGCCCGTGCCCCGTCCTCGGCCGCCGCTTCGGGCTCCGCGAGATACCGGCGGGCGGCCTCGGCCAGCACCTCGGGGCGGGTGGACAGCACGCCCGCGCCGGGCGGGACGGCCTCGACGGCCTCCGTGGTGGCCAGCGCGACCACCGGCATGCCCAGGTGCATGGCCTCCAGCAAGGACAGCCCGAGGGAGGTCCAGCGCACCGGGTGCGCGTAGAGCCGCCGCTCGGCCATCGCCGCGTGCAGCTCGTCCTGCGGCAGGTCCCGGGTGCGGCAGCGTTCCTCGGGCAGTCCGAGGTGGGCGGCGAGTCCTTCGGTGCGCATGCCGAAGACGTCCAGCGGCGCGGCCCCGGCCAGGGCGGGCAGCAGGTCGGTGCCGGTGTACCGGCCGCGCCGCACGGGCTCGTTGACGACGACCGCCGCGCGGGCGAGCCGGCCCGTGTAGCGGTGGCCGGGGTCGACGATGCCGTGCTCGATCACCTCGGTGCGGGTGGTGCCGTTGTCCCAGAAGAGGCGGTTGAAGTGGGTGACGTGGACGAGGGTCAGGTCGTCGCGGCCGGCGAACGGGTGCCGGGTGTCCGGTACGTCGCCGTCCGGGGCGTTGTGCTCCAGGTAGACGGCGGGTACGTCGCGGCCGGGGCGCCGGCCGCCGAGCCAGCGTTCGGCCAGCTCCATCTCGTGCGGGCGCTGGAGGACGACCAGGTCGACCTCCGCCTCGCGCAGCTCGCCGGGGGACACCTCGCGGACGGACGCGGGCCAGGAGAAGGTGCGGGCGCGGCCGCGTCCGTCCGGGCCGCGGCCGGGGAGCAGGGGGACCAGGTAGGTGTGCGGGCCCTGGACGAACGCCGTCGTCCAGGATCCGTGCACGTGCCACAGGAGGATGTTCACCGGGCCACTCCTTGCTCGTTCGCCCCTTTTGTCACATTTGTCTGATGAGCCGTCTTTCTTGTCTCCGTCAAGTTATTCATCCCGACCGGTCGGTCGGTCGTACGGCCGCCGCCCAGCTCGGCCACCGCGGCCAGCACCTCGGCGTCCCCGATCCCGTCCAGGCACGGGTGTCCCGGCGTGGGACAGCGGCGCGCCCGCGTCCCCGCGCAGGCCGCCCGCTGATCACCCAGGAGCACGAACGGCACCCCGTACGGCCGCCACCGCTCGGCCGGCACCACCGGGGCGAACAGCGACACCACCGGAGTGCCGACCGCCGCGGCCAGATGCGCCGGACCGGTGTTCCCGGTCACCGCCACCCGCGCCCCGGCCAGCACCCCCGCCAGCTGCCGCAGATCCGTGGCCCCGCCCAGATCCAGCGCGTGCCGCCCCGCCACCCGCGCGGTCAGCTCCCGCTCCCCGCGCCCCCCGGTGACCACCACCCGGTGCCCCTCCGCGGCCAGCGCCGCCACCGCCCGCGCCGCCCGCTGCGCACTCCACGCCCGGGCCGGTACGGCGGCGCCCGGATGCAGCACCACGTACGGCTCGTCGCCGGTGAGCCGCGTGGTGTCCGGCGGCGGCGTCACCCGCAGCGCCCCGTCGTCACCCGGCGGCAGCGCGAACCCGGCGTCCCGCGCCAGATCCAGCGCGGCCAGCGCCTCGTGCCGGTGCGGTCGCCGGTGGTGGCGCAGATCGAGCAGCGCGCCCGGATAGTCCTCGCTGTCCGCCGCCGTCCAGCCCACTCCCGCCAGCTTCAGCAGCAGCGCCGCGGGCAGCGGGCTCTGGTGGTACGACACCAGGATCAGCGCCCGGTCGAAGCGGCGCTCCGCCAGCTCCCCGAGCAGCCGCCGCGTCGCCTCCCGCGACACCGCCGCCGGCTCCAGACCCACCCAGGGGGCGTCGTGCACCAGCACCTCGTCCACGCCCGGCAGCATCCGCGCGGCCTGCTCGCCCTGCGGTCCGCAGAGCAGCGCGGTGTACGCCGACCCGGCGGCCACCGCCCGCACGGCCGGCCCCGCGAGCAGCACGTCACCGGCGCTGTCGAGACGCACCACGAGGGTCCGGGGAGCGGCGCTCATGAGGCGGCCGCCGTCCGTACGGCGATGACGGAGCCGTCCGGCCCCCGCGTCCGCCGCTCCTCGTCCGGCCCGTGCGTCCGCCGCTCCTCGTCCGGCCCGTGCGTCCGCCGCTCCTCGCTCGGTCCGCGCCCCCGCCGGTCCGCCTCCGCCCACGCCGACCCCGGCCGCCGCGGGTCCGGGCCCGCCTGCGGCCGCTCCGCCTCCGGCCTCCCCCCGCGCCGCTCGGAATCCGTCCGCCGCGTCCGGCGCTCCGCCTCCGGCCGTTCAAGCCCCGCCCACCCCCGTTCCGCGCCCGGCCCCGGCCGCTCCGTCTCCGGGCCCGCCGCCGGCCGTTCCGGCCCCGATCCCGGCCACCGCGGATCCGGGCCCAGCACCAGCCGTACCGCCGCCAGCAGGTCCGGTGCCGTCTCCGCGGCCCCGGCCGTCTCCTCCGGACGGGTCACCGGCGTCGGCACGAGCACCCCCCGGGCGCCCGCCGCACGGGCCGCCGCCACATCGGCACCGATGTCACCGATCACCACGCTGCGGGACGGGTCCACGCCGAGCCGGGCACACGCGGCCAGGACCAGGCCCGGTGCGGGCTTGCGGCAGGCGCAGCCGTCGTCCGGACCGTGCGGGCACACCGCCCACACCGCGAACGGGCCGAGCAGTTCCTCCACCCGGCGCTGGACCGCCTCGACCCGGGCCCGGGTCAGCAGCCCGCGCGCCACCCCGGACTGGTTGCTCACCACCCCGACCGCGATCCCGCGTGAGCGCACCGCGTCCACCGCCGCGCGCGCCGTGCGCATCGGCCGCACCCGGGCCGGGTCGCCGTTGTACGGCACATCGGCGACCAGTGTGCCGTCCCGGTCGAACAGGACGGCCGCCGGCAGGCCGTCGCCGGGAGCGCGGGCGGGGTCACGGGCGGACGCCAAAGCTCCCGTGAAGATCCACGGCTGGGTGGTCATGGGCCCACCCGTTCCGGCTCCGGCTCCGGCCGCACCCCCGGCGGGCCGCCGGTCCCCGGCACCTCGAACGGCGGCGCCCCCCGGTGGACGACCTGCCCGCGCAGCCAGTGCCAGACGGCGGCGGGCGGGATCGCGAGACTGGTGAGTGCCATGGTGACGACCTCGTCCCGGGTCCGCGGCCCCGGCCGGATCCGGGCCAGCGCGAACTCCGCCGTCCCCGCCAGCCACAGCGCCCCGCACGCCAGGGCGCCCCGCGGCCGGCCCAGCGCCGCGCAGGACAGCGCGGCCACCGCGGCCCCGGTCACCGCCGCGTGCGCGGGCAGCCGCCCGCGCGGCGCGCCCGCCCGCCGCCACCAGCCACGGCCGTGCAGCCGGGTCATCAGGACGTCGTCCGCGTTGCCCGCCTGCAGCCGTACCGAGATCCACCGGCCGGCGGGCCGCACCGGATGGGTCGTGGTCCTCGACCCCTCGGCCACCGACCAGCCCGCCGCCGTCACCCGCAGCGCCAGGTCCGCGTCCTCCCGGAAGGCCCGCCGGAACCGCTCGTCGAAGCCGCCCGCCGCCTCCAGCGCCGTACGCCGGTACGCCATGTCGGCCGTGATCCAGCGGGCACGCGCCAGCCCGGCGGTGTTGCGCTCCCAGTCGGTGGGGCGCCGGCCGCCGGGCAGCGGCACCTCGATCCGCGCCGTCACCGCCGCGGTGCCGGCCGTCGCGGCGGCCAGGTCCCGGGCCAGGTCGGCGGCCCAGGTGGGGCCGGGCACCACGTCGTCGTCCAGGAAGACGATCCACGGCACCGCGCCGGCCGCGCGCCACCCGGCGTTGCGGGCGGCGGCGGGCCCCCGGCCGCCGCCCGCGACGACCGTGGTGCGCGCCCGCAGCGGCTGCGGCACCCGCGCGAGGAGCGGCCCGCCGGTGACCCGGCGCCGGTCGTCGACGAGCACCAGCCGTTGCGGGGGCGGCCCGTCGGCGGCGGCCAGGGCACGCAGGCACACGCCCAGACCGGGGCGGCCGAGCGTCGGGACCACGACGGCGTACGCCGTCCGCGCGCCGGGCGCGTCCGGCTGCCGCGCCCCGTACGCGCTCATCGGAGCCGCCCGTCGCCGGCGGCGCGGAAGAAGTCGCCGCGCCGGATCGCGTACGGGCCGATGGCGAGCAGGTCCACGGGGGAGGAGCCGAAGCACTCGAGCGCGTCGCGCGGGTCGTCGACCATGGGCCGGCCCGCCGTGTTCAGGCTGGTGTTGACCACCACCGGAAGCCCCGTCAGCTGCTCGAACTCGCGCAGCATCCGCGCCACCAGCGGCTCCCGGACCGGGTCGACGGTCTGGATGCGGGCCGTGCCGTCCACGTGCACCACGGCCGGGATGCGGTCCTTCCAGGACTCGGCCACCTCGTGCACGAACAGCATGTACGGGCTGGGCAGCGGCCCGTCGAAGATCCCGGCGGCCCGGTCGGCCAGCACCATCGGCGCCACCGGCCGGAACTGCTCACGGCCCTTCACGTCGTTCAGTCGCTCCAGATTGCCCGCGTGCCCCGGATGGGCGAGCAGCGAACGATGGCCGAGCGCCCGCGGACCGTACTCCGAACGCCCCTGGAACCAGGCGACGATGCCGTTGTCCGCGAGGGTGCGCGCCACCGTCCCGGCGATGTCCGGCGGACGCTCGAACGGCACGGCCGCCGTCTTCAGCCACGCCCCCAGCTCGGCGTCCGTCCAGTCCCGGCCCAGGTCCGCGCCGGTCATCGGTTCCGGGGAGTCCCCCTCCCCGGCGGCCAGCAGCAGCGCGCCGCCCAGCGCGGTGCCCGCGTCACCGGCCGCGGGCTGCACCCACACCCGGGAGAACGGGCCCTCGCGGGCGATCCGCGAGTTGGCGACGCAGTTCAGGGCGACGCCGCCGGCCAGCGTGAGCACGCTGTGCCCCGTCCTGCCGTGCAGCCAGCGCACCAGGTCGAGCAGGGTCTCCTCCAGCACCGCCTGGGCGCTCGCCGCCACGTCCGCGTGCTCCTGCGTCCAGGGCTCCTCGGCGCCCCGCGGCGGACAGAACTCGTGCCAGGGCACGCCGGTGGCGTGGAAGCCGCCGTCACCGGTCGGGTACACGTGGCGGCGCAGCTCCTGGAGCATCCGCGGGGTGCCGTGCGAGGCCAGGGCCATCACCTTGAACTCGTCCGAGGAGCGCAGGAAGCCCAGATGCCCGGTCAGCTCCTCGTAGACCAGCCCGAGCGAGTGCGGCAGCTCCTGCGCGTGCAGCGGCTCCAGCTTGTCCCCGACCCGGCGTGCGGCCAGGTGCGAGGCACGCTCCCCGCGGCCGTCCAGGACGAGCACCGAGGAGTCCTCGGCGCCGTCCGCGCAGTACGCGGCGGACGCGGCGTGCGCCATGTGGTGCGGCACGAACCGCACGATCTCCGGGTCCAGCCCGGGCAGCGCGGTCCTCAGGAAGCCCGGCGCCTCCCGGGCGTACGTCTGCCGCAGGTGGTCCCAGGGGTCGTCCAGGCCCATCTCGCCGGCCGGCCGGGCGAGGGCCGGATCGTAGGAGTAGGCGACGGCGTCCAGGTCCTGCGGGCGCAGGCCGGCCCGCCGCAGGCACCACGCGGCGGCCTTCTCCGGCAGCTCCCAGGCGGAAAACGGCACCGGTCGCTTGCCGTGCTTGCGGCGGGAGAACCGCTCCTCCTCGGCGGCGGCGACGGTATGGCCGTCGATCACCAGCGCGGCGGCGGGGTCGTGGAACAGGGCGTTGATTCCGAGGATGCGCATGGATGGTCCTGGCCTTTCGGCGGGAGGGAGCGGTCGGCTGTGCGCGAGGGCCGGCCGGGACGGCGGCCCGGTCAGCGGTCCGCGCCGGAGCGGAACCAGGCGATCGTGCGGCGCAGCCCTTCCTCGGCGTCCACCTGCGGGTCCCAGCCGAGCTTGTCGCGGGCCAGGGTGATGTCCGGGCAGCGCACGGCCGGGTCGTCGGTGGGCCGCTCGATGAACCGGATCTCCGAGTCCGACCCGGCCAGCCGGATCACCAGCCGGGCCAGTTCCAGCATGGTGATCTCGCCGGGGTTGCCGATGTTCACCGGGCCGCGCAGCCCGTGCGCCGCCGCGGCGAGGATGCCGCGCACCGTGTCGTCGACGTAGCACAGCGACCGGGTCTGCCGGCCGTCTCCGGTGACGGTGAGCGGCTCTCCGGCGAGGGCCTGCCGGACGAAGGTCGGCACCGCCCGGCCGTCGTGGCCGCGCATCCGCGGGCCGTACGTGTTGAACAGCCGCACGATGCAGGTGTCGGTGCCCTCGCTGTCCGCGTGGGCGGTGGTCAGCGCCTCGGCGAAGCGTTTGGCCTCGTCGTAGACACTGCGCGGGCCGACCGGGTTCACATGGCCCCAGTACCGCTCGTCCTGCGGGTTCTGCTGCGGGTCGCCGTACACCTCGGACGTCGACGCCAGGACGAACCGGGCGTCCGCGCGGTGCGCCAGCTCCAGGGCGTGCCGGGTGCCCAGGCTGCCGGCCTCCATGGTGTGCAGCGGCAGCCGCAGGTAGTCGGTGGGGGAGGCGGGGGAGGCGAAGTGGAGCATCAGGTCCGGCGGCCGGTCCACGGGGATGCCCTGCGCGACGTCGGCCCGCACCAGGGTGAACCCCGGCCGGTCGAGCAGCGGCGTCACGTTCTCCGGCCGTCCGGTGCTGAAGTCGTCCACACAGGTGACCGCGGTGCCGGACGCCAGCAGGGCGGCGCACAGGTGCGAGCCGACGAAGCCGGCGCCGCCGGTGACGACGGCGTGCTGCCAGGTCCGGGCGGAAGGGGTGTTCATCCAGGCCTCCTCGGCTGGGGTGACGGCGAACCGGGCTCCGGCGCCGGAGGCGGCGGGCGACCGCGGCGCACCGGCCCACGGCCGTGCCCCGCGACGCCCGGTGAACCACCGGTGCACCCGATCAGCCTCCGTCGTCGCGGCGGCCCAGGCTCGGTGGTGTACGGCATCGGAGTGACACACGCGGGGTGACGGCGCCCGCTGCACCCGTCCGGCGCGACCGGCGCCGAGGTCGCCGGCGCGGGGCGCGCGCCGGGTCGTCAGCCGTCGGACCGCCCCTGGCGGAGAGCGGCCGCGGAAGGGGAGCCGCTTGCGATGGTGACCTGCCGGGTCCCGTGGAAGGATGGGCGCGGAGTCGGCCGCCGGGCGGCCCCGGGGCGGGCCCCGGCCGCGGGGGCCGGTGGTGACGGGCTCCACCGCGACGCCAGGTCGCGGTTGCCGTGCCCATGACCCTCGACTTTCCCGAACGGCGTGCGACGGCGTGCCGTCCGCCGCCCCCTCGGACCCGGTGCCCGGCAGGGGTGTCCCCCCGCCCGCGGCGGCAACCCGGGCCCGCGCCCGCGGCAGCGACCCGCCACGGAACAGGAGTGCCGGATGACCACGACCGCACAGCCGCCCCGCCCCATCCAGGTGAGCCCGCGTATCGGCCTGCTCGGTTCGTACGGTGGCTTCAACCTGGGCGACGAGGCCATCCTCACCTGCATGCTGCGCTGCCTGCGCACCCACCGCCCGCAGGCCCGGCTCGTCGCCCTCAGCCGCAACGCCGAGCACACCCGCGCCAACCACCCCGCCCTCGACGAGGTGGTCGACTGGGAGGGAGTCCCGCAGCGGCGGCTGCTCGACGTGCTGTCCCGGCTGGACCTGCTCGTCCTCGGCGGCGGCGGCATCCTCTACGACGGCGAGGCCCGCCGCTATCTGCGCCTGGTCGCCGCGGCCCAGGCCCGCGGCGTGCGCACCTTCGCCTACGCCATCGGCGCCGGCCCGCTGCGCGAGACGGAGGACCGGGAGGCGGTGCGCACCGTGCTGGCCGGCATGGCGGAGGTCGTGGTGCGCGACGAGGAGTCGCACCTGGTCCTGGAGGAGGCCGGGCTGGACCGCGACGTCGTCGTCACCGCCGATCCCGCGCTGCTGCTGCCGCCGGAGCCGTTCACCGACCGGATGATGCGCCAGGAGGGCATCCCGGCCGAGGCGCACCGGCTGGTCGGCATGTCGGTGCGGGAGCCGGGCCGGGCCGCCGAGAAACTCGACGAGGGCGACTACCACGCGCTCCTCGCGGACGTCGCCGACTTCCTGGTGCGGCGGCTGGACGCCCACGTCGTCTTCGTGCCGATGGAACGCCAGGACGTGCACCACGCCCACGGCGTGCTCTCCCGGATGACCGCCCCGGACCGGGGCCGGATCCTGCACAGCGTCTACAGCCCCGGCCAGGTCCTCGGCTTCATGGCCCACCTCGACCTCGTCGTCGGCATGCGCCTGCACTTCCTGATCTTCGCCGCCCTGTCCGGGCTGCCCGTCCTGCCGCTGCCGTACTCCGGCAAGGTCTTCGACTTCGCCCGCCGCCTCGGCGCCCCGGCCCTGGTCGGGGTCGCCCGCGAGCAGGCGGGGCTGCTGCTCGCGGAGGTGGACCGGCTCTGGGACGAGTTCCCGCAGCGACGCGGAGACTTCGAGGAGCGGGTACGGCGGCTGCGGGGCCGGGCCGGGGAGACCTGTACCCGCCTGGGCGCGGTGCTCGACTCCCTCGACACGGTGTCCCCGGGCGCCGCGGACGCCGTCCAGCCCGGCCTGCACCTGCTGACGCCGGGGGCCGGAACCGCGACCTGACCCCACGGCCGGACCGACCGCCCTGCCGGACGCCGGGCCGCAGCGGACCCACCTGCCGACGGGAAGAAGCGATGCCGATCCTGGAACCACCCGCACAGCCCCGGACCCTCACCGTGCCGGCCCGCCCGGCCCGCGACGGGGGCCGCACGGACGTCCTGGTCGTCGGCGGGGGACCGGCCGGCACGGCCGCCGCCTGCGCGGCGGCGGAGGCGGGCGCTCAGGTCGTCCTCGTGGAGCGCTACGGCTTCCTGGGCGGCAACGCCACCGCGGCCCTGGTCATGCCGCTGATGTCGTTCCACAACGAGCGCAAGCAGGCGGTGTTCACCGAACCGGGCGAGCTGGGCGACCAGTTGCTGCCCACCGACCACGGCGAGGGCGAGGCGGTGGTCGCCGGTTTCCTGTGGCAGCTGCTGGACCGGCTGAACGCGCGCGGCGGCTGCGTCAAGCCGTCCCTGAAGACCGGCTACACCGTGCCGTTCGACCCGGAGATCTACAAGCTGGTCCTCCTGGACCTGCTGGACGACGCCGGGGTGCGCCTGCTGTTCCACTCCTTCGCCTCCACCGCGCTGCCCCTGGACGACGGGTGGCGGGTGGTGTTCGAGACCAAGTCGGGGCCGGTGGTGATCGACGCGGACGTCGTCGTGGACGGCACCGGCGACGGCGACGTGGCCACCGCCTGCGGGGCGCCGTACGAGATCGGCCGCCCGAAGGACGGGCTGGTCCAGCCGATGACGCTGATGTTCCGGGTCGTCGACTTCCTGCGCCCGCGGTTCGCCGAGTACGTCCGGGAGCACCCCGACCAGTGGAAGGGCGTGCACGGGCTGTGGGACCTGGTCGAGGAGGCCACGCGGGCGGGGGAGCTGGCGCTGCCGCGGGAGGACGTCCTCTTCTTCGGCACGCCGCACGCGGGTGAGGTGAGCGTCAACAGCACCCGGGTCACCGGGGCGCTCGGCGTCGACGTGTGGGACCTGACCCGCGCCGAGTACACCGCACGCCGCCAGCTGGAGCAGATCGAGCGGTTCCTGCGCACCCGCGTGCCCGGCTTCGAGGAGTCGTACGTCGTGCAGAGCGGCACCCAGATCGGAGTCCGGGAGACCCGCCGGGTCCTGGGCGACTACCACCTGACCGGCCACGACATCATGGAGGCCCGCTCCTTCCCGGACGTCGTGGCGCACGGCGCGTACCCGGTCGACATCCACAACCCGAAGGGGTCCGGGACCATCCTGATGCGGGTCCCGCAGGGCCGCTTCTACGACATCCCGCTGCGCTGCCTGCTGCCCCGCGGCACCGAGCGCCTCCTCGTCGCGGGCCGCTGCATCTCCGGCTCGCACGTGGCGCACTCCTCCTACCGGGTGATGCCCATCGCCATGGCGACCGGCCAGGCCGCGGGTGTCTGCGCCGCGCTCGCCGTGCGCTCCGGCCGCACCCCGCGGGAGGTGCCCGCCGAACACGTCCAGGACGAACTGCTCCGCCAGGGCGCGCGGTTGAGGCTGGGCGGCGGCACGGCGCCGAAGGCGGCGCAGCCGCGCTGAGCCGGCCCGGCGCGGCTCGCCGTCGGGTCACTCGTCGCCGTCCCGGCACCGCACGTCCACCGGCGCGCCGGCGCACCGGGGCGCAGCCGAGGCGTCGCCGCCGAAGTCGGCGCCCCGCACCCGCCCGCCGGCCGTCGCGGTGCTCCGGAGCGCGTGGGTCCGCGTCGCGGGCCACCGGTCGTCCCAGGCCTGGTCGCCGCTGCCTGGTCGCCGCTGCGCGGGCGCCGGTGACCGGCCCGGCAACGGTGATCCCGGCCCGGGTGCCGGGGCCGTCCAGGAGGTGGCCCGGTATGCCGGGCCCGGCGTGCCCTCGGGCCGGGCGGCCGGCCCGCCCGGGCGCCACGGGGCCGGCCGTAGCTCCCTCGCGGTGTCGTGGGCGACCGGCGTTCCGCCCGGCCGCCACCCGTTCGCCGGTGTGGCGGCCGGGTGGGCGGCGCGCGCCCTCGACGGCCGCCGTGCCGCGCCCGCCCGGCGCGGCACCGGACGGGCACGTGGGCACTCCCGCCTCGGCCGGCCCCTGCGGGCGGCCGGACCACCGGGGGCCGGCCGCGCCCGGTGGTGGTCCGGTCAGCCTTCGACGGCCTCCCGGGTCCCGGTCCAGGCGTACTGCAGCCAGTCCGCCAGGGTCACGGCGCTCAGCCCCGCGCAGACGAGCCGGGCGGGGCGCGGTGCCCACGCGTAGTAGCCGGTGAGGCCGGCGGCCACCCAGGCGGACGCGCAGAAGGGGCACGTCAGGAGGCCGCCGACCGCCTGCCGGGCCGTACCGCCGCGGGGCACGTCCGACACCTCGCTGCCCCCGCCCTCGCCGGCGCGGCGGGTGAACGGCGCCCGCAGGAAGCTGGTCACCTTGTCCCGGGTGAGCAGACGGGCCGCCCTGAAGGTCGCCGTGCCCAGGAGCACCACGTCCCACGGCGGCACCCGTTCCGGAACCCTTCGTCCCAGACGCCGGAACACCAGCGCGTACGTCGCCGCGCTCGCCGCGAACACACTCGCCACACCGGCGTAGCCCGCCAGGGGTACCTCGCCCTGCTCGTCGTAGCGCTCTTCGTCCACCGTGACGGCACCTTTCCCTCGAGACCTCGTGGTCCGCCCCGAGTGCCCGGTGGTGGTGGCCGCGACACGTCTCAGTAGACGGGATCCGCCTTCATCAGGCCCAGCCTGATCAGCACCCGCGAGACCGCGCTGACCGCCGTGGTCAGGGCGATCTGGGCGGGGGTGAAGGCGGGCGGCAGGCTCATCACCGTCCTGCGCGCGGTCCTGCGGTCGCTGTGCGGTCCGGACAGCCGGTACACGTGCGGTGTCTGCGAGCCGCACCACAGCCGGAGCGCCAGCCGCGGATCGAGGAGGAGGGACGGGCGCCACGGGGAGCAGCCGATCACCTTCGCGAAATCGATCATGTAGTGGTTGTAGTGGACCAGGGTCCGCAGGTCGGGGTTGCCGTGGAAGACCTCGTTCTCGTAGGCGGCCTGCCGCTCGATGAGCCCCTGGAGCCGGACCCGGTCCGGCAGCTTCTTCTTGCCGCTGCACAGCAGGGCGAAGTAGCGGCTCTGCATCTCGGAGCAGGCCGGGACACCGCCGGCGGCGGGCCGCGCCCACCCGATGAAGACCACGCCGGTGCCCAGCTCCGGGTGGATCATGTGCTTGTACAGCCGCCGGACGTCAGTGACGTCGACGTCCTTGAGGATGCTGAAGTCCTCGGTGTAGCCCGTGTTCAGCATGACCGTGTCGATGGTCTCCCGGCGGCCGCTCCTGAACACCACGTAGTCCTTGCCGAGCCGCTGGATGCCCGAGGCGTCGACCGTCAGCGTGCCGTCCACGATCCGGTGGACGAACGCGTCGTTCTTGGTCAGGAAGTGGTGGAAGAAGTCCGGGTTGTTCGCGTTCCACGCGGCCACCGCACGGGCGGCGGCCGTCTTCCCCCGGGTCCTGTTGCGCTTCATGCCGAGGTGCATGAGCGGTCCGGCGGCGGCCAGCGGCACCGAGTGCAGCAGGTGGGAGGTGTAGGCGTCGTTCGTGAACGGGCGGTCCCCTGGGTACCGCTCGACGATGGGCTGGTAGCGGCGCACGGACAGCGTGCAGCTCGCCGCCACCTGGGCGATCTCGTTCACGACGTCCGCGGCCGTCTCGCCGATGCCCACGCACAGGACGCGCTTGCCGCGGAACCGGTCGGCGTTGCGGTAGTGCGCCGAGTGCACGATCTCGCCCGCGAACTCCTCCTGGCCGGGCAGGTCGATGTAGTTGGGGACCCGGTGGGTTCCGGTCGAGATGACCACCGCGTCGAACTGGTGGGCCGCCCGGCCCTCCGGGTCGTCCACCGGCGCGACCTCGACGGTGTAGCCGCCGCTGTCGTTGCGGGACACGCTCAGCACGTCGGTGCGGTACCGGATGGCCGGCCCCAGACCGAACTTCTCCGCGAAGTCGAGCAGGTACTGCCGGTACTCGCCGGCGGACCAGTAGCGCCGGTCCTGCCCCTGCGGCGGGGGGAAGCTGGAGAAGGTCATCATGTAGTTGGAGATGGTCAGCATCGTGGAGTCGTAGGCACCGGCCTCGTCGGCCCCGACCTCCGCCCGGAACACCCCGCCGAGTTCGGCGCTGTGCTCGAAGCAGGTCACGGAGTGACCTTCGTCCAGGAGTTCCTTGATCGCCACCAGGCCCGATGGACCCGCGCCTATGACGCAGACACTCTTCCTCATGCTCACCTCTCGACTCCAGAAGTTCTCGCGGACGGCTCTGTGGGCAGCAATGTCTTCGTGTCCTCGGGTCCACCGCCTCCGCGCGGGCTCCTCCCGCGGGGGTGTCAGCGGCCCTCGAAGTGAACCGGCAGGCTCTCGTAACCGGTGAGGAAGTTGGAGTAGATGGGGCGGGGAGTCCCGCGCAGCTCCATCCCTCCGACGTGTTCGACCAGCGCGCTCAGCAGCGCCCGCAGTTCGCCCCGGCCGAGGTAGGCGCCCAGGCAGTAGTGCGGGCCGTGACCGAACGACAGGTGCCGGTTGGGCGAGCGGGACAGCGTGAACCGGCGCGGCTGGTCGAAGACCGACTCGTCGTTGTTCGCCGAGATGTTCCACAGCGTCACGATGTCGCCGGCGCGCACCTTCGCACCGCGGATCTCGAAGTCCTCGACGGCGGTGCGCGCCAGGTGGATGCCCGGCGTCGCCCAGCGGATCACTTCCTCCACCGCGGACTCGAAGGAGACCTCCCCGGTCCGCAGCGCCTGCCACTGGTCCGGGTTCTCGATGAGCGCGAGGACCGCGCAGATCGCCGATATCCGGGAGGTCTCGTCGCCGCCGAGAATGAGGCTGTAGCAGTTGACGGCGACTTCCTCGACGGTGAGCAGACGGCCGTCGACCTCCGAGGTCGCGAGCATGCTGATGACGTCGTCGCCCGGGTTGTCCCGCCGTTCCTGCGCCAGCTCCATGAAATACAGCACGATCTCGTTGCGGGCGCCGAGCGCGTCGAGTTCGCTGCTGTCCGCGTGGCCCGACGACAGGGCCATCTTGTTCCACTGCAACAGGGCGCCGCGGTCCGCGGCCGGAATGGACAGCAGATCACAGATCGTGTTCATCGGGATCTGCTCGGCGACCTCCGCGGCGAAGTCGAAGGTGTCCTTCTCGAGTACCGCCGACACGAGATCGTCCGTACGTTTCCGGACCTTTTCGACGACCTCGCCGAGGACCCGCGGCGTGAACGCGCTGAACATGAGGTTGCGCAGGCTGCGGTGGCGCGGGGCGTCGGTGACGGCGAGCATGCTCCCGCCCGCGGAGTCGTCGCCCCGCAGCACCACGTCGAGGACGTTTCCCCTGGCCGAGCTCAGGGCGCCGTGGTGGTACAGCGACTGCACGTCCGCATAGCGGGACACCACCCAGAAACCGGGATTGCGGTCGGTCGGTTCGTGCCAGTAGACGGGTTGCCGCGCACGTACGTCGCGCCAGAACTCGTGGATGTCGTTCTCGATGAAAGTGGCCGGATCGGTGAGGTCCAGGGAACGAACACTGAGAGCGGGCTGACTCATTGGCTTAGATTGACAGGCCGCCTCTGTCCGCTGTCCGGATTCTTGCCGGTTCCTTTCCGCGCGGGAATGACGCCGTCCGTCGGCGCGGTGCCCGGTGCGGACGCGTCCGGGGAGTGTCCAGGACGTGATCACTCCGCAACATCCGGCGGAATCTCCGGCACTACACTGTCAGCGACCTGGGAGCCGCTTCCGTCGCGCGCGCCATCGGTCCGGAACAGTGAAGGAAGCGGAACGCATGCAGTCCCCCGATCGACGGTCCGGCAAGGTAGGCCGTCCGCCCCGTCTGTCCCGTGACGCGATCCTCACCGCCGCCCAGCGCATCCTCGACGAGGAAGGGGCGGAGCGACTGTCCATGCGGCGCCTGGCCAAGGAGCTGTCCAGCACGCCGATGGCCCTGTACCACCACGTGCAGGACAAGGACGAGCTGCTGATGCTCCTGCTCGAAGCGCACGCCCGGAGCTTCCCGCGCCCGCGGTTCCCCGAGCAGCCGCGGGAGCGACTGTTCGCCGGGGCACAGGTCCTGCACGACATCCTCGCGGACTGCCCCTGGGTGGTGGAGGTGCTCGCCTCCGACAAGTTCGTGAGTCTCTCCGCGATGTGGATCGTGGAGAACATGATCGACGCGCTGATCGCCTGCGGGCTGAGCCCCGACGACGCCGTCTACGCCTACCGTGTCATCTGGTACTACACCGTCGGTGAACTCACCGTCCGCTTCAACCGCGAGCGCACGCGCGACGCGAAGGCTCCGCCGTACCGGCAGCGCGTCATGTCCTCCGTGACCGAGTCGGACTTCCCGCGGCTCGCCGTGATCGGACCCCGCTGGGTCGAGCTGACCTCCGTCGACCACCACCGGCGCGGACTCGAAGCCGTGATCGACGGCCTGCTGGCCCAGAACGTCTGAGCCGGGACGCGCGGACGCCCCCCGCCGCCGGCCCGTGCCGCCCGCGGGTTCCGGGCCGCACGCGCCCGCGACGGAGCGTACGGCGGCGGGCCCGGACCCCTCCGGCGCCGGTCCCTCAGTCCCCGAACCGGGCCCTGAGCGCCTTCTTGTCCATCTTGCCGACCGCGGTCAGCGGTATCCGGGACACCACTTCCAGCCGGTCCGGCAGTTTGTACGGCGCGATCCCGCGGTCCCGCAGCCCGGCGCGCACCTCGCGCAGCGTCGGCGGGTGCCCGGGGTCGCGTGGCACCACGCACGCGCAGGTCTGCTCCCCGAGCTGCGGATGCGGCAGGGCGATCAGCGCGGCCGAGGCGATCCGGGGGTCGGCGAGCAGATGCTCCTCGACCTCCTGGGCGGGCACCTTCTCACCACCCCGGTTGATCACGTCGTTGACGCGTCCCACCACCTCGAAGTAGCCCGCGGCCGTCCGCCGGACCAGGTCACCGGTGCGGTAGAAGCCGTCCTCGGTGAACTGGGTGCGATTGCGTTCCGCGGCCCGGAAGTAGCCGCGCACCGTGTACGGGCCGCGCGTGTACAGCTCGCCCTCCTCGCCCGGCGCCGCCTCCGCCCCGTCCTCGCGGACCACGCGGATCTCGTCGGCCGGGGCCAGGGGGCGGCCCTGGGTGTGGAAGACCACGCTCTCCGGATCGTCCAGCCGCGTGTAGTTGAGCAGCCCCTCGGCCATCCCGTACACCTGCTGCAGGGTGCAGCCGAGCCCTTCGGGCACCTCGCGCGCCGTCGCCGGGCTGAGCCGGGCCCCGCCGACCTGGAGCAGCCTCAGGGAGTCGAGGTCGTGCTCGGTCCACTCGGCGGCGTCCAGCCACAGCGGGACCAGGGGCGGCACCAGTGAGGTGACCGTGACCCCGGCGCGCTCGATGAGCGGGAAGCACGACTCGGGGGTGGGCGCGGGCGCCGGCACGACCGTGCCGCCCACGCGCAGCGTGCCCAGCACGCCCGGGCAGGCCAGCGCGAAGTTGTGGCCCATGGGCAGCGCGCACAGGTACCGGGTGCCGGGCCCGAAGCCGCACAGCCGCGCGCTTCGGCGCAGCTGGAAGGTGTAGTCGGCGTGGGTGCGCGGGATCAGCTTCGGCGGCCCCGAGGTGCCCCCGGACAGCAGGAACAGCGCCACGTCCGCCGGGTCCGGCGCCGGGAGGTCCACCGGATCCGCGGCCACCTCGGCCAGCGGGGTGAACGGGCCCGCGTCGCCGGCCACCAGCACGTGCCGCAGGGTGTGCGCAGCGCCCAGGACCTCCTTGGCGACGGCCCGGTAGTCGCAGTCGAGGACGTGGTCGGCGCAGACGTACGCCACCGCCTCGGAGCTGTTCACCAGGTGGGTGATCTCCGCCGACCGGTGCGCGGGCAGGGCGAACACGGGCAGGGCCGCCAGCCGGAAGAGGGCGAGGCAGAGCACCACCATCTCCACGTCGTTGGGGAGCTGCACCACGACCCGGTCACCGGCGCGGACGCCGAGGCCGCGCAGTCCGGCGGCGAGCCGGTCGGCCGCCTCGTCGAGCCGGCCGTAGGTCAGGGTGCGGTCGCCGGTGACCACGGCCGTCCTGTCCCGCGCCCCCGGCGGGGACAGGGGCAGGTCGCCCAGCAGCTCGTCGTTCCAGTAGCCCCCGGCCCGGTAGGCACGGGCGAACGACTCGGGCCACGGCACACAGCCTTCAAGCATGGATCATCCCAACTGTCGCTTGCGGAAGGGTTGTCGCGCGCACGATGCGGAAGGCCGGGCGGGCCGCCGACGGAGGGCGGGCGGACCGTCCGGCGGTCCCGGGGCAGCGGGGCCCGGGCCGGGGAGCGGGCGGGCGGACCCGCCCCCACCGGCTCCGCGCCCCGGCGCACCCGGGACCGGCCGCGCCCTGGATCGGCTGCGCCCGGGACTGGCTGCGCCCGGGTTCGGCTGCGCCGGGGTTCGGCTGCGCCGGGGTTCGGCTGCGCCCGGGACTGGCTGCGCCCTGGATCGGCTGCGCTCGGGACTGGCCGCGCCCGGGACCGGCTGCCCCCGGGGACCGGCTGCGCCCGGGCGGGCGCCCGCCGCGTCACCGTGCGCGGAGTCGGCGACCCGGCGGCCCGTCCCGCCGGTCACAACACCCCCACGTCATACGCCCCGTCGTCCGGCCCGCCCGCCGGGCACCCGGCGGGCGGGACCTCGCGCAACCGGTCGACCAGCGCGGCCGTACCGGCCACCGTCGGCGTGCGCAGCACTTCGCGCAGGGGCAGCTCGACGCCCCACCGGCGCCGCACGGCGGTCACCAGCCGGGTCGCCAGCAGACTGTCCCCGCCCAGCAGGAAGAAGTTCGCCCCGCGCGCCACGCCCTCGACGCCCAGCACCTCCGACCACACCGCGGCCATCCCCTCCTCCGTGTCCCCGCGGGGCGGCTCGGCACCCTCCGCGGGCCGCGCGGCCCGCTCGCCGAGCAGCCCCCGGACCCGGCCCCGGTCGACCTTGCCGTTGCCGCTCAGCGGGAGCGCCGGCAGGGCCACGAAGGCAGCGGGGACCATGTGGGACGGCAGCCGCTCGGCGAGCCAGGCGCGCAGCGCGTCCGCGTCCACGTGCCGGGCGTCGTCCGGGTGACGGGCCGTCAGCAGGGCCACTCCGTCCGGTTCCGTCCGCACCACCCGGGCGTCCGCGAACCCGCGGCGCGCCAGCGCCCGCAGCCACGCCGCGGCGTCGGACGGCCGCCGGGGCGCCGCCCCGCCCGGCAGCGCCAGCGGCGACGGCTCGCTCCTCGCCACGAGCAGGACCGAGGCGCCCGGCCGCGCCAGCAGCGCCAGGACGGCGGCGGCGGCGTCCGCGTCCGGTGTCCGGCTGACGGCGTCGTCGACGATCACCGCGTCGAAGCGGTGCAGGCACGCCTCCGGGACAGCCGCCGGGTCCAGCGGCACCGCCCGCACGGTGTGCGCGGTCCCGGTCGGCCGGTCGCGGGCGGCGGCGAGTGCGGCGGCCGACGGGCCCAGCAACGTGTACGTCACCGTGCCCGGCTTCAGTTCCTCCAGGACACGTGCCGCGCCCCGGCCTCCCGAAGCGGCCCACTCCGCGACGGCGAGCGGCTCCGCCCGCCGGGCCGCGAGTCCGGCCAGGTGGCCGGCGATCCCGGCCAGGCACGCGCGGGCCCCCGGCAGCAGGCCGGCGAGGCCGTCCGGTGTGAGCGCCGGGTCGTCGAGCGGCCAGGCGGCACCGGGCCCGCCCGTGAGCGCGGCCGTCAGGCGCGGCGCGGCGCGGTCCCAGGCGTCCGCGACCGTGGCCAGGGGGGTGTCCCGCAGCCGCTCCCTGAGCCGTGCGATCCGCCGCTCGTCGCGCACCGCCGTCCAGCGCGGGCCGGGCCGGGGCGCCTCCTCGCCGCCCGCCAGCACGTCGCGGGCCAGCAGGTACGGCACCCAGCCCGCCGGCAGCGCGGACCACGGCGCCGGCCGGCCGTCGTCGACGGCCGCGGCGACGCCGAGCCGGTCGAGGATCGCGGCCAGGAACGTCTCGGTGAGGGCGTGCTCCGCCGCCACCGCCGGACAGGCCGCGGGCGCCGCGGCCGAGGGGGCCGGCGGGCCGGCCGGGCGTGCGGGGCCGCGGCGTTCGACGACGGCGGCCGCCAGCCCGGTGCGCCGGTCGCCGACGGTCACGGCGACCGCGTGCTCCACCGCCGGGTGCCGGTGCAGAACCGCCTCGACCTCACCCGGTTCGACGCGGTAGCCGTTCAGTTTCACCTGGTGGTCGGTGCGGCCCAGGAACTCCAGGGTCCCGTCCGGCAGGTACCGGCCCAGGTCTCCGGTCCGGTACCAGCGCTGGCCCCGGTGGCGGACGAAGCGCTCGGCGGTCTGCTCCGGGTCCCCGCGGTACCCGAGCGCGACCCCGTCCCCGCCGATCCACAGTTCGCCGGCCACCCAGTCGGGACAGTCCCGCCCCTCCGGGTCGACCACCCGGATCCTCTGGTTGCTCAGGGGAGTGCCGTAGGGGACGGACCGCCAGTGGCCGGGTACGTCCGTCACCTCGTGGAAGACCGACCAGATCGCCGCCTCGGTGGCGCCGCCGAGCCCGACCAGCCGGCACCGTCCGCCGGACGCCTCGCGCAGCGCGCCGGGCAGGCCGAGGCCGATCCAGTCGCCGGAGAGCAGCGCCAGCCGCAGCGCCGGGGGCAGCGGCTCCCGGTCGGCGGCGGTGAGGAGCATCTCCATCAGCGCGGGTACCGAGTTCCACACGGTGACCTCGTGCCGGCGGCACAGCTCCAGCCATCGGTGCGCGTCCCGCCGTTCCGCCTCCGCGGGCAGCACCAGGGCGCCGCCCGCGGACAGCAGCCCGAACACGTCCCACACCGACAGGTCGAAGTCCAGGGCGGACACCGCGAGGACCCGGTCCCGGGCGGTGACGGCGAACCGCTCGTTGACGTCCTCGACGGTGTTGACGGCCGCCCGGTGGCCCACCTCCACGCCCTTGGGGATGCCGGTGGATCCCGAGGTGAAGACGACGTACGCCGTGTCGCCCGGGTCCACGGGGACCGGGGCCGCCAGCGGCTCGGCGCGCAGCGCCAGGTCCACCGGCAGCACCTCCACGCCGTCGCCCGCGCGAAGCGGGGGGCCGCCGCCGTCCAGGACCAGTCGCGCACCGCTCAGGGCGAGGATCCGCTCCCGGCGCAGCGCGGGCTGGTCGGTTCCGACGGGCACGTACGTCCCCCCGGCGGCCAGCACGCCGAGCACGGCGGCGATCTGGTCCGGGCCCTTCGGCGCGGTGACGACCACCGGGCAGCCCCGGCCCACGCCCCGCCGCACGAGGGCCCCGGCGACGCGCAGCGCCCGCCCGGCGAGTTCCCGGTGCGTGACGGTGCGCGCGATGTCCCGCCCGTCCGGGCCCGGCGCGCTCCACACCAGGGCGGGAGCCTCGCCCCGTTCGGCGGCCCGGGCGAAGAACTCCTCGTGCAGCGCCCGCCCGCTGTGCTCGCGGACCGCGGAGCCGGCCCGCTCCCGGCGGCGCCGCTGGGCGGCCGGCAGCGGGACGTCCGGCGCGCTGCGCCAGTCCGCGTCGATCAGCTCGCGCAGCAGCGCGACGAGGGCGGTGAGCATGGCGTCGAGCATCCCCTCGGGGAACAGCTCGTCGACCGCGTCCCACGCCAGCAGCAGCCCGCCGTCACGGGTGAGGTACACCTGGCAGTCGAGCCACACCTGCGGCGTCTGGGACACCATCCAGGCGAGGTCACCGAAGAGAGCGGCGAAGGCGTCCGGCACCAGCGGGGCGTCCACGTTGCAGGCGAAGACGACCGGGGCGGTCCGCGGCGCCTCGCCGTCGGCGCGGACGAAGTCGCGCAGCACGTCCACGCCGGTGTAGGCGGCGTGCCCGACGTCGTCGTGCAGCCGCTGCTGGACGGCCCTGGCCCGCTCGGCGAAGCCCGTGCCCGGGGCCAGGTCGACCTCCAGCAGCACCAGACTGGTGAAGTCGGCGACGATCGCGTCGACGTCGGGGTGCGCGGCGGGGGCACGGTCGAACAGCGGCACGTTCAGCAGGAAGTTCCGTTCACCGCTCCACCGCGCGAGGACCTCGGCGAACGCCGTGGCGAGCAGCACCGACGGGGTGACGCCCGCTTCCGTGGCCCGGCCGCGCAGCGCGGCCCACTCCCGAGGGGAGAGACTCCCGGTACGGCGGACGAAGCGGGGGACCGCGATGTCGCCGGGGTCGGCCCGCAGCGGCAGGCCGGGGCCGCCCGGCAGGCCGGGCAGCCGCGCCGCCCAGTACGCCTGCGCGCGGGCCCGCTCGGCGGCCCGTCCGGCGGCCCGGTCCGCGAGGTGGTGCCGGAAGTCGTAGGCCGGCGCGGGCAGGGCCGCGGGGTCCTCGTAGAGCGCGGCGAGATCGCCCAGGACCAGGCGGATGCTGTGCACGTCGGCGACGAGGAGGTCGATGTTGACGTGGATGCGGTAGCCCGCGTCCCCGAGCCGGCTCAGCCGGACGTCCACGACCTCCCCGCGGGCCACGTCGAGACGCCGGTGGGACAGCGCCTCGCGGCGCTCCAGCAGCGCCCGCCCGACGGCGTCCGGGGCCTGGCCGGTGTGGTCGTGGACCGTCAGCCCCGGCCAGGGCGAGGCCGGCAGGACGTGCTGGGTGCCGTCGTCGGTGAAGCGGGCGCGCAGCATCGGGTGCCGTCGCAGCAGGGCGCGTACGGCCGTGTCGAGCCGGTCCGCGTCGACGTGCGCGGCGTCGAACTCCAGGTAGGCGTGGCAGCCCACGCCGCCCAGCGGCTGTCCGTCCGCGCGGCCGATCCAGTAGGCCTGCTGTACGGGCGTCAGCGGGAAAGCGGAGGCGGCGTCGTCGGCGGCGAGGGCGCCGTCCAGGGGGCGCGGGGCGGACCCGTCGCCGTCGGCCCCCGTCGTGCGGCCGCCGCCGGTCAGCAGCTCGTACCAGCGGGTCAGCCGGGCGTCCCGGGCCAGCTCGGTGAAGTCGGCCCGCACACCGGCGCGGTTGAGCTTGCTGGTGAGCTGCATCAACTGGATGGACTGAAGGCCCAGTTCGAACAGGTTGGTCCCGTCGTCCGCCGGGCCGAGACGCGTGCCCAGCACCTCGCAGACCTGGGCTCTGAGCGCGTCCGGGCTGCCCACGAGGGCATGCGGGTCCGGGCGTCCGGCGGACGATCGTCTCGGCCTGCGCTTGTTCGACATCCCTACCTCGTGCTCGTTGGACGGCTTCTTGCCGGGCGAAGACCCGTGGGCCGGGGAACTGCCCGGCGAAGACCCGTGGGCCGGGGAGCCGCCGGGCGACGGCTCGGTGGACGCGGAGCCGGCGCGGGGAGCGCCGCCGGGCGGGGAGCCGCCCGGTGACGGCCGGCGCGGGCCGGTGACGGCGGGCGGGGGAGGGTCACAGGACTCCCTCCTCCATCGCCGGGGCCGGTCCCCGTGCCACCGCCTCCTCGGTCTCGGCGACCGTCACCCCGGCCCGGCCGTCGCGCAGCCGGCGCAGGACCTCGTCCGCGGGGAGCACGTCCGCCGCCCGGTGCACCCCGTGCGGCAGGCGCCCGTCACAGACCGCCGCGGCGGCGAACGCCCCGACGAGGCCGGTCAGCTCGGACCCGTCCGCCCCCCGGATCACGACGGTGCGCCGCACCGGCGTGCCGTCCGGGCCCCGGCCCTCGAGGCACCCCCACAGCAGGTGGTACGGGGCCCGCCCGGCCGCGTCCAGCGCGCTGGCCCGGACCAGTTCCCCGGCCCGCGCCCGCAGTTCCGGCCCGGCCAGGCGGCCGCCCCGGGACCGGTTCAGCACGTCCAGCACGGCCGTTCCGTCGAAGGCGTTGTACCACCGGGCCTCCGCCAGCCCCAGGGCCCGGGCCCGGCTCACCACCTCCCCGGTCAGGAACGGGTGGGCGACCAGCGGTCTCGGCACCCCGGGCAGCCGGTGCTCCTCCTCGACCCGCAGCGCGCCGGGCACCACGCGGCCCCGCCACACCGCCCCGGGCGTGCCGTAGCCGCGCTCCGCGCTCAGCAGGTAGTCGACGGCCCCCGTGACGGTGAACACGCCGAGGCCCGCGTAGCACCCGGAGAAGCGGCCGCCCGGGACCGGCCCCCGCGCGAGGATCGCGGGCAGCAGCCCGGACAGGCCCGGCGCCAGTCCCGCCGACAGCACGACCGTCCGCCCCGGCACCGGGGCGGGGGTGCCGCCGTCGTCCATGACGTCCACGTAGTCCGCGCCCGCGGCGAGTGCCGCCGTGCGCGCCCGGCCGAGCAGGAGGTAGGCGGGGCCGGAGCAGTTGAGCACGGTCCGGCAGCCGCGGGCGAACCCGGCCAGGCTCGCGCCGTCCTCCACGTCGACCCGCACGGCCTGCGCCGGGACCGGCAGTGCCGCGGCGAGGGCCCGTGCGGCGCCGAGATCCCGCCCGCCGATCCGCAGCCGGAACCGGCCCTCGGCCGCCAGCGCGCGCACAGCGCTCGTGCCGACCGCCCCGTAGCCTCCGAGGACGCCGATCACCGGTGCGCTGCGCGTGTCCGCGGGCTGTGCCCGGCTCATCCGCGGACGTCCTGGTCCTCGTCCGCCAGCAGGGCGGCCACCGAGGCCGCGTGCGGCGGGCGCACACAGGTGAAGTGGTCCCCGGGAACGTCGACGAGCCGGAGCCGGCCGGTGCACACCCGCTGCCAGTAGGTGCCCATGTCGCGGTGCATGCCCGGGAAGATCTCCGCCTCGCCGAGCTGGCGGAGCAGCATGGTGTCCCCCCGGTACGGGGTGGCGCGGTGCGAGGCCACGGCCACCAGGCTGTGCCGGACCGCCCGGTGGATCCGGGCCAGCCGCTCGGGCGAGCCCAGCCGGGCGTCCTCCTGGGGCATGGCGGCGCCGATGGCGCGCAGCCGCTCCTCCCGGGGCCGTGCGGCCAGGGTCTCGAACGCCCGCAGCGCCCCGGCCGCGGCCGGGCCGAGCGCGGTGGCCGGTTCGGTCAGGCTGCCCGGCGGCACCGCGCCGTCGTGTTTCTCCGTCACCGCGGCGACCAGCGCGCGGATCGCCGACTCGTCACGGGGATAGCCGAGCCGGACGGGGTCGGCCCGCATCATGCGGGCGAAGATGTACTCGGCGAGCAGGTCGTCCTCGACGAGGTAGGGCACCCGGTAGCTGCTGATGACCGACAGCCGGGTCACCTCGCCGCCGGCCGCGGTGATCCGGCCGGCCAGTTCGGCGGCGAGCAGCCCGCCCATGCAGTAGCCGACGAGATGCACCCTGGTGTGCCCGCGGTCCGCCAGCACCTCGGCGTAGCGGTCGGCGAGCCGGCCGATCAGGGTCGTGGGGTCGGTGTCCAGGTAGGAGTCGAGGTCGTCGACGACGAGCCCGGCGACCGGCAGCCGCCCGGCGAGCTCCGCGACCAGAGCCCGGTAGGGCGCGACCGTGCCGGTGCCGTCGTGCACCAGCACCAGGGGCGCCGCGCCGGACGCGTCCCCGGGTCCGGCGGCCAGCTCGACCAGCGGCGACGCGAAGCCGCTTCCTGCGGGGACGCCGTCCGCCCGCGCCGACCGCAGCCGCGCGGCGAGCGCCGCCACGGTCGGCCGGTTGAGCACGTCGCGCAGCAGGTCGTCCCAGGTCATGCCGGCCGCCTGCGGAATGCGCTCCCGCATCCGGCCGACCAGCTGGGCGACGAGGAGCGAATCCCCGCCCAGGGCGAAGAAGTCGGCGTCCCGGCCGACGGCCGGCACCCGCAGCACCTGCGACCACAGGGCCGCCAGCGCCCGTTCCAGGTCGTCGGCGGGCGCCGCACCGCCCTCCCGCCGCTGTCCGGCCGCCACCGCGCCCGTCCACTCGCCCAGCTTCCGGCGGTCCACCTTGCCGTTCGCGGTCAGCGGGATCCGGTCGACCACCTGAAGCTCCGCCGGAACCATGTACGCGGGCAGCCGCTCGGTCAGGTGGCGGTGCAGCTCGGCGGGCCGCACGGGCGCGCGGTCGGCCTTGAACCGGGCGGCGAGGACCCCCTGGCCGATCTCCGCGAGCGCGCCGCCCTCCTCGGGGAGGCAGACCACCGGTTCCGCGCCGGCCCGCTCCAGCAGGTCCAGCCACTGGCTGCGGGTGAAGAAGGCGGCCCCGTCCCGCGCGCGTTCGTCGGTGAAGCCGGTGAGCCCGTCGTTGAACTCCATGGACGTCATGGCGCGGCAGGTGTCGCGGGTGGCCTCGACGAGGACCAGCCAGCCCCCCGGCGCGACCAGTTCGCCCAGCCGCCGCAGCGCCTCGCCGGCGTCGACGGCGTTATGCAGCACGTTCGCGGCGAGCACGACGTCCGCCGAGTTGGGCCGGTACCCCTGGGCCCGGTAGTCCCGGTTGAGGTCGAACAGCCCGAAGCGCACCCACGGGTGCTCCGCGTACGCCTCCTGCGCCTCGTTCAGGAAGAAGGGCGACACGTCGGTGAACCGGTAGTCGACGGACAGGTCCCGCAGCTCCGGGATCAGCGCGGCGCTGGTGCCGCCGACCCCGGCCCCGATCTCCAGCAGGCGCAGCGGCCCGGGCAGGCCGCGGGCCGCCCGGCGGACGATCTCGACGACCGCGGCGTTGTTGTACCGGCTGATCAGGTTGTCCCGGTAGGCGGCCGCCGCCGTCTCCAGCCGCCCTTCGGGGAACAGCAGGTCCCGCAGCGGGAGTTCCCCGCCGAGCAGGGCCGCCAGGTTCGCCTCGCACGCGCGGTGGAAGCGGATCAGTTCCGCTCCCCAGCCGACGCGCGGCTCCAGGGCGTCGATCCTCGCGTGCACGGCCGCGCGGCTCTCCTCGTTCACGTGCGCCGCACGGCGGTGGACCCCCGTGCCGGGGTCCCGCACCAGCCGGCCGTACGCCGTGAGGGCGGCCAGCCAGCGCCGTACGAGCGGGCGGTGGCGCGGGGCCGCGCCGCACGCCTCGACGATCTCCTGCGCGGTGTGCCCGTCCCGCGCGCCGGTGAACAGCCCGCGGTCCTGGAACAGCAGGAGCATCGACTGCAGCGCCGACTCCTCGAGGGCCTCGTGCAGGGCGCGGACGTCCGCGCCCTGCCGTGCCTCGTCGAAGCCCGCCGCCCGCTCGGCCTGCCGCCGTGCCGCCTCCCGCAGACCGGCGTCCGGGGCGGGGCGTGCGGTGCGCGCCGGCTCGGCGAAGCCGACGAGCGTCCGGGCCGCCCCCTCGCCGCGCACCACCGCGGCCGCCGCGTGCACGGCCGGGTGGTCCCGCAGCGCCGCTTCCACCTCGGCGGGCTCGACCCGGTGCCCGTTCAGCTTCACCTGGGCGTCGGCGCGGCCCAGCAGCTCGATCTCGCCGTCCGGCCCGCGGCGGCCCAGATCTCCGGTGCGGTACAGCCGTTCACCGCTGTGCGGGTGTCTGACGAAACGCTCCTCGGTGCGCTGCGCGTCGCCCAGGTAGCCCAGCGCCAGGCCGGCCCCGCCGATGTACAGCTCACCCGTCACCCGCTCGGGGCAGTCCCGCATGAGCGGGTCGAGCACCCGGACGGTCTGGTTGGCCAGCGGTCTGCCGTACGGGATGCTGCCCTGCCCGGGGGAGACGGTGGTGACGGGGTGGTGGATCGACCAGATCGCGGCCTCGGTGGCCCCGCCGAGGGCGACCACCCGCAGTCCCGGGAGGCGCCGCCGGACCGCCTCCGGCAGGGTCACCGGGATCCAGTCGCCGGACAGCAGGGCGAGCCGCAGCCGGCCGGCGTCGACGGCGGGCTGGGTCCTCAGGTACTCGTGCAGCATCTGCATCTGGGCGGGCACCGAGTTCCAGACGGTCACCCCGAACCGCTCGATCAGATCGGCCCAGTGCGTGGGGTCGCCGCGCCGTGCGGGGTCCGGCAGGACGACGGCACCGCCCACCGAGAGGGGGCCGAAGATGTCGTAGACGGACAGGTCGAAGCCGAGCTGGGCGAGTGCGAGGACCCGGTCCCCGGCACCCACGCCGAAGCGGGAGTTGACGTCGTCGACCGTGTTGCGCGCGGCGGCGTGACTGATCATCACCCCCTTGGGGGTCCCCGTGGAGCCGGAGGTGTGGATGACGTACGCCAGGTCGTCGGGGCCGCCCGCCGCCCGCGCGGGCGCCTCGGCGGCCGGTGCCGTCGTGTCGACGGGGACGGTCCGGATGCCGTCCGGCAGCCGCAGGCCGGCGGCCAGCCACGACTGGGTGAGCACGGTCCGCACCCCGGCGTCCGCGAGCATGGCGTCACGGCGCAGGGCCGGCTGGGTGGTGTCGACCGGCAGGTACGCGCCGCCCGCCAGCAGCACGCCGAGCACGGCGACGACCTGCTCCCACCCCTTGTCCATGACGATGCCGACACACTCGCCCCGGGCCGTCCCCGCGTCGGTGAGCACCGCGGCGACCCCCGCCGCCCGGCCGGCCAGCTCGGCGTAGTCGAGGCGCCGTCCGGGGGTGAGGACCGCCGTCCGGTCCGGGGTACGGCGGGCCTGCGCGACGACCTCGGCGTGCAGCGGCCCGAGGGCGCGCGGCGCCTGCGTGGCGTTGGCCCGGGCCAGCCGCTCCCGCTGGGCCGGCGGCAGCCGCACGGGATCGGCGGCGTCCCACCCCGCGTCCCCCTCGGCCAGCTCGCGCACCAGCCCGGCGAAGGCGGCGAACATGTCCTCGGCCACGCCGTCGGGGAACACGCCCTCGCGCACGTCCCAGTGGGCCAGCAGTCCGCCGCCGTCCTCCATGACCTGGCAGTCGATCCACACCTGCGGCGTCTGCGAGATGCCGTGCACCAGCTCCCCGCCCGGCAGGAGCGGCCGCGCCTGATCCCGGCCCGGACCGCTGACCGTACTGGTGAAGGTGACCGGCATCAGCGCCTCGGCCCGGCCGCGGCGCCGGGCGAGTTCGCGCAGCACCTCGACACCGGAGCACAGCCGGTGGTCCATGTCGTCCCACAGGCGGGCCTGCACCGCGCGGGTGCGGTCCACCAGCGTCGCGCCCTGCGCGAGGTCGACCGCGAGCAGGCTGGTGGAGCTGAAGTCCCCGATGACGCGGTCGACCTGTTCGTGCAGCGGCAGCCGGTTCTGGAGGGTGAGGCCGAGCGTGAACGCGGGCCGGGCGCTCCACCGTCCCACCACCTCCGCGAACGACTGGAGCAGCGCGCCGGAGGCGGTCACCCCCGCCGCTGCCGCCCGCCGGTTCAGCTCGGCCCACTGTGCCGGGCTCAGCCGCGTGCCGTGGCGCCGGAAGCGGGGCGGCGCGTCCGGCGCGTCCGTGCGCAGGGGCAGGTCCGGGGCCGGCGGCAGGGAGTCGATCCGGTCCCACCAGTAGTCCCGGTCCCGCTGGTAGCGCACTCCGTCCCGCACGCCGCGCGCCGCCAGGACGTAGTCCCGGAAGGTCAGCCGGGGCGGGTCAGGGACGGCGGTGCCCTCGCACAGCGCGCGCAGCTCGGCGAGCAGCACGCGCATGCTGCCGTAGTCACAGATCAGCAGGTCGATGGCCAGGTGCAGCAGCAGCGTCCGGCCGGTGCGGGTCGTGCGGACCTCGAACAGCGGCCACCGGTCCGTCTGGCGCACCTGGTGCGACATCCGGTCGCGGATCTCCTCGATCCCCCGCCGTTCCTTCGCCGGGGGAAGTCCGGTGAGGTCGTGCCGCCGTACCGCGTAGCGGGGCACGGCGGGCAGCACCCGCTGGTGCCCCTCGGGCGAGATCACCGCCCGCAGCATGGGGTGCCGCCGGATCAGCGTGTTCCAGGCGTCCTCGATGGCGTCCGCGTCGCCGTCGGGCAGCGCGAACTCGAGGTAGCCGTGGCAGGCCACCCCGCCGTAGTCGAAGGCGGTGCCGCGGCCGAGCAGGTACGCCGACTGGACGTCGGTGAGCGGGAAGGGCTCGTGGTCCGCGGCGGGGTCCGGCACGACGGCGGGGCCGGTGTCCCGTTCCCGGAGGTGGGCCAGCACCTGTTCCTTGTGCTCCCGCAGCCAGGCGAGCCGCTCGGGGGTCAGCGTGCCCCGGGGGGCCCGGTAGCCCAGTCGGCCCGACTCCTCGTACAGCGTGACACCCAGGGCGGTCAACTGCGCCACATACTCCTCGACACGCATATCGCCGCGTCCCCCATCTCGTCCCGGAGATCACAAAAGGCCTGCGGCGAAGCAGCTTCGCACGCGAAACCTGGCCAGATTCTGGACGTGCTCTCTATGGAACGTGCCGGGGGAGGCAGGCGTCTTGGAGGACGTGGGCCAAGGCGGCCGCCGGGCGTGGTGCCGGGTGCTGGCGGGCGCGGATCGAGCGCGATAAGTTCTCAGCCGGCTCGGGCCGTCAGGGTAATCCGGAATTCGACATTCTGTTAATAAGGCCGGAACGCGGGGTGTCCCGCCGCCGTCGATGATCGCCATTCGGCGGTGGCCGTCCGTCCTGCCGAAAACCGCTTGTGAGCTGCGCTTCCGCGATCCTTGCGGGGGGTGGCGGGCGACGGCCGGCAGGTTGAGCGATAAACGATCAGAGGCGTCCCCGGCGAGAGGGGGTCGAATTTTCGTACACGTATGATAAGGTCGGGCGGTCCCAGTTGATGAAGGGGGAGTCGAGTGGGAATCGATGTCTTGGTCTTCGACGACCTGCATTTGTCCCGATCCGCACTCACTGCACTGCTCGAACAGCGCGACGAGATCAGGGTCGCCGCTTCCGTGGACAGCAATCTCGCCGCCCTGGAGTTCGCCGAGTTACATCGCCCCGACGTGGCGATCATCAGCTTCGAAGGCCGAGACAACGAAACGATCGAAATCGCCGAGAAGATAGCGAGCCTGCCGCACTGCCGGACCCTGCTGCTCGCCACCGCGTGCACCCGCTCGGTCGTTCGCCGGGCCTTCACCGGAGACATCGCCGGCATGGTCCGGCGCAGTGCCTCACCCCGCCGTCTGTTCGAGGCCATTCACCTGGTCCACCAGGGCGAGCGGGTCTTCGACCCCGAGCTGACCGTCGCGGCCGTGGCCAACGGCGACTGCCCGCTGACGACACGGCAACTGGCGGTACTGGAACACCTCTCCCGCGGTGACACGGTCGTCGAGATCGCGGGCCAACTGTGCCTGTCCGAAGGAACCGTACGCAACTACCTTTCCTCCATGGTCACGAAGCTCGGCGCGCGCAACCGGATCGACGCCTTGCGCATCGCCCGGGACGCCCACTGGATCTGAGCGGGAGGGCGGCCGCGGGCGGCCACGCCGGTGGCGGAGATCGGCCGGTACCCGCTCCCGCGGGCCCGGCCGACGGGCCCCGCCAAGCTGACTCGTGGGTCACTTGACCACACCCACGACAGCAGACTACCGGCACACCGAAGCTCCGTCGGGCGAACGGGACTCGACAGGGTCCCGCGTCCCGGCGGAGCTTCTCCGCGCAGTCCCCGGCGGCCCCGCTCCGGACCTGTACGGACGGCGTCGCGGACCGGCCGGGACCGGGGTCCGCCGCGTCGGCGGCCGTCGGCGGTACCCCGTCCGGGGCGCCGGCGACGGCGCTCCCGGCCCGCCCCCGGCGAGGCCGCGCCGGACCTGTCAAGCATTAAATCCTCCGGTCCCTCCATGAAAAACGCACAGTGACGAATGTGGAGTGAACCTGTCTTGATGTGATCGCCGACTGCTAACGTCGGGAGCGCTTCTGGGGGTCCGGGCAGAGGGGGACTGGCGGATTATTCGTGGTTATTCACAAGTTCATGGAACGAAAGCATGCGCCGGTCGCCGGCGTGGTTATTCCGCCGGGGGAGATGGGTCGTGCCGTATCAAGCCGAAGCTGCCGGTAGTACGTCCTGGGAGAAGGTAGCGGATTCCATCGAGTTCATTCCTGCCGAGTATTCGGTGAAGTCTTTGCCGGAGTCGGTCGCGCGGGAGATGCTCGGGTGTGAGCCGGGGGATGTGGACCGGCTGGTCGGGGTGGGTCTGCCGTTCGAGGAGCGGGCCGGGGAGCGTTATTTCGACGCGAATGACCTGTACAACCTCGGTATGTATTCGGGTCGTTCGACGACGCAGCCGGAGCTGGCGTTCCGGATGCTGTTCCGGTTCGCGGGGCGGCCGGTGGAGGATCTGCTGCGGCCCAAGACGTGGGACGTGCGGGTCCGGCTGGAGTGTGTGGAGTGTGCCGGTGAGGCGCCGTGGCACTTCGAGGAGCCGGACGTGGTCCGGTTCGGCGGGCGGCTGGAGGATGTGTCGCGGCCGGAGCCGGGTGCGGGGTCGGCGCAGTTCGCGGCGCGGGTGACGACGACGGGTGCGCGCACGCCGATCGTGTCGCCGGTGCTGCGTGAGCTGGTGCGGGAGTACCTGGAGGCGGGGTACCGCTGGCAGATGATCCCGGTGTCGATGCAGTCGGATGTGGAGCTGGTGCACAAGCTGGGGGCGACGAGCTGTATCGCGGCGAGTCTGTTCCTGGCCGAGCGGTTCCGTGCGGCGGGGTACCGGGCGCAGGCCAAGCGTGGCTGGTTCTGTGGTGTGCTGGGTGGTGCGCTGGATCTTCCGCACGCGTGTGTGGAGGTCGTGGACGACGACGGTGCGCTGCGTACGGTCGACATCGCCAAGGCGCAGCTGGCCGCGCGGCTGCCGGACGACACCGAGGCGTTCCGGGAGCTGTGCCTGGGGTCGGTCTACAACAAGGTGATCCCCTCGACCGCGTCCGGCAACGAGCCCTTCGGCCGTCATGAGTGCGGCTCACCGCGCCCGGCCGAGATCCACGCGGACATCCGCGCCGTCCGCCGGAGCTGACGTCCCGGACCACCGCACGCGTTTGCACGGGTGCGGCGTGACCGAATCCCGCACCCCACCGCCCAGGTCAGAACCTGGTGCCTTGCACGGGGAATCCTGCACAGGGAAAGGCGAGTGAAAAAAATGGCGGTACGTGAGATCGAGCCGGTTCACCTGAACCTCGACCGGCTGGAGCAGCTGGCGGAGTCCGGCTATTACAACCCGTACACGATGTTCGACTGGCCCGACAAGATCGAGCCGGACATGCCGTGGATGAGCGAGAGCCTGACCACGCTGGCGGGGACGCCGATGTGGGACGAGCTGACGCGAGAGCAGCAGCTGGCGCTGACCCGGTACGAGGCGATCAACTTCTTCAGTCTCAACATCCACGGGATCCGTGAGCTGATGAGCGAAGTGGTCATGCGCATCCACGAGAAGACGTACGCCAACGTCTCGGAGTTCCTGCACCACTTCATTGGTGAGGAAAACGAGCACATGTGGTTCTTCGCGCAGTTCTGCCTGCGGTACGGCGGCAAGCTGTACCCGGCGCAGCCGACGCTGAAGGCCGACTCGGTGGAGCACCTGTCGCCGGTGGCGCGCGAGATGATCGTGTTCGCGCGGATCCTGATCTTCGAGGAGATCGTCGACTACTACAACGCGCACATGGCGACCGACCAGTCGCTGCCGCCCATCGCGCGGGAGATCAACCGGGTCCACCACCAGGACGAGAGCCGGCACGTCGCGTTCGGCCGGATGATCTTCACGAACCTGCTCGGACAGGTGGCCAAGCGCGACCCCGACGAGGTTCCCGTGGTCGCCGAGTACCTGGAGAACTACCTCCAGTACAGCATCGGCACCCTCTACAACCCGGCCGCCTACCGCGACGCCGGTATCCCGGACGCGCTGTCGCTGCGGCGGCGGGCGCTGGAGCACCCCGCCCGCGTGGCGGCGCACGACGAGGTCCTGAAGCGGACCCGCAAGTTCCTGTCCAAGGCCGGCGTCGGTAGGGAAATCGTCAAATGACCGATCAACTCCAGGCGGTCCGGGAGTTCATCCTCGGCCGCAACCCCAAGCTCGGGCAGGTGCCCGACGACCTGGACCTGATCGACAGCCGGGCCATCAACTCACTGGCCTTCGTCGAGTTCATCTTCCTGCTGGAGGAACTGACCGGCGAGCCGATCGATCCGGAAGACGTGGACCTGGACGACTTCCGCACCCTCAACGCGATCGAAGCCCGATTCTTCAAGCGGAAAGCGGCACGATGACCACAGCAACCGACAACGGCTTGAGAGTTCTCGACGGCGGACAGCTGCGACTGCTGCGGGCCATCGACTCCGTGTTCCGCCGCCTGGCCGACGGCTGGGACGCCCCGGAGTTCCGGTTCCCGTTCCTCATGCAGTGCCGGGACCTCGACATGTTCGACTACTACGACAACTTCCCGCACCTCGGCCTGGCCGCCACCCGCCTCGACCCGGACCGCGTCGCCCCCCTGCTCGCCGAGTCCGACCGGCCGCTGGAGCGCATCCCCACCGAGGTGATGCAGCCGACCGGGTTCGCCCTGCCGTCCGCGGCCTGCTACGCCATCTACGTCGAGCTGGCCGGCAGCGCCCTGCCGGCCGAGGGCGCGATGCGGACCACGCTCGGCACCTGCTTCCGCAACGAGGACCACTACGACGGCCTGCAGCGGCTGCTCGGCTTCTCCATGCGGGAGATCGTCTGCATCGGACCCGAGGACGTCGCCAAGAACCACCTGCTGCGCGCCAAGGACGCCGTGCAGACCCTGTGCGCCGAACTCGGCCTCGACTTCGAGATCGAGGTCGCCACCGACCCGTTCTTCGACAAGAACAGCGGCAAGGCCAAGATGCAGCGCCTGTTCCCGGTGAAGGAGGAGTTCGTCGTCAACGGCCTGGCGATCGGCTCCGTCAACTACCACCGCAACTTCTTCGGCGAGCGCTGCGGCATCCAGGCCGGTGACGCCACGGCCCACACCAGCTGCCTCGCCTTCGGCCTGGAGCGCTGGGTGCACACCCTGACGGAGCGGTTCGGCGGCACCGACGCCGCGGTGGCCGCGGTGGAGAGTCTGGGCTGATGCGTGCCTCCCTGGCGCAGGTCCTCGGCCTGGATGTGAGCCTGCTGCAGTCGGGCATGGGCGGTGTCGCGGGCACCGAGCTGGCGTGCGCCGTGTCCGAGGCCGGCGCGGCGGGCTGTGCGGGCGGCTACAAGCTGGTCGGTGCCCCGCTGTCGGCCATGCTCGGCCGGCTGGCCGAGGGCACCGAGCGGCCCGTCGGCGTGAACCTGATCCCGGAGGTCGTCGGGCCGGACGAGCTGGACCGCCAGCTGGCCCAGGTCCTCGACGAGACGCCGGACCGCGTGCACGTGTCCCTCTTCGGCCTGCCCGACGACGCGGTGCTCGACCGGGTCGTCGCCGCGGGGCGGGACCTGGTCGTGCAGGTCGGGACCGTCGAGGACGGGGTGCGCGTCGCCGAGCGGGGCGGCGTGGTGGTGGCCCAGGGCACCGAGGCCGGCGGCCACCTGCTCGGCACCTCCCTCCGGGACGAGCTGGTCACCGCGCTGCGCGAGCGGCTGCCGGACGCCTGCCTGGTCGCCTCGGGCGGGATCGGCTCGCCCGCCGAGGCCGCCCGCGCCGTCGCCGCCGGAGCCGACGGCGTGCTGCTCGGTACGGCCTTCGTCGTCGCGCACGAGTCGCGGGCCCACCCGCGCTTCAAGGCGGCCGTGACCGCCGCCGACGAGTCCGACACCGTGATCACCGATGTGTACGAGATCGGGTGGCCGGGGCGGCGGCACCGCGTGCTGGCGACGCCCGTGACCGACGATCCGGGGCAGCCCAAGAAGTTCATCGGCAAGACCGTGGTCGAAGGAAAGCCGTATCTCGTGCCGCGCTTCAGCGCGGCCGTGCCCACCGACGCGACCAGCGGCCGGATCGAGGAGATGGCGATGTACTGCGGCATGTCCTGCAGCGCGCTCTCCGACGAGATATCGGCGGCCGACGTCGTCGCCCGGTTCGCACGGGTGCTCCCGGGCGCCGGAGTCGTACAGACCGAGAAAGGACTGGAAAGCAATGTCAGCCGCTGAAGCCCTGGAGCAACTCGACCTCCAGTACCCGGAGGACCTGCCGCGCGTCACGACCCGCGAGGGCGTCGAACTCTATTACGAGTCGCGCGGTGAGGGCCCGGCCATCACCCTCCTCAACAACTTCTTCATCACCAGCCCGCTCTGGCGCGCCTTCACCCAGGACCTGGTGCGCGACTTCCGGGTGGTGAGCTACGACCTGGCCAACCACGGCCAGTCCTCGAAGCTCGACAAGGAGCCCACCTGGGAGGAGCACGGGGCGGACCTGATCGGTCTGCTCGACGCGCTGGGCATCGAGTCGACCTACCTGGTCGCCAGCTCGGCCTCCACCCAGCTCGCCCGTGACGTGGCGCTGGCCCACCCGGACCGGGTCAAGGGCCTGGTGCTGGCGGGCCCGGTGTTCGGTCTCACCGGCATGCGGCGCCACCGGCAGCTCAACCGGGCGTGGCTGCTGACGCTGAAGAACCACGGCATGGCCGCCCTGTACGGCCACATCTACCCCGAGGTGATCAGCGGGGAGATGAACGAGGAGGGCGGCACCCCCGGCTTCCTGGGCTTCCGCGAGGCGTTCCTCGCGATGTCCACCCCGGAGGAGCTCGCCAACGGCCTGGCGCTCGTCCAGGAGGGCGACACCAGCCCCGAGCTGCTGTCGCGGATCGCCGCCCCGACGGTCATCGTGCTCGGCGACGACGACATCCTGCTCACCCCGTCGCGCGGCCACGAGCTGGCCAAGCTGTTCGGGAACGGCCGCTGCGAGATCATGACGAACGCCGGCCACGTGCCCTTCCTGGACGACCCCGAGACGTTCCAGTCGATCGTCCGCAGGTTCGTCGAGGAGACGGAAGCGAATGTCTGACACGGCGGCGATCACGACGGACGAGGTCAAGCAGCGGATCAGGGAACTGCTGGCCGACCTGTTCGGCAGCGACCGGTTCGTCAGCGACGTGCCGGACACCGTCTCGCTGCGCGAGGCGGGGCTGCCCTCCACCGCGCTGGTGAGCCTGCTGGTGGCGATGGAGGACGCGTTCGGCTTCGAGTGGGACGACGACGTCGAGCCCGAGGTCCTGCGCTCGATCGAATCACTGGCGGGGCACGTCGTGGCACTGCGCGGCTGAAGGACGGACGGTGGCGGTCGAACTGGTGATTCCCGCGGGAGTCGCACCGGGGACAACGCTGGCCACCTGCCCGGTGCCGTGGCCGCACGGACGGGCCGAGCAGTTCGCGGCGGGCCGTCGCGCGGCCGCCTCGGCCCTGGCCGCGGCCGGGTCGGCCGACCGGATCGTGCCCCGCGATCCCGACGGCCGGCCGCGTTTCCCGCGGGGCTATGCGGGTTCCATCTCCCACACGGATCACCTGGCCGTCGCGGTGGTGGCGGCCGGCGCCGAAGCCGTCGGCGTCGACATCGAGACCGCGGCCATCAAACCCCGGACCGCCGCCTTCGTCCTGCGGGAGCGGGAGCGACGGACGCTGCTTCCGCCCGCCGGGGCGTACACCCCGCGGGAGCTGTTCGCCGCCAAGGAAGCGGCCTTCAAGGCCCTGAACGGCATCGGCGGACTGGGCGACTTCCTGTTCTGGCGGATCGAGCTCGACCAGTCCGACGGCGCGCTGACCGCGTCGTACCGAGGCGAACCGGTACCGGTGTGGGTTCGCACGGAGGCAGATCTTTCGTTCGCCGTGGCGATACGGCGTTGAACTCTGACGATTCGCCTTGTCCTTCCGAGCCCGCATCGGCCGAAGGAACAGTGCATCGAATGGGGGAAAAGAAGGCAATGAATCGCGATATTCACGAGGTCGTCGATGAACTGTTCCGTCGCCGACTACAGGTACCCGAACTCAACCCCGATGTCCCGCTGGTGGACTACGGCCTCGACTCCGTGCGTTCCATCGATCTGATCGTCGAGATGGAATCCGAGTTCGACGTGCATATCTCGGACGAGCAGGCGGCCGAGATGCGGACACTGCGGGACGTGGTGGATCAGGTCACCGCGTCGCTGACGGCGCGGGCCGGGCAAGGAGGCAGTGACGCATGAACGCCGATGACCTTTTCGCGCGGTACGCCCGCCCGGAACTCGCCCGCCTCTTCCGGGCGCTCAACCTGGACGTGACCTACGAGGCCGGCCAGGGCGACCACCTGACCCGCCGGTCCGCGGACGGCTCCGCGGCGGGGGAGCGGGTGCTGGACCTCGTCGGAGGCGCGGGCGCCTCGCTGTTCGGCCACAACCACCCGGCGCTGCTGGAGGTGGCGCGCCGGTGCCTCGACGAACAGACCCCGTTCAACGCCCAGGGCAGCATCCGCCCGGGCGCGGCCGAACTGGCCCGGCGCCTCTCGGAGATCGTCGGCGCCACCACGGGCACCGGTTACGTGGTCACCCTCGGCAACACCGGCGCGGACGCGGTGGAGGCCGCGGTCAAGCACGCCACCGTCGAGCACCGGCGCCGGCTCGGCGCGCTCGAGGAGGAGACCGAGCTGGCGCTGCGCCGGGTGCGCCGCGACGGCATCGCGGACCTTCCCGTCGCGAGCGGACCCGCGGCCGGCCGGCCCTGCGCCGAGGTGCTGAGCGAGACGCTCGACCGGATCTCCCGGCTGCGGGGCGCGGACCCGGTGTTCGTGTCGCTGCGGAACGCCTTCCACGGCAAGTCGACCGGCGCCGGCACGCTGACCCACGGCGGCAACGTCCCCGAGGACCTGCACGTGCCGGGACCGCGGCACCGCCGGCTGTACGACTGGGCGCCCGAGGCGGTGCGCGGCGCGCTCGACGCCGAACGCGTCGCGGTGCACACGGTCACCGTGGACTCCGCCGGGGTCCCGCACTCCGCCGAGCGGCAGCTGTCGCCGGTGGCCGCCTGCTTCGCCGAGCCCATCCAGGGCGAGTCCGGGGTCCGCGAGGTCCCCGCGGAGACCCTGGCCGCGCTGCGCGAACTGGCCGACCGCCACGACGCGGCGCTGGTCTTCGACGAGATCCAGTGCGGCATGGGCCGTACCGGCACCTTCCTCGCCTCCGAGGACTCCGGTGTGGTCGCGGACTACTACCTGCTCTCCAAGTCCCTCGGCGGCGGACTCGCCAAGATATCCGCGCTGCTGGTCGCCGAGAAGCGGTACGTGGCCGACTTCGGCCGCCACCACACCTCCACCTTCGCCGACGACGACTTCTCCTCGCGCATCGCGACGGCCGCGCTCGACCTGGCCCTCTCCTACCGCGAGCGGGTCACCGAGATCGGCACGCTGCTGCGCGACCGGCTGACCGAGGTGGCCGCCAAGTGGCCGGACGCCATCGTCGAGGTGCGCGGACGCGGGCTGCTCCTGGGCGTCGAGTTCGCCCTGCCGCAGCCCGAATCGGCGCTGCTGCGCGAGGTGTTCGACACGGAGTCGCTGGGCTACCTCGTCGCGGGCCGGCTGCTGCACACCCACAGCATCCGCGTCATCCCCACCCTGTCCGCCCCCACGACGGTGCGCGTCCAGCCGTCGGCGCTGCTCGAACCGGCCGACGTGGACCGGGTCGCCGCCGCGTTCGACGAGGTCGCGGGCCTGCTCTCGCGGGGCGAGTACGCGACGGTGCTGGAACACCTGGCCGTTCCTGCGGCCGGCGCCTGGCAGCCGCGCCAGCATGTCCCGCTGCCCCGCCGCGACCGGCCGGCCCCCGGCACGGACCGGTCCGACGTGCCGCGGGTGGCGTTCCTCGCCAACCTCGACAGCCCGAGCAAGCTGCGCGCCATGGCACCGGAACTGGCCTCCTGGTCGGACGAGCAGTGCGACGCGACCCTCGACCGGGTGTGGGGCGAGATGGACCCGTTCGAGGTCGCCCGGCACCGGGTGACCTCCGAGGCCCAGGGCACGGTCGAGGTCATCATGGTGGCGGTGCCGTTCACCGCCGCCCAGGCCAACGCCGCGCTGCGGGCCGGGCAGGGGGCGTGGCTGCGCCGCACCGTGCTGGAGGCGGTGGAGCTGGGCGTCTCGCTCGGCGCCGGCGTCATCGGCCTCGGCGGCCACACCTCCATCGTCACCAACGCCGCGCGGGACGTGGTGGAGCACGACGTCAGGGTGACGTCGGGCAACTCGCTGACCGCCGCCTGCGCCTACGACCTGCTGCGGCTGACGCTGGCCGAGTCCGGCGCCGGGGACCGCAGGGTCGGCCTGGTCGGCGGCATCGGCAACATCGGCTCCGTGATGGCCGAACTCATCGCACCGCACTGCGACTCGATGGTGCTGGTCGGCCGGCCCGGATCCGCCCGGCGGCTGAAGACGGTCGCCGACCGGCTCTCCCCCCTGGTGGACGTGTCGATCGCCGAGGACATGGACGCCCTGCGGGACTGCCCGACGGTGGTCAGCGCCACCAACTCGGCGGACCCGGTGATCCTGCCGCACCACCTCGCCGGTGACCGCAAGGTCCTCGTCTGCGACCTCGCGGTGCCCGGCGACGTCCACCCGGCGGTGGCCGCCCTGTCGAACGTCACCCTGGTGTCCGGTGGCCGTATCCAGCTTCCCGGCCTGCAGACCCCGCACTTCCCGGGCATCACCCTGCCTCCGGGGATCCTCTACTCCTGCATGGCCGAAACGATCCTCCTCGGCCTGGAGCCGGAGACGCCGAGCCCGTCCTACGGCGGTCTCGCCTCGGCGGGCGTGCTGGCCGCCCGGGACCTGGCCGCCCGGCACGGGTTCCACCCCGCGCGCATCGTCTCCGACGACGTGTCCGTGCAGCCGTGGATCGTCGATCAGTTCAGCAGCACTATCGAGGAGCACATCGGATGACCGCACTGCGTCCGCGATTCCCGAGTATCTTGCACGCGTTGCTGGCCGAGGCGGAGCGCGGTTCCGACGGATCCGCGGTCACGCTGATCCCGGAACCCGGCCGCGAGGAGACCCTGCGCTACGACGCCCTCGTCGAGAACGCCGCCCGGTGCGCGGCGGCCCTCGCCGAGCGGGGCGTCGGCCGCGGCGACCGGGTGGTGCTCTGCCTGCCGACCGGCTCGCGGTTCATCACCGCCTTCTTCGGCACCCAGCTGGCCGGCGCCATGCCCACGGCCATCGCCGTACCGCTGCGCTTCGGCGGCGCCGCCGGCTTCGAGGGCCAGCTCAAGGACCTCGTCGGCTATCTGCGCCCCGCCGCCGTCGTCACCACGTCCGCGGTGATCCAGGCCCTCGACGGCCTCTTCGACACCCCGCTGATCGACGGCGAGGAGCTCTATGCCCGCGCCACCGCGAGCGACGCCCCCCAGCACCCGATCCGCCGTCCGGACGGCGACGACCTGGCCCTGATCCAGTGCACCTCCGGCTCCACGGGCAAGCCCAAGGGCGTGATGATCTCGCACGCCCACCTGGCCGCGAACTGCGAGCAGATCGTCGACGTCCTCGGCTGGACCCGTGCGGACACGACCGTCAGCTGGGCCCCGCTCTACCACGACATGGGCCTGATCACGGGCCTGCTGTGCCCGGTCCACGTCGGCGGCGACGCGGTGCTGATGTCCCCCTCGCGGTTCCTGCGCGCCCCGGTCGAGTGGCTCCAGTACATCAGCCACTACCGCGGCGCCTTCGGAGCCGCCCCGAACTTCGCCTACGGCTACCTCACCTCCCGCGTCCGCGACGAGGACATGGAGGGCGTGGACCTGTCGTCCTGGCGCGGGGCGCTCTGCGGGGCGGAACCCATCCAGCCCGTCACCGTGCAGCGCTTCGTCGAGCGCTTCCGCCGCTGGGGCCTGCCCGAGAGCGCCTTCGTCCCCGGCTACGGCATGGCCGAGGCGACCCTGGCCATCACCAGCACCCGGCCGGACGCGCCGTTCCGGTACGACTCCATCGACCGGCAGTCCGCGGTCGGCGGGGGACGGGCCGTCGACGTCGACCCGGACAGCACCGAGGCCCTGCACATCGTCGACTGCGGCAAGCCGGTGGCCGGCACCGAGGTGCGCATCGTCGACGACGAGGGCCGGCCGCTCGGGGAGAACGGGATCGGGCACGTCCAGTTCCGCGGCCCCTCGCGCACGTCCGGGTACTTCGACCTGCCCGAGGAGACCGCGGCGTGCGTCGACGCGCCCGACTGGTGGCGCACCGGGGACATCGGCTACCTGCGGGACGGCGCGCTGCGGATCACCAGCCGCGCCAAGGACCTCGTCATCATCCGCGGGGCCAACTACTTCCCGCAGGACTTCGAGCAGGCCGCGGAGACCGTGCCCGGTGTCCGGCTGGGCGCGGTGATCGCGGTCGGGCACCGGGCCGAGGACGCCGACTCCGAGGAACTGCACCTGATCGTCGAGACGGAGCTGGACGCGGAGCACCACGACGCGCTGCGCCAGGCCGTGCGGTCCGCGGTCAGCTCCCGGACCGGCGTGGCCCCCGCCGAGATCCATCTCGTTCCCAAGCGCAGCATCCCCAAGACGACCAGCGGGAAGCTCCAGCGGGCCAAGGCCCGCGAGCTGTTCGTCGCCCGGCCGTAGCGCCGGGCCGCGCTCGCCGGACGGGACGGCCCGGGGCCGTCCCGGCACGAACGTCGGCGGCACCGCCGCCGACCGCCGGTCACCGGCGCCCGACGCACCACGAGGCGCCCGGTGGCCAGGCCACCGCCATCCCTCCCGGTGCCGGCTCCCCCTCCGGGGCCGGGAGGGACGGCGTCGACGCAACGCCCAATGACCGCACAACCCACCTTGACGAGGTACTTGCCGGCCGTCTTGGCGGTACCGGGCCGTGCACACGGCGGGAAAGAGGAAACCAGAGTCATGGTCGATCTACCGCACGCTACCGATGCTGCCGCGGTGATTCGTGAGCACGCGCTCACGACGCCGGAACGCACCGCGGTGATCCTTGTTGACGACGTGGAGCGGACCGACGGCGACACCCGGTGGTCATACGCTCAACTGGACGCCGAGGCCAGAAAGATCGGCTCATGGCTGCGGGCCCGCTACCCCGTGGGCACCCGGGTGCTCCTGCTGTACCCGACCGGCTTCGACTTCGCCGCCGCCTACGTGGGCTGTCTGTACGCCGGCGTGGCCGCCGTCCCGGCGCCGCTGCCCGGCCGCTACCGGCACGAGCAGGCGCGGGTGACCGGCATCGCGCGGAACGCCGCGGTCTCCGCTGCCCTGACCGACGCGGAGAACCTGCCCGAGGTGCAGGCCTGGGTCGACGGCGAAGGACTCACCGGCACCCGGGTGCTGGCCACCGACAGCGCCGGCCTGGCGGACCCGGGCGAGTCCTGGACGCCCGAGGAGCTGGACCAGCAGAGCCTCGCGATGCTCCAGTACACCTCGGGTTCCACCGGCGACCCCAAGGGCGTCACCCTCACCCACGGCAACCTGCTGCACAACGTGGACAGCCAGCGCCGCGCGTTCGCGATGGGCGCCGGCACCCGGCTGGGCGGATGGATTCCGCACTACCACGACATGGGGCTGCTCGGTCAGATCCTGCCCGCCCTGCTGCTCGGCGGCACCTGTGTGCTGATGCGCTCGAGCGCCTTCCTGAAGCGGCCGCACCACTGGCTCCAGGTGATCGACAAGTACGGCATCCACCTGTCCGCGGCCCCCAACTTCGCCTACGAACTGTGCTGTTCCCGGGTCAGCGACGAGCAGCTGGCCGGGCTGGACCTGTCCCGGTGGCGGGTGGCCGTCAACGGCTCGGAGCCGATCGACACCGCGGTGCTGGACGCGTTCGCGAAGCGGTTCGCGCCCGCGGGCCTGCGGGACGACGTGCTGTGTCCCTGCTACGGCATGGCCGAGTCCACGGTCTTCGTGTCGGGCGTGGCGTTCCGCAAGGCCGTGGTGACCACGGTGGACGTGGACCGGCTGCGGGAGAACCGCTTCGTCCCGGCCGAGAGCGGCGCCGACCTGGTCGGCTGCGGTGTCCCGAGCGACTGCGACCTGCTGATCGTCGACCCGGGCACCGGTGAGCCGCTGCAGCCGGGCGGCATCGGCGAGATCTGGCTGCGCGGCCCCAGCATCGGCACCGCGTACTGGGGCGACACCCCCGCGACGGAACGGGCCTTCGTGCAGGGCGGCTATCTGCGCACCGGCGACCTGGGCACGCTGTTCGACGGCGAGCTGTACGTGACCGGCCGGCTCGCCGAGACGGTGACCGTGTACGGCCACCACCTGTACCCCCAGGACATCGAGCGCCGGCTGCGCGAGCACCACCCCGAACTGGGCAGCGTCGGCGCCGCGTTCACCGTGCCGCTCGCCAGGAGCGGCGCCGAGCCCGAGGACGTGCTCGTCGTGACCCACGAGGTCACCGGACGCCCGGCCGAGGACGTGCTGCGCCGGCTGGCCGACGGCATCAAGGAGACGGTCGACCGCGAGTTCGGCATCCCCGTGGGCGGGGTGGCCCTCCTGCGGCGCGGCGCGGTGCGGCGCACCACCAGCGGCAAGATCCAGCGGGTGGCGATGCGCGGGCTGTTCCTGGACGGCGAGCTGAGCCCGATGTACGCCGACTACGGGCAGCCGGTGACGGACGCGCTGGGGGCCTGGCGGACGAGCCGGTCCGCGCGGGACAGGTGACGGGCCGTCCGACGGGCCGCCCGGTGCGGCACCGCCCCGCCCGGCCGTCGGGCCGGGCGGGGCGGTGGCACGGGGCGCCGGCGGGCGAGTGCCCGCCGGCGCCGCTCGCTCAGCCCTCCCCGAGTGCCTCGGCGTACGTGGCCGGGGCACTCTCGCGTCCCTCCCGTGCCGACCGCAGCACCGCGTCCAGCTCCTCCAGGACCCGCCGGGCGCAGACGGCCGCCGCCGGCACGATGTCCTGCATGAGGAAGTAGCCGTGCACCAGACCGGGACCGGGCACGTGGCGGACGGCGACGCCGTCGACGCACAGCTTGTCGGCCAGCTCGACGCCCTCGTCGTGGAGCGGGTCGAACTCGGCCGTGCCGACCACCGCCGGCGGCAGGTGCCGCAGATCCGCGCCGAGCAGGTCGAGGGCGGGTTCGGCGCGCTGCTGCGGGTCGGGCACGTACTGGTCGTAGGACCAGGCCATGTCGTCGACGGACAGCAGGTAGCCCTCGGGGTGCGCACCGGCCGCGGCGAAGCGCAGGCTGGGATCCGCCGGCGGGTACAGCAGGAGCTGCGCGGCGAACTCCACGTCGCCGGTGTCGCGCGCGTCCATGGCCACTCCGACCGACAGACTGGCTCCGGCGCTGTCCCCGGCGATGACGTGGTCGCGGTCCGGGAAGGCGCGGCTCGTCCAGCGGGCCGCGGCGATGGCGTCGAGCAGGGGAGTGGGATAGGGGAACTCCGGGGCCCGCCGGTAGTCGGCGGAGACGACGACCGCGCCCAGCGACTCGGCCACGATGCGGCACACCCAGTCGTGGCTGTCGATGTCGCCCAGCACCCATCCGCCGCCGTGCAGATAGGTGATCACCCGGCCCTCGTCGGACGCGGGGGTGTAGACCCGGACCCGGAACGACGACCCGTCCGCGGTGCCGACCCGGTGGTCGGCCGTCGTGACGGCGGGGCCCGCGTCGCCGTCCGGGCGGCGGGGGCGGATCGCGTTGGCGAGATACCGTTCGCGGGCCTGCTCGACGGTCATGTCGCGAAGGGAGGCCGGGGGGCCGCCGGCGCGTTGCCAGGTGATCAGGTTACGAAGTATGCGGTCCAGTGGCATGGCAGCCTCTCCCAGGGACTGGTTTGATGCTGAATACGGCGCATACGTTTGCCGCCGGCAATGCAATGGCAGCGATGTCGGGAAGGCGTGTGTTCGACTCCGCCACGCGCTCCGATTGTAAGCGACCGATCATCTCACAGCCTTTCGCCGAGCTGTGAGAAACGCACTTATAGCGGTGTGATCCGCACATTGCAACCGGCTGATCCGCGTCGGTAGCCTGGCCGGGAAATTCGGTAGGCAAAAGACGCTCGAATTATTTCCGCACTTGGAAAGTCCGGCACGCAGCCGTCCGACACCGTCAGGGCTCTGTTCGCCGGCTGGCGGACCGTGCACGCGACGCAGCAGAACAGAGAAGGAAATTTGTCATGATTGTTCTGGGTTGCAACGGGTTCACCCGGGGCGCAGAAGTCTTCGCCGACAAGTTCGGCGCGGTCGGGACGGAGAAGCACTACATCCTCGGCCATGACGCGGGCGCAGCGCTGTTGGTGGACGGCAAGCTGGTGGCTGCCGTGGAGGAAGAGCGGCTCAACCGGGAGAAGAAGACCTCCGACTTCCCGATCAACGCGGTGCAGTGGTGCCTCGAGAAGGCCGGCATCGAGTTCTCCGACATCGACCTCATCGCCATCCCGTGGAATTTCTCCAACGAGGTCTTCGACGCGACCATGCACGACCTGGCGTCGGCTCCGCTGCCGCCCATGGAAAAGGTCGACCGGCTCGCCCGCATCGGTGAACTGTTCGACAAGGCCCTCGGTCGCGAAGCGATTCTCGCCGACTTCGCCGCCCGCACCGGATTCACTCCCGACCCGGAGAAGGTGGTGTTCGTCCAGCACCACCTCGCGCACGCGATGACCGGTTACTACATGGCGGGAATGAAGGACACCGCATTCCTCATCAGTGACGGTCGCGCCGAGCTTTTCTCCTCGCTGACCGGTGAAATACGCGACGGCAAGATCCGCGTCTTCGAAGAGTCGATCATCAGCGCCAACGACTCGCTGGGCAACCTGTTCGCCTCGATCACGCGCTTCCTGGGCTTCGTGCCGAACAACGACGAGTACAAGGTCATGGGCCTGTCCGGGTTCGCCGAGGCGCCCTCGCCGAACCCGTTCCTGGAGCACATCGTCCAGCTGCACGAGGGGGGCCGCTACTCCCTGGTCCGGCCGCACGACCTGGAGAACCCCCGCTGCTTCGACGGCCTGTTCGAGAAGTGCTTCGGACCGTTCCAGGACACCCTGGAGTACAAGGCCAACATCGCCGCCGCGGCGCAGGACATGCTCACCGCCGTCACCAGCCACCAGCTGCGCGCCCTGGAGTCCAGGACCGACCTGAACCACCTGCTCTTCGAGGGCGGTCTGGCGCTGAACTGCGTCAACAACACCCAGCTCCTGGAGGGTTCGCGCTTCGAGGACATGTCGGTGAGCTTCGGCGCCAGCGACACCGGCGTCGTCATCGGTGCCGCCGTCCACGCCTGGGCCAACCACCCCGACAACACCGCCGAGGTCAAGTACGCCGACACGGTCACCCCGTACGTGGGGCCGGAGTACGACGAGGCGACGATCGAGAGCACCCTGCGCGAGTTCGGCGACCGGGTGGAGTACACCCGCATCCCCGACGGCGAGGTCGCCGACCAGGTGGCGAAGCTGCTCACCGAGAAGGTCGTCATCGGCTGGTTCCAGGGCCGGCTGGAGCACGGCCCGCGGGCGCTGGGCCACCGCAGCATCCTGGCGAACCCGAAGTTCGCGGACATCAAGGATGTCATCAACACCCGGGTGAAGCACCGTGAGCCGTTCCGCCCGTTCGCGCCGATCGTGCTGGAGTCGGACGCGGACAAGATCTTCGAGATGGGCCGCAAGAAGCGTTCGCCCTACATGACGTTCGTGTTCCCGGTGCGCCCGGAGTACCACAACATCATCCCGGGTGCGACACACGTCGACGGTACGTCCCGGGTGCAGACCATCACCGACGAGGACACGCCGCTGCTGGCGACGCTGCTGCGCCGCTTCACCGCGCTGACCGACGTGCCCTGCCTGATCAACACGTCGTTCAACGTGGCGGGCGAGCCGATCGTGTGCTCCCCGGCCGACGCGCTGAACTGCTTCCTGGGCACCGAGATCGACTACCTGGTGCTCGGCAACTACCTCGTCACAAAGACCGGTCAGGCCGCCTGACGTCCATGGTCCGTCCGCCGGGACGCCGCAGTGCGGCGCCCCGGCGCCGGGGTAGGGGAAGGGAGTCTTTCTATGTCTGCCGTCCATGAGACGGCCGTGGAGCTCACGACGGTCGTCCAGCATCTGGAGAAGCTGGCCTGGGAGCTGCGCGACGCGAGCCGGCGCCGCATCCCCGCGGAGGTCAGCGCGGCCTGTGACGCCCTGAACTGCGCGGCCCTGCTGCTGCGCACCCACCAGGACGTCGCGGACGGCCACACGGCCCGGATGGATCTCCTGTACGAAGCCGTCGCCTTGGCCCGCAGCACCGTGGAGGCGACGAAAATGGCGTGCCGTGAGCACGCGGGAGCACGTTCCCGGGCCGGCAACCGCGGCTGAGCACCTCGCGCCGTCCGCGGCGCGCCCGCCCGCACCGGTGACACACCGGCCCTGGTCCGCCGACGGGCCCGGGCGCCCTCGCGCCCGGGCCCGAGCCGGGGGAGCGCGGCCGGTGCGCCCGGTGGCGAGCCCGGCCCGCAGGCGGCACCGCCGCGGTCCGGGGGCGTTCGGCGGCACCTGCGTCCCGTGGCCGGTGGGCCCGGCGCTGGAGCGCGTCCCACGAGAACCGCGCCCGGCGCACCCGCCGAGAACCGCTGCGCACGCCGCCGGACCGTACGGCGCGCCCGGCCGCACACCACCGGCACCCCGGCCGATCGCCGGGACGGGCCTTCGGGGAGCACCGGCCGGCACCGCCGTCCCGCCCGGATGCGCCCGGCCGCGCCCAGTGCGCTGCCACCCGGGTCACAGCGGACACGGTTCGCTCGGCGCGACGGGACGACGGGACGCCCGGACGTGGCAGGGCCGAGAGGGCCAGGCGCCCGGCACCGCCTCCGCGCGGAGCGCCGGTCACTCCTCGCCCGTTCGGTCCCGGCGCCGCCGGACGCCGGCCCTCGCGGCGGCTCCGCCCGGTCGCGCCCTGCGCGTGCGCCGGTCCCGGCGCCGTGGAGCCGGTCCCGCAGCGGCGACGCCCGCTCACCCACCCGATCCGGTGCGGCCGGGCGGCCTCACGACCGGCGACCGTGCCGGGGCCGGGTCGGCCCGCGCCCGGTGCGGCCACCGCCCGCGGTGCCGGCTCCTCCGGGCGCCGAGGACGGCAAGTGCCCCCGCGCGCCCGGCCGGTTGAGCCACGCGGCGGTCGACACGTCATCACCCCAACGGTTTCGGAAAGCTGGTCTCATGGAGTCCTGGAGTCAACGCCCCGGCCGGCTGGGCCGGCCGCGCCGTCTGTCGCGGGAGGCGATCCTCAGCAGCGCCGAGCGCATCCTCACCGAGGAGGGGGCGGAGCACCTGTCCATGCGCCGCCTGGCGAAAGAGATGTCCAGCACGCCGATGGCGCTGTACTACCACGTCAAGGACAAGGACGAGCTGCTCACCCTGCTGCTGGACGCGCGGACCGAGCGCCTGCCCCGCGCCGAACTGCCCCACGAGCCGCGCGAACGGCTCCTCGCGGGCGCGCGGACCCTCCACGGGATGCTCGCTGACTGTCCCTGGGCGGTGGAGGCGGTGACGTCCGAGGACCATGTGAGCGCCTCGGCGCTGAGACTCGTGGAGAGCATGATCGACGCCGCGGTCGCCTGCGGGATGAGCCACGAGGAAGCCGTCTATGCCTACCGCGTCATCTGGTACTACACGATCGGTGAGCTGCTCGTCCGCCTCAACCGGGAGCGGGCCCGCCGCAAGGGCGAGGACACGCCCTGGGAGCGCGCCATGCTGTCCCTGGACCCCGACGCCTTCCCCCTCCTGGCCCGGCTGCGCGACCAGTGGGTGGAGCTGGCGGCGGGCGACCACCACCAGCGCGGACTCGAGGCGGTGGTCGACGGGCTGCTGGCCCAGGGCGCCGTATGCCCCGGCACGGCCGGGCACCCGTGACCGCCCGGGCACGTCCCGGCCCGCGGCCGGGAGGGCCCCGCACGACACGCAGGCCGGCAGGGCGAACGCCCTGCCGGCCTCAGTGTGTGCGGCGCGCCGCGCCGGCCGTCCCGGGGCGTCAGCTCCCCGGCCACGGCCTGAACTGCCGCAGCCCGTACAGCAGCGGCGACCGCGTGCGGTGCCGCACGATCCTGCGGGTACGGCCGAACACGGTCACGTGGTCGCCGACGGCCTGGGTCAGGGAGACCGTGCAGTCCGCCACCGTGTGGGCGTCCCGCACCAGATGGGGACCCGAGGCGTCGGCGTCCTGCTCCCACGGCAGCAGGTCGAAGCGGTGCGGGTTGCCCGAGGCGAACAGCTCGGCGGCGTCCTGGGCGCCCTCGTGCAGCAGGTTCACCGTGAAGGCGCCCCGGTCCAGGACCGCGGCCAGGGTCGGGCTGCCCGAACGCAGGCACACCAGCAGCGTGGGCGGGGCGAGCGAGACACTGCACACCGACGAGCAGGTCATCCCCCAGGGCGCTCCGGCCCCGTCGACGCTGGTGACCACGCACACCCCGGTGGGGAAGCCGCTCATCATGGTCCGGAACTCGTCGGGCGTCGCCTCGGCCACCGTGGGCTGGGGCGTGGCGGCCGCGGCCGGGTATTCGGTCATCGGGTACTGCCTTCCGTCGCTACGGAGCGGGGGAGTTCGGAACGGTCCGGTACGCTGCCGCGTCGCTCGGCGCGGTCGACGAGACCGAGCAGCGGTCCCGTCATGGCCGTGGTCGCCAGGGCCATCACCACCAGGGCGAGGACCATCGGCGCCGGCAGGATGCCGGCCCGGTGGCCGGCCTCGATCACGATCAGCTCGGTCAGGCCTCGGGTGTTCATGAGGACACCGATACGGCGCGCCGGTGCGGGCCCGGTGCCGGCCAGCCGGGCCCCGGCGTAACCGCCGAGCAGCTTGCCCGAGCAGCCCAGCACCAGCGTGCCGGCGATCAGCGTCCAGGACGCGGCGCTGAACGCGTCGATGAGCACGGTGACCCCGGTGACCACGAAGAAGACCGGTGTCAGCATCCGCCCGGTGTGCGACACGGCGGTCACGGGCTCGGTCCAGGGGGCCGGGCCCGCGTCGGCGGCCGCCGCGTCCTCGCCGGGGATCGCCAGACCCACCAGCGCGGCGCCGACGATGGCGGTCATGCCCAGGTGCTCGGTGAGCAGGGCCGTGCCCAGCGCGGCACCGCCGAGCAGGACCGCGGTCGTCCGCGGCAGCCGGCGGCACAGCCGGCGCGCGGGCGCGGTGCGCAGCCCCAGCCGCAGCAGGAGGGCGCAGCCGCCGCCCGCGAGCAGCGCGACGGCGGGCTCCCACAGGCCCGACAGGTCGTCCGCGCCGAGCCCCACGGCGAGCGTGAGCATGATCCAGCCCAGTCCGTCCATGACGATGGCGGACGCGAGGGCGAGCCGTCCCTCGGCCGACTCGCTCAGGCCCCGGTCGCCGAGGATCCGGGACAGCACCGGGACGGCGGTGATGGACAGGGTGACCGCGACCATCAGGCAGAAGGCGGGCAGCGGCACCTCGCCCCGGGCCGCCGTGTCGCCGGTGAGCGCGATCAGCCCCACCAGCAGCAGCCCCGTGGCGAGGGGCACCACGAAGGCGCCGGCCACCAGCGCGGACAGCGCCCGCCGGGGCGGGCCGCCCGGCCCGGGCCGCAGCTTGTGGGCGAGGCCGACGAGATAGAGCACGAGTCCGGTCTGCCCGACGAAGGTGAGCACGTCGAGGACGGCGGCCGGCAGCAGCGCGTCGAACAGCGCGCGGTCGGACAGCGCGAGCACGGCGGGCCCGACGAGCAGCCCCACCGTGACCTCCCCGACGACTTCCGGCTGGCGCAGCCGGCGCGCGGCGTTCCGCCCCAGGCGGGCCAGGAGCAGCACGACGGCGAGTGCCGCGGACACGTGCGCGGCACGGGAGAGCAGGTCCGATACGTCCATGGCGGTCAGGGCCTTTCGTGGCCGTTCCGGCGCGGTCGGTCCGACAGGGAGGGCTCCACTGAGGGGCAGAGGGGCAGAGGGGGCAGAGAGGCGGAAGGGCGGAGGACAGAGGGGGGCAGGAAGGCGGAAGGGCGGAGGACAGAGGGGGGCAGGAAGGCGGAAGGGCGGAGGGGCAGAGGGCTGGAGGGCGAAGGAGACAGGAGCCGGGGACGGGGAGGGCATGGGCCTCACGGCGGCGGACGGCCGGTGGTGCGGGGGCCGACGGCCGCCCGCCGTGCCTGCCGGACCGCACGGGCCCACGACGCCCGCGGGCCGGGTCCGGACCGGGTGCTTCCGAGGACCGTGCCGTCACCCGCCACGGGACGGGGGCGGGACCACGGTGAGCCGCGGTCCCCCGGGCTCCGGCCCGTCGCGACGGCCCGCCGCGCCGACCGCGGCGACGGCCTGTCCGTCGGCAGGTGCCGGCGGAAGCCGTGCGGCGGTCACCGGGACGAGCCGTCCGCCAGGTCGCGGCCCGGGGACGAGCGGCTCAGTGCCGCGCGGGGACCTCCGGATAGCGGGCGCTGATCTGCGCGCTCGCCCGGGGGCCGCGGGCGAAGACGAAGCCGGGGGTGTCCAGCCGCCGTCCGGTCAGCCGGTCCACCACGACCGGGTCCGCCTCGGCGCCCGTCTCGGCGTCGACCAGGACCAGGCTGCGGTCCTCGGGGGCGAGCAGTCGGTTCCCCCAGGCGGCCATGACCAGGATGAGCGGGCGCAACGCGCGGCCGCTCTCGGTGAGCCGGTAGGCGCGCTCCTGGGGGTCCGCGGTCTCGTCCGCGGTCTCCAGCAGGCCCCGCGCCACGAGGTCCGCGAGCCGGTCCCGCAGGACGTCCGCGGGCGTCTCCAGGTTGTGGCGGATGTCCGCGAAGCGGTCGTGGCCGTCGAAGACCTCGTGCAGGATCTCCAGAGTCCACCACGGGCCGACGGCCTCGACGGTCCGCGCCAGCGGGCAGTCGGGGATCCGCGCCTTCGGGCCGGCCGGGCGCGCCGGCTGCGCACGCCCGCCGTCCACGGTGCTCAAGAGATCGCTACTCACCGTCAACTCCCCTTGGCGATCGGCATCGTCTGGTTCCTAGCCTGTGACGTCACCGCCGCCGTGGAGGACGACCGGAAAGAAAAGGGCAAGACCCGGGACGCGGTAGCCGGGCGTAGGCCCGTCCACCGCGTCCGCCGGGGTACGGCCGCTCGTCAGCGGCTCGGCACCCGGGGCGTCGTCGAGGTGGCCTGGGCCAGCAGTCCGTCGACGAACGCGCTCAGGGCGAGCGGATAGGTGTCCTGCGCGGCCAGCTCCGGCCAGCGGTGGCCGAGGGCGGCCAGCCGGGGCAGGCGGGCCGGGTCGAGCCCTTCTATGAACGCGTCCAGGCCGGCGGGCCGTTCGTCGTCCGCGCGCTGCCCCGCGGAGTGCGCCCGGACCAGGATCTCGCCGACCGTGTAGTACCAGATGCTGCGGAAGACGTGGACGGCCTGCTCGGGCGTGCACCCGTGGTCGACCGCCCCGCCCACGATGGCCTCGACGAGTTGCAGGGCCGAGTTGCTGAGCCGGCTGATGAAACCGTCCGTGGTGAGGACCTCAGCGGCCCACGGCCAGGCGGCGAGGGCGTCGTGGATCGCCACGGCGGCGGCGATGATGCGGTCCCGCGGCTCGCCGGGCAGCTCGGGGATCGGGATCTGGTCCGCGTACTCGTGGATCAGCAGGAACAGCAGGTCTTCCTTGTCCCGCACATGGTGGTAGAGCGTCGTGGCCCCGATGCCGATCTCGGCGGCCAGCCGGCGGATCGTCAGTTTCTCCCAGCCGCTCTGATCGATGAGCCGGCGGGCCGCGTTCAGGATCTGCGTACGAGAGGTCACGGGTGGCCGGCCGACTCGGCCGTGCGCTGCTTTGGTTCGGGGCACCGTCCCATCATGCCCTTCCGTGAATCCGGGGGTGGCTCCGGCCTTCTGCGCTCGACAGCGGCCTGCCCCCAGTGCTAATTTCAGAACGTGTTCGAAAATACTCCAGACTCGAGACCGTGGAGGGATGAGTTGCGGTGACAAACACCGAATCTGTAGGTGGGACGGCCGTCGACCGGGCCGCCAATCCGGGGTTGACCCTGGCCGCGGTTGCTGTGGTGCAGTTCATGGTGTCGCTGGACCTTTCGGTCGTGAACGTCGGACTTCCGGAGATCGCCTCCGGCCTCGGCTTCAGTGACGCCGGCCTGACCTGGGTGATCCACGCCTACGCGCTCACCTTCGGTGGCCTGCTCCTCCTGGGCGGCAAGATCGCCGACCGGTACGGCCACAAGCGGATCCTGCTGATCGGCCTGCCCGTGTTCGGCCTCGCCTCGCTCATCGGCGGCTTCGCGCAGGAACCAGGCCACCTGGTGGCCGCCCGTGCCGTGCAGGGCGTCGGCGCCGCCACCCTGGCCCCGGCCGCGCTCGCCCTGCTCACCTCGACCTTCCCGTCGGGCAAGGCGCGGGTGAAGGCCTTCGGCGTGTGGAGCGCGATGAACGCCGCGGGCGGGGCCCTCGGCGTGCTGATCGGCGGCGTGCTGACCGAGTACGCCGGCTGGGAATGGGTGATGCTCGTCAACGTCCCCATGGCCGCCGTGGCCCTGGCCCTGGCCTGGCGGGGTGTCGCCGCGGATCCGCCGGCCCAGCGCCGCGGCCGTCCGGACGTGCTGGGCGCCGTCCTCGCCACGGCCGGCATGACCCTGCTCGTGTTCGGCGTCGTGCGCACCGACCAGCACGCGTGGGGCTCGTCGGTCACCCTCACGACCCTGGCGATCGCCGTCGTCCTGCTGGCCGCGTTCATCTACGTCGAGCGGACCACGGCCCGCGACCCGCTGATCCGGCTCGGCCTGTTCAGCAACCGCTCCGTCGCCGGTGCCAACAGCTACAACCTCCTCCTCGGCGGCGCGATGGCCTCGGCCTTCTACTTCGTCTCGCTCTACCTCCAGCGCGTCCTGGGGGAGGGCCCGGCCATGAGCGGCATCCAGTTCCTGCCCTTCGCGCTGGGCGTGATCGTCGGTTCCGTGATCGCCATCAAGCTCGGCTACCGGGTCCCCGCCCGGACCCTCCTGGTCGGTGGCGGACTGCTGACCGCGGCCGGGTTCGCCTGGTTCGGCATGATGAGCGCGGACGGCTCCTTCCTGGCCGACGTGCTGGGCCCGTCGATCGTCACCAGCATCGGGTTCGGCCTCTGCCTCGCCCCGGTGGTCTCGACGGCCACCGTCGGGGTGGCCCCGCACGAGACGGGCACCGCCTCCGGCATGCTCAGCAGCACCCGCCAGATCGGCGCCTCGCTCGGTCTGGCCGCGCTCGGCACCGCCGCCACCCACCGCACCGGTGACACGGCCTCGCTGGAGGCCCTCAACGACGGCTACGCGCTGGGCATGACCATCGGCGCCGTGATCCTGCTCGCCGCCGTCGTCGTCGCCTTCACCGTCCTGCCGCGCACCGGCCCGGCGAGCCAGACGGAGGACGAGAAGGGGGAGCTGGTCCCCGAGCGGGAGTGACGGTCCGGTCATGCGGGCCCTTTCCACCGGCAGGCGGTCACGGATCGACGTGACCGCCTGCCGTCGCGGGCACCGGTCCCGGCGCGCGTCCCGCAGCCGGCACGTGTCCCGGTGCCGGTGCACGTCTCGGTCCTGGCACGGGTCCCGGTCCCGGTGCACGTCTCGGTTCTGGCATGGGTCCTGGTCCCGGTGCACGTCTCGGTTCTGGCATGGGTCCTGGTCCCGGTGCACGTCTCGGTCCTGGCACGGGTCCTGGTCCCGGCGCATATCTCGTGGCCGGCACGTGTCCCGGTCCGGGCACCCGTCTCCGCGCCGGCCATGTCCCGCTCCCAGGCACGGATTCCGGACCCGGCCCATGTCCGGGTGCCGGCACGGATCATGGACTCGCCCCGTGTCCCGGTGCCGGCGAACGGCCTGGTGCGCATGCACGTCCGCCCGGCGAGCTGCTCCTCGCCGGGCGGTTCGCACGCGCCCGCGGGGCGGGCGCCGGCTCGGTCTACGGCCGAGCTGCCTTCAGGGCCTTCTTGTCGATCTTGCCCACCGGAGTCCGAGGCAGGTCGGAGACCACGATCAGCTCGTCGGGCAGTTTGTACGATGCCAGCCCGCGACCGCGGATGTGCTCCCTGATCGTGCGCAGCGTGACCGGGGTCCGCTCGGTGTCCGCGTCGGCCGTGAGCACCACGAAGACACAGAGCCGCTCGTCGAGTTCGTCGTCCGGGACGCCGACCACGGCGGTGTCCCGCACCAGCGGGTGGGTCAGCACATGGCCTTCCACCTCCTCGGCCGACACCTTCTCGCCCAGGTGGTGGATGATGTCCTTCAGCCGGCCCTCGATGACGACGTTCCCGTCCTCGGTCATCCGGGCCAGGTCGCCGGTGCGGTAGAAGCCGTCCGCGGTGAACGACCGCCGGTTGTGGTCCGGCGCGGCGAAGTAGCCCCGGATGGTGTACGGGCCGCGGGTGAGCAGTTCTCCCGTCTCGCCGGGAGCGACGTCGTTGTCCTCGGTGTCGACGATCCTGATCTCGTCGTCCGGGCACACCGGCCGGCCCTCGGTGCCGAAGACGACCTCCGGCGGGTCGTCCCGGCGGGTGTGGGTGATCAGCCCCTCACCGATGCCGTACACGTTCATCAGCCGGCATCCGAGGCTCTCGCTCACCCGGGCCGCGGCGGCGGGCCCGAACTTCGAGCTGCCGACCTGGATGGTCACGCGGGACATGTCGACGGGGGTGCTCCGCGCCGCCTCCGCCCACAGCAGGGCCAGCGCCGGCACCAGCGTGGTGAGGGTGACCCCCTCCTGCTCGATCAGCGGGAACACGTGGTCCGGGCTGGGGTTCGCGGCGAGGACGGCCTTCCCGCCGAGGAGCACCGCGCCGAGGGCGCCGGGGCAGCCGAGCGCGGCGTTGTGCGGCACGGGGTTGGCGGCGAGGTAGACACCGCTGTCGTCGAAGTCGACCACCCGCGCGCAGGCAGAGATGTTGTACGCGTAGTCGTCGTGCGTCCGCGGGATCAGCTTCGGCACACCGGTGGTCCCGCCCGACAGCAGCAGCAGCGCCACCTCGGAGGAGTCGACCGGCGGCAGCTCCCGGGCCGCGGACCCGGCGAGCTCGGCCAGCGGGGTGAAGCCGTCCGCCTCACCGGCGATGACGACGTGCTTCATGCCCGGGGCGTCGCGGCGCACCTCGCGGGCCAGTTGGCGGAAGTCGAAGCCCTGGAACCGGTCCGGGCCGACGTAAGCCACCGCGTCCGAGGAGCGCGCCAGGTGGAGGATCTCGTCGCGGCGGTGGCCGGGCAGGGCCATCACGGGGATCGCGCCGATGCCGAACAGCGCGAGGACGGTGGTCAGGAAGTCGATCCTGTTGGGCAGGTGCACCACGACCCGGTCACGGCTGGAGACGCCGAGGTCGAGCAGCCCGGACGCCACCCGGTCGGCCTCCTCCGCCAGTTCGGCGTAGGTGACCCGGCGCGTCGCGTCCACGGCCGCGATCTTGTCGGGGTGGCGGCCGGCCCGGTCGGTGAGCAGCTGCCGCAGCGAGACACCTTTCCAGTAGCCGGCGCGGCGGTAGCGTTCGGCGAACTCGGATGGCCAGGGCACGAACCCGTCCAGCATGCGTCCTCCTAGGTTGTGGCGCCTTCAGGTTCGGCCAACCGGTCCGCGGGCCGCGTCGACCCCGACAGAGCTTTGACAGATTGCCGCGGACCCGCCTCCGGTTTCGGTGAAGCTCGGTGGCGTGAATGGCATACGAACGGGTGACCGAGGGTGGGTGCGGGTCATCGGCGAGGTGGCGCACCCGGCCGGCCGGCTGGTCTGCTTCCCGCACTCCGGGGGCACCGCGGCGGCCTATCGTGCCTGGCCGCGGGCGCTGCCCGGGGACTGGGAGCTGCTCGCCGTACAGTATCCGGGGCACGCCGACCGGTTCGCCGAAGCACCCGCGGACAGCGTCGCCGAGATGGCGTCCGCCGTCGCCGGGGAACTGCTGCGACGGGATCCGGTTCCCTGCTCCCTGTTCGGGCACAGCCTGGGCGCCCTGGTCGCGTACGAGACCGCCCGCGTGCTGCAGGACCACGGCCGGCCCGCGCACCGCCTGTTCGTGTCGGGGTCACCGGCGCCGTCGCGCGCCGGGGGCGGCACCACGCACCGCGCCACCGACGACGAACTGTGGGCCGTACTGGGCGAACTGGGCGGCATCGACCCGGCCGTCGCGGACGACCCCGAACTCCGTGAGCTGCTGCTGCCGGTGGTCCGGGCCGACATCACCCTCAACGAGACGTACCGGCCGGCGCCGCACCCCGAACCGCTGCGGTGCCCGGTGCGCTGCTACTACAACACCGAGGACCCGCTGGTCGACGAGGAGCGAGTCGCCGCCTGGGCCGAGGTCGGCACCGGCCCCTTCACCGTGCGGCCCCAGCCGGGCGGGCACTTCCGGCCCCTCTCGGACCCCGGCGAGCTGATCACCGACCTGGCCGCGGCCCTCGCGGAGAGCGAGGCCGTGCGATGACCCTGGACGGGAAGTCGGTGGTGATCACCGGCGCTGCCACCGGTATCGGCCGGGGCATCACGGAGTGCGTGGTGAAGGCGGGCGCCCGCGTGACGCTCGTCGGCCGGCGGGAGGAACCGCTGCGCGACCTGGCGGACCGGTACGGACCCGCGGTCGCGTACGTGGCGCAGGACGTCTCCGCGCCCGGCGCCGCCGAACGGATCGTCGCGACGGCGGCCGACCGCTTCGGCGGGGTCGACGCGGTGGTCAACAACGCGGGTCTGGCCCGCTTCGGGCGGCTCGACGAGAGCGACCCCGCGCTGTTCGACGCGATGTTCGCCGTCAACGTGCGGGCCCCCGCCGAACTGGTCCGCCGCGCCCTGCCGCACCTGCGCGCCCGCCGCGGCAGCGTCGTCAACATCTCGTCCGTCGGCGCGGTGCTGTCCATGCCGGGGCGGTCCTTCTACGGCGCGACCAAGGCCGCCCTGAACAGCCTCACCCGCTCGCTGGCGAGGGAACTCGCCCCGGACGTACGGGTGAACGCCATTATGCCCGGACCCGTGGACACCCCGATGTGGAACGAGACCGGGCTGGACGAGGCGGCCACCGAGCGACTGCGCGTCGACCTCCGGTCGTCGACCCCGATGGGGCGGTTCGGCGAGGACACCGAGATCGGCCGATGGGTGTGCATGCTGCTCGACCCCGAATCGTCCGGCTGGGTCACCGGTGCGCTGATCCCCGTCGACGGTGGCCGCACCGCATGACACATCGCGCGAGTCCGAAGAACACTCAACGGAACGAAGGTGCTGTGAGCGTGAGCCAAGAGATCCTGTCCGCCGCCGAATCCATCCCCTCCTCGTGTCTGCACCGCATCTTCCGGGCCGCGGAGAAGCGGGAGGAGGAGTCCGGCGTCGCGGTGACTAAGCTGCACGTCGGCGACCCCTACTTCAATCCGTCCGACGATGTCGCCGAAGCCTTCATGGACGCCGTGCGGCGGGGCGAGACCAAGTACACCGGTGTGGAGGGCCTGCCCCAACTGCGGGCGGCGGTGGTGGAGAAGCTCCGCGCGGACAACGAGGTGGACAGCGCGGTCTCCCGGCTGCTGATCTCGCCCGGTTCCTGCCAGGGCCTGGCCGCCCTGCTCCAGTCGCTGGCCGAGCCCGGCGCCGAGATCCTGCTGCCGGAGCTGCACTGGCCGGTCCACCTCCAGCAGAGTCTGCTCGCCGGTTTCCGCCCCGTGCTGTACCCGCTGGGCGCCGACCTGCGGCCCGACCCCGAGGCGATCGCCGCCGCCGCGACCCCGCGCACCCGCGTGCTGCTGATCAACTCGCCGGCCAACCCCACCGGCGTCGTCCTGGACCGAGCGGAGCTCACCGCCCTGCTGGACCTGGCCCGCGGCCGCGGCTGGCAGGTCATCAGCGACGAGGCCTACGAGCACTTCCTCTACGAGCGCGAGCACATCTCGACCGCCTCGCTGGAACGCGACGTCCCGGTCGACGAGCGGATCGTGCACAGCGTGTTCAGCTTCTCCAAGAGCTTCGCGATGACCGGGTACCGGCTGGGTTACGTGGCGCTGGCCAACGACCGGGCCGCCGACGTGATGAAGGTCGTCCAGGAGGCCAACATCATCGGCACGTCGACGCCCGTGCAGTACGCGGGGATCGCCGCGCTGAACAGCCGGGCCGACTCGACGGCGGCCAACCGCAAGCTGGTGCAGCGCAACCGGGACGTGGCGCTGCCGCCGCTGATCCGGGCCGGGCTGCTGCGGGAACTGCCGGCCGGCGGATGGTACGCGATGCTCGACGTGGCCAGGACCGGGCTGGACGCCGAGACCTTCGCGACCCGGCTGCTGGAGCGCAAGGGCGTCGCGGTCGTTCCGGGCGAGGGCTTCGCGATGCGCCCCGACGTCGACGAGCGGGGCCGGGTCCGCTCCCACGACTACGCGCCCTGGGCCCGGCATCTGGTCCGGATCGCCTTCTGCGTCGATCCGGTGGCGCTGGAGACCGGCGTGCGCGGGCTTCTGGAGTTCGTCGAGGAATGCGCCGACGGCGGGGCCGCATAGCCGGCCGGGCCGGTGACGGCCCCATCCGAGTTCATGGTTGATACCGGGTCAGTGCGATGGAAGTGAGGACATAATGGCCAAGAGCGTTGTCATCGTGGGCGGCGGTACGGCGGGCTGGATGACCGCCTCGTATCTGAAGGCGGCGTTCGGCGAGCGGCTCTCGGTGACTCTCGTCGAATCCAAGAACGTGCCCACCATCGGTGTCGGTGAGGCGTCCTTCAGCACGATCCGCCACTTCTTCTCCTACCTCGGCCTCCAGGAGACCGACTGGATGCCGGACTGCCACGCCACCTACAAGCTGGCCATCCGCTACGACAACTGGCGGGCCGAGGGGCACCACTTCTACCACCCCTTCGAGCGGCCGCGCGTGGTCGAGGGCGTGTCGCTCGCCGACTGGTGGCTGCACAAGCGGCCCAGCGAGGACTACGACCGGGACTGTTCGGTGATCGCCGCGCTCTGCGACGCCAAGCGCTCGCCGCGCCGGCTCGGCGGAGCCCTGCTGGCGCCCGAGCTGGGCGCGCAGGACCCGGTCTCCATGTCCCGGTCCACCATGGACGAGCAGAAGACCCAGTTCCCCTACGCCTACCAGTTCGACGCCACGCTGCTGGCGAAGCTGCTCACCGGATACGGCACCGACCGCGGGGTCCGGCACGTGCTGGACGACGTGGTCGACATCGCGGTCGACGAGCGCGGTCACATCAGCCACGTCCGCACCAAGGAGAGCGGCGACCTCGCGGGCGACCTCTTCATCGACTGCACCGGCTTCCGCGGCATGCTGCTCAACAAGGCGCTCGGTGTGCCCTTCATCTCCTACCAGGACACCCTGCCGAACGACAGCGCGGTCGCGCTGCGCGTGCCCATGGAGATGGCCGACCAGGGGATGGGCCCCTACACCCGGGCCAGCGCCCAGGCGGCGGGCTGGATCTGGACCATCCCGCTGCACGGGCGGGTCGGCACCGGTTACGTCTACGCCAGCGACTACTGCACGCCGGAGGAGGCGGAGCGCACGCTGCGCGCCTACTGGGGGCCGGCCGCGGACGACCTGACCGCCAACCACATCAAGATGCGCATCGGCCGCAGCGAGAACTCCTGGGTCAACAACTGCGTGGCGATCGGCCTGTCCAGCGGGTTCGTCGAGCCGCTGGAGTCGACGGGCATCTTCTTCATCCAGAACGCCATCGAGCAGCTGGTGAAGCACTTCCCGGGCGGCCCGAACGACGAGCAGCTGCGCAAGTCGTACAACCGCCAGGTGGCCAACGTCATGGACGGCGTGCGGGAGTTCCTCGTGCTCCACTACGTCGCCGCCAAGCGCAACGACAACGACTACTGGCGGGACGCCAAGACCCGCAGGATGCCCGACGCGCTCGGTGCCCGCATCGAGCAGTGGCAGGCGAAGCTCCCCGACCCGGACACCATCTTCCCCTACTACCACGGGTTCGAGCCCTACTCGTACACGGCGATGATCCTGGGCCTCGGCGGTCTGGACGTACGGCCGCTGCCCGGCCTGGCGATGATGGACGACGTCGCCGCCGAGAAGGAACTGCGGCTCGTCCGTGACCAGGCCAAGTCCCTGGTGGAGACGCTGCCGAGCCACTGGGACTACATCGCGCACCTCAACGACCGCGCGGGGGCGCGCGCGTAAGGACCGCAGCGGCCGGGAGGGAGCCTGAGGGCTCCCTCCCGGCCGTCTGCCGTATCTACGCGCGTCATATCACCGAAACGGAATCCTCCGTTTTTCCGGCGGGAGAGATTGCGCCACGGAGGGATTAATTTTCGTACGCGTATGCTATCGTTATGCGGTCCCAGTTGATGGAGGGGAGTCGAGTGGGAATCGATGTCATGGTTTTCGATGACCTGCATTTGTCCCGATCCGCGCTCACCGCATTGCTCGAGCAGCGCGACGAGATCAGGGTCACCGGGTCGGTGGACAGTAATCTCGCCGCCCTGGAATTCGCCGAATTGCATCGCCCCGACGTGGCGATCATCAGCTTCGAAGGCCGGGACAGGGAAACAGTCGAGATCGCCGAGAAGATAGCGAGCCTGCCGCACTGCCGGACCCTGCTGCTCGCCACCGCGTGCACCCGCTCGGTCGTCCGCCGGGCCTTCACCGGTGAGATCTCCGGAATGCTCCGGCGCAGTGCGCCGCCGCGCCGGCTGTTCGAGGCCATACATCTGGTCCACCAGGGAGAACGCGTCTTCGACGCGGAATTGACGGTCGCGGCGGTGGCCAACGGCGACTGCCCCCTGAGCATGCGGCAGCTGTCCGTGCTCGAACACCTTTCCCGTGGTGACACCGTCATGGAGATCGCCGCCCAGCTGTGCCTGTCCGAAGGTACCGTGCGCAACTACCTCTCCGACATGGTGACGAAACTGGGCGCACGCAATCGAATCGACGCATTGCGTATCGCGCGGGATTCCCACTGGATCTGAAAGAGCTCTCCGGGGCGAGGCCCCTTCCGCGGCCCGGTCCGCACCGCGGACCCCGCGCCCGCGTCGGCGCGGCGGGCCTTCGCGCGGCCGCCCGGCCGGCGCACCCGGCCCCGCCCGCGGGCGCGCCCGCGCGCGGGGGGAGTGCCGCACGGTGCCCTGTCAAGGATTCGTTCCTCCAGTCCGCATATGCAAAACGCACAGTGACGAATGTGGAGTGAACCTGTCCTGACGTGATCTCCACTGTTAATGTCTCAATCGCCTCTTGCGCTCCGGGCGAATGAGGACTGGTAATAACTCGTGCTTTTTCGAGCGCATTGCATCGATGACTTGCGCCGGTCGCCGGCGTGGTTATTCTTCGGGGGAGATGGGTCGTGCCGTATCAAGCCGAAGCTGCCGGTAGTACGTCCTGGGAGAAGGTAGCGGATTCCATCGAGTTCATTCCTGCCGAGTATTCGGTGAAGTCTTTGCCGGAGTCGGTCGCGCGGGAGATGCTCGGGTGTGAGCCGGGGGATGTGGACCGGCTGGTCGGGGTGGGTCTGCCGTTCGAGGAGCGGGCCGGGGAGCGTTATTTCGACGCGAATGACCTGTACAACCTCGGTATGTATTCGGGTCGTTCGACGACGCAGCCGGAGCTGGCGTTCCGGATGCTGTTCCGGTTCGCGGGGCGGCCGGTGGAGGATCTGCTGCGGCCCAAGACGTGGGACGTGCGGGTCCGGCTGGAGTGTGTGGAGTGTGCCGGTGAGGCGCCGTGGCACTTCGAGGAGCCGGACGTGGTCCGGTTCGGCGGGCGGCTGGAGGATGTGTCGCGGCCGGAGCCGGGTGCGGGGTCGGCGCGGTTCGCGGCGCGGGTGACGACGACGGGTGCGCGCACGCCGATCGTGTCGCCGGTGCTGCGTGAGCTGGTGCGGGAGTACCTGGAGGCGGGGTACCGCTGGCAGATGATCCCGGTGTCGATGCAGTCGGATGTGGAGCTGGTGCACAAGCTGGGGGCGACGAGCTGTATCGCGGCGAGTCTGTTCCTGGCCGAGCGGTTCCGTGCGGCGGGGTACCGGGCGCAGGCCAAGCGTGGCTGGTTCTGCGGTGTGCTGGGTGGTGCGCTGGATCTTCCGCACGCGTGTGTGGAGGTCGTGGACGACGACGGTGCGCTGCGTACGGTCGACATCGCCAAGGCGCAGCTGGCCGCGCGGCTGCCGGACGACACCGAGGCGTTCCGGGAGCTGTGCCTGGGGTCGGTCTACAACAAGGTGATCCCCTCGACCGCGTCCGGCAACGAGCCCTTCGGCCGTCATGAGTGCGGCTCACCGCGCCCGGCCGAGATCCACGCGGACATCCGCGCCGTCCGCCGGAGCTGAAGAACCCTCCCGGGACCGGCGCCGGCGGGACGTACCGGCCCGCACACCCCCGCCCGGCCACCGGGGCGGGATCCGCACAGCCTTTTTCCGCTCACCCATTCACTCACCGAGGGAGCCGCAACCCATGCCCAATCCATTCGACGACGACAGCCGGGAATTCCTCGCCCTGTGCAACGCCGAGGAGCAGTACTCGCTGTGGCCGCAGGACATCGCCGTCCCCGAGGGCTGGCGGGCCGTGTACGGTCCCGCGGCCCGGGAGGAGGTGATCGGCTACATCGACCGGACGTGGACGGACATGCGGCCGAAAAGCCTGCGGGACGCGATGGCCCGCAACGACGGACTGCCGGCGTGAGGAGGGAACGGGCGGGGTGCGGCGCTCGGGGAGGCGCCGCGCCTCGCCGGGGATGATGTGCGCTGATCCGATGGCACGTCGACGGCTGACTGGAAAACGGTGCGGTTGAGAATCCTGTTTCTCGATTTCAACGGACAAGGTTGCTTGGGGGATACCTGTGACGGCAGATGTGAAGAATCGGGTCAAGTTCGTCCGCTGGCCTGCGGAAAGCGAGATACGTGAGCAATGTAAGGTCCGGGGGCACCTCTGTCTGCTGGTCGTCGAGCACGGCGCTCCGCCGCCGGACCAGCTGAGCCTCTACGAGGACTGGGTGCGGCCCCCGATCGTCCAGGAGGACCTCCAGGCCCGCGTCCGCCAGCTGGCGGCCCGGGCCGTACTCAAGTCGAAACCGGTGCTGGACCCGGCGGGCATCCTCTATTTCAAGGACTCGTCCGTCACCCTCTCGCTGACGCAGTGCGAGATGCTGGCACCGCTGGTCGCCCGCTACGGCCAGATCATCTACCGGACCGAGCTGCGGGAGATCCTGGAACACTCCGGATCCAGCTCTTCCAGCAACGCGTTGGACCTGCACGTGATGCGCCTGCGCCGCCGTCTGCAGGTCGTCGGACTGGCGGTGCGCAACGTGTGGGGACGCGGTTTCGTCCTCGAACCCCTCTAGGGCACGAGCACCCGCCGGCCGCGAGCGACGGCGACCAGGTCGAGCGAGGGCGAAGACCGCGCGGCCGTCGCCCGGCCCGGCCGGCCGCGTGGGTCACGAGGTCGCGACGCTGAGCCCGACGTGCGCCTGACTGCGCAGTTCCCGCAGCTCGCCGAAGGGGAGCGAACATCGGCTGAGCAGGTAGTCGGCGCCCGAGGTGCCGCCGGTCCCGGAGTGGCTGCCCATGATCTTCGTGAGCATGCTGACGTGCCCCACCTGCCAGCGCCAGTAGCCGTTGCCCAGGTCGAGCAGCGCCTCGATGATCCGGTAGTGGACGCCCGCGTCGATGCCCCGCCGCGCGAGCCCGGACACGGTGTGCCCGGACCGGGTCACCCAGGCGGTGAACGACTCGTACAGCGGACCGTCCTGCTGGGCGTTGCCGACGAGCCGGGCCAGCCGCTGGAACTGCTCCGACTGAGCGCCGCTCGCCGTGCCGAGCAACTGGCGGAACATGGCGAAGTCGCCCAGCGGCAGCCGGTCGAGGGCGGTCAGCTGGGTGTGCAGCACCTCGATGAGCTTCGCGGACCGCTGCAGGAGGTCGACGATCCACTCCGCGTTGGACGTGTCGTCGGTCGTCGTGAACGCGTCGATGACGGCTTCCAGGTCGGCGATGATCTGCCGCAGCCACAGTTCGCTCGCCTGGTGCGCGATGATGAAGAACTGCTCTGACAGAACAATCGACTTCATATCCGCCGAATCGGCGGTACGCGGTTTCTGGAGGGACAGCAAAGTATCCAGCTCGAGATAGTTCTGATAGGTCACGTCATCGGTCACTTTGATTCCCTCTCTCCGTGACGCACTCGACGATCGTCGACTCGCGGAGTCGGACTCGATCGCTCGTGGCCTGAGGCATCCATACGACGGCTGCGCCGAACCGGCCGGGCAGCGGAGCAGCGTTGCCGGGCACCGCCTCATTATGGGGTGGCCGGCGGCCCCGTGAACCCCGAGGAAAGAGTTCTTTCACGGCCCCGCGGGCCGGTCCGGCCCCATGTCATCGTGATGACCGTTACCAGCACGATGGCGGTCCCCGGCGGGCGCACGAGAACCCGCGGTCGCCATGACCGCCCATCAATTCGCGTATCCATCATGCTGGACTCTCTGTCGGAGGCGGAGCGGCGTTGAATACTGTTGCGGAGCTATTCGAGTCCACGGTTGCCGAGTCGGGTGATGCTCCGTCGGTCGTTTTCGGAGAATCCGTCGTCGACTACGCCGAGTTGAACGCGAGAGCGAACCGGCTCGCCAGACGGCTGATCGCCTCCGGCGTGGGGCCGGACTCCCTCGTCGCGATCGCGGTGCCCCGGTCCACCCGGCTCATCGTCGCGGTGCTCGCCGTGCTCAAGGCCGGCGGCGCCTACCTGCCGCTGGACCCCACCTACCCGGCCGAGCGGCTGACGCACATGGTCGTGGACGCGCGGCCGGTCCTGCTGCTGCGGACGCGGAGCGTGGCCTCCCTCGACCTCGGCGTGCCGGAGACCGTGCTCGACGACCCCCGGTTCGAGGCCGCCTGCGAGCGGGAGTCCGGCGAGAACGTCGCCGACGGCGAGCGGATCGCCCCGCTGACCCCCGCCCACCTGATGTACGTCATCTACACGTCCGGCTCGACCGGTGTGCCCAAGGGCGTCGCGGTCAGCCACACCGGTGTCGCCGACCTGGTCTCCACCCAGGCGCGGCTGTACGGAGTCGGCCCCGGCGAGCGCGTCCTGCAGTGGGCGTCCTTCAGCTTCGACGCCTGGTTCTGGGACTTCACGCTGGCCCTGCTGCACGGCGCGACCCTCGTGATGGCCGAGCAGCACGAGCTGATGCCGGGCGAGTCGCTGCGCGAGACCATGCTGCGGCACAAGGTCGACCACGCGGTCCTGCCGCCCGTGGCGCTGGGCATCACCGAGAGCGAGGGACTGCTGGCCGACGGCACGATCACCTCCACCGGCGACGTCTGCACCCGCTCCCTGGCCGAGGAGTGGTCGAAGGGCCGGCGCCTGTACAACGCCTACGGCCCGACCGAGGTGACCGTCGGCGCGTCCATCGGCGGGCCGGTCGAGGGCCTCCAGGAGGAGGTGACCATCGGCACGCCGTGGGACGGCGGTGCCGTCTACGTGCTCGACGACCGGCTGCGGGACCTGCGCGACGGCCGCGAGGGCGAGCTGTTCCTGGCGGGGAGCGGGGTCGCGCGCGGCTACCTGAACCGTCCCGGCCTGACCGCCGCCCGGTTCGTCGCCGACCCCTACGGCCCGCCCGGCAGCAGGATGTACCGGTCGGGCGACTGCGGCCGGCGCGGCCCCGACGGCGAGCTGTACTTCACCGGCCGCGTCGACAACCAGGTGAAGGTGCGCGGCTTCCGCATCGAACTCGGCGAGATCGAGGCGCGCCTGGAGAGCCACCCGGCCGTCGAGATCGTCGTCGCCGTGGTCGGCGGCGAGGACGTCAGCACCGAGCACATCGTCGCCTACGTCAAGACGTCGGCCCGCCAGACGGTCCCCGAGGCGGAGCTGCGCGCCTACGCGCGCCGCGCCCTCCCCGAGCACATGGTGCCGTCGAGCATCGTCATGCTGGACCGGTTCCCGACCCTGCTGAACGGGAAGCTCGACCGCAAGGCCCTCGCCGAGCGGGCGGCGAGCTCCACCGCCGGACTCCCGCCGGAGCCCGCGGTGCCCGACGCGAACGGCGCGCAGTCCTTCGAACAGGTCCTGTGCGCCATGGTGCGGGAGACGCTGAAGGTCCCCGCGGCCTCCCCGCAGGACAACTTCTTCGACCTGGGCGGCCATTCGGTGTTCGCCGCGAAGCTGGCGAGCCGGATGCGCAAGGAGCTCGGCGTGATCGTGCCGATGCGGTCGATCTTCGAGGCCAAGACCCTGGGCGAGCTGGCGCGGACCGCGGAACAGGCCCGGCAGGCCCAGCAGGCCGACCCGCCCCACCAGGCCGGGCAGGCCTGACGCCGGGCCGTTCCGTCCCTGCCCCCGGGCCTCGGAAAGCCTCGGAAACACTTCGTTCACCACGACGCTGCGGAGTCGAAAGCGTGCAAGGGAGCTTGGAAATGTCATCGGACCATGTTGACCGCGGCGCGGGGGCTCCCGTCGCCACGCCCGCCGGGACCGACCCGGACACCGTGCGCAGCATGGTGTCCGAGCTGCTGGGCATCGAGCTGACCGCGGCGGACGACGACAGCAACCTCTTCGAACTCGGCCTGCAGTCGCTGGAGATGATGCGGCTGGCGAACCGCCTCAGCCGGGCCGGCGCCGAGGTCAAGTTCGCCCAGCTCTCCGACGACCCGCGGCTGACGGCGTGGTTCGAGCTGCTCGGTGCGCGCACCGGCACGGCACCCGCGCCGCAGCCGCGGACCGCCGGACCGGAGCCCGACGACCGGACGGACCGGCCCTTCCCGCTGACCGCGGTGCAGCAGGCGTACCTGATCGGCCGCGCCGACGACCAGCCGCTCGGCGGGGTCAGCTGTCACGCCTACCTGGAGTTCGACACCTCCCAGGTGGACGCCGGGCGGCTCGAACGCGCCGTGCGTGCCCTGATCGAACGGCATCCCATGCTGCGCGTCGCGTTCGCCGACGACGCCACCCAGCGCGTCCTGCCCAGGTCCCCGTGGCCGGGCGTCACCGTCCGCGACCTGCGCGACGTCGCGGCCGACGAGGCGGTGAGGACCGCCCAGGCCCTGCGGGACCGGCTGTCGCACCGGCGCCTGGACGTCGACCGCGGCGAGGTCATCGACGTCCAGCTGACGCTGCTCCCGGACGCGGTGGACCGGCTCCACTTCAACGTCGACCTGCTGGCCGCCGACCTCGCCAGCATCCGGGTCCTGCTCGCCGACCTGGCCGCCCTCTACGACGACCCGGGCGCCCTCGACGACCTCACCTACACCTTCGGCCAGTACCTCGCCCACCAGGACACCGTGCGCGCCGCGGAACGCGAGCGCGCCCGGGAGTACTGGCAGCAGCGGCTGCCGTCGCTGCCCGGAGGGCCGAAGCTGCCGCTGGCGGTCGACCCCGAAGCGGTCACCGTGCCGCGGTTCGTCCGCCGCTCCTGCGCCCTCACGGCCGACGAGTGGCGGCTGATGGAACGGCGGGCGAGCGAGGCGGGCCTGACCCCCTCGGTGGTGCTGGCCACCGCGTTCGCCATGGTGCTGGGGCGGTGGAGCGGCGAGGAGCGGTTCCTGCTCAACCTGCCGCTGTTCGACCGCGACCTCGACGCGCACCCGCAGACCGACCGGATCGTCGCCGACTTCACCGGCCTGGTGCTGGTCGAGGCCGACCTGTCCGGCGAGACCTTCGCCGACCGAGCCCGCGCCCTCCAGAAGCGGATGCACGAGGACATCGGCCACGCCGCCTACTCCGGCGTCGACGTGCTGCGCGACTTCGTCCGCACCGACGTGGACGCGCCGCGCACGGCCCCCGTCGTCTTCGCCTGCGACCTGTCCGCGCCGCTGGTCCCGGACGCGTTCCAGGCCCGCTTCGGCGAGGCGTCGTGGATGATCTCCCAGACGCCGCAGATCTGGCTCGACCACCAGGTCTACCGCACCCGCGACGGCGGGGTGCTGCTGGTGTGGGACGCCGTCGACGAGCTGTTCCCGGACGGCATGCTGGACGCGATGATGGCGGCCTACGAGGCGCTGGTCCGCGGCCTGCTGACCGGCGGGTGGGACACCGCGACGCCGCAGATCCCGCTCCCCGCTCGGCAGCAGCAGCGCCGCGCCGATGTCAACGCGCGGACCCGCCCGCTGTCCGGCAACCTGCTGCACACCGCGTTCTTCGAGCGGGCCGGCGACCGGGCCGGACGACCCGCCCTGCTCTGGGGCGAGCAGGACCGACTGGCCCACGACGAGCTGGCGCGCCAGGCCCTGGCCGTGGCGGGCGCCCTGGCCGAGCGCGGTGTCGGCCGGGGCTCGTACGTCGCCGTGGTCGCCCCCAAGGGCGCGCCCCAGATCGCGGCCGTCCTGGGCGTGCTGGCCGCCGGTGCCGCGTACGTGCCGATCGGCGTCGACCAGCCGGCCGAGCGGCGGGCCCGCATCCTCGAACTCAGTGGCGCCCGGGTGATCCTGGACGGCAGCGGCCGGCTGGAGTCCGCCGGGACCACGGCCGAGGTCCTGCCGATCGACGAGGCGCTGCTGGCGTCCCCGCTGGACGCACCGGTGCCCGCCGACCCCGGCGACCCCGCCTACGTGATCTTCACCTCCGGTTCGACGGGCCTGCCCAAGGGCGTGGAGGTCAGCCACCGCGCCGCGGTCAACACGGTCGAGGACGTCAACGAGCGGTTCGGCATCGCGTCCGGCGACCGGGTGCTGGCCGTGTCCGCGCTGGACTTCGACCTGTCCGTGTGGGACGTCTTCGGGTTCCTGGCGGCGGGCGGCGCGGCCGTCCTGGTGCCCGAGTCCGGCCGGCGGGACGCCAACGAGTGGCTGGCGCTGTGCCGGCGGCACGGGGTGACCGTCTGGAACACCGTCCCCGCCCTGCTCGACATGCTGCTGACCGCCGCCGACGAGACGCCGCTGCCCGGCACGATGCGGCTGGCCCTGCTGTCCGGCGACTGGATCGGCCTCGACCTGCCCGGCCGGCTGGCCCGCGCCTCCGGCGGGCGCTGCCGGCTGATCGCGCTCGGCGGCGCCACCGAGGCGGCCATCTGGTCGAACGCCTACGAGGTCGACTCGGTGCCCGACGGCTGGCGGTCCGTCCCGTACGGGACACCGCTGCGCAACCAGAAGTTCCGCGTCGTGGACGCCCGCGGCCGGGACTGCCCCGACTGGGTCCCCGGCGAGCTGTGGATCGGCGGCACCGGTGTCGCGCTCGGCTACCGGGGCGATCCCGAGCTGACCGCGGCCCGCTTCCCGGAGCGGGACGGCGAGCGCTGGTACCGCACCGGCGACCTCGGGCGCTACTGGCCCGACGGCAACCTGGAGTTCCTCGGGCGCCTCGACCACCAGGTGAAGATCAACGGCTTCCGGGTCGAGCTGGGCGAGATCGAGGCCTGCCTCCAGGCGCACCCCGAGGTGGCGCAGGCCGTCGCCGTACCGCTGACCGAAGGGCGCAGGGAACTGGTCGCCGCCCTGGTCGAGCGGTCCCCGGCGCCGGACCGCGAGCAGGCCCCGGCCGACGCGGACGACGCCGCGGGGGACCGGCCGGGCAGCGGCTTCCTGCCGCCCGCGGCCGATCCCACGGCCCCGTCCGACCCGCACCTGCACGAACACCGGCTGGTCGAGGTGCTGCTGGCCGGCGTCGTCGCACCGTTCGCCGGACCCGGCGGCGCCACGGCGCTGCGCACCTCCGTCTGCGCCGGGCAGCGCCCGGTGGCCGGGCTCTGGCTGGAGTACCTCGCCCAGCGCTCCGTGCTGGCCCGGGCCGCCGACGGGACGTACGAGCACGGCCCCCGGTGGGACGACGTCACGGACTCGGGCTGGATCAAGCAGGTCCGCGAGGCCACGCACGGGACGAGCCTCGAGGCCGTCGCCACCGCCCTGGAATGGGCCGGACCGCTCTACACCGCCATCCTCTCCGGCGACGCCGACGCCACCGCGCTCCTGGACGACCCGGTGCTCGCCCCGGAGGCGCTGAACGACGCGACGCCGGGCACGGCCCGCTGTCTCGGGGCCGTCGCGGACGACCTGCGGGCGCGCGGGACGGCCGCCGTGCCGCCCGCCGTCGCGGAGTGGGACGTGACCGGCGGCCGCGGCACCGCGCGGCTGCTCGCCGGACTCGCCCCGGGCTCGGTCGGGTACACCCTGCTCGGCGCCTCCCAGCCGGCCCTCGCCCAGGCCCAGTCGCTGCTGCGCGAGCGCGGGCACGAGACGGACACGGCGGTGCAGGGCGCCACCGGAGTCGCCGCCCAGCACCTCCACGCCTACGACGCCGTCGTGGCGAACAACGCCTTGCACCGGATGCCCGACCCGGAGACGGCCGTGGCCACCATGGCCCTGCTGCTCGCCCCGGGCGGCCGCCTCTACCTGCTGGAACGCGCGTATCCCACCCCCCTCGCGCTGGTCACCGCGCTGCCCCTGGAGGCACGCGCGGGACGCTTCGAGGACGGCCGGCCGGCCGGCGACTGGCTGTACGGCCGTGAGCGCTGGACGCGGGCCTGCGCCCGGGCCGGCCTGGGCGACGTGCGGGTCCTGCGCACCGAGGCCACCGGCGAGATCCTGCTGACCGCCGACCGGCCCGCGGCCGCGGCCGGCATCGACCCGGAGCAGGTGCGCCGCTGGGCCGCGGACCGGCTGCCCGACCACATGGTCCCGGCGCAGCTCACCGTGCTGCCCGCACTGCCGCTCAGCGCCAACGGAAAGGTCGACCGGCGCCGGATCCGGACCGTCCTGGAACACGCGGCCGACCGGCCCCGGGACGTGGGCGACCCGCCGCGCGGCGCCACCGAGACGTTCGTCGCCGAACGGTGGACCAAGCTGCTCGGGCTGGACTCCGTCGGCCGCGACGAGAACTTCTTCCGGCTCGGCGGCGACAGCCTCCTCGCGACGCGCTTCGTCGCCGAGGTACGCGAGGCATGGGGCGTCGAGCTGCCCATGCGCGAGGTGATGCGCACCCCGACCGTCGCGGGACTGGGCGCGCTGATCGACCGGCTCGCCCCGGCCGGCGGCCGGGGGCCGGCCGACGGCGACGGCGACTGGGACGGCGGGGACGACTGCGAAGAGGGTGCGGTGTGAACGCGAACGATCTGCTCGACGACTTCCGGGACGCCGGTATCCGCCTGTGGCGCGAGGGGGAGCAGCTGCGCTTCCGCGCCCCCCGCGGCGCCATGACCGACGAACGGCTGGCCGAACTGCGCCGCCGCAAGGCGGAACTCCTCACCCTCGTGGCCGACACCGCCGCGCACCCGGGAACGGGCCGGCCGCGGGACGCCGAGAAGGTCTGGCAGGACCGGCCGGAGGAGCGCGAGGAGCCCTTCCCGCTGACCGACATCCAGTCGGCCTATCTCTTCGGCCGCAACCCGGCCTTCGACTACGGCGGCGTCTCCTGTCACATCTACCTCGAGTTCGCGTACCCGGCGGACCTCGACCCGGACCGCCTCCAGCGGGCCTGGGACGGTCTGGTGCGACGCCACGACACCCTGCGCACGGTCATCTCCGAGGACGGCACCCAGCGGGTCCTGCCCGAACTGCGGGACACCGCCATCGCCGTCGCCGACCTGCGCGGGGCACCCGACGACACGGTCGGCAAGGCGATCGCCGCGGTGCGCGACGAGCTGTCCCACAAGGTGCACCCCGCGGGCGAGCGCCCCATGCACGAACTGCGCCTGACCCTGGCCACCGAACGCAGCGTGCTGCACGTGTCGGTGGACTTCATGGCGCTGGACTGGCTCAGCATGCAGCAGGTGCTGAACGAGCTGGACCGCCGCTACGCGCAGCCCGACTGCGAACTGCCCCCGGTGGACGCCACCTTCCGGGACTACGTCCTCGCCGAACGGCGGCTGCGGGAGACCGGGCGGTACGCACGCGACCGCGACTACTGGCTGAACCGCGTCGACGAGCTGCCCGGCGCCCCGGTACTGCCGCTGCGCGACGACCACGACCCGGCGGCCACGCCGCCGCGCTTCCGGCGCCTGACGGCCACCGTCGACCAGCGTGTGTGGCAGGCGCTGAAGGCGCGGGCCGGCGCCCACGGCATCACACCGGCCAACGCGGTGCTGGCGGCGTACGCGGAGACGATCGGCCGCTGGAGCAGCACCGAGCGCTTCTGCCTCGGACTGCCCGTGCTCAACCGGATGCCGCTGCACCCGCACGTCGACCGGCTGCTGGGCGACTTCACCTCGCTGAGCCTGCTGGCCGTCGACCGCGAGGGCAGGAACAGCTTCGCCGACCGGGCCCGCGCCCTGGGCGAGCGGGTCTTCGACGACCTCGACCACCGGCTGTACAGCGGCGTCGAGGTGCTGCGCGAACTGGCCCGGCGCCGCGGGCGGGAGGCGGCGGCGCTGCCGGTGGTCTTCACCGGCAGCATCGGGGTCGGCGGCACCGCGGTGTCCCCGGCCGGCCGCGACCCGCGGCCGGTGTACGGCATCAGCCAGACCCCGCAGGTGTGGATCGACTGCCAGGTGGGCGACCAGTTCGGCGGCCTGGACATGAACTGGGACGTGCGCGAGGGCGTCTTCCCCGACGGCCTGGTGGACGACATGTTCGCCGCGTTCGAGGGGCTGCTGCACCGGCTGGCCGAGCGGGACGAGCCGTGGACGGCGGTCGACCCGCAGCCGCTGCCCGAGCGCCAGCGCGCCGTGCGCAGCGCGGTCAACGCCACCCGGGCGCCCGCGCCGGACTGCCTGCTGCACGAACCGCTCGTCGCCCACGCCCGCCGCAACCCCGACCGGGTCGCGGTGATCGACCCCGCCGGAACGCTGACCTACGGGCAGTGGCTCGGGCGCGCGGCCGCGGTGGCCGAGCGGCTGCGGGCCGAGGGCTGCCGCCCGGGCGACTTCGTCGGCGTCCTCATCGACAAGTGCCGGGACCAGGCCGTCGGCGTGCTCGGCGTGCTCCTCGCGGGCGGGGTGTACGTCCCGGTCGACCTCGGCCAGCCGGCCGGGCGCCGGGACCGGATCCTCACCGACAGCGGCACCCGCTTCGCGGTCGTCGCCGGACCCGCCACCGGTGAACTGCCCGCCGGAGTCCGGGCGGTGGACGTGACGGACGCGCGGCCGGTCCCGGTGGCCGACGTCCCCGACGAGCGCCCGGTGGCGCCGGGGGACCTGGCCTACGTCATGCACACCTCCGGCTCGACCGGTGTGCCCAAGGGCGTGATGATCAGCCACCTCGCCGCCGCCAACACCGTGCACGACATCAACGAGCGCTTCGGCGTGGGCGACTCCGACCGGGTGCTGGGCCTGGCGGCGCTGAGCTTCGACCTGTCCGTGTACGACCTGTTCGGCCCGCCGGCCCTGGGCGCCCCCCTGGTCCTGCCGGACCCCGCCCGCCGCGGCGACCCCTCGCACTGGGCCGCGATGGTGGCCGAGCACGGCGTGACCCTGTGGAACTCGGTTCCCGCACAGCTCCAGATGCTGATGCACTACCTGGACGTCGAGCCCGCCCCGCTCACCGGCCTGCGGCTCGCGCTGCTGTCCGGCGACTGGATCCCGCTGTCCCTGCCCGCCCACGCCGGCCGGCACCTCCCGGGCACCGAGCTGGTCAGCCTGGGCGGGGCGACCGAGGCGGCGATCTGGTCGATCCACCACCGCATCCGCACCGTCGAACCGCACTGGCGCAGCATCCCCTACGGCACCCCGCTGGCGAACCAGCGCTTCCACGTGCTCGACAGCGCCCTGCGCGACCGGCCCGACCTGGTCACCGGTGAGCTGTACATCGCCGGTACCGGCCTTGCCACGGGCTACCTCAACGACCCCGAGCGCACCGCGGAGCGGTTCCTGCGCCATCCGGACACGGGCGAGCGGCTGTACCGCACCGGCGACCTCGGCCGCTACCTGCCCGACGGCGAGATCGAGTTCCTCGGCCGGGCCGACCAGCAAGTCAAGATCCGCGGCCACCGCATCGAACTCGGCGAGATCGAGGCGGTGCTCGGGGAGCACCCGGCGGTGGGCACCCCGGTGGTGCTGGCGGCGGGCAGCGACGCCTTCGAGCGGGCGCTGGTCGCCTTCGTGATCCCGGCCCAGGAGGCCGGATCCGCCGATCCCCGGGAACTCATCGGCTGGGTGGCCGAACGGCTGCCGTCGCACATGGTCCCGGCGCGGGTGCGGATCGTCGAGACGCTGCCCCTGACCGCGAACGGCAAGGTCGACCGCAAGCGGCTGCTGGAGTCCGCGCCCGCGCAGAGCGCGCCGCGGACCGAACGCTCCGAGCCACCGCGCCCCGGCCTCGAACAGCGGCTCGCGCGGCTGTGGGCCGAGGTGCTGGGCGGCGAACCGCCCAGCCGGGAGCGGGGGTTCTTCGACGCCGGCGGCAACTCCCTGCTCGCCGCCCAGTTCGTCGGCCAGGTCCGGGAACGCATCGCCGAGGCCGCGCACGTCACCTTCGACGTCCTGCTGCGCGCGCTGCTCGACACGCCCACGGTCGCCGGTCTGGCCCGGTGGCTGGAGTCCGCCGCCGCCCCGGCGCCGGCCCCCCAGTCACCGGCGGCCACGGCACCGCAGTCGCCGCTGATCCCGCTGGGCGGATCCGGGCGCGGCCCGGTGCGACTGCTCGTGCACGACGGCACGGGCACCCTGGCGGCACACCGGTCCCTCATCACCGAACTCGCCGCGCACGGTCCGCTGTTCGGGCTCGCCGTGCCCGGTGCCGAACCGGAGCTCGACCTGAACGCGCCGGACCTGGTCGAGCAGTGGGCCGTCGGCTATGCCCGCGAGGTGCAGGCCGCGGGACTCGACGACGTCGAGATCGTCGGCTACTGCCTCGGCGGCCCCGTCGCCCTCGAACTGGCCCGCGCGCTGGACGAGGCGGGCGTGACCGTGCGCCGGCTGGTCCTCGTCTCCGGCCACCGCGTCGCCCACCCGCTGGACGACGACCTCGTGCTGGACGCCTTCGCCCGGGCGATGGGAGCCGACCCGGCAGCCCTCGGCCGGCCGGCGGACGAGGCGGCCGGCGCCCCCGGGCAGCGGGACACCGCCGAACGGCGGGCGGAGCTCTGCCGGGCGCTCGCCGCCGCCGACCCGGCGCACGGCGGCCCGGAGCGGATCGCGGTCCTGCACTCGCTCTTCGCCCGGACCGTCGAGGCGGTGGCCCGCTACGAGCCCGAGCCGTACGCGGGGGACATCACCTTCCTCCGCCCGGCCGGACCCGGGCACCTGCTGCCCGGTCCGCAGGACGACACGGCCGGTTTCTGGCGCGAGGTGTGCCTGGGCGACCTGACGGTCGTCGACGTCCCGGGCGACCACGCCGGCTGCCTGCGGCCCCCGCACGTGACGCGCACGGCGGCCGCGATCGCGACGCCCGAGGAGGGCGGCCGATGACGGGCGTGCGGCCGGGCCCGATGCGGGTCGTCGTGTGCGGCACCCGCTTCGGCCAGGTGTACCTCTCGGCGCTGGCCCGGGCCGCCCCCGAGCGCTACCGGCTGGCCGGCATCGTCGCCCGGGGCAGCGACCGCTCGGTGGCCCTGGCCAAGGAGTACGGCGTTCCGCTGTACGGCGCGGTCGAGGACCTGCCCGACGACATCGACGCGGCCTGTGTCGTCGTGTCGACCGCGGTCGGCGGCGGCCGGGGCGCCGAGCTGGCCCGGGCCCTGCTGGACCGCGGGGTGCACGTGCTCCAGGAGCACCCGCTGCACCCGACCGAACTGGCGGACTGCCTGCGGGTGGCGCGCCGGGCCGGGACCCAGTACATGGTGAACACCTTCTACCCGCACCTCGAACCGGTCCGGCGGTTCATCTCGTCCGCCCGCCGGCTCGTCGAGCTGCGCGAACCGGTGTTCGTCGACGCGCTGTGCGCGGTGCAGGTCTCCTTCGACCTGCTCGACATCCTGGCGGAGATCTTCGACGGGCTGCGGCCCTGGTCGCTGTCCCCGCCGGCCGACACGGCCGGCCGTCCGCTGACCGGGGTGGACGGGCAGATCGCGGGCGTCCCGCTGACCCTGCGCGTGGAGAACCGGATGCAGGCGGGGGACGACAGCTCCAGCCTGCTGCTGCACCGCATCACCGTCGGCACCGACGCGGGCAACCTGATGCTGGCCAACACCCACGGCCCGGTGCTGTGGAGCCCGGTGCTGCGCATGCCGTCCGACGCGACGGGGCACTTCCTGCCGGACCCCGAGGAGGCGGGGGAGCGGTGGCCGGACGGGCTGAACGTCACGGGCGCCTACGTGGGTGATCCGCGGACGCCGACCTGGGCCGCCGCGCTGCACGACGTGTGGGGGGAGGGGGTGCTGACCGCGCTCGACCGGCTGCGTGAGCGCGCCGAGGCGGGCGCCGACCCGCTGCGGGGCGGTCAGCGCCATCTGGCCGTCGCCCGCGCCTGGCAGGAACTGACCGAGGCACTGGGCTATCCGGAGGTCGCGCACCCCGATCCCGGAGCGCCGCTGACCGTCGCCGACCTGTAGCCCGGGAGCCTTCCGGACGGTGGCGGGACACCGTCCGGAAGGCCGTGCCGCCCGGTCGGTGGCCCATCGAGCCGGTCCACGCTAGAGTAATATCGGAACGCGTTTTAAAATCGATGGGAGACCGATGAACGCGATCGACCCCGCTGCGACGAGGGAGCGGTCCAAGCCGTTATCGGAGGCCGATTCCGCAGCGAAACCGAGCATGGGACGGCTGCTTCGCCCGTTCGCCGGGAGCTTCGCGGCCGTCGTGATCTTCCAGGTCATCGGCGCCCTCGCGGGCCTGGCACCGCTGCTGGCGGTCGTCGAGCTGGGGCGCACCCTGCTGGCGCCCGGCCCGGTCGACCGCGACCACGTCTGGTCCGTGGTGATCGCCGGTGCCGTCGGCCTCTTCGTCCGGCTGCTGTTCACGGCCGCGTCCTCCGGGATCGGGCACATCCTGGACGGCAAGGTCCAGCTGTCGTTCCGCCGGCTGCTGGCCGAACAGCTGGGGCGCGTCCCGATCGGCTGGTTCTCCCGGCGCAGGACCGGCGAACTGGCCAAGGTGGTGGGCGAGGACGTCAGCGCCGTGCACCCGTTCATCGCCCACACGCCCGGTGAGCTGGTCTCCGCCTTCGTGGTCCCGCTGGCCTCGCTGATCTACCTGTTCACCATCAACTGGAAGCTCACGCTCATCACCCTCATCCCGGTGGTGCTGGCGATCGCGCTGGTCCCGCTGATGATGACCCCGACCCGCCTGCGCGAGCAGGAGGAGTTCGACACCGCCATGGGGCGGATCTCCAGCTCCGTCATCGAGTTCGTGCAGGGCATCGCGGTGGTCAAGGCGTTCGGCGGATCCAGCCGCGCCCACCGCAAGTTCCTCACCGCCGCGGACGAGTTCGTCGGCACCTTCAACCGGTGGGTGCACGGCATCTCCACGATCGCCGCGGGCATGCAGCTCGTGCTGTCGCCGCCGTTCGTGATGCTCGCCGTCCTGATCGGCGGCACCGCCCTCATCACCGGCGGCGACCTGGCCCCGGCCGATCTGCTGCCCTTCCTGCTGCTCGGCCTCGGCCTGACCGCCCCCGTGGCGGCCCTCGGCCACGGCTTCGACGAGATGCAGGCCGCGGGGCGCGCCGTCGGCCGCATCAAGGAAGTGCTGGAGGTCGAGCCGCTGCCGGAACCCGCGCACCCCGCCGTCCCCCAGGGACACCGCGTGGAACTGCGCGACGTGCGCTTCGGCTACGAGGAGGACCGCGAGGTCCTGCGCGGGATCGACCTCGTGCTGGAACCGGGAACGGTCACCGCGATCGTCGGCCCGTCCGGCAGCGGCAAGTCCACCCTGGTCCAGCTGCTGCCCCGGTTCTTCGACCCGACCCACGGCTCGGTCCTGCTGGGCGGCGTCGACCTGCGCGAGCTGGGCAGCCGGGAGCTGTACCGCACGGTCTCCTTCGTCTTCCAGGACGTACGGCTGCTGCGCGCGACGGTCGCCGAGAACATCGCGCTCGCCGTCCCGCACGCCGACCAGGAAGCCGTCACCCGCGCGGCCCGCCTGGCCAACATCCACGACCGGATCCTCGAACTGCCCCGCGGCTACGACTCGGTGATCGGTGAGGACGCCGGCCTGTCGGGCGGTGAGGCGCAGCGCATCGCGCTCGCCCGCGCCCTGCTCGCCGACGCGCCCGTCCTCGTCCTCGACGAGGCCACCGCCTTCGCGGACCCGCAGACCGAGCAGGCCGTGCGCCGTGCCCTGGCCACGCTGGGCAGCGACCGCACCACCCTGGTCATCGCCCACCGCCTGGAGACGATCGCCGACGCCGACACCGTCGTGATGCTGGAGGACGGCCAGATCGTCGAACGCGGCAGGCCCGCGGAGCTCCTCGCCCGGGGCGGCAAGTTCGCCGCGTTCTGGCAATCCCACCAGTCGGCGGTCGCCGACGAGATCGAGATCCACGGTGGCGTACTGCAAGGAGACGAGCCCCGATGATTCGAATGCTGCTGCGCGTGCTGGGCCGCGAGTACGCCCAGCCGTTGCGCCGCACCGTGATCCTGATGACGCTCACCGCGGTGGCCGAGGGCCTGTCGTACGCGCTGGTGGTGCCCGTGCTCAGGGAGCTGTTCGGGGACACTCCCGAGGACGCCTGGCCCTGGCTGATCGCGTTCGGCGCCGCCTTCGTGGTCTACGCCGCACTGCGCTACATCAGCGACCTGTTCGGGTTCCGCGTCGGCACCACCATGCTGCGCGGCATGTACCACCGCCTCGGCGACCACCTCGCCCGGCTGCCCATCGGCTGGTACAGCGCGGGCCGCCTCGGCGAGGTGTCCGTCCTGGCCAGCCGCGGCGTGCTGGACGCGATGAGCGTGATCGCCCACCTGCTGGCGCCGTTCATCTCCGCCTGCGTCACGCCCCTGACGATCGTCGCCGTGATGCTCGTCTTCAACTGGCAGATGGGACTCGCCGCCCTGGTCGCCGCACCGGTCGTGGCGGCCATCCAGATCCGCACCGCGCGCTCGACCGCCGCCCAGGACGCCGAACGCGAGGAACGCGACCACGAGGCCACCGGCCGGGTCATCGAATACCTCCAGGCACAGCCCGTGCTGCGGGCCGGCGGCCGGACCGCCGAGCGCTTCCGGCTGCTCGACGACTCGCTCAAGGAGGTCCAGCGGGTCTCCCGCCGCACCGCGCTGTCCGCGCTGCCCGGCGTGGTCGGCCTGACCCTCACCGTCCAGGCGATGTTCACGGGGCTGCTGGTCCTCGGCGCCTACCTCGCGCTCGACGGGGACATCGGGGTCGCCGAGATCCTGACCATCCTGGTGCTCGCCGCCCGCAGCGCCGACCCGCTGCTGTCCCTGACGGACATCGCCGGCAAGCTCCGCGGCGCGAGGTCGGTGCTGGCGCGGCTCGACGGGGTGCTCACCACCGAGCCGCTTCCGGAGGCCGCCGACCCGGTCGAACCGACCCGTCACGACCTGGAGTTCGACTCCGTCGTCTTCCGCCAGGGCGACCGCACGGTCATCGACGACGCCTCGCTGTCCGTCCCCCAGGGGCAGAGCCTCGCGGTCGTCGGCCCGTCGGGCGCCGGCAAGTCCACCCTGCTGCAGCTCCTCGCGCGCTTCTACGACGTGGACTCGGGCGCCGTCCGCGTGGGCGGGGTCGACGTGCGCGCGATCGACCCCGAGGTGCTGATGGCGCGGATCGCCATCGTCTTCCAGAACGTCTACCTCTTCGACGGCACCATCGAGGAGAACGTACGGCTCGGCCGCCCCGACGCCACCGACGCCGAGGTGCGGGCCGCCGCCACCGCCGCCCGCCTCGACGAGGTGATCGAGCGCCTGCCCGGCGGCTGGGAGGCCAACGTCGGCGAGGGCGGCGCCCTGCTGTCCGGCGGCGAGCGCCAGCGCGTCTCCATCGCGCGCGCCCTGCTGAAGGACGCCCCCATCGTGCTGCTGGACGAGGTGACCTCCGCGCTCGACCCGGTCAACGAGGCCGCCGTGCACGAGGGCATCGAACGCCTGATGGCGGGCCGGACGGTCGTGATGGTGGCGCACCGGATGAAGACCGTCCGGCGCGCCGACCGGGTCGTCTTCCTGGAGGCCGGCCAGGTCGTGGAGGAGGGCAGCCACGACGAGCTGCTGCGCCGCGGCGGGCGCTACGCCGACTTCTGGAGCATTGCCATGGCCCCGGTGGTGAGGGACTGAGATGTTCGATGCCGTGTCGCGGGACCGTCACATCGGCGCGTTCCGCCGCCTCACGCCACGACCCTACGCCCGGGCCCGGGTGCTGCTGTTCCCGCACGGCGGCGGCAGCGCCAGCTACTACCGGGCGTGGGCCGCGGCGGCACCCTGGGACGTCGAGTTCCTCGCCGCCCAGTACCCGGGCCGGGAGGACCGTTACTCCGATCCGGTGCCGGCCAAGCTCCAGGGCGTCGCCGCCGCGCTGGCGGCCGACCTGACGGACCGGGCCGACGGACCCCCGCTGCCGACCGTCCTGTTCGGCCACAGCATGGGAGCCGTCGTCGCCTACGAGACCGCCCGCCGGCTCACGGCGGCGGGCGAACCGCCCACGGCGCTGGTCGTGTCGGGGCACCCGGCCCCGCAGCTGACCCGGCCGGGCCGGGTGCACCTGGGCAGCGACGAGGAGCTGATCGAGGAACTGCGCCGCACCGAGGCGACCCACCGCGACATCCTGGACAACGCCGCGCTGATCCAGGCGTTCCTGCCCATCATCCGGGGCGACTACCGGCTGAGCGAGACCTACCGGCCGGCCCCCGGCACACGGCTGAGCACGCCGGTCACCGTGCTGTACGGCGACCGCGATCCCGAGATCCACGCGTGGGAGGCCGAGGGATGGCGCGAGGTCACCGACGGCGCATGCGAGCTGCGCACCTTCGAAGGCGGTCACTTCTACCTGGAGGAACACCGCGACGTGGTCGTCGACCTCCTCACGACGCGGGCCCGCAAGGCGTCCGAGACATCGGCGATCTCCTGGCCCTCCGCCCCGTGACCGCCGCCCGCCGGACCGGACGGCGCCTCCTCATACACACCCCCAGCCGAGGTAAGGACAGAACACCGTGACCGTCGAAGTCACCGAGCACCGTCTCGATTTCCGTATGAGCCCCAGAGACCTCATCAACATCGGCGTCTTCGGAGCGCTGTACATCGTGACGGTGGGGTTGTTCAACCTGCTCGAGTTCATCAGCCCGGTGATGACCCTGGTCACCAGCGCGCTCAGCATCGTCGCGGCGGGCGTGCCCTTCATGCTCTTCCTCACCCGGGTGAAGCACGCCGGCATGGTCACCGTCCTCGCGGTCATCGTGACCGGCTTCATGCTCCTCATCGGCAGCCCCCCGGTCACCCTGCTCGTCGGCGTGCTGGGCGCGCTGATCGCCGAGGCGCTGCTGTACGCCGGCCGGTACCGCTCGCGGCAGCTGAGCGTGCTCGCCTACGCCGCCTTCAGCACCTGGTTCGTCGGGCTGTTCCTGCCGATGTTCTACGCCCGCGACGAGTTCCTCTCCAGCCCGTACATGGCGGAGATGGACCCGGACTACGTCGAGAAGCTGGACTCGCTGCTGTCGCCCGGCGTGCTGATCGCGTTCGACCTGTCCACGGTGGTGTTCGGGCTGATCGGCGGCGCGCTCGGCCTGCGCCTGCTGGACAAGCACTTCCGGAAAGCCGGACTGGTGTGAGCGGCACGAGTCCCCAGCTCGGCACCTCGGCCCTCGGCGTGACGGTCCCCGCCCCACCGGAGGGGGCCGTCTCGCGACGGACACTGGACCCGCGTACCGCGGTGGCGATCCTGCTGGCCGCCAGCATCACCATCATGGCCCCCGGCGGCCTGCTGTTCGTCCCGGCCGCACTGGTCGCGGGGATGCTGCTGGCCGTGTCCGAGCGGGCCTGGCGGCGGGTGCTCGCCCTGCCGCTGGCCGCGGCGACCGCCGCCGCGGTGGCCTATCTGCTCCCGCTCGCCGCCCCGTGGCCGATCCTCGGCATCATCGGCGTCATGGGCGGCTTCTCGCTCCGCCTGGTGGCCGTGGCGGGCATCGCCGCGCACCTGATCGAGACCGTCCCGCCGACCCGGTTCACCGCCGCGCTGCGGTCGATGCGGGTACCCCACGCGTTCACCGTGTCGGGGTCGGTGCTGCTGCGCTTCGTCCCCACCATCATCGCCGAGGCGCGGGCGGTGCGGGACGCCATGCGGCTGCGCGGGCTCGGCGGCTGGCTGGACATGCTGCGCCACCCGGTCCGCAGCATCGAGTACTTCACGGTGCCGCTCATCGCGTCGAGCCTGCGCTCCGCGGAGGACCTCTCGGCGTCCGCGCTGCTGCGCGGGCTGGGCTCACAACCGCGGCCCACCTCGATGCACCCGCCGCGGTTCGGCCCCGCCGACGTGGTCGCCGTGATCGTGGTGGCGGCGCTCGTGACGGCGACCCTGCTGTGGGAGGCCGGACGATGATCGAGCTGAGGAACGTCCGATGGGCGTACCAGGGCGGTGACACGGCCGTACTGGACGGTCTCGACCTGCACATCCGGCGCGGCGAGACCGTGGTGGTGTGCGGGCCCAGCGGATCGGGCAAGAGCTCGGCGCTGCGCCTGATGAACGGCCTGATCCCGCACTTCCACGACGGGAAGCTGGAAGGGGAGGTCCGCGTCGCGGGGGAGCCGATCACCGATCTCGCCCAGGTCGGGCGGGTGACGGGCACGGTGCTCCAGCATCCGCGCCGCCAGTTCTTCACCGACACCATCGACACCGAACTCGCCTTCGCCCTGGAGAACTTCGGCACCCCGCCGGAGCGCATCCGCGAACGGGTCCGGGAGGTCGTCGCCGAGTTCCGCCTCGACGAACTCGACGGGCGGCTGCGCGAACTGTCGGGCGGGCAGCAGCAGCGGGTGGCGTGCGCGGCGGCCGTCACCCACGGGCCGCCGGCGCTGCTGCTCGACGAACCCACCTCCAACCTGTCCCCGCAGGGCATCGCGGACCTCACCGCCATCCTGCGCCACCTCAGGGAACGGGGCACCACCCTCGTCATCGCCGAGCACCGCCTGCACTACCTGCGCGAACTCGCCGACCGCATCGTGGTGATGCAGGACGGCCGCGTCGCGAAGGAGTGGTGCAGGGACGAATTCCCCTCGCTGACCGAGGAGATGATGCGGGAAGAGGGCCTGCGCAGCCTCGACGCGCCCGAGCGGGTCCACGTGGCGCCGGCGTCCGCGTACGGCCCCAGCGTCGAGCCCGGCGAGAGCCGGCCCGAGGACACCGAGTCCACGAGCGCGGCCGGTGGCGCGACCGCCGTCGCACCCGCGGCCGGCCGGGAGACGGCAGGCGGGGAGACGGCCGGCGGCGGCGTGGTGCTGCGCGGCATCCGGTGCGCGTTCCGCGGGCGCCCCGTCCTCGACATCACGGAAGCCCACCTGCCCGCCGGAGTCATCACCGCGGTCACGGGCCCGAACGGCGCGGGCAAGACCACCCTCGCCCGTGTCCTGGCCGGGCTCCAGCGCCACTCCGGCGAGGTGCTCCTCGACGGCCGCACGATGTCCCGCTCACGGCGCCAGCGCGAGACGGCGATCGTCATGCAGGACGTCCAGCGGCAGCTCTTCACCGACAGCGTCACCGCCGAACTGCGGCTCGGTGCCGTCCCGGAACAGGCGCCCCACGCCGCCACCGTGCTCGCCGACCTCGACCTGGACCACTTCGACGAGCGCCACCCGCTGTCGCTCTCCGGCGGCCAGCAGCAGCGTCTGGTCGTCGCCACGGCCCGCCTCAGCGGGCGCCGCGTCGTCATCTTCGACGAGCCCAGCTCCGGCGTCGACCGCCGCCATCTGCGCTCCATGACCCGCACCATGCGCGATGTGGCCGAGGGCGGCGCGGTGGTCCTGCTCATCAGCCATGACGCCGACCTGCTCGCCCTCGCCGCGGACCGGGAACTGCGCCTGCGCCCGATCGGGTGACCCGGCGGAAATCGCCACCGGGAATGCGGTAAAACGCCTCACCCCCGCTCACCGTGCAGAGTTCACATGGGCTGGGGTGAAGTGAACATTGTGGCGTGATCACCGTGCTGGGTAGGCTCCCGATATCAGTCTGATCTGAAACCGGGGGGTTCGTGAATGACGGGGGATCGGTCCGCCTTGAGACTTCCACTCACTCAAGGCCAGGCCGGTATCTGGTACGGCCGGCAGTTGGACGATTCTGGGCTCGCGCATTCCTTCGGTGAATTCCTCGACATCACCGGTCCGCTGTCTCCCGGAACGCTCGGCGAAGCGATCCGACGCACGATGGGCGAGGCGGAGGCGCTCACCGTGTCCTGCGGCGAGGACGCGGACGGTCCGTGGCAGCGGGTGCGGCCCGACGCCGTGGTGGACGTCCCGGTGATCGACCTCGGCGGTGAGGACGCCGGGGCGGACTCCGGGGCGGGGGCGTGGGATGCGGCGCAGCGCTGGATGCGCGCGCGGATCGAGAGCCCGCTGGACCCGGTCCGCGAGGGTGTCCACCGGCACGCCGTCCTCCGGGTCGCGCCGGAGCGGCACATCTGGTTCTGGCAGCTGCACCACCTGGTGGCCGACGGGGTCACCTCGCAGCTGATGGCCCGCCGTACGGCCGAGGTCTACGCCGCCCTGGCCGCCGGCCGGGCGGTGCCCGCCGGTCCCTTCGGCAGCCTGTCGTCCCTGGTCGAGGAGGAGCGGCAGTACCGCGCCTCGGCGCAGTACGCGCAGGACCGCAGGTACTGGCTGGAGCAGTTCGCGGACCTCGAGCAGGTGGCCTCGCTCACCGACGAGGTCATGCTGCCGGCCGGCGTTCCGCTCCGACGGGCCTGGCAGGTCGGCGCGGACCTGGAGGACCGGCTCCGCGCCTGCGCGCACCTGCACGGGGTGCCCTGGTCACGGGTGGTGATCGCGGCGTTCGGCGCCTACGTCGGCCGGCTCACCGGCCGCACCGACACCGTCCTCGGGATGCCGGTGTCCAACCGCCGCACCCCGGCCGCCGCGACGACGCCCGGCATGGTGTCCAATGTGATACCGCTGCGTCTGCGCGCCGCCGGATCGACCACCTATTCCGAACTGCTCCGGCAGGCCGACGAAAAGATACGGGAAACCCGTCCGCACCGGCGGTACCGTTTCGAGGAATTGCGGCGTGAATTCGGGGAGCAGGGCGGAAAGGCGCGGGTCTTCGGGCCCATAGCCAATGTCCTGACGCTCGACACCGACTTCTCCTTCGGCGACTGCGAGGCACGGCACCACAACCTGACGCCCGGACCGATCGAGGACCTGATGCTGGGCGTCTACGAGAAGCCCGGGAGCCTCACCTTCTCGTTCGACGCCAACGCCGCCCTCTACGACGCCGACGACCTGCGCGGCCACGCGGACAGGTTCCAGGCATTCCTGCGCCAGGTCGTCGAGGACCCGTCGCGCCCGCTGGGGGAGGCCGAGCTGCTGGACGCCGCCGAGCGCCGCCGCTTCCTGGAGATCCGCCCGCGCCACCGGCCGGCCGACGACGGCCCGCACACCCTCGTGGAGGCGTTCGAGGCCCAGGCCGCGGCGACTCCGCACACGGTGGCCGTCACGTGCGGTGCGGAGCGGCTGACGTACGAGGAGCTGAACGGCCGGGCGAACCGCCTCGCGCGGCTGCTCATCCGGCGCGGCGCCGGACCGGAGCGGCTGGTCGCCGTCGCCCTGCCCCAGGACGTGCACCTCGTGGTGGCGCTGCTCGCGGTGCTGAAGTCGGGAGCGGCGTACCTCCCCGTCGACCCCGACTACCCACGGGACCGCATCGACTTCCTGCTCCGGGACGCCGAACCGCTGCTGCTGCTCACCACCTCCGAGGTGGCGGCCCGGTTCCCCCGCACGCACGTCCCCACCGTGAGCCCGGACGCCGAGCCGGCCCTCGGGCGCCTGGCGGAACTCGCCCACGGCGACGTGCGTCCCGCCGAGCGGGCGGGCTCCCTGGCGCCGGACAACACCGCCTACGTCATCTACACCTCGGGCTCCACCGGACGGCCCAAGGGAGTGGTCGTCCCGCACCGCAACGTCCTGGCCCTGTTCGAGGCCACCCGGGAACTCTTCGACTTCCGGGCGGACGACGTGTGGACGATGGCCCACTCCTACTCCTTCGACTTCTCGGTGTGGGAACTGTGGGGCCCGCTGCTGCACGGCGGCACCCTCGTCGTGGTGCCCGCCGCCGTCCGGCGTTCCCCCGACGAGCTGCTGCGGCTGCTCGTGAGCGAGCGCGTCACCGTCCTCAGCCAGACGCCCTCGGCGTTCTACCAGCTGCTCCAGCAGGACCAGGACGACCCGGATGCGGGAGGGCGAACGGCCCTGCGGTACGTGGTGTTCGGCGGTGAGGCGCTCGACCTCGCCCGGCTCGCGGAGTGGTACGAGCGGCACGCCGACGACGCGCCGGTCCTGGTCAACATGTACGGGATCACGGAGACCACGGTGCACGCCAGCCACGTGGCACTGGACCGGTACCTCGATCCGGCCCGCGCCGGGAGCCTGGTCGGACGGAGCCTGCCCGGGCTGGCCCTCTACCTCCTCGACGAGCGGCTGCGGCCGGTGCCGCCCGGTGTCACCGGGGAGATCTACGTGGCCGGCGACCAGGTGGCCCGCGGCTACCTGGACCGTCCGGGCCTCACCTCCGCCCGCTTCGTCGCCGACCCGTTCGGACCGCCCGGATCGAGGATGTACCGCTCCGGGGACCTCGGCCGCCGGGGGACCGACGGACTCCTGCGGTACCGGGGGCGTGCGGACGACCAGGTCAAGATCCGCGGCCACCGCATCGAACTCGGCGAGATCGAGGCCGCGTTGCGCGCCTGCCCGGGAGTCGCGAGCGCCTGCGCGGTGGTCCGGAAGGACGCCGTCGGCGACCACGCCCTGATCGGCTACGTGGTGCTCGACGGTCCCTCCGGCACGGACCCGGCCGGGCTGCGCACCCGTCTCGCCCGGCGGCTGCCGTCCCACATGGTCCCGGCCGCCGTCGTGGCGATCGACCGGATCCCCCTGACCGCCAACGGAAAGCTGGACCGCCGCGCCCTGCCCGAACCGGTGTACGCCAGGGCACCGCGGGGCGCTGCCCCCGCGACTCCCCTGGAGCGGGAGGTCGTCGACGCCTTCGGCCACGCGCTCGGCGTTTCCGGCGTCTCCACCGAGGACGACTTCTTCGACCTGGGCGGTGACTCGGTCAAGGCCGTACGGCTCGCGCGCCGGATCGGCCGGGGCCTGTCGGTGCTGGACGTGTTCCAGCACCCCACACCGGGGAAGCTGGCCCTGCGCGTCCTGGAGCGGGAGAGCACGGACGGGCCGCAGCGCATCCTGCGGCGGCTGGCCGCCGAGGGGCGCACGGGCGCGGAGTTCACCCTCGTCTGCATCCCCTACGGCGGCGGCACGGCAGCGGCCTACCAGGGCCTCGCCGTCGAGCTGGCCCCGCACGCGGAGCTGTGGGCCGCCGCGTTACCGGGGCACGATCCGACCCAGCCGGACGAGTCCCTGCTGACGCTCGACGAGAGCGCCGACGCGATAGCCGAGGAGGTCCGGCGCTCGCTGACCGGACCCTTCGCCCTGTACGGGCACTGCGCGGGCTCCGCGCTCGCGGTGGCGGTCGCGCAGCGGCTGGAGCGCACCGGGCACCTGCCGGCCGCCCTGTTCATCGGTGCCGCGCTCCCCGAGGCCGACCCGGAGGAACGGCTGCGCCACGCCACCCGGTGGTCCGCGGAGGGGCTGCACGCCTACATGACCTCGCTCGGGGGTTTCGAGGGAGCGCTGGACGACTCGGACCTCAAGACCGTGCTGGAGGTGATCCGGCACGACATGAAACAGGGCCTGCACTTCCAGATCGAGGCGAGGAAGGGGCGGCGCGAGCGGCTGGCCACCCCGCTCATCGCCGTGATCGGCGACGCGGACGACGCCACCCGGGGCTACGAGCACGGCCATCGGGACTGGGAGCGCTACGCGGCGCACGTCGCACTCGCGGTGATCGCCGGCGGCGGACACTACTTCGTCACGCATCAGCCGAAGGTGCTGGCCGGGCTGATCCTCGAGCACGTGGGGACACCGCCGTCCGGCCGGCCACCGGTGCACTGACGGCCGGTCCGTCGGCCCGCCCGCGCGCGCCGACCGCCGGTGCGTCGCCTGCCACAGCACGGAATCGTAGGGAAATGGGGTTGTGAAATGTGCGGGATCGCGGGATGGGTGTCGTTCGACGCCGACTTGACGCACCGGGGCGAGACGCTCGATGCGATGACCGAGACCATGGCCTGCCGCGGGCCGGACGGCCGGGGCACCTTCGTGCGCACCCACGTCGGCCTCGGTCACCGGCGCCTGGCCATCATCGACCTGCCCGGCGGAACGCAGCCGATGAGCGTGAGCACCCCGGCCGGCGAGGTCGCCCTGGTGTACTCCGGTGAGGCCTACAACTTCCAGGAGCTGCGCCGGCGGCTGACGTCGCTCGGGCACGCCTTCCGGACGGACAGCGACACGGAGGTGGTGCTGCACGGCTACCTGGAGTGGGGCGAGAGCCTCGTCGACCACCTCGACGGGATGTACGCGTTCGCGGTCTGGGACGAGCGGGAGCAGAAGCTGCTGCTCGTGCGCGACCGCATGGGGATCAAGCCGCTCTACTACTACCCCACGCCGGACGGTGTGCTGTTCGGCTCCGAGCCCAAGGCGATCCTGGCGAACCCGCTGGCGCGCAAGGTCGTCGACACCGAAGGGCTGCGGGAGCTGTTCGCGCAGACCAAGACGCCGGGCTGGGCGCTGTACAAGGGCATGCACGAGATGCTGCCGGGCACGCTGATCAGCGTCGACCGCCGCGGCCTGCGGGAGCGGACCTACTGGCGGCTGCGGGCCGCCGAGCACACGGACAGCCGGGACGACACCGTGGCGCGGGTGCGGGAGATGCTCACCGGGATCGTCGACCGGCAGCTGATCTCGGACGTACCGCAGTGCGTCCTGCTCTCCGGCGGGCTGGACTCCAGCGCGATCACCGGCCTGGCGGCGGAGCGGCTGGCCCTGCGGGGCGAGCGGGTCCGCACGTTCTCGGTGGACTTCGCCGGCCAGGAGGAGAACTTCGTCCCGGACGAGATGCGCGAGACCCCGGACTCGCCGTTCGTCAGGGACGTCGCGGCCCACGTGGGGTCCGACCACCACGACGTGATGCTGAACCCGGCCGACATCTCCGATCCCGCGGTGCGGCGCGCGACCGTCGGCGCCCGGGACATCCCGAACGGCTTCGGTGACCTCGACAGCTCGCTGTACCTGCTGTTCAAGGCGATCCGGGAACGCTCGACGGTGGCGCTGTCGGGCGAGTCGGCCGACGAGGTGTTCGGCGGGTACCCCTGGTTCCACCACGAGCCGCTGACCCGCGTCCAGACGTTCCCGTGGATGGCGGTCATCCCGCCGCTCAGCCTCCCGGCCCGCACCGACCACATCGAGCCGGGGCTGCGCAAGCGGCTCGACGTGGGCACGTACACCGCCGACCAGTACGCGACGGCCCTCGCCGAGGTGGAGCACCTGGACGGCGAGTCCGAGGTGGAGCGGCGCATGCGCTCCATCTTCCACCTCCATCTGACCCGGTTCGTGCGCAACATGCTGGACCGCAAGGACCGGCTGTCGATGGCCGTCGGGCTGGAGGTCCGCGTGCCGTTCTGCAACCACGAGCTGGTGCAGTACGTCTACAACACCCCGTGGTCGATGAAGACGTTCGACGGCCGGGAGAAGAGCCTGCTGCGCCAGGCGGCGGCGCATGTAATGCCGCGGTCGGTGGTGGAGCGGGTCAAGAGCCCGTACCCGTCGCCGCAGGACCCCGGGTACGCGGCGATCCTGCAGCAGCAGGTGAAGGAGCTGATCGCGGCGCCCGACGCGCAGGTCTTCGCCCTGGTCGACCGCGCGTGGGCGCAGACGGTCGTGGCCCAGGACCCGGCGGCCATGACGGTGGCGGTCCGGGCCGGTCTGGAGCGGGTGCTCGACCTGCACACCTGGCTGGAGCTGCATTCCCCCGAGCTGCTGCTGGACTGATCACCGCCGGCGCGCGGCGTGACAGGGGCGGAGCCGTCGACCGGACGGTTTCCGCCCCTTCGGCGTTCCGCGGCCGGTCCTCGTCCGGCGGGGAATGCCTGCCTTTCGTTCAACGGTCAAGGAGACTCGGGTTCCCCTCGTCGGCGGGGCGGGGAATACGCGTGCCTTCATTTCTGTTCCCGGGACGCCCTCTCTGCCTGTCAGTCCGGGGGGTGACAATCGGTCACTCAACAGCTACTGTGACCTTGCGCGCACAGCTTACGAGTATAAAAAGCTGGAGGGCAGATGCTCGGCCAAACCTTGTCGGGAGGTTTGTTGAGGGGGTTCACCGGGGACCGGTCCGCCGATGTCAGGCGGATTGACGTCCGACGGGGAGATCGGTCGGGGGGCGAATCCCATCGGTGGTTTGGCGACGGGCGCGGCATTTTCTGAGACCGTACGGGGAAAGCCTTTTCAGGTCGTGACCCAGCAGGTGCGCGAACCTTGAGGCAGGGCACATCCGGAAGGTGATGTGCCACATCACAGTGGCCGGTTTCGGCCTTGACGCGGAGTCGGCATCCTCGGTGCGAGGCGCGCCTTCTTCCGTGCGGTGGGTGTGCCGCCGGACACCTCTCCGGAGCCCGGTGCACCGTCGCCGGCCTGCGGGTCGATGCGGCGGCGCCCCGCTCCGACGCTCCGTGGCGCTCGGACTGAGCGGCTCTCACGGTGGGCGGCCGGGATTTCCCACCGGTCGCTCGCTTTCCTGATGCCGCCTGCCCGGCCGGGCTCCGCCACGGCTGCCCAACATTCTCCATAGCTGGAAATGAGCGCTGCGCTGTCGATTCGGGGGAAGCGCCGGCGGGGGCATGTGCCGGCAATCCCGCCTGTCTTCGCCCTGCCTACTCAGGGGATAGGTGTGAAGGTCCATTACCGCACAGCCACCATGGAAACAAGGCGTGAGCCGCTCGATATCGTGACCGGACTCGCCTCCTCCGGAATCTGGGACACCTTCGTGGTGTACGAGGACCCCGAGGGCTGGTCCGTGGCCGGGGGAACAGCGGCCGAAGTCCTGCTGACGCCGCGATGTATTCGCACCACACGAGACGGTGTGGTGACCGAGGAGCGCTGGAACGGGAATCCGCTCCACCGGATCCGGGAATTCCTGGCGGACCTGCCGATGGCGGACTGGACCGCCTACGGCTGGTGCGCGTTCGAGCTGGCCCCGCTCCTCGCGGGGACCGCGGCCGCGGCCGAACGGGACGATGTCCTCGCGCACCTGGTCGTCCCCGAGACGGAGGTGCGGCTGAGCGGCGGCCGGGCCGTCGTCCGCAGTCTGTACGGCGCGGCCCTCGCGACCGTGGAGGACGCCGTCACCGACGCCGCCGCACCCACCGCCGGTACCCGGCGGCCGGTCCGCGTCGACCTCGAAGCCGGCGCCGCCGACTACCTGCGTCACGTGACCTCCCTGGTCCGGGACATCCGAGCCGGACTGCTGCAGAAGGCCGTCATCTCCCGGGTGGTGCCCGTACCCGAGGAGATCGACTTCCCCGCCAGCTTCGCCGCCGGACGCCGGGCCAACTCGCCCACCCGTTCCTTCCTGCTGAGCATGGGCGGACTGCGCGCCTTCGGCTTCAGCCCGGAGACCGTGGTGGAGGTGGACGTCGAGCGCCGCGTCGCCAGTCAGCCCCTCGCCGGCACCCGTGCGCTGACCGGCGACCCCGAACTGGACCGCAAGCTACGCGAGGACCTCCTCGCCGACCCCAAGGAACTCCACGAGCACGCCATCTCGGTGAAGGTCGCCGTCGACGAACTCGCCGGTTCCTGCGAAGCGGAGACGGTGGCCGTGACGGAGTTCATGACCGTCAAGGAACGCGGCACCGTGCAGCACCTGGCGTCGAAGGTCGTGGGCCGGCTGCCGGAGGGAGCGGACCCCTGGCAGGCGTTCGCCGCGGTGTTCCCCGCCGTCACGGCCTCCGGGGTGCCCAAACCCGCCGCGTACGAGGCGATCTCGCGCTACGAGAGCCAGGCCCGGGGCCCGTACGCGGGCGCCGTCATGAAGGTCACGCAGGACGGGGCGATGGATGCCGCCCTGGTACTGCGCAGCGCCTACGCGCGCGACGGCAGGACCTGGCTGCGGGCCGGAGCCGGCGTGGTGGAGCAGTCCCGCGCCGAGCGGGAGCTGGAGGAGACCCGGGAGAAGCTGATGTCCGTCTCCCGGTCGCTGGTGGCCCGTACCGACCGTCCGGCGGAACCGGCCGAGGACACCGGCGCGGACGAAACCGGCGCGGACGACACCGGCGCGGCGGAGAGCCGGCCGCGTCCGCCGCGCTGATGCGCGGGGCGCCGACGCACGACCGGACGGAACACCACTTCAGGAGGGGACTGGCCGATGGCCATCACGGGGACACCTCTGCGCATACAGCTCCTCGGCCCGGTGCGGGCCTGGCGGGACGGGACGGAGGTGCCGCTGGGCCCGCCCAAGCAGCGTGCCGTGCTCAGCCTCCTCGCCAGCCGCGCCAACGACGTCGTGGGCGTCGACACCATCGTGGACGCCCTGTGGGACGGCGACGTACCGCACTCGGCAGCCAACAGCGTGCACACCTATGTGGCCGGACTGCGCCGGGAGCTGGAGCCCGGGCGCAGCAGGAGAGGAGCCAGCGCGGTCCTCGTCTCCGCGTCCGGCGGGTACTGCCTGCGGACCGAACCGGACCAGGTGGACGCCGCCCTCTTCGTCCGGCGCCACACCGAGGCCCGCAGATCATGGGCCCAGGGGGACACCGACACCTCCCTGCGGCTGTACGAGGAGGCTCTGTCGCTGTGGCGCGGCGAGGCGTACGCCGCGATCCCCGGCCCGTTCGCCTCCATGGAACGCACCCGGCTGCGGGACCTCAGGCTCACCGCCGTCGAGGAATGGGCCGCCGACATGCTGGCGGCGGGCCGGCACGGCGAGACCGCCGCCGAACTGATCCGCGCCGTGTCCGAGGAGCCGCTGCGGGAGAAACTGCGCTGGCTGCTGATGCTGACCCTGTACCGCAACGGCCGGCAGGCCCACGCGCTGCGGGTCTACGACGAGATCCGGCGCCTGCTGAGCAGTGAACTGGGCATCGAGCCCGGCGCCGAACTGCGCGACCTCTACCAGCAGATCCTGTGCGGTCACCCGGGGCTGCGCACGCACGGCGGGGACACCACCGCCGCGCTGCCCGAAGCGCCCCGCGAGATCCTGCTGTCCCAGGCCCCCAGCCCGCGGCAACTGCCGCCCTCCGTACGCGGGTTCGTGGGCCGCGCCGTCGAACTGGCACGGCTGGCGGACGTGCTGGAGGACGAGCTGACGCGGTCGGACGCCACGACACCGGTGGCCGTGGTCGACGGCCCGGCGGGGGCCGGCAAGTCGGCGTTCGTCCTGCGCCTGGCGCACCGGCTCCTCGACCGGTTTCCCGACGGCCAGCTGTACGTGGACCTGTGCGGCACCGCGGTGCGCGGCAAGCCCCTGACCGCGCAGGAGGCCCTGGCCCAGCTCCTGGACGGCCTCGGCGTCGACGCCACGAGGATGCCCGCCGGCCTCGCCGCCCGCGCCTCCCTCTACCGCAGTCTGCTGCACGGCCGCAGGATGCTGGTGGTGCTCGACGACGCCCTCAGCGCCGATCAGCTGCGCCCGCTGATACCGGGCGGTTCCTGCTGCGTCCTCGCGACCAGCAGGCAGCGCCTCGCCGGGCTCGCGGCACGGGACGGCGCGCACCTGCTCACCGTCGGGCCGCTGGACGACAGCACGTCGGCACGCCTGCTCACCGGGCTGAGCGGCAGCCGGCTCGTCGGTCAGGAAGCGGCCGTACGGCGGCTGGTGGCGGTCTGCGGGGGACTGCCCCTCGCCCTGCGCATCGTCGCCCACGGGCTGGCGGCCAGCCCCGGGGTGCCGCTGAGCACGCTGGTCGAGCAGTACGCCGCCGAGCACAGCCGGCTCGACCGGCTCACGGTGGAGGGCGACGCGAACGCCAGCATGCGCTGCGCCTTCGCGGCGTCGTACCGCGCGCTTCCGGCCGACGCGGCCCGCATGTTCCGCTATCTGGGGCTGCACGGCGGCCCGTTCACCGTCGAGATCGCGGCGACGCTCGCGGAGACGGACCGGGACACCACCCGCAGGCTGCTCTCGCTGCTGGCCGCGCATCACCTGCTGGAGGAGGAACCGGGCCACCGGTACCGCTTCCACGGCCTCATCGGCCTCTACGCCGCCGAGTGCGCGGAACGGGAGTCTCCGGCGCTGCGCCAGGCGGCGCTCACCCGGGTGCTCGAACGGGGACCGGCCGCACCCCGGGCGCGGTGCCTGAACGGGGGCGCCGGCCGGCCGGACGTCCGCACCGTCTCCCTGTGACACCGTCTCCCTGTGACGCCCGGCACCGGCTTACGCAGTACGGGTGAATGAACCGATGGTTCCGTTCGGAGCCGGTGCCTGGGTCTCTACCGTTGCTTGCCGGGGGACCTGGGGTTACGGCGGAGGCTCCGGAGGTGGGAGACCGGTGGGAAGGCGCCTGCTGCGGGAGCCGGGGAAGACGCCGGACACGCCGAGGCCCCGGAGGGGCCGGCGCCGGAGCTGGGGCGCGGTCGGCGTGGCATGTCTCGTGGGCACGGCGCTGGCGGCCGGCGGGTCCTGGGCCGCCGGTGACGGGGCGGCGCGGATGGTGGCTCTCGGGCCGCCCGCCGGCTGCTTCGGGCTGGCGGCCTCCCTGGTGCTTCGCGCGAGGGGCACGGGCGGACGGGTGCGGGCGCGTCTGCTGCTGTTGGGGGGTTCCGCCGCCGCCGCGGGTGCGTACCGGGGAGCGGTCACCGCGCTGTCGGCCCGGCCTCCGGCATCGGGATGGGACGCGCGGTCGTGGCTGGGCTCGACGGTGATCATCGGCGTGACGCTGACGGTCGGCCTGGGGATGGCCGGTCTCGTGGTCGCGGCCGACGCCGGAACGGGACGGCACGTGCTGCTGCGGCGCGTGCTCGACGGGCTCGTCACCGCGGGGGCCGTGTTCATGACGGGATGGGTGCTGCTGCGGGGGATCGGTGACGGCTGGTGGCTGGAGACCGGGATGGTCGGCGTCCTGTGGGTCGCGGAAGTCGTGTTCCTCAGCTTCCTGCTCGCCCTGCGCCGTCTCGTGCGCAGCGACCAGCGGGCCACCTTGTCGGCCGGGATCGCCGGGCTGTCCCTCATGCTGGTCGGCGACACCCTTCGGCTGTGGACGGCCGGCCCGCACGGCCTGGAGCCGATGTGCTGTCAGCCGGCGGACGCCTGCGCCACCGCGGGACTGCTGGTGGTGGCGGTCGGGCCCTGGGTGCCCGGCGGGGCGAGCACCCTGGACACCGCTCGGCCCGCGCTGCGACGGGGGATGGAGGGCACGGCGGCGTTCATCCCCCTGACCGTCTGCACGGTCACAGCGCTGGGATACGTACTGGCCCCGCTCGCCCGGGACCCCGTACCGCTGCTGGTCGGCGGTACGGCACTGCTGAGTCTCTGGGCCCGCCAGAGGTTCCTGCCGGGCGAGCACACCGCACCCGACGACTGACCCTCGCGCGGCTGCCCGGCTCCGGGCGACCGGCCGCGGCTCCTAGAAGAACCCGAGCTTCTTCGGAGTGTAGGAACAGAGGATGTTCTTGGTCTGCTGGTAGTGCTCCAGCATCATCTTGTGGGTCTCACGGCCGATGCCCGACTGCTTGTAACCGCCGAACGCCGCGTGCGCGGGATACGCGTGGTAGCAGTTGGTCCAGACGCGGCCCGCCTGGATGGCACGGCCCGCCCGGTACGCGGTGTTGATGTCCCGGGTCCACACCCCCGCCCCGAGGCCGTACAGCGTGTCGTTGGCGATCGCCATGGCGTCGTCGAAGCCGTCGAAGGAGGTCACCGACACCACCGGACCGAAGATCTCCTCCTGGAAGATCCGCATCCGGTTGTTCCCCTCGAAGATCGTGGGCTGGACGTAGTAGCCGCCCTTCAACTCACCGTCGAACTCGACGCGTTCCCCGCCGGTCAGGACCTTGGCACCCTCCTCCCGCCCGATGTCCAGGTAGGAGAGGATCTTCGCGAGCTGGTCGCCGGACGCCTGGGCGCCGATCATCGTCTCCGTGTCCAGCGGATGACCGGCCCTGATCCGCTCCGTGCGGGCCACCGCCGCCGCAAGGAAGTCCGGGTAGTTGCCGCGCTGCACCAGCCCCCGGGACGGGCAGGTGCACACCTCACCCTGGTTCAGCGCGAACATGGTGAAACCTTCCAGTGCCTTGTCGCGCAGATCGTCGTCCTTCTCCCAGACGTCGTCGAAGAAGATGTTGGGCGACTTGCCGCCCAGCTCCAGCGTCACCGGCTTCAGGTGCTCGGCGGCGTACTGCATGATCAGCCGCCCCGTCGCCGTCTCGCCGGTGAAGGCGACCTTCGCCACCCGCGGGCTGGACGCCAGTGGCTTGCCCGCCTCCTCCCCGAAGCCGTTGACGATGTTCAGCACGCCGGGCGGCAGCAGATCGGAGACCAGGCTCAGCCAGTAGTGGACGGAGACCGGGGTCTGCTCGGCGGGCTTGAGGACGACCGCGTTGCCCGCCGCGAGGGCCGGGGCCAGCTTCCAGGCCGCCATCAGGATCGGGAAGTTCCACGGGATGATCTGCGCCACCACGCCCAGCGGCTCGTGGAAGTGGTACGCCACCGTGTCGTCGTCGACCTCGGCGAGCGAGCCCTCCTGCGCGCGGATCGCGCCCGCGAAGTAGCGGAAGTGGTCGATGGCCAGCGGGATGTCCGCGGCCAGCGTCTCGCGGACCGGCTTGCCGTTCTCCCAGGTCTCGGCGACGGCGAGCTGCTCCAGGTGCGCCTCCATCCGGTCGGCTGTCTTCAGCAGGACGTCCGAGCGCTCGGTCGCCGAACGGCGCCCCCACGCCGGCGCCGCCGCGTGCGCCGCGTCCAGCGCCCGCTCCACGTCCTCCGCGGTGCCCCGCGCCACCTCCGTGAACGGCTGACCGTTGACCGGACTCGGGTTCTCGAAGTACCGGCCGCGGGCCGGCGGCACGTACTCCCCGCCGATGAAGTGGTCGTAGCGTGACTGGTAGGAGACGATCGCGCCCGGCGTGCCGGGTGCCGCGTAACGGGTCATGCTGCTCCAGCCTCCTGCTGCTGCTGCTGCGCCGCCCGCCGTCGGACGGCTCTCGGTGGGGAGCGTAGGGAGGGGGACGTTGCAGCGACGTTGCGGCAGCCGGCGTCGCGTTGCACGCTGCTGGGGCCGGTCCGTAGGTGTACGTGCTCGGTCTGGTTCCCGGACCGTTGTCTCTGCCCGGGTGCCCGCGTGTGGTTCCACCTGGCGCTTCTCCCCGGTGCCTCGGCGGTACCGGCGGCTGCTGCCGGCCGGCGTTGCACGCTGCTGGGGCCGGTCCGTGGTCCTACCTGCCCGGCCGACTGCCGGACCGTTGTCCCGGCCCGGGGGCCGGTCGTGCGGTCCTGCCCGGTGCTCCTCCCCGGCGCCCTGGCGGTGCCGAGGGCAGCTGTCCGCCGGACGAGGGTGCCGTCAGTTCCGCCTCCAGCGCGGCCAGCCGGGCCCGCACCGTGGCCGTCGGCCGGACCGTTGCCAGGGCGCGCCACACGTCGAGGTCGTCCTCGCCCCACGGCCTGTGCGCCCAGTCGGAGAGCAGGTCCGGGTCACGGCGGGCGAGCAGTGCCGAGCGCAGTCCGTCCGCGAGCCGGCGCCTGAGCCGGACCACGGCCGGAGCCAGGGAGGCGGGCAGCAGCGGACCGGCGTACACCGACGCGGCGGCCGTGACGGCCCCCGCGCCCAGACGCCGCTCCAGAACGGTGACGTCCGAGGTGACCGGGACCGTGAGCCGGTAGGGCCGCGAGGCCAGCAGCCCGGGGCCCAGCACCCGGCGCAGCCGGACCAGTTCGGCGCGCAGCGTCACCGGTGTCACCGACTCGTCGTCGTACAGCGCGCACAGCAGCTCGTCACCGGTGAGCCCCTCCGGGTGGCGGGCGAGCAGCACCAGGATCTCGCTGTGCCGGCGGCTCAGCCGGACCCGGCGGCCCCGGGCCAGCAGGATCGCCTCGTCCCGTCCCAGCGCCGTCAACTCGAGAGCGCCGTCGGCCGGTTCGCCCGGATCGAGCAACGCCAGCTGGGACTCGGCGGCCCGCGCGACCGCCTGCACGAACGCCAGGCTGTGCGGATGCGCGAGTCCGTCACCGCCGGTGATGTCGACGGCGCCGAGCACCCGCCCGGTGCGCGGGTCGTGCACCGGTGCCGCTGCGCACGTCCAGGACTGGACCCGGCGGACGAAGTGCTCCGCCGCGAAGACCTGCACCGGCCGGTCCAGGGCGACCGCCGTGCCCGGGGCGTTGGTCCCCATCGCGCTCTCGGCCCACCGGGCACCGGGCACGAAGTTCATCCGCCCCGCCCGGCGCCGGGACTCCGGATGCCCCTCGACCCACAGGAGCCGGCCGTGCGCGTCGCACACCGCGAGGAGGTGTTCCCCGTCGAGGGCGAACGAGCCCATCAGTTCGCGGCACAGCGGCATCACACGGGCCAGCGGATGCTCGGCCCGGTAGGCTCCCAGGTCGCCGTCGGCCAGCTCCACGTCCGCGCCGCCGTCCGGTCCGACGCCGGCCCGCACCGACCTCCGCCACGAGTCGGCGACGACCGCCCGCACGGGCCGCGGCACGGTGCCCGCCACGGTGAACGTCTCGTGTGCCCGGCGCAGGATCCGTGCGCGCTCGGCGGGGTCGGCTCCCGGCTCCAGAGCCACCCAGGGATCGGTCACCTCGGCCTCCCGGAAGGCGATGCGGCCGGCGGTGTGCGGCCCGGTCGTGCCACCGGGGCGGCGCGGCCCGGAACATCGTCACCCCGGCTCGTGCGGGCCGACAACCGTCCGGACCATGGTCACCCGGACGGCCACCGGTGCCGGGCGCCGGTCAGGCGCGGTCGACCAGCCTCAGGTACCGCCTCCAGTCCCAGTGCGGCCCGGGGTCGGTGTGGTCGGAGCCCGGCACCTCGTAGTGCGCGATGATGTGCGCGCGGTCCTTGGGTATGCCGTACTTGTCGCAGACCGACGCGGTGAGCCGGGCCGATCGCTCGTAGAGGACGTCGGTGAAGCAGCCGGGCCGGTCCACCCAGCCCTCGTGCTCGATGCCGATGCTGCGGATGTTGTAGTCCCAGTTCCCCGCGTGCCAGGCGATGTCGGACTCGCGGACGCACTGCGCGAGACCGCCGTCCGCGGAGCGCACCAGGTAATGCGCGGAGACCTGCTTCCTGCGGTTCTGGAAGACGCCCAGGGTGGTCGCGTAGGACGCCTGGGTGACGTGGATGACCACGAAGTCCACCGGGTGGCTCGCCGGACGGTTCGCCGGCGTGTAGTTGGCAGCGTGCGCCGGATGCCACACGGCGAGCGGGTGGTCGGGGGCCCGGGTCCGCGCGCCGGCCCGGGTCCCGGGCAGCAGCGCGTAGGGGGCGGCGGCGAGGGCGGCGCCTCGCAGCAGCCGCCGCCGGGTGGGGAGCGGTCGTGCCCGTTCCATCGGGGTGTGCCTTTCGAGTGCTCTGCGGGCGAGCGGGGCGTGCGAACCCGGGGGAGCGTCCGGCGGTCCCGCCCCGCTCGCGATGTCGCGGACATCTCGGGACGCTCCTAGCCCCGCAGGGTCGCCGCCGTCTCCCGCAGCCGGGCGTGCAGTCCGCGGTGGGTCTCGCGGGCCGGGAGCCATTCCTTGCGGAGCTTGGCCACGCAGGTGTAGTTCGTGTCGCACACGTTGGCCAGCGGGGATTCCACGGCCTGGGTCGTGAACTGGTAGGCGTCCAGCTCGCTGAACCCGTAGTCGCGGACCAGCCACCGCACCAGGTCCAGCTGGGATATCCGGAACGCGTCCTCCAGCGGGCGGGCGGAGCCGGTGGAGATGATGTGGGTGTCCGACTCGATGCGCGGCCAGGGCGTGTGCAGCCCCTTGAGGAGTTCGACGATCACCACGGTGTTCATCGCGCATTCGACGGCCACCCCGCAGGTCTCGCCCTCGCCCTGCCGGGCGTGCCCGTCACCCAGGCTGAGCAGCGCCCCCTCGACGTTCACCCCGAGATAGCAGGTGACGCCGGCCCGCATCTCCGGCGTGTCCATGTTGCCGCCGTGCGCATCGGGCACCAGCGCCGAGCGGACCTCCAGGTTGGCCGGGGCCACGCCCACCGTGCCGTGCATCGGGTCGAGGGGCAGCTCGATCTCGATGTCGCTGTCGTGAGCCCGGAACAGCGCGGTGCGGCGGGTCCGGTCGAGCTGCCAGATCCACACGGTCTCCGGCAGCGGGGGCTGGAGGGTGGCCGTGGCGGACGTCGAGGTGAGCGCGCCGAACAGCGGCACGGTCGTCGACGCGGCCCAGTCCCGGGCCGGTTCGATCGACACGAAGTGCACGGCGACCGTGTCGCCCGGCTCGGCGCCCTCGATGTGGAACGGACCGGTCTGCGGGTTGAGGTAGGGGAACTCGCACACCTGGGACACCAGGTCCTTCTCCGAGCGCACCCGCCCGGCGAAGCAGTCCTCGGTGTACAGATCCAGCACGGTGCCGGGCGTGATCCGGGCCACGGGCGGCACGCCGCCGAACGTCCAGGCGTACTCGCCCGGCTCGGGCCGTACCGTCAGAACGCGTGTGTGCTCTGCGGACATGAGGGTCCCCCCGTCGACGATGGATCACTCGGTCGGCGCTCCGCATGCCCTCGTGCCCCAGGTCGGGACAGCAGGGGTGCGGCTCGCGTGATTCACGGTACGGGGCCCGGAGGACGGACAGAAGGCCCCGGCGATCTTCCGTGGACGAGCCCGCCGGTGTGGACAACCTGCTCACCCGCACGGGCGATCGGCGTCCGGCACGCGGTCAGGCCCGGCCCGCCACCGCCGCAGGATCGTCCAGCACCGCCCGGACCACCGAGTGCGCGGCACCGAGCAGCGGGCCCTGCGGGCCGAGCCGGGACACGGACACCGGGCAAGGGGGGCCCGCCGTGCGCCGGGCCAGTTCCGCCCGCAGCGACGGCAGCAGCCACGGCGCCAGCCCGGCCAGCGCACCGCCCAGGACCACGCTCTCGGGATCGAGGAGATTGACCGCCCCGGTCAGCGCGATCCCCAGCGCCTCTCCCGCGTCCCGCAGCGCCCGCCGCACGTCCTGGTCGCCCTGCTCGGCGCGACCGGCGAGCAGCCCGACCCGGTCCTCGCCCGGCTCCAGGCCCGCCGCCCGCATGACCGCCTCCTCACCGGCGTACTGCTCCAGGCAGCCACGCCCCCCGCAGACGCACGACGGTCCGTCCGGACGCACCGGCACATGGCCGAGCTCGCCGGCGAAACCGCGTGTGCCGCGCAGCAGGCCCCCGCCGACGACCACGGCCGCGCCGATGCCGATCTCGGCCGACACGTGCAGGAAGTCGGGCGGGGTGCCCTCGCCGAGCCAGAGTTCCGCCAGTGCGCCGAAGTTGGCCTCGTTGTCGACGGTCAGCCCGGCCTCGGACGGCAGCAGGGCACCGAGGTCGACGTCGTGCCAGTCGAGGTTGGGGGCGCGGACGACGGTGCGGCCGTCGCGCGCCACGAGGCCGGGCACGGCCACGGCGAGACCCGCGGGCCACAGCCCCGCGCCCTCCGCCTCGGCGACGACCTGCCGCACGAGTCCGGTCAGCTCCTCGACCACCGGCTCGGGCGCGCGGCCCCGGTTGGTGCCGTGCCGCACCGCCCGGGCGCGGACCTCGCCGCGCAGGTCGACCACGCACACGGCGAGATGGTCGACTCCGATCTCGGCGCCGAGCCCGGCGGGCCCCCGCTCGCTGACCGCGAGCGCGGACCCGGGCCGGCCCACCCGGCCCGGACGCTCTGGTCCCAGTTCCCGCAGCAGCCCGGAGCGGATCAGCTCGTCGACGAGGGTGGACACCGCCGCCCGGGTCAGCCCGATGTGCGAGGCGACGGCCGCCCGGGACAGCGGCCCCTCGGCGCTGACGGTGTGCATCACCCGGGCGAGGTTGCGGCGGCGCATGCCCTGCTGGGTGTCGGGCAGCGCTCGTCCGGGACCGGCCGGGCGGGTCTCGTGCGGGGGTGCGGTCATGCCTCCGTCCGTCCTCAGCGGCTCTGCGGGCTCCGCTCCAGCAGCGGTGCCGCGTCGGAGAGTACCCCGGCGATCCTGGCCAGTGTCTCCTCGTCCCGCTCCACGGCCTCCAGCACCGGCCCGCGCGCGGTGTCCCAGCGGCGGGCCACGGCGGCCGGATCCTCGCCGGTCAGCAGCCCGGCGGCCTGGGCCGCCGCGCCCAGCGCGACCAGTTCCTTCGCCTCGGGCACCTGGACCGGGCGCCCAGAGAGCCGTCGCACGGTCTGCTGCCAGGCCGTGCCGCGCGCGCCGCCGCCGATCAGCAGCAGCGGCGCCGAGGGGTCGGCGTCCTCGTCGAGGACCAGGTCGAGCGCACCGAGCAGCGAGTGCACCGCGCCGTCGTACGCGGCCTGGAGCAACTGCCCGGCGGACGTGTCGTGCCGCAGGCCGTGCAGCAGTCCCGAGGCGTGCGGCAGGTCCGGGGTGCGCTCGCCATCCAGGAACGGCAGCAGCGTCACGGCCGCCCCCGGTTCGACGGCCTCGCGGTCCAGGCCCAGCAGCGCGGCGACACGGTCCACGGCGAGGGTGCAGTTCAGGGTGCAGGCCAGCGGCAGCCAGTCGCCGCGCGCGTCGGCGAAGCCCGCGACGGTGCCAGTCGGGTCGGCGGGCCGGCGCCGCGACACCGCGTACACGGTGCCCGAGGTGCCGAGGCTCATGACCGGGGTCCCCGGCCGCAGGCCGAGGCCCAGCGCGGCGGCGGCGTTGTCGCCGGTGCCGGCCGCGACCAGGGTGCCCTTGGAGAACGGCAGCTCGTGGCTGTCCCGCACTGTCCCGGCCACCTCGCCCGACCGCACCACGCGGGGGAGCAGCGCCGGGTCGAGCCCCACATGGGCGAGGATCCCGGCGTCGTACGACTCACTTTCCGAGGCCCACCAGCCGGTGCCGGAGGCGTCGCCGCGGTCGGTCGTGCCCTGTCCCGTGAGCCGCTCGGTGAGGTAGTCGTGCGGGAGGCGCACCGCCCTGGTGGCGCGCACCGCCTCCGGCTCGTGTTCGGCCAGCCAGGCCCACTTGGTGACCGTGAAGGACGCGGCCGGGACGGACCCGGTGCGCTCGGCCCAGAACTCGGCACCCCCCAGCTCCTCGGTGAGCCGGCGGGCCTGCGGCGCCGAACGGACGTCGTTCCACAGCAGCGCCGGGCGCACCGGTTCGCCCCACTCGTCCAGCGTGACCAGGCCGTGCTGCTGTCCGCCGATGGACACGGCGGCGGCCTCGTGGGCGGCGTCCCCGCACTGGCGCAGTGCCTCGCACAGGGCGTCCCACCACTGCCGCGGGTCGCTCTCGCGGCCCGCTCCGGTCGTGACGGTGTGCGGCGCCTGGCCGCTCGCCACGACCTGCCCGGTGGCCGCGTCGACGACCAGCGCCTTCGTGGACTGCGTGGACGTGTCCACGCCGACGACGAGCGGACCCTCGGCTGCTGACATCGGGCTCTCCCTCTTCCGCGGTTTCTGCGGAGATATGTGGTGGATTGTGACCCGTTGCGATCGGGGACACGTTGTCTCTTCCCAGAGACGCGACCGCATACTAATTTGTAAACCGCCATGACGAAATAGTCGGCAGCAAGCGAGCAAGGAGTCGCGGCATGAGCTACCAGCCCACCCCCGAGGACAGGTTCACCTTCGGCCTGTGGACCGTCGGCTGGCAGGGGAGGGACCCGTTCGGCGACGCCACGCGCGGTGTCCTCGACCCGGTCGAGACGGTGCAGCGCCTGTCGGAACTCGGCGCCCACGGCGTCACCTTCCACGACGACGACCTGATCCCGTTCGGGTCCTCCGACGCCGAGCGCGAATCGCACATCAAGCGGTTCCGCCAGGCCTTGGACGCCACCGGCATGACCGTGCCGATGGCCACCACCAACCTGTTCACGCACCCCGTGTTCAAGGACGGCGCGTTCACCGCCAACGACCGCGACGTGCGCCGCTACGCGCTGCGCAAGACCATCCGCAACATCGACCTGGCGGTCGAACTGGGTGCGCAGACGTACGTCGCGTGGGGCGGCCGCGAGGGCGCCGAGTCCGGCGCCGCCAAGGACGTGCGCGACGCCCTCGACCGCATGAAGGAGGCCTTCGACCTGCTCGGCGAGTACGTCACCGCCCAGGGCTACGACATCCGCTTCGCCATCGAGCCCAAGCCGAACGAGCCGCGCGGGGACATCCTGCTTCCCACCGTCGGCCACGCGCTCGCGTTCATCGAGCGCCTGGAGCGGCCGGAGCTGTACGGCGTCAACCCGGAGGTCGGGCACGAGCAGATGGCCGGGCTGAACTTCCCGCACGGCATCGCGCAGGCCCTGTGGGCCGGCAAGCTCTTCCACATCGACCTCAACGGCCAGTCCGGCATCAAGTACGACCAGGACCTGCGCTTCGGCGCCGGCGACCTGCGCTCCGCCTTCTGGCTGGTCGACCTCCTGGAGAGCGCCGGATACACAGGCCCGCGGCACTTCGACTTCAAGCCGCCGCGGACCGAGGACTTCGACGGCGTGTGGGCCTCGGCGGCGGGCTGCATGCGCAACTACCTCATCCTCAAGGAGCGTGCGGCCGCCTTCCGCGCGGACCCCGAGGTCCAGGAAGCCCTGCGCGCCGCGCGCCTCGACGAGCTGGCCCAGCCCACCGCGGCCGACGGCCTGCAGGCACTGCTCGCCGATAGGTCGGCGTTCGAGGAGTTCGACGTCGACGCGGCCGCCGCGCGGGGGATGGCCTTCGAGCGGCTGGACCAGCTGGCCATGGACCATCTGCTGGGCGCACGCGGCTGACCCTCCCTGCCGATCGGACCGATCGGCAGGCCGGATCAGGTCTCCGTACCGGACGACGGACTCGTGTCGCGGAATCGTGCGTTCCACGGCATGAGTCCGTGCCGGACACCGCGCGGGGGTCGCCTCGCCGCCGCTGCGGCGGGAGGCTGGGCACATGGCCACGCCGCCCCCACCGCCTCAGCCACCCGGACCACCGGCCGACGCGCCGCCCCCGGACGGTTCCGGGCCGCCTCCCGGGGACTTCGCGCCCCCGCCACGGCGGCGCGCCGCGCTCCTGGCGGCCCTGGCCGTCCTGGTGGCCGTCGCGATCGTCGCCGCCGTCGTGCTCGTGGCCTCGGGAGGCGGCGAGTCGCCGGACGACCGGGCACCCGCCGAGACCGGCACCGGCGCCACCGGTTCCCCGGCACCGTCCTCCGGACCGCCGAGCGAGCTGCCCGGTGGTGTGCCGTCCCTGCCGTCAGGCTTCCCCAGCGACCTGCCGTCCGGCTTCCCGAGTGAACTGCCGAGCGGTTTCCCCAGTGACTTGCCGTCCGGCTTCCCGAGTGAGCTGCCGAGCGGTTTCCCCAGCCACTTCCCGAGCGGTCTGGAGTCGTTGATCCCGTCTCTCGCGGACGGGGCACCGTCCTAGGGGACGTGTCGGTGACCGGCGCGGGCTCCGGGGATCACGGAGCCGGCGGCGTACCGCCCCGCGGCCCGCCGCCGTACTTCCGCCGCCACCCGGACCCACACCACGGGCGCGGGCCGTACCGGAGTGTCCTCTGCCGCGGTGGGCCCAGCGCCGCTGTCGGGGCCGGTCCCCCTGTCGGGGCCCGTGCCGCCGCCCGCGAGGACACGGCGGGCCGGTCAGCGGGACCCGTCCTCCGCCCGGGCCCGCGCCGAGGCCAGAGCGGTCGCCGGATCCTGCGCCGGGCCGCCGGCCGGGATCCAGCGGCCGCCCTCCTTGCGGTACGGCCACCAGCGGCCGTCGCGGTCCAGGCGCAGCTGGCTCGGTGCACCGACGACGGTCCAGCGGTTGCCCCGCGCCCGCAGCGACGGCCGGTCGTCCTCCTCCCAGGCCGCTTCCAGGGCCGCACGCGCGCGTGCGAGCGCGTCACCCTCGACCGCCCACTCGTCCTCGAACACCGACAGGGCGGTCGCCCCGCCCTGCTCCCAGGCCCGGGCCGCGGCCAAGAGCTCCTCCCGGCCGCGCCCCGAGCCGTCGGCCAGCCGCTCCAGCACCGCCCGCTGAGGTTCTCCGGAGGCCAGCCGGACCGCGTCCTGAGCGACCGACAGCTCCGGCTGCCAGGCCGCCTCCCCGCCCCTCAGCGCGTCGGCCAGCATGCGGTGTGCCGCCGCGGCGGTCCGGGCGGCCAGGAACTCCAGGGCCGCCGGGTCGATCCCCGGCGCGGGTGCGGCCTCGGTGTCCAGCGACGGCGGCAGTCCGGGCTCCCCGGGCAGTTCGGGCAGCGCGGGCAGCGGCGGCAGGATGTCGCCGGCGGCGTACGCCTCCGCCGCGTCCACCCCGGCCGCTTCCGGCAGCTCCCGGGCCGGCGTCCCCGTGGCCGCCGGCCCGGTCGCCCGTGCGGTACCGCGCGCCTGGAGGTCGTCGACGAGCTCCCGTTCGCCGCGCCCCCGCAACAGCAGCAGGACGAAAGGATCCTCGTCCAGGAGCTGTGCCATCCGGTAGCACAGCGCGGCCGTGTGCCCGCAGTGGTCCCAGCCGTCGCAGCCGCACTCCGGACGCAGATCTCCCAGACCCGGAAGCAGTTCGATGCCCGCCAGCGCCGCGTCCTCGACCAGATGCGGCGGCATCTCCCGGTCGAGCAGCGCCGCGACATGGCCCGCCCGTTCGACGGCCAGCTCCAGGAAGCGGTCCCACTGCTCGGCGGACAGCCGCTCCAGCAGGACGTCGGCCCGGTACGCGGTGCCGTCACGGTCCTTGACGACGGCGGTGATGCGGCCCGGCCGCACCGACACCGCGCCCACGGCTCCCGCGCGCGCCAGCCGCCGCCCCGTCTTGACCTGCTCACCGTCCAGCGCCCCGTCCTCCAGCGCCTTCAGCCAGGCCTGACCCCACCAGGTGCGGGCGAAACCCCGTCCCCGCGCGGGCGGCAGCGCGGCGAAGGTGCGCTCGGTGTCGTCGTGGTCCGAATTCATCGGGTGCTCCCTCGCAGTTCCACCAGGTCGGCCAGCTCGGCGTCCGTCAGCTCCGTGAGCGCGGTCTCGCCGGTGCCGAGCACCGCGTCGGCCAGCTCACGCTTTCGGTTCAGCAGGCCGGCGATGCGGTCCTCGATCGTGCCCTCCGCGATCAGGCGGTGCACCTGCACGGGCCGGGTCTGTCCGATGCGGTACGCGCGGTCGGTGGCCTGTGCCTCCACGGCGGGGTTCCACCAGCGGTCGTAGTGCACGACGTGCTCCGCGCGCGTGAGGTTCAGCCCCGTGCCAGCCGCCTTCAGCGACAGCAGGAAGACCGGCACCTCCCCGTCCTGGAAGCGCCGCACCATCGCCTCCCGCTCCGGGACGGGCGTCCCGCCGTGCAGGAACAGCGAGGGCACGCCCCGCGCGGCCAGGTGCCGCTCGATCAACCGCGCCATCGCCACGTACTGGGTGAAGACCAGGACGCCCGCGTCCTCGGCGAGGATGGTGCCGAGCAGTTCGTCCAGCAGCTCCAGCTTGCCGGAGCGTCCGGCGATCCTCGGACGCTCCTCCTTGAGGTACTGCGCCGGGTGGTTGCAGATCTGCTTCAGGGCGGTCAGCAGTTTCACGATCAGCCCGCGCCGGGCCATGTCGTCGGCGCCCGCGATCTCCGCGAGCGTCTCGCGCACCACGGCCTCGTACAGCCCCGTCTGCTCCGGTGTCAGTGACACCGCGCGGTCCGTCTCCGTCTTCGGCGGCAGTTCCGGCGCGATCCCGGGGTCGGACTTGCGGCGGCGCAACAGGAAGGGGCGCACCAGCCGGGACAGCCGTTCCGCGGCGGCCGGGTCGCGGCCGCTCTCCACCGCCTGCGCGTAGCGCGCGCGGAACGTGCCCAGGCGGCCCAGCAGCCCCGGGGTGGTCCAGTCGAGGATGGCCCACAGCTCGGAGAGGTTGTTCTCCACCGGGGTGCCGGTGAGCGCCACGCGCGCGCGTGCGCCGATGGTGCGCAGGGCCCGCGCGGTCGCCGAGTACGGGTTCTTCACGTGCTGGGCCTCGTCGGCCACCACCAGACCCCACGGCACCCGAGCCAGCCGGCGCGTGTCCAGGCGCATGGTGCCGTAGGTGGTGAGCACGAACTCGCCATCGGCCAGGTCGTCCAGGTCGCGCCGCGCGCCGTGGAAGCGGCGCACGGGTGTGCCCGGGGCGAACTTCTCGATCTCACGCTGCCAGTTGCCCATCAGCGACGTGGGGCAGACGACGAGCGTGGGACCGGCCGCCGCGGGGTCGGTCTGCCGGTGCAGATGCAGGGAGATCAGCGTGATGGTCTTGCCGAGGCCCATGTCGTCGGCGAGACAGCAGCCGAGGCCGAGGGAGGTCGTCCGGGCCAGCCAGCTCAGACCGCGGCGCTGGTAGTCGCGCAACTCGGCGGCGAGGGCGGCGGGCTGGGGGACCGGCTCCTGGCCCTCGGGGTCGGCGAGCCGTTCGCGCAAGCCCGCCAGCCAGCCCGTGGCCCGCACCTCCACCCGCTGCCCGTCGATCTCCGCGGAGCCCGTCAGCGCCGCGCCCAGCGCGTCGATCGGCGTCACCTTGCGGTCCTGCCGGTCGCGGGCCCGGCGCGCCTCCCGGGGGTCGACGAGCACCCATTGGTCGCGCAGCCGGACGACCGGGCGGTTCGCCTCGGCGAGGCGGTCGAGTTCCTCCCGGGTCAGCCGTTGCTCGCCGAGCGCGAACGACCAGTCGAACGCGAGCAGCGCGTCGGCGGACAGGAACGACGGCGTGTCCGAGGAGAGCCTGCCGGCGCCCGGCTCGTCGTCGGGCGGACCGACCACCGCGCGGGCGGTCAGGTCACGGGCCAGCTCTCTCGGCCAGTGCACGTCGACCCCGGCCGCCGCGAGGGCCGCGGCCCCTTCGCCGAGGAGTTCGGTGACCTCCTCGTCCACCAGGTCCACGAAGTCCGGCACGGCGGCCGAGAGCAGCGGACCGAGCGGCGGCCACGCACGGGCCGCGCGGCGCAGCGCCACGAGGGCGTCCATCCGCGCGCGCGGGCCGAAGGCACGGCCCGAGGCCCCCGCGGCCCAGACGTCCGCCGCGTCCGCGACGAGGGAGGGGTCGTTCACCACGTGCACCTGCGGCACCGCGCGGAAGGCGGGCGTGGCCCGTTCCGCGGTGTCGGCCAGCCCGGTCACCTCGATCCGCAGCGAGATCCGCACGCCCGCGTCATGGCCGGCGGCGATGTCCGCGGCCCACGCGCGCTGCTCGGGCAGATGCCGTGGCTCCGGTCCCGCGTACGCCGGACCGCCGGTGACGAGCGGCGCGGCGGGGGAGCGGGGCAGTGTGTCGGCGACGGCGTCCAGGAAGGCCCTCAGCAGCCGCTCCGGGTCGGGCAGTCGCGGCGGCTCCGCATCGTCCACCGGCACGGCGTGCGCCTCGGGCGGCATCGAGGCGGCGAGCCGGCGCACCTGCTCGATCTCCTCGGCGCGCAGCGGACCGGAGCGCCAGGCGTCGTGGTCCCTCGCGGACAGGCCGGGCAGCAGCAGGCCCCGCGCGGTGAAAGACAGGGCGAGAAGGGCCGCCGCACCCCAGAACACCGCCGCCCGGTCGCCCTGCCCGGTGACACGCGTGTGTGTGAGGACGGGCAGGGCCCCGCGCAGCGGAAGGACGACGGCGGGCACGGCGGCTTGCTCCACGCCGCCGTCGTCGTCGCGCAGGACGACCATGAGGTCCGTGACGGCGCCCGCGGTGACGGCCGGCGGGGCATCGCCGTCCGGCCGCCAGAAGGCGACGCGACCGGTGCGGGGCGGGTCACCGGGCAGGAACACCGCGTGGCAGCGGGTGAGTTCGCGGATCTCGGAGGTGGTTTCCAGGGAAGTCCTCTGCACAGCGCGTCGTGCTCCTCAAATTTGACTACCTGGGTGGAGCCGCCGAGGGTACAGCACGACACCGATCGACCTCGCATGGCAGAGTTGTGATGTGAGTCACCATGCAGGGAGAGTTCGGCAAGCCCTAAGGGACGGATGTCAGGGATGTCTCAGGGGCGCCCCTCGGAACCGCCCCCGACGCGGGGCCGTTCTTCCGGGCAGAGAGCGGCACCGGCCGCGAAGGAGGCGACTCATATGTCGAAGAACGCGAAGATCGCCGCGGGCGGTGTGGCGGCAGGTCTTCTGCTGCTGATCTGGCTGCCCTGGTGGGCGGCACTGCTGATCGTGCTGGGCGTTCCCGCCGCCGCGTACCTCGCCCTGGATCCCGCACAGCGGCGCCGCCTGCGCCGCGCCACCCGCAAGGAACTGGGACGCTAGCCCCCGGCCCCCGGCCTCCCCCGCGCCTCGCGGCGCTCGGGCCGGCACACCGCGCGGCGGCCTCGGACCCGGTCCGCCGCGCGACGGTCCCGCGGCCCGGCCCAGCCTGCTTCGACCGGGCCCGGCCCCTTCGGCCTGGTCCTGCCCGGCCAGACCCGCCCCGGTCCGGGCCGATCCCGCCCGACCCGCTCAGCTCGGACGGACGGCCATCCTGTCCAGCGCCTCGAGCAGTCCCGGCAGCTCCGGTCCACGCCCCACCGGCAGGATCTCCCCGGGCATCTCGTCGAGCAGCACGAACGCGATGTCGTCGGTCCTGGCCACCAGGGACCAGCCCGGACCGTCGGCACGCAGCGTCCGCGCGTCGCCCGGTGCGAAGGACGACCGCACCCGGCCCAGGGGCGGCGGCGTGGCCACGTACGCGCGTGCCTCGGCGAGCACCCGCCGTACCCCGCCGTGCCCGGCCCCCTGCCCGCCCTCACCGGCGCCGCCGGGGGCGGTGAACTCGGAGTCGTCGAGCTGCTCCCGCCACTGCGCCCACTGGAGGGCTATCTCGTCGGCCCCGAGGCGCCGCTGGGCGGGACCCCAGACGCTGGTGTCGGGCGGGGTCAGCGGCGGACCGCCGGCCGTGTCGGCGCCGGGGTCGTGCGGCGCGGGCAGGCCGGGCGCCGCCACCGCGAGCGCGAGCGGCCACCCGGGCAGCGCGGTGACCACGCTGCGCTCGTCCGGCGACAGGTCGTACTCCATCCCGCAGTCCCAGGAAGCGATGGCGACAGCCACCAGGGACACGTCGTCGGTGACCACGGTCCACCGCGCGCCCTCACCGTCCTGGCCCAGCACCAGGCCGTACCCGTCGGCCAGCGGCGCCAGGCCGAGCGCCGCGCAGGCCTCCGGATAGTCGTCGCCCAGCACACTCGGGAACTTCGCGGGCGTCAGCAGCACCGCCGTGAGCACGTACAGCGCATCGTCCGCGGCGGCGACGGCGTCCTCGTCAGTCCCGGCCATCACAGCCTCCCCAGGGGTTCGTCCAACGGCGCGCACCCTAATGCGAGCGGGAGCCGCTTGTCACGACTCCCTCGACCGCGCGGAACTGCGGTGATCCTCGTGGGACGGGACGAATCGGCCACTTCGGGGTCGCGGGATCAGGCCGCCGGCAGCCCCAGGAGGTCCCTGGCGACGGTCTGGGGCGACTCGCCGCGCTCCCGCGCGAGCGCGATCACCGCGCGGCAGGCCAGTTCGTTGACCCCGAAGGAGAGCGCCTCCGGCGACACCCAGCCCGCCGCCTCGTCGCTGCGCTCCTGGTCGTTCTCCGCGCAGGCCGACACGTACACGGCCGCCGCCTCGAAGAGATTGTGCGTACGGGTGTCGCGGCCTGCCCCGCGCTCCTCCCGCGCGGCACCCTGAAGCTTCCCCCATGCCTGGCGTACCTTGCCGAACATGCCGGCCACCTTCCCCCTGCGAGGTCGTTCGTCACTGCCCGATTCAAACGCTGCCTCCCAACGTAGAGTTGGAGCCTCGGCGGCAGAAGGGGGAGGGGCGCGGTGAAGCGTTTCGCGCGGCTGGAGCAGATCCGGCGGATGGACCCGCACGCGGAGGCGACGGCCATCCTCCGGCTCACCTCGGCCTACGAGTTCCCCTGGGACTACACCCGGGCCCTGGAACTGGCGCTGTACCGCACCTACGCCGTGCCGAGCATCGGCCGGCTGCTCGCCGAGACCGCCGAACTGACGGACCGCACGCAGAAGCGGTACGACGACACCTCCCTGCTGCTCGACGCCGTCGTGGAGCACGGTTTCGACAGCACACCCGGCCGTACGGCGGTGCGCCGCGTCAACCAGATGCACCGTGCCTACGACATCGCCAACGACGACATGCGGTACGTGCTGTGCACCTTCGTCGTGATGCCCCGACGATGGATCGACGCCTACGCCTGGCGCAGGCTGTCGCAGCACGAGATCACCGCCTTCACGGTGCACTACGGCACCCTGGGGCGGCGCATGGGCATCAAGGACGTCCCGGAGACCTACGAGGACTTCGAGACCTGCCTCGACGACTACGAGGCCGCCCACTTCGGCTGGGACGAGGGGGGACGCCGGGTCTCGGACGCCACGCTCGACCTGATGGCCTCCTGGTACCCGCGTCCCCTCGCGCCCGTCCTGCGGACGGGCGTCCTGGCCCTGCTCGACGACCCGCTGCTGCGGGCCTTCCGCTACCCGGTGCCCAGCGCCGGCACGCGCGCGCTGGTGCGCCGCGCGGTGCGGCTGCGGGGCCGGGCCGTCCGGCTGCTGCCGCCGCGGAGGTCTCCCCACTTCGCCCGGCAGAACCGGGAGATCAAGGGCTACCCCGACGGGTACCGGCTGGCCGACCTGGGCACCTGGCCGGTGCCTGGGGTGCGCGGCTGCCCGGTGCCGCACTCCGGAGGGTCAGCCCCCGAGTGACGTCAGCGTGGCGCGCAGCCAGCCGAGTTCGGCCCGGGAGGTGGCGCGCGCGATGGTGAGGAGGCCCTGCCGGAACGGATCGTCCAGGTCTTCCGCCGCGAGCGGCCGGTCACCGTCGTAGAAGAAGCTCGCCGGCTCTTCCAGGAAGGCCAGCCTCCGTCGCAGTACAGCCGCCTGGGCGCCGGCGTCGTCCAGGTGGCGCAGGAAGGCGAGCACCGTGAACCAGCGGTTCTCGTCCGTGATGTCGCGTTGCGCGGGCTCCGCGAGCCGACGGCGCAGGTCTCGCCGGCCCTCGTCGGTCAGGGAGAGCACATGCCGCGGGGCGGCCACCGTCCCCGGTTCGGTGGTGCGGGTCAGGAGGCCGCCCCGCTCCAGGCGCTTGATCGCGGGATACAGCGTGCTCTCCGCGACCGGCCGCACGTGCCCCGTCAGAGCCGTGATGCGCTTGCGCAGCTCGTAGCCGTGCAGCGGTGATTCGTAGAGGAATCCGAGGATGGCGAGCTCCAGCATGCCCGCATTCTCGCGCAGTCCCGCGCGCTCGCTGTACCTCCGCTCCCCAATACCTCCGTGTTCGAGTACATCGGAAGTCGGATACCACGCTTACTCAATACATCGTGGTCGATGTATTGTGCTCTGTGGTGCCGACGGCACGCGGTGGGCCACAGCGAGGGGGAGGCGCCATGAGGCAGGCGGTGTTCGACGATGAGGGCAGCCGCATCCGGTGGACGGAGGTGCCGGGCGCGGAACCCGCGCGGGTGTACGTGCACGGTCTCGGGGCCGCCTCGGCCGCCTACCACGCCCACATCGCCGCCCGGCCCGAGCTCGCGGGCCGGCGCAGCCTCTTCGTCGACCTGCCCGGACACGGCATCAGCGACCGGCCCGCCAGCTTCGGTTACAGCCTGGAAGAGCACGCCGACGCGCTCGCGACCGCTCTGGACGCCGCGGACGTGAGCGGCGCCGAACTGATCGCGCACAGCATGGGCGGCGCCGTCGCCCTGGTCCTGGCCCACCGGCGGCCCGCCCTGGTCTCGCGGCTGGTGCTCACGGAGGCCAACCTCGACCCCTTCCCGCCGCCCACCGCGGGAAGCAGCGGGATCGCCTCCTATGAGGAGGACGAATTCGCCGACGGCGGGTACGCGCGGGTGCTGGAGAACGTGGGTCCCGTGTGGGCGGCGACCATGCGCCTGGCCGATCCGCGCGCGCTGTACCGCAGCGCCGTCGGACTGCGGCGCGGATCGCAGCCGATGATGCGCACCCTGCTCGAGGAACTGCCCGTCGAGCGTGTCTACCTTCAGGGTGAACTGAGCGGTGAACTCGACGGCCGACAGGCCCTGGAGGCGGCCGGGGTGCGCGTGCTGACCGTGCCCGGCGCCGGGCACAACGTGATGTTCGACAACCCGGGCGCCTTCGCGGCGGCGGTCGCCGGGACGGTGTGACGGCCCGGCCCCTCCGGACGGCTCACTCCGCGCGTACGGCGAGCACCAGGAACCTGGCGTCCTCGTCGACGTACGACGTCATGCGCCAGCCCGAGGCGGCGAGCAGCGGGCGCAGGCGGGACTCCGCGCGCAGGTCGTCCGGGGTGATCCGCCGCCCGTGCCGGGCCGCCAGCGCGGCGCGCCCGATCGGGTGGAACAGGGCGAGCGAGCCGCCCGGGCGCACCACGCGCGCGAGCTCTCGCAGACCGGCGGCCGGCTCGGGCAGGTGCGAGATCAGGCCCGCCCCGAAAACCGCGTCCAACACCCCTGTCCGCAAGGGGAGCGCGGTCACGTCGGTCAGCAGCAGCCGCCCGTGCCGGTCCCGGCCGGCCCGTACGGCGGCCTCCAGCATCGCCGGAGTCAGATCGGCGCCCAGCACCAGCCCCGACGGGCCCACGGCCGCGCGCAGCGGCGGCAGGGCGCGCCCGGTGCCGCAGCCCGCGTCGAGGACGCGGTCGCCATGGCGCAGCCCCAGTTCGGCCACCGCGGCCGCGTAGGCCGGGCCGTCGTCGGGGAAGCGGCTGTCCCAGTCGGCGGCGCGGGCGGTGAAGAACTCCTGGACGTGGGCACGGTCGTCACTCATGCTCCGCATGATCCCGCACCGGGACGCATGGCGTCCTTGTGCGCACGCTCGAACGTGAGCGATCGTTCAGGTGCATCCGTGCGTCGGATTCCGGCAGCATTCGATCCGTGCGGCCGTGTCCGGAATCGACGCATGGGACGGCAGAACGCGACCGAGGCCAGCCGGCGCATCGCGCGGTCCGAGGCGCCGGTCCTGTGCGACAGCGAGCCGGACGGCCGGCAGCTCTCCTGTGCGGGTGCCGGACGGGACCAACTCCCCGCCACCGCGCGTCGGTCATCTTCCGGGCCATGCCTCCCACCCTCCTTGCCGCCGCGCCGGTCCTGGGGAAGGCTGACGGAGAGATCCGGCTGACGGAGAGATCCCCTCGGCCAGGGGGAGACATCACACGGGGAGAATCGAACATGGCACAGAACCAGGGACTCGGCTGGCTGCTCGACGACTTGACCGAACGCGTCGAAGATGTGCGCCACGCGCTGGTGCTGTCCAACGACGGACTGGTGACCGGCGCGAGCACGGGCCTGCGGCGCGAGGACGCGGAGCACCTGGCCGCCGTCGCGTCGGGCTTGCACAGTCTGGCCAAGGGGTCGGGCCGGCACTTCGGCGCGGGGAACGTCCGCCAGACCATGGTGGAGTTCGACGACGCGGTGCTCTTCGTCACCGCGGCGGGCAGCGGCAGCTGTCTGTGCGTGCTCAGCGGCGCCGAGGCCGACATCGGGCAGATCGGCTACGAGATGACGCTGCTCGTCAACCGGGTCGGCGAGCATCTCGGCGTGGATGCCCGCCGCCCGGACCGAGCCCCATCCGCCGACCTCTGACCTGTGCGTTCTTCCTCCCCCGCGGAGTTATCCACAGGCTCGGCACGCTGTCGGCCGGACCGGTTACGTTGGTGTCACCGCGAACGCACACAGCGTGAACACACGACTCCACGGGGGAGACCGACATGTCAGGTGACACCATCACGGCACGGAACCGCCTCGCCTGGGCGCCGGGCCGGGCCGCCCGCGAACTCGGCTTCAAGCGCAGCGAGTTCGACCTCGCGGTGCAGCTCGGGCACATCCACACGGTGCCCGACGAAGGGGGCGGGGGCCGCCGCGTGCCCCGCGGTGAAGTCGACCGGCTGCGCGAGACGGAGGGCTTCCCCGATGCGTTCCGCGACCGTCTGCGGACGGTGGGGACCCGGGACGCCGCCGCCGTCATGGGCGTGACCCCGATGAGGTTCACCCGGCTCGCGCGCCTGGGCCTGGTGGTCCCCGTGCGTTTCTACGTGAACCGCTACCGCGCGGTCGTCTGGCTCTATCTCGCCGACGAGGTACGGCAGTTCGCCGGCGACGAGAAGAACACCCCGTTGCTGAGGGGACGCGCGCCCGAGGTCCTGCGGGACCAGTTGGCCACCGGACTCGACCTACGGGCCCGGAACTGGCGAGGCCGCCATCTCGGATTCCTGCTGCGGCACGCCGACGGCCCGTGGGAGAAGGCCGGCGCCCTCGCCGCGCTGCTGGATCCGGTCCGGATCGCGGAGCTGGTCGACGATCCCTGCGAACTGGCGCATCTGAACCGGTTCCGGCCCGACCCGCCCGTCCAGGGCGCCCCGGGCTCACCGGCGGCCCAGCTGGCCGAGCGGATCATGACGGCGGAGGACGCGGACGAGATCGGCCGGCTGCGCGCCGATCTCACCCGGGCCCTGGAAGAGGCCCGTGCGCACGGGCCCGCCCCACGTCCGTCGCCCGGGCCCGCGCTGCGCCGGGTGCCCGGCCCGGCGCAGCCCGCCCCGCGCCCCCACCGTCCCGAGGCCGGGCCACCAGGACAGGTACCGGAACGGCAGCACGGTCTGCTCGGCTGGCTGCGGCGCAGAAGCCGCTGAACGTCCCCGGACCTCCCGGGACTACAGCGCGCGGAACAGCCCTTCCTGGACGACGGACACCAGCAGGCGTCCCTCCAGGTCGTAGATCCGCCCACGGGCCAGGCCCCGGCCGCCGGTCGCGATCGGCGACTCCTGGTCGTACAGGAACCACTCGTCGGCGCGGAACGGCCGGTGGAACCACATCGCGTGGTCCAGCGAGGCCATGTCGAAGCCCCGCGGCCCCCACAGCGGCTCGACCGGGATGCGCACCGCGTCCAGCAGGGTCATGTCACTGGCGTACGTCAGCGCGCAGGTGTGCACCAGCGGGTCGTCACCGAGGGGCCCGACCGCCCGCATCCACACCGCGCTGCGCGGCTCGGCGCCCTCGATCTCCTCGGGTGTCCAGCGCAACCGGTCCACGTAGCGGATGTCGAAGGGCTGACGGCGCGCCATCCGCTCCAGCTGCTCGGGCAGCGCGCCCAGGTGCTCGCGGATCTCGTCGGCGACCGTCGGCAGGGACTCCGGGTCCGGCACCTTGCGTGCCGGCGGCAGCTGGTGCTCGAAGCTCCCTTCCTCAGGCTTGTGAAAGGAGGCGGTCAGATTGAAGATCGTGCGGCCCTGCTGTACGGCCGTGACCCGGCGGGTCGTGAACGACCGCCCGTCGCGGACCCGTTCGACCTGGTACACGATCGGCACGCCCGGCCGGCCCGGGCGCAGGAAGTACGCGTGCAACGAGTGCACCGGGCGGTCGCCCTCCGTGGTGCGTCCGGCGGCCACCAGGGCCTGGCCGGCCACCTGGCCGCCGAAGACCCGCTGGAGGGATTCGTCGGGGCTGCGGCCACGGAAGATGTTGACCTCGATCTGCTCCAGGTCGAGCAGGTCGACGAGTCTCTCGGCCGGGTTCGTCATGGGTGCCTTTCTCCTGTGCTCACAGCTGGCCGACGTCGGTGACACGGACCACGGCGCGGCCCTCCGCGTCGGAGGCGGCGAGGTCGACTTCCGCGCTGATGCCCCAGTCGTGGTCGCCGTTCGGGTCGTCGAAGATCTGACGGACGCGCCACAGAGCGTTCTGCGGCTCCTCCTCGATGATCAGCAGCTTGGGACCGCGGGCGTCCGGGCCGGTGCCCAGCTCCTCGTACTCGTCCCAGTACTTGTCCATCGCCTCGCCCCAGGCCTCGGCGTCCCAGCCCGACTCGGCGTCCAGTTCGCCCAGCTCGTCGACCTGGTCGAGGGCTGCCAGCTCGACCCGGCGGAACAGCGCGTTGCGCACCAGGACCCGGAAGGCCCGCGCGTTGGTGGTGACCGGCTTGACCTGGTCGGCCTTCTCCTGGGCCTCCTCGGCGGTCATCTCCTCCGGGTTGGCCAGTTGCTCCCATTCGTCGAGCAGGCTGGAGTCGACCTGGCGGACCATCTCGCCCAGCCACTCGATCAGATCCTGCAGGTCCTCGGACTTCAGGTCGTCGGGCACGGTGTGGTCGAGCGCCTTGTAGGCGCCGGCCAGGTACCGCAGCACGATGCCCTCGGTGCGGGCCAGCTCGTAGTGGGACACCAGCTCCGTGAAGGACATCGCCCGCTCGTACATGTCGCGGATGACCGACTTGGGCGACAGCGGGTGGTCACCGACCCAGGGGTGGCTCTTGCGGTACGTGTTGTACGCGTGGGAGAGCAGCTCCTCCAGGGGCTTCGGGTAGGTGATGTCCTGGAGGCGCTCCATCCGTTCCTCGTACTCGACACCGTCCGCCTTCATCGCGGCCACCGCCTCGCCGCGCGCCTTGTTCTGCTGGGCGGCGAGGATCTGCCGCGGGTCGTCCAGCGTGGACTCCACCACGGACACCATGTCCAGAGCGTAGGACGGCGACTCCGGGTCCAGCAGTTCGAACGCGGCGAGCGCGAAGGTCGACAGCGGCTGGTTGAGCGCGAAGTCCTGCTGGAGGTCGACGGTGAGCCGCACGATCCGGCCCTCGGCGTCCGGCTTGTCCAGCTTCTCGACGATGCCGCCGTCCAGCAGGGAACGGTAGATGGCGATCGCCCGGCGGATGTGCCGCAGCTGCTGCTTGCGCGGCTCGTGGTTGTCCTCCAGCAGATGCCGCATCGCCTCGAAGGCGTTCCCGGGACGCGCGATCACCGACAGCAGCATGGTGTGCGTCACCCTGAACCGGGACGTCAGCGGCTCCGGCTCGGACGCGATCAGCTTCTCGAAGGTGTCCTCCGACCACGCCACGAATCCCTCGGGCGCCTTCTTGCGGACCACCTTGCGGCGCTTCTTCGGGTCGTCGCCCGCCTTGGCGAGCGCCTTCTCGTTCTCGATGACGTGCTCGGGCGCCTGGGCCACGACGAAGCCCGCCGTGTCGAAGCCGGCCCGCCCGGCACGGCCCGCGATCTGGTGGAACTCCCGAGCGCGCAGCGTCCGCACCCGGCTGCCGTCGTACTTGGTCAGCGCCGTGAACAGCACGGTGCGGATGGGCACGTTGACGCCGACGCCGAGCGTGTCCGTGCCGCAGATGACCTTCAGCAGACCGGCCTGGGCCAGTTTCTCCACCAGACGCCGGTACTTGGGCAGCATGCCGGCGTGGTGCACACCGATGCCGTGGCGCACGTAACGGGAGAGGTTGCGGCCGAACTTGGTGGTGAAACGGAAGTTGCCGATCAGCTCGGCGATCCGCTCCTTCTCCTCCTTCGAGCACATGTTGATGCTCATCAGCGCCTGCGCCCGCTCCACCGCCTGCGCCTGGGTGAAGTGCACGATGTAGACCGGCGCCTGCTGGGTCTGCAGCAGCTCCGTCAGCGTCTCGGTGAGCGGCGTGCGCCGGTACGCGTAGGAGAGCGGGACGGGGCGGGTCGCCGAGCGGACCACCGCGGTCGGGCGGCCGGTGCGCCGGGTGAGGTCCTTCTCGAACATCGAGACGTCACCGAGAGTGGCCGACATCAGGATGAACTGCGCCTGCGGCAGCTCCAGGATCGGGATCTGCCAGGCCCAGCCGCGGTCCGGCTCGGCGTAGAAGTGGAACTCGTCCATGACGACCTGGCCGACATCCGCGTGCTTGCCGTCGCGCAGCGCGATGGAGGCGAGCACCTCGGCGGTGCAGCAGATGACCGGGGCGTCGGCGTTGACGGACGCGTCACCGGTCAGCATGCCGACGTTCTCGGTGCCGAAGATCTTGCACAGCTCGAAGAACTTCTCCGAGACCAGCGCCTTGATCGGGGCCGTGTAGAAGGTGACCTCGTCCCGGGCGAGCGCCGCGAAGTGGGCACCGGCGGCGATCATGCTCTTGCCGGAACCGGTGGGCGTCGACACGATGACGTTCGCGCCCGAGACCACCTCGATCAGCGCCTCCTCCTGGTGGGGATAGAGGGTGAGACCGCGGTCCTGAGCCCACGACTCGAAGGCTTCGTACAGGGCGTCGGGGTCGGCGGTCGGCGGCAGCTGATCGATGAGGGTCACGCCCCCATCTTGCCTGGCCTCGCACCCGATGCGGGAATCGGATACCCGCCCGAAGATCATGAACGCTACGCTGTGTCGCCGACGTGGCGTCAGCGCGCGCGGCCGACTGGACAGCGGCACATGAGGAACGGGGCGGGCAACGGCGATGATGGGACCAGCACACTCACTCTCCGGAGCCGCGGCCTGGCTCGGCGTCGGCGCGGCGGCCGCCGCCGCGGGGTACCCCATGCCGTGGCCGGTCCTGCTGGCCGGTGCGCTGATCTGCGCCGGCGCCGCGCTCGCCCCGGACCTCGACCACAAGGCCGCGACCATCTCCCGGGCCTTCGGTCCCCTCTCGCGGGGCCTGTGCGAGATCGTCGACAAGCTGTCGTACGCCGTCTACAAGGCCACCAGGAAGCAGGGCGATCCGCGTCGCTCCGGCGGGCATCGCACGCTGACGCACACCTGGCTGTGGGCGGTGCTGATCGGGGGAGGCACCTCGGCGCTGGCGATCACCGGCGAGCGCTGGGCGGTGCTGGCGATCCTGTTCGTGCACATGGTGCTGGCGATCGAAGGGCTGCTGTGGCGGGCGACCCGCGGCTCCAGCAGCGACGTCCTGGTGTGGCTGCTGGCCGCGACCAGCGCGTGGATCCTCGCCGGAGTGCTGGACAAGCCGGGCAACGGGTCGGACTGGCTGTTCACGGCGCCGGGCCAGGAGTACCTGTGGCTGGGGCTGCCGGTCGTGCTGGGCGCGCTGGTGCACGACATCGGGGACGCGCTGACGGTGTCCGGCTGCCCGATCCTGTGGCCGATCCCCGTGGGGCGCAAGCGCTGGTACCCGGTCGGTCCGCCGAGAGCCATGCGGTTCCGGGCGGGGAGCTGGGTCGAGCTGAAGGTGCTGATGCCGGCGTTCATGCTGCTCGGGGGAGTGGGCGGCGCGGCGGCGCTCAACGTCATCTGAGGCGGGCCGGCCGGGCGCCCCGCCGCCGCGCGGTGGGCTCAGCCCTGGTGGGTGCCTTCGCCGTAGCGCCGTTCGAAGCGGGCGATGCGGCCCTCGGTGTCCACGGTGCGGGCCTTGCCGGTGTAGAAGGGGTGGCTCTCCGAGGAGATCTCCACGTCCACCACCGGGTAGGTCTCGCCGTCGTCCCATTCGATGGTCTGCTCGCTGGTCGCGGTGGACCGGGTGAGGAAGGCGTAGCCGGCGGCCCGGTCGCGGAAGACGACGGGGTGGTAGTCGGGGTGCTTGTCCTGCTGCATGAGGGCTCCAGGTGGGGCAGGGGCAGGGTGCCGGTGACGAGGTCAGCCCGGCAGGGACTCCTCGTCGACGATGTGCACGGCGGCCTCCTCGGCGGAGGCGGCGGCGCCGTCGATACCGACGTCCGTGGCGACCAGCGCCGCTTCCTCGTCCTCGTGCGTGCCCTCGTCGGGCGCGACGAGCCGGCCCGAGCGGGCGGCACCGACCTCGTTGTCCAGGAGTTCGCCGTCGGTGTCCGCGGAGTCGCCGAGGCCGTCGCCGTCCGGCACGGCGAGATCGGGCTGCTCCTCGGCCAGCCGCTGGTCGAGGGTCTCACCGGCGCGGCGCTCGGCCGCCGTCACCCCGGTGTGCTCCACCGCCCACGGTCGCTCCGGAGGGGACCAGCCCGGGTCGAGGGGATCGTCGACCCCGTCGTACTCCAGGGTGTCCTCCGCGTCGAGTACGCCCGTGTCCTCGCGTTGGTCGGACGCGTCAGGCTGGTAGACGTCGTCTCCCCATCCGTCGGCGCTGTTCACGGGTACCTCCAGGGGGTGGGGACGGGGCCGTTCTCACCGCGGTGGGCGGCGGACCGCGACCGTCCGTGCCGGGGCGCGGGCGCCGCCCGCCACGGGCCGCGGGCGCGCCCCCGAGCAGACGCCGCCGCTATCCAGCCTTCCACCCCTGTTCGGCACCGCGCAACGGCAAGGGGCCGCGCGTGGGGCGCCGGGCCGGCCCCCGGGGGCGTACGCCGGACATGCGGGTCAGCCGTGCCAGGACCTCCACAGGGCCGCGTACGCGCCGTTCGCGGCGACGAGGTCGGCGTGGCTGCCCAGTTCGCTGATGCGGCCGTCCTCGACGACGGCGATGACGTCGGCGTCGTGGGCGGTGTGCAGGCGGTGCGCGATGGCGACGACGGTGCGGCCGTCGAGGACCCGGGCCAGGGAGCGCTCCAGGTGACGCGCGGCGCGCGGGTCGAGCAGGGACGTCGCCTCGTCCAGGACCAGGGTGTGCGGGTCGGCCAGCACCAGGCGGGCCAGGGCGATCTGCTGGGCCTGCGCCGGGGTCAGCGCCAGAGAACCGGAGCCGACCTCGGTGTCCAGACCGTCGTCCAGGGCGCGCGCCCACCCGTCCGCGTCCACCGCGCCGAGCGCCGCCCACAGCTCGGCGTCCCGCGCGTCGGTCCGGGCGAGCAGGAGGTTGTCGCGCAGGGAGCCGACGAAGACGTGGTGCTCCTGGTTGACCAGGGCCACGTGGGAGCGGACCCGTTCGGCCGGCATCCGGGACAGTTCGGCGCCGCCGAGGGTGATGCTGCCGTCCCGGGGCGCGTAGATCCCGGCGAGCAGGCGGCCCAGCGTCGACTTGCCCGCGCCGGAGGGGCCGACCAGGGCGAGCCGGGTGCCGGGAGCGACCTTCAGGGACACCTCGCGCAGCACGTCGACGCCTTCGAGGTAGCCGAAGTGCACGCGGTCGGCGCGTACGTCGCGCCCGTCCGGCCGTACCGAGCCGTCCCCGGCGTCCGGCTCGATGTCACGGACCCCGACCAGCCGGGCCAGCGACACCTGCGCCACCTGGAGCTCGTCGTACCAGCGCAGGATGAGCCCCACCGGGTCGACCAGCATCTGGGCGATCAGGGCGCCCGTGGTGAGCTGACCGACGCCGATCCAGCCGTGGAGGACGAACACCCCGCCGACCATCAGCACGGAACCGAGCACCGTCACATGGGTGAGGTTGATGACCGGGAAGAGGACCGAGCGGAGCCAGAGGGTGTACCGCTCCCAGGCCGTCCATTCGCGGATCCGCCGCTCGGACAGCTCGATGCGCCGCCGGCCGAGCCGGTGCGCCTCGATGGTGCGCCCGGCGTCCACCGTCTCGGCGAGCGCGGCGGCCACGGCGGCGTATCCCGCGGACTCGGACCGGTAGGCGGAGGGCGCCCGGCGGAAGTACCAGCGGCAGCCGGCCACCAGCAGCGGCAGCGCGAGCAGCACCGCGGCGGCCAGCGGCGGAGCGGTGACGACGAGCCCGCCCAGCAGCAGTCCGGCCCACACCACACCGATCGCCAGCTGGGGCACGGCTTCGCGCATGGCGTTGGCGAGCCGGTCGATGTCGGTGGTGATCCGCGAGAGGAGATCGCCGGTGCCGGCCCGTTCCAGGACGCCCGGCGGCAGCCCGACCGACCGGATGAGGAAGTCCTCGCGCAGATCGGCCAGCATCCGCTCGCCGAGGATGGCACCGCGCAGCCGCACCTCCCGCACGAACACGGCCTGGAGGAGCAGCGCCGCGACGAAGAGGGCGGCCGTCGGGCCCAGGCGCAGTTCCGGTTCCTCGTCCGCCACCCGCTCGACGAGTCCGCCCAGCAGATAGGGGCCGGCCATGGAGGCGACCACGGCGACCGTGTTCACGCCGACGAGGAGCAGGAAGGCGCGGCGGTGCCGGCGGAACAGCTCGGCCACGTAGGCGCGGACGGTGGCGGGGGCGCCGACGGGCAGTGTGTTCGCCGTCGTCGGGGCCGCCGGGTCGTAGGCCGGTGGCGCCACGCCGATCATGCGGTCTCCTCGATCTCTTCCAGTGCGTGCAGGTCGTTGAGGTCCTTCAGGCCGCGGCGCTCGTCGCGCGAGATCTCGTCGTCGGTCTCCCGGGTCACCACCGCCCGGTACTGCGGTTCGTCGTGCACCAGGTCCCGGTGCCGTCCGACCGCCACGACCTCGCCGTCGTGGACCAGCACCACCCGGTCCGCGCGGTCGAGCAGCAGCGGGGAGGAGGTGAGGACGACGGTCGTCCGGCCGTCCCGCAGGTTGCGCAGGCCCTCGGCGATGCGGGCCTCGGTGTGGGAGTCGACGGCGGAGGTCGGCTCGTCCAGGACCAGCACCTCGGGGTCGGTCAGCAGCGAGCGGGCCAGGGCGAGCCGCTGGCGCTGGCCGCCGGAGAGGGACCGGCCGCGTTCGGTGATCCGGGCGTCCAGCGGGTCCTCGACGCCGAGCGAACTCTGGGCGAGCGCCGCCAGTACGTCCCCGCACTGCGCGGCGGACAGCGCGTCCGCGGCGTCGACCGCGCCGGAGCGGGGCACGTCGAGCAGGTCGCGCAGGGTGCCCGAGAGGAGGACCGGGTCCTTGTCCTGGACGAGGACGGCGGTGCGCGCGGTGTCCAGCGGCAGTTCGTCCAGCGGGACACCGCCGAGCAGCGCGGAGGTGCCCGCCTCCGTGGCGTGTCCGCCGAGCCGCTCCGCCAGCCGGCCGGCCGCGTCCGGGTCGCCGCACACCACGGCGGTCAGCAGCCCGCTGGGGGCGAGCAGTCCGGTGGCCGGGTCGTGCAGGTCACCGGAGGGCAGGTCGGCGGCGCGTGAGCCGCCCGTGTCGGTGGCCCGCTCCAGCGACAGCACGCGGGCGGCCCGCCGGGCCGAGGGGCGCGAGAAGGAGTACGCCATCGCGATCTCCTCGAAGTGCCGCAGCGGGTAGGTCATGATCATGACGGAGCTGTAGACGGTGACCAGCTCACCGACGGTGATCCGGCCGTCGCGGGCCAGGTGGACGCCGTACCAGACGACCGAGATCAGCAGCAGTCCCGGCAGCAGCACCTGGATCGCGGAGATCAGCGACCACATCCGGGCGCTGCGCACGGCCGCGTGGCGGACCTCCTGGGAAGCGCGGCGGTAGCGGTCGAGGAACAGTTCCTCGCCGCCGATGCCGCGCAGCACCCGCAGACCGGCCACGGTGTCGGAGGCCAGTTCGGTGGCCCGGCCGGCCTTCTCGCGCTGGACGTCGGCGCGTCGCGTGGCGGGAGGCAGCAGCGGCAGCACCGCGAGCGCGAGCACGGGCAGGCCGAGCGCGACGACCACGCCGAGCGCGGGCTGGTGGACGACGAGGCCGACGGCGACCAGGACGACGGTGAGGGCGGCGGCGGTGAACCGTGAGACGGCTTCCACGAACCAGCCGATCTTCTCCACGTCGCCCGTGGAGACGGCGACCACCTCACCGGCCGCGACCCGCCGGGTCAGTGCCGAGCCCAGCTGCGCCGCCTTGCGGGCCAGCAACTGCTGGACGCGGGCCGCCGCTGTCACCCAGTTGGTGACGGCGGCGCGGTGCAGGAAGGTGTCGCCGAGTGCGATGCCGACCCCGCACACCGCCAGCAGCCCGCCTGCCAGGGCCAGTCGGGAGCCGGAGCGGTCGATGACGGCCTGGACGGCGAAGCCGACGCAGAACGGCAGCGCGGAGACGGAGACGAAGTGCAGCAGTCCCCAGGCCAGCGATTTCAGCTGGCCGCCCAGTTGGTTGCGGAAGAGCCACCACAGGAATCGGGGGCCCGAGCGCGCGTCGGGCACACCCGGGTCGGGGAACGGAAGGTCTTGGATCTGCATGGGGTCCCAGTGGCTCGTGTAAGGGTGGACGGCGACAACAGCCCGTGAAAGGTTCACGTCGCCGCATGGTCGATAGCAAGCGGTTTTCCCCGGGACCGCACGCATCGGACGAGCGGGGCGGGCGAGGCGGACGGGGGAGCGTCCGCGGCCGGGGACACGTCATAGCGCCGCCCGGGCAAGCCCGCTGGAAACCCGCCCCGAACAACCGCCCCGTAGCAACCCGCAGTGAGGAACAGCCCCCGCACGTCCATGCTCAGAGGACTCGGTGGGGCGACCCTCCGGGTGAGCACCCTGCTCGCCGCGAACCGCGCCCGGGCGGCCGACGCCCCCGCCCGAGCAACCAACTGGGTTCCCGCCGAGTTCGGCACCGACCGGCGCGATCCGGTCACCGTCGTGCTGCGCCTCGACGGCAGGGAGGGGCGGAGAATGCGGCCCGTGTCGGCCATCTCCAGGCCGGCGAAGTCACCGGTCTCGCCCACGACGTGACCCCGTACGCCGGACTCCTCGACGACGGCCGTCCGCACCGGGTCGAGCTCACCGTCCTCGGTGCACCCGAGGGCCGTCCCGGCTGGAACGCGCCCTTGGACGCCCCACCCGGGCATCCGGCAGGACGAGAGGCGAGCCCGCGTCCCCCGCGCCGCTCACCGTCCACCGGGAGCGCAGCCGGTGGAACTCCTCGGCGTACACGCCGGGTCCGGCCGGCGAGGAACACCGGGTCGGCACCGGGGCCGTCCGGCAGTTGACGGGTCCCTCGGTTGACGGGTCGCTCGATGGACGGCACCACCACCCCCGTGCGGCGGACCGGCTGGGCACGGTGCTCGCGCCGAGCGGCCGGGCCGCCACCGTCACCAGGAGGGCGCCCTGCGCACCGCGTGGTCGCGGCTCGACGGCATCTGCACGGGGGACGCCGCCCATACCGTGGACGTCCCGCGCGGCCCGCGGCACGCGGCCGGCACGACGAGGTGAACGCTACCGGCTGTACGGGTCCGCGGCGGGGCCGTACAGCCGCCACGACCGGACGCCGACGAGCGCGCGGGGCGTCCCCGCCGAGGACCGGCCGCGCTGCCGCGGCGAGTGCGCGCCCGCGGGAACGGTCAGCAGGCCCGCTCGCCGTCGCCGTCCACGAGCGTGTCCAGCAGCCCGGCGAGCATCCGCCGCTGATCCTCGGACAGCGGCGCCAGGATCTCGTCCGCCGCCGACAGCCGCGCCCCGCGCAGCTTCCCCAGCGTGGTGCGGCCGTGGTCGGTCAGCTCTATGCGGATCACCCGCCGGTTCGCCGGGTCCGGCACCCGGCGCACCTTCCCGCTCGCCTCCAGCCCGTCGACCAGCGTGGTCACGGCCCGCGGCACGACCTCCAGGCGCTCGGCGAGGTCGGCCATGCGGGGCGGCGAGCCGTAGTGCCCGAGGGTGCGCAGGAGCCGGGACTGGGCCGGGGTGATGCCCAGTCCGCGCTGCTCCAGGTGGCGCTTCTGGATGCGGTGCACCCGGCGCGTGAGCCGCAGCAGCTGCTCGGCGAGCAGGGCGTCCGGATCGGGGGTGGTCATACGGGAACAATATCAGGACAGCATTCATTGTGAGTATAGGTAACAATGAGCTACGATCCTCTTCCGTCCCAGGCGGGCAGCGGTTCCTCCCCGTCCGCCGTCCGCCTCCGCAGGACGCCGTCCACCCCGTAGGAGCCCATGCACCCCGACCGCGAACCCGCCTGGAGCCCACCCGCCGACGCCAAGGAGCAGCCCCGGCAGGTGCGCCGCATCCTCGCGCTGTTCCGCCCCTACCGCGGCCGTCTCGCCGTCGTCGGCCTGTTGGTCGGCGCGTCCTCGGTGGTCTCGGTGGCCACCCCCTTCCTGCTGAAGGCGATCCTCGACGTCGCCCTCCCCGAGCGGCGCACCGGCCTGCTCACCCTGCTGGCCCTCGGCATGATCCTCGGCGCCGTCCTCACCAGCGTCTTCGGCGTGCTGCAGACCCTGATCTCCACCACCGTCGGCCAGCGCGTGATGCACGATCTGCGCACCGCGGTCTACGGCCGTCTCCAGCGCATGTCCCTGGCCTTCTTCACCCGCACCCGCACCGGCGAGGTCCAGTCCCGCATCGCCAACGACATCGGCGGGATGCAGGCCACCGTCACCTCCACCGCCACCTCGCTGGTCTCCAACCTCACCGGCGTCACGGCGACGATCGTCGCGATGCTGGCCCTGGACTGGCGGCTGACCGTGGTCTCGCTGCTCCTGCTGCCGGTGTTCGTGTGGATCAGCCGCCGCGTCGGCAACGAGCGCCGGAAGATCACCACGCAGCGCCAGAAGCAGATGGCGACGATGGCCGCCACGGTCACCGAGTCGCTGTCGGTGAGCGGCATCCTCCTCGGCCGCACCATGGGCCGCGCCGAGTCGCTGACGAAGACGTTCGCCGACGAGTCCGAGCGTCTGGTCGACCTGGAGGTCCGTGCGAACATGGCGGGCCGCTGGAGGATGGCGGTCATCACGATCGTCATGGCCGCGCTGCCCGCCGTCATCTACTGGACGGCCGGTGTCGCCCTGGCCCTCGGCGGGCCCGATGTCTCCCTCGGCACGATCGTCGCGTTCGTCTCGCTCCAGCAGGGCTTGTTCCGGCCGACCGTGAGCCTGCTCGGCACCGGTGTGCAGATCCAGACCTCGCTCGCGCTCTTCCAGCGCATCTTCGAGTACCTGGACCTGCCGTTGGACATCACCGAGCCGGAGCACCCCGTCCGCCTCGGCGAGGTGCGGGGCGAGGTCCGGTTCGAAAGCGTCGAGTTCCGCTACGGCGACCAGGGCGCCCCGGTCCTCGACGGCATCGACCTCACCGTGCCGGCCGGGGGCAGCCTCGCGATCGTCGGCCCCACCGGGGCCGGCAAGTCCACCCTGGGCTGCCTCGTGCCGCGGCTGTACGACGTGACGGGCGGCCGGGTCACCCTCGACGGCGTCGACGTGCGCGACCTGGACTTCGACACCCTCGCCCGCGCGGTCGGCGTGGTCTCCCAGGAGACGTACCTCTTCCACGCGACCGTCGCTGAGAACCTGCGGTTCGCCAAGCCCGACGCCACCGACGAGGAGCTGCACGCGGCGGCCCGCGCGGCCCAGATCCACGACCACATCGCCGCCCTGCCCGACGGGTACGACACGGTCGTCGGCGAGCGCGGGCACCGTTTCTCCGGCGGTGAGAAGCAGCGGCTGGCCATCGCCCGGACCATCCTGCGCGACCCGCCGGTGCTGATCCTCGACGAGGCGACCAGCGCCCTGGACACCGGTACCGAGCACGCGGTGCAGCAGGCGATCGACGCCCTCTCCGCGGGCCGTACGACGCTCACCATCGCGCACCGGCTGTCCACGGTCCGGGGCGCCGACCAGATCGTGGTCCTCGACTCCGGGCGCGTGGTGGAACGGGGCAGGCACGAGGAGCTGCTGGCACTCCAGGGGCGCTACGCCGCGCTGGTGCGCAGGGACGCCCGACTGGAGCCGACGGGCTGAAGATATGCCGGGTTTGTGACGATATGCGGGTTACCGTGCCCGCATGCAGACGAACACTCCGTCACGGAGCACGATCCGACTGACGCGCCGGGGCCGCGTGGCCCTCATCGCGACCGGAGCCGTCGTGGCCGGCACCGCCGTGACGGTGCCGCTGCTGACCCTGGACGACGAGGGACCCGGGAAGCCCACGTCCCTGGTCGTCCCGGAGGGCTGGCGCGCCTCCCAGGTCTACGCGGCTGTCGACAAGGCCCTCGAACTGCCCCCGGGCACCACCAGGAAGTCCTTGGACAAGGCCGACCTCGAACTGCCGGCCGACGCCGAGGGCAACCCGGAGGGCTACCTCTTCCCGGCGACCTATCCGCTGGCCGACGACACCACCCCGGAGGCGCTGCTGACGGCGATGGTGGACACCGCGAACGACAAGTTCAACGGCGCCCCCATCGCCGCCGGCGCCCAGCGCAACGCCATGAACGTCTACCAGGCCGTCACCATCGCGAGCATCGTCCAGGCCGAAGCCGCCACCAAGGCCGACATGGGCAAGGTCGCCCGCGTCATCTTCAACCGGCTGGAGCGCGGGATGCCGCTCCAGATGGACTCCACCATCAACTACGCGCTCAACCGCACCACGCTGCGGACCACGCTGGACGACACCCGCATCGACAGCCCCTACAACTCCTACGAGCGCATGGGCCTGCCGCCCACACCGATCGACAACCCGGGCGAGGAGGCCGTGCGCGCCGCGATCAGCCCGACGCCCGGCGACTGGCTGTACTTCGTCACCGTCAAGCCGGGCGACACCCGCTTCACCGCCGACTACGCCGAGCACCAGCGCAACGTGGCCGAGTTCAACGCCCAGCAGAAGAGCCGCAGCCCTCAGCGGTGACCCGACGGGACATCACGCCGCGACCGGCCCCCCGGCCAGCAGGCGCCTGATGTCCCGTACGGCCGCGTGGCCGGCCCGGTTGGCGCCGATCGTGCTCGCCGACGGGCCGTAACCCACGAGGTGGATCCGCGGATCCGCTGCCACGCGCGTCCCCTCCATCCGGATGCCGCCGCCCGGCTCCCGCAGCTTCAGCGGCGCCAGGTGGTCGATCGCGGCCCGGAAACCGGTCGCCCAGAGGATCACATCCGCCGTCACGCGCCGCCCGTCCGCCCACGCGACGCCCTCCGGGACGATCCGGTCGAACATCGGCCGCCGGTCCAGGACCCCGTCCGCCAGCCCCTGCCGGATCGCGTCGTTCAGCGGCAGCCCGGTGACCGACACCACGCTCCGCGGCGGCAGCCCCCGCCGCACCCGCTCCTCCACGAGCGCGACCGCCGCGCGCCCCGCGTCCTCGTCGAACGGCCCCTCCCGGAAGACCGGCGGCCGGCGCGTCACCCAGGTGGTGGCCGCGGCGTACGGCGCGATCTCCAGCAGGTGCTGGGTCCCTGAGGCGCCCCCGCCCACCACGATCACCCGCTGCCCGGCGAACTCCTCGGGACCCGGGTACTGCGCGGTGTGCAGCTGCCGCCCGCGGAAGGACTCCTGTCCGGGATACCGCGGCCAGAAGGGCCGGTCCCAGGTACCTGTCGCGTTGATCAGCGCCCTGGTCGCCCAGCTCCCCGCCGAGGTCTCCACCAGCAGCCGCCCGTCCCTGCCCTCCCTGACCGCCCGCACGTCCACGGGCCGCCGTACCCGCAGGCCGAAGGCCCGCTCGTACGCCGTGAAGTACGCGCCGATCACCTCCGACGAGGGCCGCGCGGGATCCGCTCCCGTCAGCTCCATGCCCGGCAGCGCGTGCATCCCGTGCACCTTGCCGTACGTCAGGGAGGGCCACCGGAACTGCCAGGCGCCGCCCGGGCCGGGGGAGTGGTCCAGCACCACGAAGTCGCGGTCCGGCTCGAAACCGGTACGGCGCAGATGGAAAGCGGCGGCCAGCCCGGCCTGACCGGCGCCGACGACGACCACCTCGACCTCGCGTGCACTGTTCACGCTCCTCGCAACAGCGGCGCGTGCGTGGAACTTCCCGGGCGCGGCCGGCGAGGTCCGGCCGGAGCAGGGGCCGAGTCGCGGCGGGTGGGATGAGGCCGGGGACGAGATGGGTGAGGATGGGGGCATGTCAGATGCGTTCACCACCCGAGTGCTGCACATCGCCTCCGGCTCCGAGGAGACCGTCGTCGACCTCACCCGCGACTGCGAGGCCTTCCTCCGGGAGGCGGCGGCCGGGCGCGACGGCCTCCTCAACGTCTTCGTCCCGCACGCCACCGCCGGCGTCGCCATCATCGAGACCGGCGCGGGCAGCGACGACGACCTGCTCACCGCCCTGCACACGCTGCTCCCCGCCGACGACCGCTGGCAGCACCGCCACGGCAGCCCCGGCCACGGCCGCGACCACGTCCTGCCCGCCATCGTCCCGCCGCACGCCACCCTGCCCGTGCTCGGCGGACGGCTGGAACTGGGCACCTGGCAGTCCGTGTGCCTGGTGGACACCAACCGGGACAACCCGGACCGGCAGGTGCGGCTCAGCTTCCTCGGCGGATCCTGAGCGCCCGATGCCCCCGCCCGCCTGATCAGCCGATCTCCATCACCTGATCGAAGCAGCCCCAGCGCTCTCCAGGGCGCCGTACCGCGCACTGTCTGCCTACGGTGATCACGGACCGCGAGCAGCAGTTCTTCAGTTCGGCGTGGAGAGAAGAGGCTGGCATGCCGGTGAACGTCACCTATCCGGGCGTCTACATCGACGAGGTCAAGAGTTCCGTCCGGACGATCACGGGCGTTCCCACCTCGGTGGCCGCCTTCGTCGGCTACGCGCCGCGCGGACCCGTCGACCGGCCCGTGCACATCACGGGCTGGGCCGACTACGAGTCCGCCTTCGGCGGGCTGCAGGCCAACTGCCCCATGAGCTACGCGGTCTACCAGTTCTATCTGAACGGCGGCAGCGAAGCCGAGATCGTCCGCGTGGTCAGGGACGGCGACAAGCCCGTCCGGCTGCCGCTCGGCACGACGCCGCCCGGCAGGGAACCCGCTCGCGGCGCCACCGGTCCCGCCCGCGAGGGCGAAGGCGGCGAGAACGCCGGCGAGGGCGAGTCGAACGAGACGGCGCCCCCGGCCGAGGAGAAGAAGCGCGGCCGGGGCGGGGGAGACACGGCCGGTGCCGACCGGACCGGCGGCCGGGCCCGCCCCGCCCCGCCGGGACTCGTGGCCGCCTCCCCCGGGCGCTGGGGACGGAACCTGCGGGCCCGGGTGGACTACGACACCTCCGAAGGGCCCGACGTCGGCAGGGACCGGCGGGAACTGTTCAACCTGACCGTCTACGACGCGGAGACCGGCGCCCTGGAGCGCTACGTCAACGTCAGCGTCCGGCCCGACAGCCCCCGCAACCTCGCCGACGTGCTGGAGACCTCCCAGCTGGTCCGCGTCGACCCGCACGCCCCCGTCGAGACGGTGCCCGCGCAGAACGCGGACGTGACCCCGGGAGTCGACCCGTTCTCCCTGCCCCTCGACGGCACCGCGGCCGGCCCGCCGCCCTTCTACGCCCCCACCGAGCCGGGCCGAGGGGGCGACGAGGACGAACGCCCCCTCGACCCGGCCTCCTACGAGGGCAGTCCCAACGACAAGACCGGCCTGCACCAGCTGCTGAAGACGGACATCTTCAACATCCTGTGCCTGCCCGACGCGCACTGGCTCGACGAGCAACTGGCGGCCAAGGGCGACGGCGGCAGCGCGCAAGGGCTCCGCGAAGCGGCACTGAAGCTGTGCGTCGACCGGCGCGCCATCCTCCTCGTCGATCCACCGCCGGCCTGGACCACCCCGCAGCCCGGCGGGAAAGCGGGCGCCGTCGGTGCCGTCATCGACCGCCTCAAGGACGTCGCCACGGGCGAGAACGGCAAGAACGCCGCCGTCTACTACCCCCGGGTGCTCGCCCCGGACCCCCTGCGCCAGGGCGCGCTGCGCGCCTTCCCGCCGTCCGGCGTGATGGCCGGGGTGCTGGCCCGCACCGACGTCCAGCGCGGAGTGTGGAAGGCGCCCGCGGGCACCGACGCCTCGCTCACCGGCGTCAGCGACCTCGAGGTGCCGCTGACCGACCTGGAGATCGGACGGCTCAACCCGCTCGGCATCAACTGCCTGCGCCGCCTGCCCGCCGCGGGCCCGGTCGCCTGGGGAGCGCGCACCCTGCGCGGAGCGGACCGGCTCGCCGACGAGTGGAAGTACCTGCCCGTGCGGCGTCTCGCGCTCTTCATCGAGGAGAGCCTGTTCCGGGGCACGCACTGGGTGGTGTTCGAACCGAACGACGAGCCGCTGTGGGCGTCCATCCGCCTCAACGTCGGCGCCTTCATGAACTCGCTGTTCCGCGCGGGCGCCTTCCAGGGCCGCACCCCTCAGGAGGCCTACCTGGTCAAGTGCGACAAGGAGACCAACCCGCAGAACGACATCGACCGCGGGATCGTCAACATCCACGTCGGCTTCGCCCCGCTGAAACCCGCCGAGTTCGTGATCGTCCACATCCAGCAGCTCGCCGGCCAGATCCAGGTCTAGGAGGACGACGATGCCGGAAGTGACGCGCCGCGACCCCTTCAAGAACTTCCGCTTCAAGGTGAAGTTCAGCGGGGAGACCGCCTACATCGCGGGAATCAGCAAGGTCAGCGGACTGAGAAGAACGACCGAGGTCATCCTGCACCGCGACGGCGGCGACCCCGGCACCAGCCGCAAACTGCCGGGCCGCACCGAGTACGAGGCCATCACCCTGGAGCGCGGCATCACCGTCGACACCGCCTTCGAGGAGTGGGCCAACCGCATCTGGAGTTTGCGCAACTCCTCCGGGGGACTGGAGACCTCGCTCAAGGACTTCCGCCGGGACCTCATCATCGACGTCTTCGACGAAGGCGGCCAGCAGGTGCTGTCCTACTCGGTGCGCGAAGCCTGGGTGTCGGAGTACCAGGGCCTGCCCGAGCTCGACGCCGGATCCCCCGGAGTCGCCTTCGAGCGCATCAGGATCGAGCACCACGGCTGGGTGCGGGAGAAGACCAGCCCGCCGGGGGAGCCCCAGTTCACCGATACCGCAGGGTGATGACCCGTGCCGTGCGCACTGACGGAGACGAACGTCCTCGACGTGTGGGAGAACGGTCTCGGCAGCACGCCGGCCGGCCGGTCCGTGCTGCTCGCCTCCCTGGCGGCACCGGCCGGCCAGGACGTCGCCGGGCTGCCGCTGAGCACGCTGAACGCGCTGCTGCTGCACCTCCGCTCCGGCGCGTTCGGAGACCTGCTGCCCTGTGTCACCGACTGCCCGGAGTGCGGCGAGAGCCTCGACGTCACCGTCGCCGCGGACGAGCTGCGGGCACTGGGAGCCGGAGGGACGGCGGCGCCGGGGCCCGGCGGACGGACCGAACCCGCCGTCGCGACCCTCACCGCGCACGGCATGGACGTCACCTTCCGCGCGCTCACCGCCCGGGACGTACAGGCCGTCGACCCCGGGACTCCCGATGCCCGCCGTCAGCTGCTGCTGCGCTGCGTGCTGCACGTCAGCCCGCCCGCCGACGAGTTGCCGGACGAGGTCCTCGAGGACGTCGCCCGGCGGCTGCCCGGCCTCGACCCCGGCGCCGACCCGGTGTTCACCCTGGACTGCCCCCAGTGCGGCCACCGCTGGCAGGCCCCGCTCGACATCGCCGACCACGTGTGGGCCGATGTGAGTGGGTACGCGCACCGGCTGCTGCACGAAGTGCACGCCCTGGCACGGGCCTACGGCTGGACGGAGGCCGAAGTGCTGGCGGTCGGCCCGCTCCGGCGCCGCTTCTACCTGGAGGCGAGCGCGGGATGAGCGACTTCGTGGCCCGGCTGCTCGGGGCGCCCGCACCGTGGCTCCGCCCGCTGACACCCCATGTCTTCGACCCGGACGCGCCACGCCTGCCGGGCGACGGTGAACCGTTCGGTGCGCAGGCCCCGCCGGGGGAGACGGAGGAGACCCCTGAGCCTGACGGGCCCACCGGGTTCGGTGAGCCGGTTCGGTCCGGCGAGCCAAGTGGGTCCCGTATGCCGGGGGAGCCCGCGCGGACCGGGAGGGGGGCAGCGATGCCCGCGGTCGCCGGTGCGGTGCCTGGGGGTGAGGGCGGCAGCGGGGCGCACGACCGGGGCCGAGCAGCGCCGAATCACCCCGCAGGGGTTCCTCTCGGGGTGGGGGCGGTGCCGGACACGCCGGGGAGACACGAGGACGCGGTGAGTTCGGACACCGGAGCCGGGATGCGGGGGACCGCTGCGGGAGCGGCGCCGGCGCCGGTGGCCGGGGTCGGCCGCGGCCCGCGCGATCCGGAGGTCCGGGCTGCTCGTGAGCAGGGGCGCCGCGTCGGTACGGCCGGCCGTGGCGCTGTGGGCGGGACCGGCGACCGTGACCCGGGCCCGCAACAGCCCGAGGCGGTCCCGTACGAAGGACAGGCGGCACCCTCGGCCGGTCCCGGTCCCGGTCCCGGTCCCGGTCCCGGTCCCGGTCCCGGTCCCGGTCCCGGTTCCGGTTCCGGACCCGGACCCGGACCAGGCCCGGGTCACGGCCCAGGCCCAGGCCCCGGTACCGGGCGTGGTCCCGGCGCGGGCCAGGGCCCCGGTACCGGGCTTGGTCCCGGCGCGGGCAAGGCATCCGGAACTGGTCGTGGTCCCGGCGCGGGGCAAGGCCCGTATCCAGGTGATGGTCCCGGCGCCGGTCCAGGTCCAAGTGCGGGCCCCGGAGCGGGCACAGCCGGTACGGCTCCCGCGTCGCCGCCGCCGTCTGACCGGCGTCCGGCAGAACGCGGACACCCGAGGGGCGCCGAGTCTCCGGCGCGCGACGCGGACACGGGACATCCGGCTCCGGTGGTGGGAGGAGGGAGGGACAGCGGAGCAGCACGGAGGGGGACGGGGGCGATCGACCCTGGGACCGGCGGACCGGGGGTGGTCGCCAGGCGGCCCCCCGGCGGATCGCCGCCGGGGGGAGGGGCGCGCACGCCTGAGGCCACGGCCGGTGTGCCGCCTGCCGGAGCCGGAGCCGGAGCCGGAGCCGGAGTGGGCCCCGGGCCCTCCGAGGGTGCGTCGGCCGGTCTCCCGAGAGCGGTGTCCGGGACTTCCGTTCCACCGGAGGGCGAGACGCCGGCCGGACGTCCGGAGGTGCCGCCCGAGGCTGCCTCGGCTGCCTCCGCGTCCCCCCGGCCGACGCCGGACGACCCGGCCCCCGCGCCTCCCGGCCCCGGTACCCCGCTGCCGAGCCACGTCGGGGAACGGACCCGGCATGCCCGCACGTCGAGGAGGAGCGGTGCCGCCGGGCGGCCGTCGGCCGTCGGTCCCGCACCGGACACGTCACCCGGGGCGCGGGAGCCGAAGCGGACATCGTCGGGAGGCCCCTCGCAGGGACGGACGCGGCAGGAGGGGCCGACGGGCGTGCGGGCCGAGTCGGAAGGTGCGGACTCGCGGAGGCCGGCTGAGGCGCGCGGGCACGAGGAGGTGCCGGCGGAGAGCCAGGTGGTGCCGCGAGGACCGAGAGGGCCGCAAGGGCCGGGAGACGTACCGGCGCCGAGCGCGTCGGCAGCGCGGGGACCTGACGGCTCGTCGGAGCACGGTGCCGCCGTGCTGCGTGGCACGGTGCCGGAGTCGGCGGCCCCGTCGGTGGGAGGCCCGGTCGTGCTGCGGAAACCGGCAGGTGGGCCGCCGAACACCTCGGGTGCGCCGCCCGCGGCTGGCGGGGTGTCACCGGATGCCTCGACCGCGGGAGGAAGGCCCGGAGGCGTGGCACCGGGCGCCCCCTCGTTCGTGTCCCGTGAACCCGAGGGCATGACGGCGCATGCGTCGGTGGTGCCGCGTGCCTCACTCGTGCCGCCCGAGTCCGGGGGCACGTCGAACCACCCTCCGGCGGTGCGGCACAAGGACGAGAGTGTCTCGCCGTATGCTTCAGCCGTGCGGCGTACGGCCGGGACGACCCCGCGCGATGCCTCAGCCGTGCCGCGTACGGCGGACAACGCGTCGCCGAATCCCGCAGCCGGGACCCGCGAGCCCGGAGGGGCGGCGTCGTACGGGTCACCGTTGTCAGGCGAGTCCGGCCCTTCGCCGTTCACGGACCCGGCCGTGGGCCACCTCGCCGGGCCGCCGTCGGCGACGGTCACCACGCCGCGCCCCGACGCCACCGCCCCGTCGCCGCTGCCCCCGGTGGGACCGGCGAGTGGGCCCGCTTCCGTGCCGGACCTTCCCCGGGACGCCGTTGCTCCCGGCCGGCGGCGATCCACACCGCCCGCGGTGCTCCCCGCGGTGCAGCCCTCAGCCCCGCAGTCCTCCTCCCGGCGCCCCACGCCCGGGCGCGAGCAGTACGACGCGGTGCCGCCGCACCCGCACGGACGACCCGAGTCCGCCGCTCCGTCCCCGGGTCCCGGGTCTTCGGCCCGGAGCGCCGAGCCATCGGCTCCGAGCGCCGAGTCCCCCGTACCGCCCCCACCGGCGTCCACCGCCCCGCGGACCTCCCGCCGGGCGCTCCAGGACGCCCGTCGCGACCTGAGCGCATCCCCCGCCGCTCAGGTCCCCGGACGTCCCGCCACGCAGCAGTCCCCGGCCTCTTCCCGGTCAAGCGCTCCCGCACCCGGCCCCGCCCGTCCCCCGGTCCGGCCTCCCGCTCGCCGCTCCCCGTCTCCACAGCCGTCTCAGCCACCTCTCGCCCCGCCGGTCACGGCGGCTCCGGAGACCGTCGTCCGCGTCACGATCGACCGGCTGGTCGTGCACACGGCACCCGCGCCGCAGCCGGACGAGGCCCCCGCCCCCTCGCGTCGTCCGGCGCTCAGCCTCGAGGACTACCTCGGGAGGCGGTCGTGAGCGACGCGCTCGCCATCGCGGCGGTGACCGAGACATTGCGGGCGGTGCTCCAGGAGGCCGTGGAACGCGCCGTGCCGGGCGCGGTGGTGACGGCGCGCCACCCGGAGCGCGCCGGAGTCGACGAGGGCGGCGCCGCCGCGCTGAACGTGTTCCTCTACCGGACCGCCGTCGACGGCGCCTGGCGCAACACGGACCCGTTCGGCTCGCACCCGGGGGAGACCCGGCACCCGGCGCTGCCTCTCGTGCTGCACTACCTGCTCACCGGATACGCCGCCGACACCGAGGATGCCCCGCTCGCCGAACGGCTGCTCGGCGCGGCGATGGCGGCGTTGCACGCCCGGCCGGTGCTGCGGTCGGCCGAGCTGCGGTCGGCCGCCGGTTTCAGCGATCTGCATCTGCAGCCGGAAGCGGTGCGGATCACCCCGGCGGAGCCCGCACCCGGTGAGCTGTACCACCTGTGGGAGGCACTGGGGCTCGCCTACCGGCTGTCGGCGCCCTTCGAGGCCAGGGTCGTGCTCATCGACAGTGCCGCACCGGGCCGTACCCCGCTGCCGGTGCTGCGGCGCGGTGACGACGGACGCGGGCCGGAGACGGTGCCGTGGACCACCGTCCCGTGGCCGGTGCTGCACACCGTCCGGCCCGCGCCGGCCGTGCCGGGTGCCGAACTCGTGCTGAGCGGTGCGGGGCTCGGCGCGGGGACGCCGAGCGTGCGCCTGACGCATCCGCTGCTCGGTGGCCCCGTGGTGCTGGCGGCCCGCGCCGACGGCGCCGGCACCGTGCGCGCGACCCTGGGGGAGGATCACGGCGCGGGGCGCTGGTCCGCGGTCGTGGTGCTCACGGCGCCGGACGGAAGCGAACGCACCACCGGCCCCCGGCCCGTGCACATCGCGCCCCGCATCACCGGCGACCTGCCGCTCTCCGCGGCGCGGGACCGTTCGGGGGGTGTGACGCTCACCGTGGACTGCGTTCCGGCGGTCCGCCCCGGCCAGCGGGCCGAGTTGCTGGTGGCGGACCTCCCGGTGCCCGCCGAGCCGTTCGCGCGGGCCACCCGGAAGCTGAAGTTCCGGGTGAGTGCCGCGCGGCCGGGCCGGTACCCACTGCGGCTGCGCGTCGACGGGGTCGACAGCCCGCTGACCGACGAGCGGGCCGAGCGGTTCGACACCGGCACGACGGTGGTGATCACATGACCGGCACCCGGGTCGAACTGCGCATCCGGCGGCTGGAACTGGACACCTGGGCCCGGCCGTCGCGGGCGGCGCTGTGCGCGGCCGTCGAGACCGAGCTGGCCGTCCTGCTCGGCCGGCCACCGGCGGCGGGGACCGGGCGTCCGGGCCCCCCGGCGGACCCCCGCCTGACCGGCCTCGCCCGGCACATCGCCCGAGCCGTCCACGCGGCACTGCGCGAACGCAGGCCGGACGCCGTCCCCCGCGCAGCGGGCGCCCCCGCAGCCGTCCCACCGGCGGGCGCCCTCCGGGAGACCCCCTCACACGGGACCGCCCCGGCCGGACCGGCCCCGGCCGGAACCGCCTCGGATCGCCCTGCTCCGCACGGACCCGCCCCGTCCCGATCCTCCGCGCAAGAACCCGCCCCGTCCCGATCCTCCGCGCAAGAACCCGTCCCGCAAGAACCCGTCCCGCACGGACCCGTCGCCCAGGCAGCCGCTGTCCCGGGCACCTTCACAGGGAAGGCAGGTGCGCGTACGCCGTGACCACGCCCCCACCCGGACCGCGCGCGCCGCGCCGCGGCGGGTTCGTCTTCCTCGACCCCGAGCAGGGCTCGGTCCTCCGGGTCGTGCCGTTCCAGTACAACCCCGACAGCATCCACCGCACCCTGCGGCCCCGGGGCATCGGAGCCGATGCCGGGGACCGGCTGGAGGCGCTGCGGCTCCAGGGCCCGCCACGGGAGACCCTCCGGATCGACGCGGAGTTCGACGCCACCGACCGGATCGCCGGGGCCCCGGGCGGGGCGCCCCCCGTGGGCAGCGGAGTGTTCGGGATGCTGTCCGCGCTGGAGAGCGCCGTGTGTCCCACGGCCGCCCAGCTCACCCAGCAGAACGACCTCGCCGCCCGCGGGATGCTCGAGATCGCCCCGGTGCAGGGGCCGCTGCCGGTGCTGGTGCTCGGCCCGCACCGGGTGCTGCCGGTGCGCGTGCTCGACCTCGACGTGACGGAGGAGACCTACGACGGCGAACTCACCCCGATCCGGGCCCGGGTGACGCTGACCGTCCGCATCCTCACCGTCGACGACGTCGGCCACCGGCACCGGGCGGGCGGACTCCACCTGCAGTACCAGCAGAACCGGGAGCGCTTCGCGGCGCTCGTGGGGTACGGCGCCGGCGTGGTCGGCTACCAGGGCAGCTGAACGAGGAGACCGGACATGATCGAACCCACCAGCAGATACCACCCGCTCCCCACCGCCACCCACACCCTCCCGGACGGCCGCACCGTCACCCATCTGCGCCGCCGTCTGCTGCCGCAGCCCGAGCGGCTGGCGGACCTCGGGGAGCACGTCGTCACCGCCGGCGACCGGCTCGACCTGATCGCGGCCCGCTGGTACGGCGATCCGGAGCAGTCCTGGCGGATCGCGGACGCCAACCGGGCCCTGCGCCCGGACGAGCTGACGGCCGTCCCCGGTCGCCGGCTGCGGATCACCCTGCCCGCCGAGGCGTCGGCGGTGCCGGTCGCGGGCGAGCCGGCCCGGTGACGGTCCACAGCCTGCACCTGATGCTGCTCGTCGGGGACACCGTGCCGAGCCCGGCCCCGGCACAGCTCGTCGACGCCCTGCACGCCGCCCGGATCACCGCCGCCTCCGGCACCACCAACGGCTTCCAGCTGACCTTCGCGCTCAGCCCCCGCTCGCCGCTGCACCGTGCGGTCCTGCCGTCCGGCGTCCTGCACCCGAAGAAACGGGTGGTCGTGGCCGTGATCCTGGCGGGCCGCTGCCACGTGCTCGTCGACGGGGTGGTCACCCGGCAGGAACTCCACGCGGGCCGGGCGCCCGGCGCGTCGTATCTCGTCGTCACCGGCGAGGACCTGACCACGCTGATGGATCTGAAGCACCAGCGGCGCGCCTTCCCCGGACTCGCCCCCCATCTGCGGGCGACGGTCGTGTGCGCCGCGTATGCGCAGTACGGCATCACCCCGAGGGCCGTGGCCCCGGCCCTCACCGACCAGCCCGACCCGGTCGCCGAGATCCCGGTCCAGTCGGCGACCGACCTCGCGTATCTGCGCTCCATGGCCGCCGACGTCGGGCACGTCTTCCACCTCGAACCGGGCCCCGCCCCGGGCGTCAGCACCGCCTACTGGGGCCCGCAGAAACGGGCGGGGACCCCGCAGCCCGCCCTCACCACGGGCTGCGGAGCCGCCGACAACGTCGAGGAACTGACCTTCGCCCTCGACGGGCTGGCCGCCTCCGGGTACGGCACCCACCGGCTGGAAGGCTCGTCGGCCAGTTCCTCCGAGGTCACGGCCCCCGAACCCCGGCTGCTGCGGCCCGGCCTCGCCGCGAGCCCGGCCCCCGCGCTGCGCACCGGGGCGCTGCGCGGCCAGACCGGACGGCCGCTGCCCCGGACCCTGCTGGCCGGACTCGGCCGCACGGTCGCCGCCGAGCCCGTCACCGGCCGCGGCACCCTCGACGTCCTGCGCTACGGGCACGTCCTCAGCCCGCACGGCCTGGTCGGGGTGCGCGGGGCGGGCCAGGCCTACGACGGCCGCTACCTCGTGGCCGCCGTCACCCACGACCTCACCCGGGACACCTACAGACAGCACTTCACGCTGGTCCGCGAAGGACTCGGCGCCGACATCCAGGTGGTGACCCCATGACAGCACCCCGCACGGACCCGGCCGCACCCGGCGCCGCGCCGATGACGCCGCAGCGCCCGGCCACACCGGGGGCGAAGCAGTGGCCCGGCATGTACGAGGGCGTCGTCGTCTCCGCCGTCGACCCGACCGGCGTCGGACGGCTGATGGTCCGCGTCCCCGAGGTGCTGGGCGACGACAACCCCGTGTGGGCGGCGCCGCTCACCCCGATGGCCGGCCCGGACTGCGGGATGTACGTGGTGCCGCCCCCGGGCTCCGGGGTGTGGGTGCGGTTCCAGGACGACGACCCGGACCGGCCGGTCGTGGTCGGTTTCCGGCGCGGCAGTTCCGGGGACGTGCCGCCGGCGGCCGGGGACACCCCGCCCGGCATCCCGCAGATCGTGCTGGCGACGCCCACCGGGAACTCCCTGGTGATCAGCGACCTGCCGGGGCCGTCGGGCGGGATCAAGCTGCAACTGCACGGCGGGAACGGACCGTACCTCAAGATCAACGAGACGTCGATCGAGCTGTCCTGCGGCCCCGGGCTCGCCACCGTCCAGCTCGTCGGACCCCAGGTCACCGTCAACGGCGGCGCCCTGACGGTGCTGTGAGGACACCATGCCAGGACTGCTGATGCACTTCGGGGCGCTGATGATGTGCGCCCACCCGCCCGGCCTCGTCACCATCCCGGCCCCGGTGCAGCAACGCGTGCTGGTCGGACCGCAACCGGTCGCCACCAGCGCCGACATGTTCCTGGTGGCCGGCTGCTCGTTCCCGGCCATGACCGTCGGCGCGCCCCCCTGCACCGGCGTCACCTGGCTGCACACCTCCACCCGGGTGTTCGTCAACGGCCTGCCCGTGCTGCTCCAGCCCAGCCCGCCGGCCAGCCCCGCTCCCGCGATGGGGATCGGCACCCCGCCGCCCAACCCCCCGCTGGTGCTGGCGATGCAACTGCGGGTGCGGGGGATGTGACCGCGATGAACATCGACTTCCCCTACCACGTCGACGCCCGCGGCCGCACCGCGACGACCGGCCACCCCGATCACGTCCGGGACATGATCGAGCAGGTCCTCTTCACCAGCCCCGGTGAGCGGGTCAACCGGCCCGACTTCGGCTGCAACCTCCTCGACCTGGTCTTCGCCGGGAACAGCCCGGAACTCGCCGCCACCCTCCAGACGACCGCCCAGGCCGCCCTGCAGCGCTGGCTCGGCGACCTGATCGCGGTGGAGTCCCTGACGGTGACGTCCCGGGAGGCCACGCTCGACGTGCACGTCGCGTACCACCTGAAGCCCGGCGGGGAGCCCAGAACCGTGACCGTGCGCACCGGAGTGCCCTCATGACCGGCACGACGGGACGCACCGGACCCGGTGACGCCGAGGGCGCCCGGGCCCCCCGGCTCGCCGGGATCGACGCCGTACGGGCGCACCGGGACCGCCGCACCCTCACCGTCACCTTCTCCGGCCCGCTCCCACGGCACCTGGGCCGCGACAGCTTCCTGATCGAGGGCGGCCGGCGGGTCGTCGGACTGCGCGTCGTGCGGGTCACCGACGAGACCGGCGACGAGCCGGGGGAGGGGGCGGGCCACCGGCTCCGGCTCACCCTGGACCGGCCGGGCGACGACTCCACCTACCGGCTGCGGATGTTGGGCCGCGGCTTCCACGGCGGGCGCGACCGCGCCGAGTTCACCTTCCGCCCCGCCGTCCGCCCGGAGGCCGAGCCCGCGGGCGAGCCCGCCGCCGCCCCGACCGCCCTCGCGGCGCCCGCCATCGACTACCTCGCCAAGGACTACGCGAGCTTCCGGCGGCTGCTCCTGGAGCGGCTGTCGCTCACCCTGCCGCAGTGGACCGAACGCCATGTGCCCGACCTGTGGATCACCCTCGTGGAGATCCTCGCCCATCTCGGGGACCAGCTCAGCTACCACCAGGACGCCGTGGCCACCGAGGCCTACCTGGACACCGCCCGGCTGCGCACCTCGGTGCGCCGGCACGCCAGGCTCGTCGGCTACCCCATGCACGACGGATGCGCCGCCCGCACCGTCGTCTGCCTGGAGACGAACACGGCCGTCACCGTCCACACCGAGGACCTCGCCTTCACCGCACTCCCCGACGGCGAGCGCCCCGGCACCGCCGGGCCGGTGATGCCCGCACGCGCCCTCGCCACCGGCCCGCACCCGGTCTACCAGCCGCTGGAGCGCATCGAGATCCGCCTGCGGCCCCAGCACAACAGCGTCCCCCTGTGGGCCTGGGGCAAGGACGCCCACCGGCTGCCCGCCGGCACCACCCGGGCCGCCCTCCTCGACGGCCGGCGCGACCGCGCCCTGGCGTTCCGGCCGGGCGACCTGATCGTCCTGGAGGAGACGCGCGGCCCCGACGGCGGCCCGCCCGACCCGGCGCACCGGCAGGCCGTCCGCCTCACCCGCGTCGTCCGCGACACCGACGCCGACACGGGCACCCGCGTGCTGAAGATCGCCTGGGCGGACGAGGACGCCCTGACCTTCCCGCTGTCCGTGCGCAACGCGCGCGGCGCCGACGGCCGCCCGGACGCGACCGTCGTGGCGCGCGGCAACGCCGTCCTCGTCGAGCACGGACTGGAGAACACCTGGCTCGCCGACGCCACCGCGGAGATCGTCCAGGTGCCCGACAGTGCACCCGAGCGGGACGGCGTACGGGGGCGGCCGTTCACCGCCCGGCTGAACGGCCGGCCCGTCACCTGGTCGCCGCCCCACCCGCGCCCCGGCGACCTGGCCGCGGCCCAGGCCCACCGGCTCCTCGACCTCGCGGCGCAGGCCCGCGACCGGCTGCGCGACCTGCAGCACTCGGCGACCGAACTCACCGAGGACGACCGCGCCTTCCTGCGGCTGCTGTTCGGCCGGGCCTTCGCCGACGAGACCGATCCCGAGGACACGCTGCGCCGTCTGCGGTCCCGCTTCGACGAACTGCTGCGCCCCAAGATCCGCCAGCTCGAACGTCTGGTCCGCAAGGCCCGCTCCGGATACGTCCTCGACCCTTCGGCCGTCGGCTGGGAGTTCGACCTCACCTGGGGCGGCATCGTCGGGGCCTCCCTGCGGCCCGACAACCCCGCGCTGCACGGCCCGGCGAGCAGCGCGCTGCGCCCCGACCCCCGCGAGGCCCTGCCCGCCGTGCGCCTGGTGGAGGAGGAGGCCGACCGTGACGGGACTCCGGTCCGCCCGCCCCGCCGGGACCTGCCGGCCGGAGAACCCCCCGGGGCCCCGCCCGCACCGCCGGGGGAGGAGTCCGGCGACACCGCCAAGCCCTCCTGGCTGCCCCGCCGTGACCTGCTGGCCAGCGGGCCCCGGGACCGCCACGTGACCGCCGAGACGGACGACGACGGCGTGCTCTCCCTGCGCTTCGGCGACGGACGGTGCGGGCGGGCCCCCACCCCGGGCAGCAGGCTGAGCGCCGTCTACCGGGTGGGCAACGGCCGCGCGGGCAACGCCGGCCGCGAGGCCGTCAACCGCGTCGCCGCCCGCGGCGGAGGACTGGACGGCGTCGTCACCCGGGTCCGCAACCCGCTGCCCGCGACCGGCGGGACCGATCCCGAACCCGTCGCCGAGGTACGCATCGCCGCCCCCCGCGCCCCCTTCCGCACCCTGCTGCGCGCGGTCACCGCCGAGGACTACGCCACCCTCGCCGCCCAGCGGCCCGGCGTGCAGCGCGCCGCCGCCGCCCTGCGCTGGACCGGGAGCTGGTACGAGGCCGACGTCGCGCTCGACCCGGACGGCACCACCGCCCCCTCCGCCCGGCTCCTGGAGGACGTCCGCGCCGACCTGTACCGCTACCGGCGCATCGGCCACGACGTGGTCACCCGCCCCGCCCTGCTGGTGCCCCTCGACCTCGCCCTCGACGTGCTCGTCGATCCGCACCACCTCACCGCCCACGTCCGCGGGGCACTGCTGCGGCGCCTGCTGCCCGGCCGCCGCCCAGACGGCCGGACCGGCTTCTTCGACCCCTCCGCGCTCACCTTCGGCACCCCCGTGCGGGCCAGCGTCCTGGTGGCCCTGTGCATGGGCGCCCCCGGGGTGCGGCACGTGGAGGTGACCCGGCTGCGCCGGATCCACGACATCGACGAGGCGGTGCCCGGCCCGGACGTGCCGCCCTCCGGCGAGCTGCGGATGCGGCCGCTGGAGATCCCCCGCCTCGACGGCGACGCCACCCGTCCGGAGAACGGCCGGCTGACCCTGCGGCTGAGAGGAGGACGATGACCTCCCCGACCGGCCGCCCCACCCCGGACGGCGAGCGAGCGGCCCCGGACGGCGACCCCGTCCCGCCGCGCAACCGGCCCGGGCTGCCCGCCCTGTCCTACCGCGTCGGCACCCACCACCGGTTCCTCGACGCCATGCTGGCCCGGCTGTCCGAGGCAGGCGCCCCGGCACCCGGCGCGACACCCCGCGCGGATGACGCCCCGACCGGCGCGACGCCCGGTCCGGGCACCCCGGCACCCGGCACGACACCCCGTCCCGGCACCCCGGCACCCGGCGCGACGCCCCGCGCGGATGCCGCCGCGTCCGGCGCCGAGGGCCCCCTCGCCGCGCTGACCACCAGGGAGCCCGACGACCCCACGATCGCCCTGCTGGACGCCTGGGCCGTCGTCGCCGACGTGCTGACGTTCTACCAGGAGCGCATCGCCAACGAGGGCTACCTGCGCACCGCCACCGAACACGACTCCCTGATCCGGCTCGGCCGGCTCGTCGGCCACCGGCCCCGCCCCGCCCTCGCCGCGGCCACCCACCTCGCCTACACCCTCGACCCCGGCACGTCGTGCGTGGTGCCGGCCGGCTCCCAGGCCAGGAGCACGCCCGAACCCGGCGGCCTGCCGCTGCCCTTCGAGACGTCCAAGGACCTCACCGCCCGCGCGGAATGGAACCTGCTGCCGGTCCGCACCACCCGCCCCGTCACCCTCGCACCCGACCTCGCGATCCGCGTCCCCGCCCTCGACGTCGACGGCGTCCAGCATCCCCTGCGCCCCGGTGACCGCCTGCTGTTCACCTACCCCGACGCCCGGCTCGCCCTGACCCGCCTGGTCGAGGACGTCGAGCGGGACCCCGCGCGCGGACGGACCACGGTACGGCTGCGCGTGCCCGACCCGGCCCGGCAACTGGACGTCGCGGTGGACGCGCTGCGCGAGGACATGGAGGACGCGGCCCGCCGGACCGGCACCCGGGCCCCGTTCGAGGAACTGCTCGACCTGCTGGGGGACGTCCGGGAACGGGCCGGGGAACTGCGCGACCCCGACACCTTCGCCGCCCGGCTCGACCGCAGGGTGCAGCGGCTGCGCGAACGGCTGTCCGGCCTCTCCGACGAGCCGGACGCCGACGCCCTGGCCGAACGCGCCGCCGTCCGGCTCGCGACCGTCCGGGACGCCGTCCGCCGCCTGACCCGGGAACCCGCCGCAGCACCCGGCGCGGCGGGCCGGGAAGCGCCGGCCCAGGACCTCGCGACCCCCGGCCGGGGCATCCTGCACAGCCTCGGACCGCTGCTCGACGCCCTCGGCCGCGGCGGCCCCCCGCCCCGCACCCGGCCGGCCGGGCCGCCTCCGGTCGGTGCCGCCCTCGGTGCCGGCTCCGACGCGCTGCCCCGCCTCCTCGCGGGCAACCGGCCCGGACTCACCGCCTCGCTGTACGACGCGCTGGCCGCCGTCGCCCCGGCCGGTGCCCCGCCGCCGGGCGTGCTGCACTTCCGTCTCACCACGGCCCCCCTCGGCGCCGCCGTCCCCGACGACGAGCGGGTCCGCCGGCTGCTGCGCTCGGCCGTGCCCGTCCGGGGCGACGGCACCGCCCCGCTCGCCGCCGACGTCCTGCTGCTGGACGCGGTGCACGAGGAGGTCCAGCCCGGCGGCTGGATCGCGGTCCGGGTGGCGGGCCGCTCCCGCACCCGCGTGCTGCGCGTCGTCGAGGCCGACCGGATCGCCGTCGGCAACGAGCTGGACGCGGTCCGGGTGACCCGGCTGCGCCTGGACGCGCCGTGGACGGAGGACGTCGACGACATCGCCGCCTGCCGCGCCACCACGGTGTGGGCGGCGCCCGCGCCGCTCCCCCTCGCGCACTCCGCCGACCCGACCGACGTGGCGGGCGACGCCATCGACCTGGACGGGACCTTCGAGGGCCTGACCCCGGGCCGGCTGCTCGTCGTCTCCGGCGAACGCACCGACGTCGTACCCGACGCCGCGCCCGCGGACGGCGCGGTGCCGGGCCGCCGCCCCGGCGTCCCCGGTGCCGAGCTCGCCGTCCTCGCCGGAGTGCGGCACGCCTTCGACGGCGGGTCCGCCGACGCCCGGGTACGCACCACCCTGCTGCTCACCGCCCCGCTCGCCCACCGCTACCGCCGCGACACCGTCGCCGTGCACGGCAACGTGGTCCCGGCGACCGCGGGGGAGACCGTCACCGAGGTGCTCGGCAGCGGCGACGGCGCACGGGCCGGGCAGGTGCTGCCGCTGAAGCAGGGCCCGCTGGTCTGGCTGCCGTCGACGACCGCCGACGGCGGCGACGAATCCCTCACCGTCCGCGTCGCCGACGTCGCCTGGCGGCGCACCGCCGACCTCGGCGAGGCGGGCCCGGCCGACCAGGTGTACCGGCTCGTCGCGGGCAGCGACGGCCGGGCCGCGGTGGAGTTCGGTGACGGCCGGCACGGCGCCCGGCTGCCCACCGGCAGCGAGAACGTCACCGCCCGCTACCGCATCGGCGGCGGCCGGGCCGGCAACGTCCCGGCGGGCCGGGTCGGCCAGGTCATCAGCAAGCCGCCCGGCGTCAGCGCCGTCACCAACCCGCTGCCCGCGAGCGGCGGCGCCGACGCCGACGGCCCGGCCGAACTGCGCCAGGCGATCCCGCTGCGCCTCGCCGCGTTCGACCGGCTGGTCTCGGTGCGCGACTACGAGTCCTTCGCCCGCGCCTTCGCGGGCGTCGGCAAGGCCGTGGCCCGCCGCGTCACCGACGGCCGCCGCTCCCTCGTGCACGTGACCGTCGCCGCCGCCGACGACGCCCCGCTGGACCCCGCCGCGCCGCTGCTGACCTCGCTGCGCACGGCCCTGCGCCGGTACGGCGACCCCGGACTGCCGGTCCGGGTCGAGCCCTGCGAGCGCGTCCGGCTCGTCGTCGTCCTCGGCGTGCGCACCCTGCCCGCCCACCTGCCGGAGAAGGTCGAGCAGCGGGTGCGCGCGGCGCTCGCCGCCCGGCTCGGCTTCGACGCGGCCCGGCTGGCCGAGCCCGTCCATCTCAGCGCCGTCGTCGCCGCCGCGCACGCGGTGCCCGGCGTGGACTTCGTCGACGTGGACGCCTTCGGCGGGGTCCCGGAGGGCACGGCCGCCACCGAGGTGGCACGGTTCGCCGCCCACCCGTCCGTGGTCTCCGTCGTCCCCGCCCTGCCCGCGGGCCCCCGCACCGTACGCGAGACGGCCGGCCCCGAGGGCACGTCCGCCGTGGTGGACTCCGCGCAGGCGCCCACCGTCGTCCTCGACACCGCGCACGCCCCCACGGTCGTCCTCGACCGCCCCGGCGCGCCGCGTCCCCCCGCCCGGCCCGCTCCCGGCCCGGCCCGCACCCTGCTGCGCCCCGCCCAGCTGGTGCTGCTCGACCCCGCCGTGCCCGGGACCCTGATCCTGCGGAGGATCCCATGACCCCCGACGAGCTGTACGCCCTGCTGCCGGCGGTGCACCGCCGGCGCGACGAGGAACGCGGGCGCCCGCTGTACGCCCTGCTCGCCGTCATCGCCGAGCAGGCCCGGGTCGTCCAGGAGGACATCGACCGCCTCTACGACAACTGGTTCATCGAGACCTGCGACGACTGGGTGGCGCCCTACATCGGTGACCTCGTCGGCTACCAGGTGCTGCCGGGCATCGTCGCCGCCCTCTCCGACGAGGCCCGCGCCACCGGTCTCCCGGCCGCCGCCGTGCCCCGCCGCGACGTCGCCGACACCGTCGCCAACCGCCGCCGCAAAGGCACCCTGGCACTCCTGGAGGACCTGGCGTCCGGCGTGGCCGGCTGGCCGGCCCGCGTCGTCGAGTACCGCCGCACCCTCGCCGTCACCCAGCCGGTGCGCCGGTACACCTCCGACGACCTCGACGCCCGCCGCCGCCGGGCCCGGGGCGCGCTCGTCGACGTCCGGCGGGCCGCGCCGCCGGACGGCACCGGCGGCCCGTTCGACGAGCTGGCCCGCACCGTCGAGGTGCCCCGGGCCGGCTCCCCGCGCCGCTCCGGCCGGTACGGCATCCAGTCCGTGGGCCTGCACGTGTGGCGGCTGCGCACCCACTCGGTGACACGCGCCCCCGCGTACTGCCTCGACCGGGACGACGCCTGCTACACCTTCAACGTGCTCGCCGTCGACACCCCCCTGTTCACCGCGCCGGTGCCCGAGCCGTCGAGCGGCCACGTCGCCGACGAGACCAACGTCCCGGAGCCCATCGGACGCCGCGCGCTGGCCGAACGGCCGTACGACTTCTACGGCCCCGGCAAGAGCCTGTGCGTCTGGACCGGCCCTACCCGGGTGCCGATGAGCCGGATCGTCGCCGCCGACCTGTCCGACTGGCGCTACCGTCCCGTCGGCGACCAGGTCGCCGTCGACCCCGTCCTCGGCCGCCTCGCCCTGCCCACCGGCACCGCCCCCGCCAGCGGCGTCCGGGTGACCTACCACCACGCCTTCTCGGGCGACCTCGGCGGCGGCGAGTACCCCCGCCCGCCCGCCCCCGCCACCGGCAAGGCGGCCCGCTACCGGGTCGGCCCGGGCGGGGACCACCCGCGCCTCGGCGAGGTCCTCGACCGCCGGCGCACCGACGCACAGGACGACCCGGAGCGCGACGAGGCGATCGTCGAGATCACCGGCAACGACGTCCACGAGGACCTCACCGACATCCGGCTCGCCCCCGGGGACCACCTCACCCTGCGGGCCGCGGACGGCTTCCGCCCCGTCGTGCGGCTGTCGGGACGGCACGACGACCACCCGCGCGTCCTGCTGATCGAGGGCCCCGAACACGGCCGCCCCGCGCGGCTCGTCCTCGACGGGCTGCTGCTGACCGGCGGTGGCGTGCGCGTCACCGGGCGGATCTCCCACCTCACCGTCCGGCACTGCACCTTCGTGCCCGGCTGGGCCCTCACCCCCGGCGGCACCCCGCTCGCCCCCGACGCGCCCAGCCTGGAGATCGCCGGCGGCCCCGTCCAGGTCGACGTACGGCACAGCGTGCTCGGCGCCGTCACGGTGGCCGGCCATCACGAACACTCCCGCGTCACCCTGCACGACACCGTCCTCGACGCCGGCCGGCGCGAGTCGACCGCGCTCAGCGACCCGTACGGGGGCCCCGCCGGCGTCCTCCTCACCGTGCGCCGCACCACCGTGATCGGCTCCGTCCGCGCCCGCGCCGCGGACGTCCTGGAGAACTCCCTGTTCGACGGCGAGGTCCGGATCGCCCGTCCCGACCAGGGCGCCGTACGGTTCAGCTGGGTGCCGCCCGGGTCGCGGACCCCGCCCCGCATCCACTGCCGGCCCGAACCCTCCGACGACCCCGCACGCGTCGCGCTGCGGTTCGCCGCCACCCGGTACGGCCTGCCCGGCTACGTCCGGCTCGCCGACGGCTGCGCCGAGGAGATCCGCCGCGGCGCCGACGACGGCGGGGAACCCGGCGCGCTGCACCACCTGTTCGAGCCCCAGCGCGAGGACAACCTGCGCACCCGGCTCGCCGAGTACACCCCCGCCGGATGCGACACCGGACTCTTCTTCGTGACCTGACAGCCGCCGCGCGGCCCGACCCCCACAGGCAGGAGACACCCCCCATGCACGGCGACTTCTCCCGCGTCACCTTCGACCCGGCCCGGCGCTTCTCGGCCGTCCTGTCCCAGCAGGGCCGCGTGCAGCTCGACGCCGAGATCAACGAGCAGACGCAGATCCTGCTGCACCTCCTGCGCACCCTCGCCACCGACCTGCTCGGCCCCGCCGCCTACCCGCCCGACGAAGACCCCGACAGCATCGGGGCGTTCGGTGTGGACGGCTACGACGGCGACAACTTCACCGTCGCCCCCGGCCGGATGTACGTCGACGGCATCCTCTGCGAGTGCGACGGCACCGACTACTGGAACCAGCCCGACGGGCACCTCGACACCGACCGGGCGGACGACCACCTGCCGTCCGGGCCCTTCCTGGTCTACCTGCGGGTCTGGGAACGCCTCGTCACCGCGCTCGAGGCGCCCTGGATCCGCGAGGTCGCCCTCGGCACCGACGGCCCGGACACCACCGCCCGCACCCGCGTCGTCTGGCAGCTGTGCCTGCTCCCCATGGAACGCGGCGGCCCGGTCCCCGACATGCGCAAGGCGGTGCGCTACGTCCGCGACCGCATCCGCCGCCGATTCGAACCCCGCGGCATGCTCGCCGCCCGCACCCGCCGCCCCGACGAGACCCCCGCACTCAGCGACCTGCCCCCGTCCGCCGGCTACCGCGCCCCCGAGAACCAGCTGTACCGGGTGGAGGTCCACCGCGGCGGGCCCGAGGGCACCGCCACCTTCAAGTGGTCCCGGGAGAACGGCTCCGTCGCCCTGCCCGTCCGCGACATCTCCGGACCCTCGGTCCGGCTCGACACCCTCGGCCGCGACGGCAAGCTCGGCGTGGACACCGGCGACGTGGTCGAGCTCGTCGACGACGCCACCGTCTGCCGCGGCGCCTCCGACCACCCCGACGAAGGGTGCGGCCGGCTCTACACGGTCCGGGAGATCGACTACGGCGAGTACCGGGTACTGCTGGACGCCGACCCCGCAGACGACCCCTACCTCCCGGCCGCCGGCCGCGTCCCGTCCCGCCACCCGCTGCTGCGCCGCTGGGACCACGGCGGCAGCGACTGGGGAGACGGCGCGGCCGAGATGGGCCTGCCCGTCCGCGAGGGCGAGTGGCTGCCGCTGGAGGACGGGGTGGAGATCAGGTTCGAGCCCGGCGAGGGACGCTCCCGCGTCTACCGGCGCGGCGACCACTGGCTGATCCCCGCGCGCGTCCTCACCGGTGACGTCGAATGGCCCATCGGACACCGCGGGCACCCCCTGCCCCGCCGCCCGCACGGCATCCGCTACCACTACGCACCGCTGGCCTACGTCGAGCCGCGCGGCGGCGGCGACTTCCGGCTGGTCGACCTCAGGGTGCCGTTCCCGCCCCGCCGGTAGCCGCATGCCGGTAGCCGCACGCCGGTGACCGCCACCGGCACGGGACGGACGTCCGGGGCGTCTCAGCGCCCGACGAAACCGAACAGGTAGATCATGTACACCAGGAACAGGACGAGGATGACGCTGATCGCCGTCCAGTTGGTGCGCCCCACCGACACTTCCGCGCCCGTCGTCAGATTCCGTAGCCGCCGCACCCGCAGCGTCCCGCGCCGGAACTCGCCCGTGGCCCGCACCCAGTCGCCCTCGGCGACGGTCCCCTCGAACGAGTCGCCCCGCATCTCGACGGCGACCAGGCGCAACTGCTCGCCACTGTGCCGGTCCTGGATCTGGGCGCGGAAGTTGCACACCACCGTCGTGCTCGTGGTCCAGGCACTCCGGGTGAACTCGGTGCGCATCTCCACGTTCCGCGCCACACCCTCGATGGTGCCGCGGCCCGCGTAGACCAGCGTCAGCGGCGGCTGCTGCTCCGGCAGGGGCGACGGGGCGCGGTCGAGCGTGACCGTGTCCCGGTGTCCCCGCCACGTCCTGCGGTCGGTGGAGTGCCCCAGCCACGTCCGCTGCTGGCCGGCCGCCTGCGGCAGGCTCCTCGGCAGCCGCCACCACGGCCGCCTGGGGGGCTCCCCGGTGTTGTACGGCGCGAGCCAGGCACCGCACCAGCGGCACTGCTGCGCGCTCTCGGGTGCGTCCCTGCCGCAGCTCTCGCAGGTCCAGGCCCCATCCACACGACCATCATCGCCCCGGCGCCGCCCCCGCGCCACACGAGTGGAGTCCCGCGGAGCGCGGCCGGGGCAGCGCCCGCAGCGCGTCGACGAGGCCGGCCGGGTCGGTGCCGAGCTTGCGGTAGACGGCCGACAGAAGCTGACGCACCCCCTGCTCGGTGAGACGCAGTTCCTTCGCGACCACGGAGGCCGCACGGCCCTGGGCTGCCAGCTCCGCCGCCCGGCGCTCGTGCCCCGTGAGGGTGTCGGTCTGCGGGTACCGCAGCGGCAGCGGGCGCAGCCCGGCGGCCGACAGTTCCTGCCTGGCCCGCGCCGCCAGCGCCTCGGCACCGCAGTGGACGGCGACCTCCAGCCCCTGGTAGAGACGGTCGGCGGCGTCCTGCAGCCGGCCCTCCCCGCACAGCGCGGCGCCGTGCCCGACCAGCGCCCGGGCCAGCTCGTACGCGGACGGCGACTGCTCCAGGTGCTCGACGGCCTCCGCGTACAGCCCGAGCGCCGCCCGCCCGCCGGTCACGTCGGCCTCGACCCGCAACGCCTGCCCGATCACCGACGCCGCCCCGAAGTCCCGGGCGTGCGCCACGGCTTCCCGGGCGATCCGCGCCGCCCGGTCCGGCGCGGTCCGCGCCAGCGCCGCCGACAGGTCCAGCCGCCACGGGCACCACGAGGGATTGCGCCAGTCCCGCCCGTCCAGCCACTCCCCGACCTCCTCCAGCAGCCGCGCGGCCTCCGCGTGGCGGCCTTCCGCGAGCAGCAGTTCGGCGTAGACGGTGCGGGGGTCGGGGTAGATGACGGCGTTCGGCACCACCTGGCCGTACCGGTGCTCGTCCGCGACCCGGCGGGCGTCGGCGATCCGCCCGCGGGCCAGCAGCGTCTGGACGAGGATGCCGACGGCGAACCACTGGGCGGGAACGGCGCCCTCGACGCGCTCGGCCGTGCGCAGGCCGTCGCGCACCCAGTGCTCCGCCCCGGTCAGATCGCCCCGGCGGAAACGGATGTAGCCGAACAGCGTCCGCCCGACCGCCAGGTGCGAGCCGCGCCAGCCCTTGGACTCGCAGTCGGTCATGCCGTCGTGGAACAACTCCTCCGCCCTGCGCGGCTGGTCGCAGTACATGAACGCCAAGGCCACGGAGACCGGGATCTCGAAGCCCCGGTCGTCGTCGGTCCAGCTCATACCGCCGCGCAGGGCGTCCTCGGCGTACCGCAGGACGGACTGCCGGGCCTCGCCGCGCAGCAGCGCGTCCCAGGCCCGCAGCCCCAGGATCCGGCGCTCCTCCGGGCTGCGGCCCGGCAGCCGGCCGGCCAGCTTGGCCAGCCTGCGGGAACGGTCCGCGGAACCGGGCTCGTCGGTGCGGAACATGCTCCACACGAAGTGGTCCGCCAGCATCCGCAGCCGCACCCGCGCGTCCTCGGTCCGCTGTGCCTCCGCGGCGGCCAGGGCCGCCGCCTCCTCCATGCGGTCGGTGTGGGCGAGGGCCTGACTGAGCAGGAAGACGATGGAGGCGCGCAGCCGGGGTTCGATCCGGGGTTCCGTCAGGGCCTCGCGGAGGTGGACGACGGTCGCCCTGGGGTCGATCAGGAAGGTGGCGCGGGCGAGTTCGTGCAGCAGCGGGGCTCGGTCCTCCGGCAGCGGCGGCTCCTGCAGGGCCCGGCTGAGCAGCCGGCGGGCCGCCTCCGGGGCGCCGGCGCACAGATACGCGTGGGCGGCCTCCCGCAGCCAGTCGACCGCTTCGGGCTTGCCCTCGCAGGGCAGCTCCAGGAGGTGGCGGGCGGCGGCGGTGGGGCCGAGCCCCGCGGAGCGGATGGCGACCACGGCCGCGTTGTGCATGCCGCCCCGCAGGGCGTCGGGGACGTCCCGGTAGATCGCGGTGGCGATCAGCGGGTGCACGAAGTCCAGGGTGCCGCCGGGGCCCTCGCCCTCCGCCAGGATGCGGGCGGCACGCAGCTTCTCGACCGACTGGGCGGCCTGCGCGGCGCCGACCGCGGCGAGACCGGCGGCCAGTTCGGGGGAGAACGGCGCCCCCAGCACGGCCGCCGCGTGCGCGAAGCGGACGGTGGCCGTGCCCAGCGACCGCAGCCGCCGGACGATGCCCGGTCCCTTGACCGCGGTGGCGAGGTTCCGCATCGCGGGCAGGTCGTCCTCGGTGCCCCGCAGGTCGTGTTCGCCCAGCCGGATGGCGAGTTCGACGGTCTCGAAGGGGTTGCCGCCGGTGACGGTCCGGCACTCCTCGCAGAACACGTCCTGCGCGCCCTCGCCCACCTCGTCGCGCACGATCCGCGCGACGCCGGCGGCGCTGAGCGGGGCCAGCGCGTAGGGCCGGTTCGCATGACGTTCTACGAGGGTCCGGAAGGGGGCCGCCTCGGGCGGCAGGTCGTCCGGCCGGTAGGCGAGGACGAGCAGCAGCGGGAGGTCCGCGGCCCGCGGCGCGAAGGACGTCAGCCAGCTCAGCGACTCGAGATCGGCCCAGTGCAGGTCGTCGAGGAGCAGGACCAGGGGCTTCCGCGCCACGCTGAGCTGCGTCATCACCCAGTCGAGGCCGTCGCGGACGCCGGCCGGGTCGGGGACCGACGAGAGGGTGCGCGCCTCCAGGCCGAGCGCGGAGGCGACGATGTCGTACCAGCTCCCGAGGAAGGCACGCAGCTCCGCCTTGTCCATCGTCGCCAGCACCGGCTGGACGAACTGGCGGATCAGCCGGAACGCCACCTCCTGCTCCGTCTCGCTGCCCCCGCCCGACAGGACGGTGCAGCCGTACGCCGTCGCGCGGGTGCGTGCCTCGCGGAGGAGCGCCGACTTGCCCATCCCGGCCGGGGCGGTGAAGGCGAGCAGCCCACTGTGTCCGGAGCGTGCCCCGCGGGCGGCGCGGTGGAGTTCCGACAGGGCGGCGTCGAGCGCGCGGAGTTCCCGGTGACGTTCGAACAACGGTCGGGAAGGTGTGATCGGTTGCCGTGACTCAGACGCCATGTGCCCCACTGCTTCCTGTCGCTGGTCGTCGCGGGCAGCGCCGAGCGTACGCCTCGCACACCACTCGTCCGGCCGTATCAAGCCGGTAAGACGACAGGGATGAGTGAATTAACAGGTCGACCGGTTTGACGACACGCCCGTCTGGTAATGAGATATGACCGGCCTCCGGCCGACGCCGGCGGGCCGGTCGCCGGGGTCTCACCGCAGGGCGGGCGCGGCCGCCGTCTCCGCGTAACGGGGGGTCGTGCGGGACCAGTGGTAGCAGCCGCTGATCCAGCCGATCATGCCGTCCACGTAGCCGGAGCCGGCCGGGCTCAGCTCCGCCCTGATACCCGACCAGAGCCCTTCGAACTCACGGACCGCTCCGTTGACCTGCCGGATCGCCAGGCTGACGGCCGCGGGCAGGGAACACCGTTGCCTGCACTGGTGGGCGAGGGCCAGATTGATGACCCCGCCCGCTCGCTGCTCCTTCACCGCGGAGAACAGGTCGGCCGTCCACACCGCCGCGTCCACCGACAACCGCGTCATCCGCCGCAGCACGGGGTGGTGCAGCTCCCGAGCGGGTACCTCCCGCCGCTGCGCCGCCTCGTACAACGGGTGGAACGGTTCGATGCCGGCCGTGAGCGACCGTATCGACGCGCACAGATCGATCCGCGGGGGAGCGGCGCCGGTCTGCGCCACCGCCTCGTACAGCAGGCCGTGGACGTACTCCCGGCTCTTCCACGCCCATCGGGCGGCCTGCTCGGGTGTGCACCGCTCCTGCACCTGGCGGTACAGGTCGGCCAGTGCCGCGCCGAGGGCGGTGGCGGGAGCCGCCCCGTCCCGCAGGACGGCCACGCTCTCGCACAGCATGGGCAGCAGCCGGTCGGGCCACCGGTGACCGATCTGCTCGGCCCGGTCGTCGAAGACGAACTGGTAGGCGATCTGATGGGCCACGATCTGCAGGATCCCGGGGTCCACGGCGGGACTGCTGTACGAGGCGAGCTGGGCGGGACGGGTGGCCGCGATCATCTCCGCGACCCCGGGTTCGTCCAGCAGCCCGCACTCCCGCAGCCACTCCTCCACCCCCGCCTCGGCCTCCGCCTCACGCGGGTTGCTCCGGAACGGGAAGGGCATGTAGAGCTGCGCGTCGATCAGCTCCGCCAGGCTGGAGTACCGCGGGCCGCCCTGCCGGGGGACCGCGACGTCCTCACGCGTCCGCGACACCGTTGTCACCCGCCCTCCGGAGGTCCGCCGCACGCAGCGCCGCACGGTGTGCCTCACCGGTCCGCCGCTGCGTCCGCGGCACACAGGTCATCCACAGGGACCTCGGTCCCAGCGTCACCGCGGGACGGGACCGCGGGACCGGCCCGGACCGGTGGGCCAGCCGCCAGCGGGCCGCGACGGCGGCCAGGGCGAGCGTCGCCTCCGTCATCGCGAAGCCGTCACCGAGGCACTTGCGGCTGCCCGCGGCGAAGGGCACCAGGGCGTGCTCCCGCCGGGCGGCGGTCCGCCCCGCCAGCCAGCGCTCGGGGAGGAACCGCTCGGGCTCCGGGAAGGAGCCGGGGTCGTGGTGCAGCAGGTACGGGCTGTACAGCACCGTCGTCCCCCGCGGCAGGCGGCGGCCCGCCAGCTCCGCGTCCCGCGTGGTGACCCGGGTGAAGAGCCAGCCCGGCGGGGAGAGCCGCAGCGTCTCGGTGACGACGGCGCGGGTCCGGTCGAGCCGGGGCAGGTCCTCCGCACCGGGCCGCCGTCCGTCCGCGAGCACCGCGTCCAGTTCGGCGTGCAGCGCCCGCTCCGCCTGCGGATGGCGGGCCAGCAGATCGAACGCGGAGGCGAGGCACAGGGCGGTGGTCTCGACACCGGTGAGCAGCAGGGTGATGAGCTGGTCGTGCACCTCGCGGTCGGAGACCGCGCCGTCCTCGTCGCGCGCGGCGGCGGCCAGCAGCGTGCCCAGCAGGTCGTCGCGGTGGGCGCCGCCCCCGCGCCGTTCGGCGACGGCCGCGTCGACGATCGCGTGCAGCCGGGCGACGGAACGCCGGTAGCGCAGGTTGGCGGGCGTGGGTATCCGGAAGACGGCGTCGACCGGCACGATCGTGCGCAGGAACAGGCCGCGGACGACGTCCGCCAGGCAGCGCCGCACCTCGGCGTGGGTCGCCGCGTCCAGGGAGTCCGAGAACAGCACACGGCTCATCACACGCGCCGTGACCGTCATCATGGCCGCGCTGACGTCGACCTCCTCACCGGCCCGCCACCGGCCGGACACCGCCACCGCCTCGTCGGCCATGAGGTCCGCGTGGGCGGCGACGCGGGAGGGGCGGAAGGCGGGCTGGAGGAGCCGGCGTTGCCGGCGGTGCCGCTCGTGCGGGCAGGTGACCACGCCGTCGCCCATCAGCGAGCGGAGCCTGTCGTACAGCGTGCCCCCCTTGTCGAAGGTGGACGCGTCCAGCAGCATGCAGTGCGCCAGCTCCGGATGGCAGACGACCCAGGCGCGCCGCGGCCCGAGCCGTACCTCCACCAGATCCCCGTGCGCCGGTAAAGAATTCAGAAACGCCAGCGGTCGGCGGAACAAGGCGATACCGTGACCGAGGAGTGGGAATGCGCCGGGGGCACATTCCACTGTCCATTGCTGCTCCGATTTCCTCGAGGAAGCGCTCACCGGACACCACCCGCCTCAGTCGACACGCGTCATTCGGTGATCTTTCACCGAACGAACACTTGAATCATGTACTGCCCAGTTCAACCCGGTGGTGGGTCGAGGAACCCCTCGCCCCAGGGGGCGCACGGGTGCACGGGGGAGCACGGATCGACTGTGCGCGGGCGGTTCGTGAGCCGGCGCGAAGCGCGCACTCCGCCCGGCGGTGGTCCGAGCCCGGGCTCTCACCGGCCCCGGACGAGCCGCTCCCGGAACCAGTCGCCGGCGGCGGCGGCCACCTCCTCCAGCGCGCCGGGCTCCGGGAAGAGATGCGTCGCACCGGGCACGACATGGACGCGGTACGGGACCGACAGGCGCTCGGCGGCCTCCTCGTTGAGGTCCAGCACCGTCTCGTCCGCACCGCCCACGATCAGCAGCACCGGCGCCCGGACCCGCGGCAGGACGTCTCCGGCCAGGTCCGGCCGACCGCCCCGGGAGACCACCGCGTACACCCGCCGCGGCCGTCGCGCGGCGGCCACCAGCGCCGCGGCGGCTCCCGTGCTCGCCCCGAACAGCCCCACCGGAAGCCCCTCGGTGCCGTGCCGTCCGTCCAGCCAGTCGATCGCGTCCACCAGCCGCCCGGCCAGCAGGCCGATGTCGAAGCGGTGCCGGGCGGTCCGGGCGTCGTCGCGTTCCTCGGCTTCGCTGAGCAGGTCCAGCAGCAGCGTGCCGAGACCGGCCTCGCCGAGCTTCCGGGCGACCGCCCGGTTGCGTGGACTGTGCCGCGAACTGCCGCTGCCGTGAGCGAAGAGCACCACCGCGGGCAGTTCGCCGCCCGGCGCGGTCAGATCGCCGGCGAGCGCCGCCCCGTGGGCGGGCACCGTCACCGTCTCGGAGATCATCCGCCTCACCTCCGCGCCGTGGCCCGTGGTACGGCACCGACCCGCACGTGCGGCCCGGGCCCCCCGAAGCCGTGCGTACGTGCCCGACCGCCCGCGCCGTCCGTCAGCGGGACGCGCTGTCCGTCAACGGGTGTTCCCTGCCGCCGGGACGCGCTGCCCGTCGGCGGGCGCGTTGCGTCCCTCAGCCGGACTGCTCGTCCGCCGACCCTTCGACGCCCGTCAGCGGGTCGCCGCTCGCCGTCCCACCGGACGGGCCGTACCCCTCCGAGGCACTCGCCGTACCCGGCAGCACCCGCTCGCGGGCCTGGCTCTCGAAGCCCGAGTGGGCTCCCGGCTCCTCGTCGTCACGGGCGCGCGCGAAGCTCTCGCGCCGGTGCGTGCCCTCGTCCGGCGGCGCCTGCGTCACCTCCTCGACGTCGTCCCGCTCGCCCTCCGCCTGGGAGGGAGTCGTGCGCGGCGGATCGTAGGCGGAGACGGCGTCGTCGCGTTCACCCTCAGCCTGGGACGGAGTCTGCTCGCTCATGGTGTGCCTCCCGACGTCCGGTCGGTCCCCCCGGGTACCCGGCCCGGCGGAGCCCCATGCGAGGCGCCGCGCACACACCACTCCCGAGGCTCCCTGCCCGGGGCCGGGGGCCGGCCGGTCCGGTCGCCGGTCCGCGACGTGAGGGCCGTACCGCCCGCGCCGGGCCGTCCTCCCGGGCGGCAGCGGCTCGACCCGTGCGTACGCCGCCCAGGCGCGGAAGTGCCGGGTGCACAGGTCGGCGTCCCTGCCGAGGCCGGTGTCCTCGGCCGCCTTGACGTCGACGACCGCCTTCAGCCGCCGGCCGGCCGTCCGCCCCCGGTCGCCGACTGCCGGCCCCTCGGCAGTTCGGTGGCGGCCTCCGTCAGGACGTGCGCCGGGCGTCGGTCTCGCCCTGCCGCGCGCGCTCGGCGTCCCGCTTCTTCAGCCGGACCGCCTCCTTGCGCACCTCGGCCTGCGTGGCGCGCTCCTTCTCCAGCCACTCGGGCCGCTCCTGCTTCAGCGCCTCGATCTGCTCGGTGGTCAGCGCCTCGGTGACCCCGCCGCGGGCCAGGCCGGCGATGGAGACGCCGAGCTTCGCGGCGACCACCGGCCGGGGGTGCGGGCCGTTGCGTCGCAGTTCCCGCAGCCACTCCGGCGGGTTCTCCTGGAGTTCGTTCAGCTCGGCGCGCGAGACGACCCCCTCCTGGAAATCGGCGGGGGTGGCGGGGAGGTACACACCCAGCTTCTTCGCCGCGGTCGCGGGCTTCATCGTCTGGGTGCTCTGGTGCGACTTCATGCCGTCCAGACTATCGGCCGCCGACCAGCCCTCCGACCACAGCCGGTAACCTGGCGGGATGACCGACTCGGCGGATTCCCCCTCGTTCCGGCTCGCGTACGTCCCCGGAGTGACGCCCGCCAAGTGGGTGCGGGTCTGGGAGCAGCGCTCGCCCGACGTCCCCCTCACGCTCGTCCAGGTGGAGCCCGCCGAGGCCTCCGGCGTTCTGCGCGACGGCCGCGCGGACGCGGGCCTGGTCCGCCTCCCCGTCGACCGTACGGTCCTCAGCGCCATCCCCCTCTACACCGAGACCACGGTCGCCGTGGTACCCAAGGACCATGTGATCACCGCGGCGGAGGAGATCACCCTCGACGATCTCGCCGACGAGGTGGTCCTGCACCCCCTCGACGACGTCCTCGGCTGGGAGCGGCCGCCGGGCGAGCCCGCCTTCGAGCGCCCCGCCACCACGGCCGACGCCATCGAACTGGTCGCCGCGAACATCGGTGTCCTCGTGGTGCCGCAGTCGCTGGCCCGGCTGCACCACCGCCGGGACCTCACCTACCGCCCGGTCACGGACGCGCCCCGGTCGAGCGTCGTCCTGTCCTGGCCGGAGGACGCCACCACGGACCTGGTCGAGGACTTCATCGGCATCGTCCGCGGCCGTACGGTCAACAGCACCCGGGGACGTGCCCGCCCGCAGTCCGGGCAGGACGCGGAGGAGGGCACGGCCCGGCGTACGTCCGCCGCGGGGTCCCGGACCGCCGGCCGGGCCACGCAGGGCTCCCGGTCCGGCGCGGCCAGGAGTGGCGCGGCCAAGGGCGCCGGTTCCAGGGGCGCTGCCGCGAAGGGCGGCGCCAAGGGCGCTTCCAAGGGCGCGCGGCGGGGCAAGCCGCGCCGCCGGTCGTAGCCGGGGCGCGACGCGCGGACCGGGGCCGACGGTCCCGGCCGGTCGGGCCGGGCGCCCCGGGTCAGGACCCCGCGGCGGCGCCGGTCAGCCAGTCGTACGCCGCCCGCGCCGTGAACTCCCGCTGGCCGCCGCGGAAGACCAGCCCCGCCGTGCCGAACCGCGGGTCGTCGGCCTGGCCGGGGACGTAGGGCACGGCGACGCAGCGCATGCCGGCCGCGTGTGCGGCGGCGGCGCCCGGAGCGGCGTCCTCCAGGACCACGCAGGCGGCCGGATCCGCGCCCAGGCGGCGGGCCGCTTCGAGGAACACGTCCGGGGCGGGCTTGCCGCGCGGGACCTCGTCGGCGGAGACGACCGTGCGCAGGAAGGCGTCCAGGCCGGTGGCGGTGAGGATCGTGTCGATGGCCTCGGGGGAGGAGCCGGAGGCCACGGCCGTCGGGACGCCCTCCGCCGCGAGCAGCTCGACGAACGTGCGCATCTCCGGGTACGTGGGCGTGCCGGCGCGGGCCAGTTCCAGGTAGCGGCGGTTCTTGGCGGCGAACAGGTCCTCGGTGGGCGCGCCCAGGCCGTACCGCCGCTTCCAGTCCGCGATGGTGTCCAGGGTGCTGATGCCGACGTACCGCTCGTGGTCGGCCCAGGTGTAGTCCGGTACGCCGTGCTCGGCGAGGATCTGCCGGCCCGCTTCGTAGTAGTTCGGCTCGCTGTCCACGAGCGTTCCGTCAAGATCGAAGATGACCGAGATGCCGCCGAGAGTGTTCATGGACCCAGGATGCCAAGGCGGATTCCGGCCGGATCTCCGGGTGGGGCGGGCGGCGGCTCAGCCCTTCGGCGTCCGGCCGATCGACTCGACCAGGGGCAGCAGCCGGTGCGGCACGCGCTCGCGCAGAGCCACCTCGGTGCGGGTGCGGACGACGCCGGGGAGGCTGATGAGCTTCTGGATCACGTCTTCCAGGTGCGCGTTGTCGCGGGCCACGACCCGGGTGAGCAGGTCGCCGCCGCCGGTGATCGAGAAGGCCTCCACGATCTCCGGCACGGCGGCCAGCGCGTCACCGACGTCGTCGAGGTGGCCCTGGGTGACCTCGATGTGGACGAAGGCGAGCACCGGGTGGCCGAGGGCGGCGGGGGACAGGGTGGGACCCGTGCCGGTGATCACGCCCTCCCGCTCCAGCCGGTCGAGTCGCGCCTGGAGGGTGCCGCGGGCCACCCCGAGGATGCGGGCGTACTCCCGCACGCTGGTACGCGGCTGCTCCAGCAGCAGCCGCAGGATGCGGGTGTCCAGTTCGTCCACGGCCATGGTGCGCCGCCCCTTCTCGGTGATCTCCAGCGACTGTACCAATGGCCCAGTGGCCCACCGGCCCGCTGAGCCACTCACCCTGGTCCGATGGCCCGGTGCCGGACGCACACCGAGCCGAGGGAATGGGCCAATGGACCAGTGAACGTGGAGCCACTTGAGCCACTGGCGGGATTGATGCTGTCATGGGGACGTCGATGGCGCTGCGGATCCCGCGGCGCCTTTTTCGTGCCGATCGGCTCCAGGGGGCGGTAAGCAGTGCTGAAGAGGGTGTTCGTGGCTCCGGATCCGGGGCGGACGCGGCTGCGCTTCGCGACGCGCGCGGTTCTCGGCATCGGCCTCGCGGTCGTCGTCTGCGGACTCGCCGGCCACTCCCTCGTCGGCGCCGTGATCGGCGGCCTCGCCGCGCTGCTCGCCCTGTTCACCGTCACCGACGCCACCGTGCGCGGCCAGGCGGTCACCACCGCCCTGCTGCCGGCGGTCGGACTGCCGGTGCTCGCCGTCGCCGCCGCGGTGCACGACCGGCCCGTCACCCGTGACCTCGTCTTCCTCGCCGTGGTCGGCGCCGGCGTCTACGCCCGCCGCTGGGGCCCGCGCGGACACAGCCTCGGCGTGTTCGCCTTCATGACCTACTTCATCGCGCAGTTCCTCCAGGCCACCCCGGGCCGGCTGCCCGAGCTGTACGCGGCCGTCCTGCTGTCCGTGCTCAGCGCGGCGGCGGTGCGGTTCGGGCTCTGGTGCTACGAGCGCCGGCTCCCCCCGGTGCCCGCGGTCTCCCCGCCGGACGGCACCGGACTCGCCCGGATCACCACCCGCCAGGCGGTTCAGGCGACCGTCGGCGCGGGGTTCGCGCTCGTCGTGGGCCAGCTGGTGTCCGGGGAGCGCTGGTACTGGGCCGTCGGCGCCACCTGGTGGATCTTCGTGAACACCACCTCGCGCGGTGAGACCCTCGTACGAGGCTTCCGGCGCGTCCTCGGCACGGTCCTCGGCATCGGCCTCGGCGTGCTGGTCGCGGTGCCGCTGCACGGCGCGCCCGCCCCCTCGGCCGCACTGCTCGCCCTCTGCGTCTTCGGCATCTTCTACACGGCCGCCGTCTCCTACACCTGGATGATGCTCTGCGTCACCCTCCTCGCCTCGCTGCTCTACGGCCTCCTCGACGTACTCGACCCCGCGCTGCTCGCCCTGCGCCTGGCCGAGACCGGAGTCGGCGCGCTGGGTGCCGTGCTGGCCGTGCTCTTCGTCCTGCCCGTCACCACCCACACGGTCACCGACGCCTGGATCCGGCGCGCCCTGCGCTCGGTCCACGCCTGCACCGCCGAGACCGCCGCCCGGCTCGCCGGCGACCCGGCCGCCGATCCCGCACCGCGCGTGGCCGAACTGGAGCAGCTGCTCGCCCGCGTGCGGCTCGCGGTCGCCCCGCTGGTGCACCCGCTGAACCCGGTGCTGGGCCGCAAGCGGCGCGCCCGCCGGGTGCTGGCCCTGCTCGACGACTGCGCGCGGGAGATCCGCGGTCTGGTGGCCGTCGCGGCCGACCCGGAGGCGTCCCACGACGCCCGGCTGGCCGCCGCCTGCTGGCGGGTCCAGGCCGCGGTGGAGGCGCTGACCGGCTCTGCGTCCGGGTGCGAGATCACCGGCCTGGCCGCCGAGCGGCCGGCCGCCGCGGAACCGGCCCTGGCCCATCTGCACGGCCTGGAGCGCGCGCTCGCCGAGCTGGCGAGCTCGCTGCGCGCCCCGTCGGGCTCCCCGCTCGTCGGGGCCTGAGGGCCGCCGGGCCCGCACGTCCCCTCGGGCGCCGCGCGGCGAAAACTTCACCCGTTTGGTCTAGACCTTCGATGATCCGCTGCTACCGTCGCCTGCGGAAGCCCAGGACCGAGAGGGGACAGCGGTGGCAGACGGCGGACAGCGGCGGGCGTACATCGGGTCGTTCACGGCGGCCGGCGGCCCCGGGATCGTGACGGCGGCCGTCGACCCGGACAGTGGCGCGCTCACCCTCCTGACCGGCGTCGACGGCCTCACCGACCCCTCGTACCTGGCCCTGGCACCCGACGGGCGCACGCTCTACGCGGTCAGCGAGACGGCGGACGGCGCGGTCGCCGCGTTCCGGGTGGACGGGGACGTGCCCAGGCCCCTGGGGACCCCGGTGCGCGTCGGCGGCGGACCCACCCACCTCGCCGTGCACGCCGGGCACGTCCTCACCGCCGACTACGGCTCCGGCAGCGTCACCGTCGTCCCGCTGCGCCCCGACGGCGGCCTCGTGCCCGCCGCCACGACGTTCCGGCACAGCGGGTCGGGGCCGTACGCGCCCCGCCAGCAGGGACCGCACGCCCACCAGGTGCAGGCCGACCCGAGCGGGCGGTGGATCGTCAGCGTCGACCTCGGCACCGACTCCGTGCGCGTGTGCGCGCTGGAGGAGGACGGACTCGTCCCGCACCGGGAGGTCCCGCTGCGGCCCGGCTCCGGCCCCCGCCACCTGGCCTTCCACCCCGGGGGCTCGTACGCCTACGTCGTCGGCGAACTCAGCCCGGCCGTGACCGTCTGCCACTGGGACGCCGGGGACGGCGTCCTGCGCCCGCTGACGGAGACGCCGGTGCTGCCCGGCGCGCCCGCAGGCGACGCCTACCCGTCGGGTGTCGTCGTCTCGCCCGACGGCCGGTTCGTATGGACCGCCACCCGCGGCGAGGACGTGCTCTCCGTGCTCGCCGTCGACGGCGAGGACCTGCGGCTCACCGCCACGGTGCCGTGCGGCGGCCACTGGCCGCGTGCCCTCACCGCCTCGGACGGCCTGCTGTACGTCGCCAACGAGCGCTCCGGCGACGTCACCTGGTTCACCGTGGACCCGTCGACCGGGCGGCCGCACCGCTCCGGGGCGGTGCGGGTGACGGCGGCGTCCTGCGTGGTCCTCGGCTGAACGCGGCGCACGGCGGGCGTAGCCGGGGGGCGTGGCGGCGGCACGGGTGAAGGGCCCGCTCCCGGTGCGGAGGGGCCCTTCAGATGCGGCGCCGCGGCCGGGTCAGCGGACCGGAGCGCCCTGCGGCTGCTGCGGGGCGATCCCCAGGGCCGTCGTGTACTTGGCCAGCGCCAGCTTGCCGATCGCCGGGTACGCGCCCAGCGGCTCGGCGGCGGAGCAGCCGGCCTCGGCGGCGGCGGCCTCGACGAGCGCGGCGTCGATCTCCGGGCCGATCAGGTACGGCGCCAGGGCCAGCTGCTGCGAGCCGGCGGAGCGCAGCTGCTCGGCGACGGAGGCGATCGAGCCCTCCTGGTCGAGCGCCGCGGCCATCACCGGCACGGCGAGCCGCGCGGCGAGCAGCATGCCGGTGATCCCGGCGGCCTGCACGGCCTCCTCGCCGCCGACGGAGGCGAGGACGATGCCGTCCGCGGCGGTCGCGACGGTGAACAGGCGGGCCCGGTCGGCGCGGGCCAGCCCGGCCTCCGACAGCCGCACGTGCAGCGCCTCGGCGAGCAGCGGGTGCGGGCCGAGCACGTCGGTCAGCTCGGCGGCGACCCGGCTGTCCATCACGGCCTGGCGGACCTGGCGCAGCAGCGCGGCGTCCGGACCGGCCAGCAGGGGCACCACGACCCCGACGGGACCCTCGGGCTCCGAGGTCTCCAGGCCCGCGGCGAGGGCCTGCTCGTAGCGGGCGGTGCGCTCGTCGGCGGTGCGCGCGAGCACGGCCTGGAGGGTGGGGAACTCGGTGTCGTCCCCGTCGACGTACCCGATCCGGGCGTCGAGGCCGGGCAGCTCGGAGCGGGCGATGCTCACGATCTCCTCGGCGAGGCCACGGGTTGCGGCGCTGGGCGCGCCGGGCACCGCGAGGACGAGCGCGGGCGCGCCCTCGGGAGCCGCCAGGGGCTCGGGTCGGCGGTGCCGCCCGGGCTGGCGGGGGCGCGGCATTCGTACTGGCAGGCCGGACGCGGGCCCAGTGGGGGAGCTCATGGTGCCGCATGTTAGTGGCTTCCGTGGCTCCCCTGTTCGGGGAGGGTGCAGGTGAGCGGTTTCCGTCCGGTTTTGTCTGATGAGTTACGTGGAGAACAGAACTGATCAGCGGCTTTTCCTCGCGGCGGTCCCTGTGATGACCTGCCGGTGGCCGGAACCACATGGCCGGATCGGCGCCCGCGGGTGTCACTCCGAAGGCGTGACGCAGAGCATCCCGTCGTCCCCCGGGAGGGTGAGCGTGCCCGTTGCCAGCGCGGTGGCGAGCCGGGCCGCGCCGTGCAGCGGATCTCCCTCGGCGCGCACCCGGCGGGCGTGCGGCAGCCGCTCGGCGAGTGCCTCCCGCACCGGGGCGAGGAGCGGTTCACCCAGCTTGAACAGCCCTCCGGTGAGCGCCACGTCCGGCGTCCCGTCCGCCGGACAGACCGCGGCCGCCGCGTCGGCCATGTGCCGGGCCGCCGCCCGCAGGATGCCCGCGGCCACCAGGTCCTCGCCGGCGCAGGCCGCGACCTCCGGCGCGAAGGAGGCGAGGACCGCGGGCCGGTCCGTCCGCGGATAGAGCACGCCCGGCAGGGCGGGGAGCGGGCCGAACTGCCGCTCGGCGCACGCCCGCAGCGCGGCCGAGCCGCCCTCCCGCCCGTCGTGCGCCCGCAGCGCCGCCTCCAGTCCGGCGCGGCCGATCCACGCCCCGCTGCCGCAGTCGCCGAGCAGATGACCCCAGCCGTCGGCCCGCCGCCACCGGGTCAGGTCCGTGCCGACCGCGATCAGCCCGGTGCCCGCGGCGACCACCGCCCCGGGCCGCGGACCGAGTGCGCCGGCGTAGGCGGTGACGGCGTCCGCAGCGAGGGCGACCTTGCGGATTCCGAACTCCCGTCGCAGGGCGTCCGGCAGTTCGGCGCGCAGCGCGTCGCCCAGGGTGGCGAAACCGGCGGCGCCGACGGCGGCCGTGCCGAGCCGCGCCACACCGGTCTCGACGGTCAATGCCCGCACCAGGGGGACCAGTTGGTCTCTCAGGTGACCCGCGTCGATTCCGCGTGCGCCCGTGCGGACCGGCACCCGTGACTCCCGCTGTCCGAGCACCCCGGCAGCCACCGTCCCGACGGCGACCCGGAGACCGGAGCCGCCCGAGTCGACGGCGAGGAATCCCGCGGAGCCGGCCGCGGGGGAGCCGGCCGCGGGGGAGCCGGCCGCGGACGGTCCGGCGGGCCGGGTGCGGCCCGGGTCGCCGGCGGGGGCCCCGGCAGGCCGCGCGGCACCGGAGGCCGTGGCGGGGACCCCGCAGGATCCGGCGCCGTCCGACCCCTCCGCCCGGGAACCGGCGGGCCCGGTGCCGTCCGTCACGGCAGGCGCCAGTCCACCGGTTGGCCCCCCTGACGGATCAGCAGGTCGTTGGCGCGGCTGAACGGACGGGAGCCGAAGAACCCGCGGTCCGCCGACATCGGGGACGGGTGCGCGGACTCCACCGACGGCAGGTCGCCGAGGAGCGGGCGGAGGTTGCGGGCGTCCCGGCCCCACAGGACGGACACCAGCGGCTTTCCGCGTGCGGCCAGCGCGCGTATCGCCTGCTCGGTGACCTCCTCCCAGCCCTTGCCCCGGTGGGCCCCCGGCTTGCGCGGCGCGGTGGTGAGCGCCCTGTTCAGCAGCAGCACCCCCTGCCGGGTCCACGGCGTCAGATCACCGTTCGACGGCTGGGGGACCCCCAGGTCGGTGTGCAGCTCGCGGAAGATGTTGATCAGGCTGCCAGGCAGCGGCCGCACCTCGGGCGCGACGGAGAACGACAGGCCCACCGCGTGCCCGGGGGTCGGGTAGGGGTCCTGTCCGACGATCAGGACCCGCACCTCGTCGAAGGGCTGCTGGAAGGCCCGCAGGACGTTCCGCCCGGCCGGGAGGTAGGTGCGCCCCGCGGCGATCTCCGCGCGAAGGAAGTCGCCCATCTCGGCGATCTTCCCGGCGACGGGTTCCAGGGCCTTCGCCCAGCCCGGATCGACGATCTCATGCAACGGTCGTGGTGCCACGGGCGTCACCCTACTGCCGTACGGCACGGGAAGATCAACCGGTGGCCAAGGGCCGGACCCGGCCGGTTCGGCCGTAACCGGCTCATGACACCACCGCCGCGCGCACGCACAGCACGTCCGGGAGGTGCGAGGCCAGCTGCCGCCAGCTCTCGCCCTCGTCGTCCGAGGCGTACACCTCGCCGTTGCGGTTGCCGAAGTAGACGCCGGCCGGTTCGGCGTCGTCCGTGCACATCGCGTCGCGCAGCACCGTGCCGTAGTGGTCCCCCTGCGGCAGGCCGGCCGTCAGCGGTTCCCAGGTTCCGCCCGCGTCGGTCGTGCGGAACACGCGGCAGCGCCGGCCGGCGGGCACACGGTCGGAGTCGGCGGTGATGGGGAACACGTACGCGGTGTCCCCGCGGTGCGGATGGGCCGCGACGGCGAAGCCGAAGGTGGACGGGAGGCCCTCCCCGATGTCGGTCCAGTGCGCGCCCGCGTCGTCGCTTCGGTACACCCCCCAGTGGTTCTGGAGGTAGAGCCGGTCGGGATCGGCCGCGTCCCGGGCGATCTTGTGGACGCACTGGCCGAACTCCGGGTTCGGGTCCGGCAGGAACACCGCGGAGACCCCCGAGTTGGAGGGCTCCCAGCCGGCGCCGCCGTCCGTGGTGCGGAACACGCCGGCCGTGGACACGGCCACCGTCAGGAACCGCGGGTCGCGGTGGTCGGTGAGGATGGTGTGCAGCCCCTCCCCGCCGCCGCCCGGCATCCACCGGGACCGGGTCGGGTGCTCCCACAGCGGGCGGACCAGGGTGAAGCTCTCCCCGCGGTCCTCCGAGCGGTACAGCGCGGCCGGTTCGGTGCCCGCGTACACGACGTCCGGTTCGGCCGCCGCCGGGTGCAGCTGCCACACCCGTTCCAGGGAGGCCCCCGTGTCCGGTGGGAACTTCACGGCCGGCCGGGCGGGTTCGGTCCAGCTGCGGCCGAGGTCGTCGGAGTGGAACACGGACGGCCCCCAGTGGGCGCTGTCGCCTCCGGCCAGCAGCCGCGGGACGGAACCCCGGGTGTCGACGGCGACCGAGTACACGGCCTGCGCGTTGAAGTAGGGGCTCTCGTCGAACTCCCAGGCGCCACCCCGCCGGCGCCCGATGAACAGACCCTTGCGCGTGCCCACGGCGAGCAGTACCTCGGTCATGCCGATCACCTCCGCGACGTCTTCGTCTCAGACATCGGCCAGTCTGCACCCCACCACTGACAGTCACCGCTCGGCACACCGCCGCCGCAGGTCAGGGCGGTGCCACCGGAGAGTTCTCAGCTTGCGGCGACTACCGTAGGGCAGACCCGCGGCGGCTGTTCTCCGTCAGTGTGCCGCGGCTGCCGCAGCCGTCCGCCGGCGCCGCGCGGCCGGTTCCGCCCCCACCGGCGCCGCGCGGCCGGTTCCGCCCCCGCCGGGTCCCGCGGCGGCGGCACCCGGTTGCGGCCGGACACCCGGCGATCACCGGACGGTGCGGGGGTGCGCCGCCCGGACGGCACGCGGCACCGAGGCGGAGGTGGTGTCCCGGCGAGCCGTGCGAGGGCCGTGCGCGTGCACCACCGCGCCGACCACGGGGACGTGACGTCCCTCAGACGCCCTCGGGGAGCGCCCGGGCGAGGATCGCGTCGAGGTCGGCCGCCTCGGGGAGGGTGCCGAACGCGTACCCCCAGTCGCCGCCCAGCCGCGTGGCGCAGAAGGCGTCCGCGACGGCCGGCGGGGCGAAGCGGACGAGGAGGGAGGCCTGGAGGACGAGCGCCATCCGTTCGACCAGCCGGCGGGCGCCGCCCGGTGACGCCGCGGCGAGGCCGGCCTTGAGCGCGCCCACCGCGGCGTCCAGGCGCGCGTCAGCGCCGCGTGCCAGGGCGAGCTCGGCGAACAGCGCCTCCGCCACGGCGGAGTCACGGCGCAGCGCGCGCAGGACGTCGAGCGCGTTGACGTTCCCGGAACCCTCCCAGATCGACAGCAGCGGGGCCTCACGGTAGTGCCGGGGCATCCCGGAGTCCTCCACGTACCCGTTGCCGCCCAGGCACTCCAGGGCCTCGGCGGTGAAGGCCGGGCCGCGCTTGGTGACCCAGTACTTGCCGACGGCGGTGGCGATCCGGCGCAGCGCGCGCTCACCGGCGTCGCCGCGCACGGCCCGGTCGGCGGCACCCGCCAGCCGCAGCGTGAGGGTCGTCGCGGCCTCCGACTCCAGGGCGAGGTCGGCCAGCACGTTGCGCATCAGCGGCTGGTCGAGCAGCCGCGCGCCGAACGCGGTGCGGTGCCGCACATGGTGGCCCGCCTCCACCAGGGTCTTGCGCATCAGCGTCGCGGAGGCCATCACGCAGTCCAGCCGCGTGCAGTTGACCATCTCGATGATGGTCTTGACGCCCTCGCCCTCGGGACCGACCAGCCAGGCGACCGTCCCGTCGAACTCCGGCTCCGACGAGGCGTTGGAGCGGTTGCCCAGCTTGTCCTTCAGGCGCTGGACGCGGAAGGTGTTGCGGGTCCCGTCCGGCAGCACGCGCGGGACCAGGAAGCACGACAGCCCGCCCGGGGCCTGCGCCAGCACCAGGAACACGTCGCACATCGGCGCCGAGGTGAACCACTTGTGCCCGCGCAGCGTGTGGACGCCGGGTTCGGCGGTGGGCGTGGCGGTGGTGGTGTTGGTGCGTACGTCGGAGCCGCCCTGCTTCTCGGTCATGCCCATCCCGGCCAGCAGCCCTCGCTTGCCGGCAGGGTTCCTCAGGCCGGGGTCGTACTGGCGGCTGGTCAGCAGGGGCTCGTAGACCTCGGCCAGCTCCGGTTGGCGGCGCAGGGCGGGGACGGCGGCGTACGTCATCGAGGTCGGGCAGCCGTGGCCGGCCTCGGCGTGCCCCCACACGAGTCCGCCCGCCGTACGGACGACGTGGGCGCCGGGCCGCTCGTCCGCCCAGGGCGCCCCCGCCAGTCCCTCGGTGACGGCCACTTCCATCAGGTGGTGCCAGCTCGGGTGGAACTCGACCTCGTCGACCCGGTGGCCGTAGCGGTCGTGCGTGCGCAGCACCGGCTCGTGCCGGTTGGCCAGGTCGCCCCACTCCTGCGCCTGCGCGCTCCCGGCCCGCCGTCCCAGCCGCCGGATGTCCTCCTCGGCCCAGCCGGCGCCCTCGCGCCGCAGGCCCTCCAGGAGGGCGGGATCGGCCGAGGCGTCGTACGGGGTGAGGGGCGGCGGCTGGTTGGTCACCGTGTGGGTGGCGGTGTCCTGCTGCGCGTGCGCGACGGTGGAGGCCATGCGGCGAGTGTTGCACTTGCTCCGCGACCGCAGCAATAGTGCAACAAGGCGAGGGTGCGCCGTACAGTACGGGGCCATGGACGAGGCCACGCCGCCGAACGAACTCGACCTGCGCCCGCTGTCCGCGCGTTCGGTCGTGCTGAGCCTGCTGCTCGGCGCCCACCCCCCGGAGCTGCCCGCGAAGGACCTCGCGCGCCTGGTGGCCCCCTTCGGCGTCGGCGGCTCCACGCTGCGGGCCGCGCTCAGCCGGATGACGGCCGCCGGGGACCTGCGGCGCACGGGCACCGGCTACCGCATCGGTGAACGGCTGCTGGAACGCCGGGGCCGCCAGGACGAGGCCGTCCGGCCGCGCACGCGCGCGTGGGACGGCGACTGGGAGACGGTCGTGGTCACCGCGACCGGCCGCGGGCCCGCGGAACGGGCCGCGCTGCGCGCCCGGCTGGCCGGCCTGCGCCTCGCCGAGCTGCGCGAAGGGGTCTGGCTCCGGCCCGCCAATCTGAGCCGCCCGCTGCCGGACGACCTGGGGCAGGTGGCCGAGTGCGGCACCCTCCGCCCCGCCCGGCCCGCCGCCGAGCTGGCCGCCGCCCTGTGGCCGCTGGACGCCTGGGCGGCCACCGCGCGTGCGCTGCTCGACCGGATCGCCCGGGCGCCCGGCCCGGCCGGCCGGCTCACCGCGTTCGCGGCCGTCGTCCGGCACCTGGTGGCGGATCCGGTACTGCCGGCACCTCTGCTGCCCGCCGGCTGGCCGGGCGGGGAGCTGCGGACCGCGTACACGGGCTACCGGCGGGAACTGGCGGCGCAGGTGCACGCGCGCGTGGAGCCCGGGTGAGGCGCGCGGGCGGCTCCGCCGGCCGGCGACCGCTCGGCCGGCGCGCTCGGGCGGCGGCCCCGCGGGCGACGCGACGGCCGTACGAAGCGCCGCGCGGGGCACTTCGTACGGCCGGGGTGCCGGGGTCCTACTTGTAGGTGATGTCGGACGAGGCGTACTTGCAGTAGGTGCCGTCGGGGCCGGAGCCGTTGGTGGTCGGCTCGTCACCGTCGTCGTTGCCGATGTACTTCTGGCACGGCACGATCTTCTTGCTGGTGTCGCCGATGATCGTGATGCCCCGCAGGGTCGCGCTGTCGCCGTAGTTGGTGTTGATGCCGACGAGCCGGCTGCCCTTGTAGGTCACCTCGATGGTGTTGAGGTTGATGGTCCGCTTGTACTGGCTGGAGCAGTTGCCGCAGGAGCGGACGAAGGTGCCGAAGTTCTTCACCGCGAAGTTGGAGACGTTCAGCGTGCCGGCGCCGTTGAACTGGAACACCTTGTCGCTGGCTTCCTTCGCGCCGCCGCCGGAGATCGTGTAGACGTTCGACGACGAGGAGCCCTTGAAGGTCGCGGCGTCCTCGCCGACGTCCTCCCACCACACGTTCTGCAGGGTGCAGCTGCCCTCGCAGTGGATGCCGTCCGCGGCGGGCGCGCCGATGATGACGTTCTTCAGGACGGTGCCGGCGGCCAGCTTCAGGATCGGCCCCTGGTCCTCGCCCTGGCCGTCACTGCCCAGGGCCCCGGACCCGTACAGGCGCTTCATCCCGTAGTCCTTGGTGCCGGACAGGGAGATCGTGGAGGAGACCGCCTGGCTGCCGTTGGCGGACGGCCAGGTGGCGGCGCTCGCCGTGGGCGCACCGGTGGTCATGATCATGCCAACCGAGAGGCCGAGCGTCGCCAGCGCTCCGGTCAGCGCGCGCCGGCGGGCGCGGACGGATGTCGCAGATGTCATGTCCCGATTCCTTCTGTGGGGGGCGGGGGTGCGCACTCGCAGTCCATGTACATGAACGCTATGCGCTCACTGGAACACTGAGTGCGGGGAACGCGGCCTCACGGTGCCTGGACGGTGCCGATCGGTCACGCTGTTGAACGGGACCGTAAAGGGCAAGCGCTTTCTGGTCAACGGCTCGCGCAGCACGGATTCAGCCAGACCCGAGGGGAACGCGATTGCGGTGAACGCTGGCGCGGCGGCCCCCGTGTGACGGTGTGGGAGCGCTTCCACAGAGCTGGAGCGGCGCTCCCCCGGCGCTCCCACGGCGCCTTTCGCACCGCTGGTGCTCCCGCACCGAACGACCCCGAGCCGCGATCAGGAAGGGACGACCACGTGTCCGCCACCGCCGGCACCACCGCGAGGAGAGGACCCCTGCGCACAGCGCTCGCCGCGCTCCACGGAGCGCTCGTGACGCTCCTCGCCGCGCTGCTCCTCGCCGCACCACCGGCCGCCGCCCGCACCGACGCCGCAGCCGCCGTGCCCTACGCCACCCTGACCGAGGTCACCGGCTTCGGCAGCAACCCCAGCAATCTCCAGATGTACCTGTACGTGCCGGAGAGCGTCACCCCGAACCCGGCGGTCCTGGTGGCCGTCCACTACTGCACCGGCTCCGGGCCGGCGATGTACAACGGCACCGAGTACGCCTCGCTCGCCGACCGCCACGGCTTCATCGTCGTCTACCCGTCGGTCACCCGGTCCAGCAAGTGCTTCGACGTCTCCTCCCCGCAGGCCCTGCGCCGCGGCGGCGGCAGCGACCCGGCCGGCATCAAGTCGATGGTCGACTGGGTCCTCGACACCTACGACGCCGACCCGAAGCGGGTCTTCGCCACCGGCATCTCCTCCGGCGCGATGATGACCAACGTCCTGCTGGGCGTCTACCCGGACGTGTTCGCCGCGGGCGCCGCCTTCGCCGGCGTCCCCTTCGGCTGCTTCGCCACCACCGACGGATCCGAGTGGAACAGCGCCTGCGCGAACGGCACCGTGACCCGCACCCCGCAGCAGTGGGGCGACCTGGTCCGCGCCGCCTACCCCGGCTACACCGGCCCACGGCCCCGGATGCAGCTGTGGCACGGCACGCAGGACGACGTGCTGCGCTACCCCAACTTCGGCGAGGAGATCAAGCAGTGGACGAACGTCCTGGGCACCGGCCAGACCCCGGCGTCCACCGACACCCCCGCCACCGGCTGGACCCGCACCCGCTACGGCGGCACCGGTGACCGCGCCCCCGTGGAGGCCATCAGCCTCCAGGGCGTCGGACACAACCTGTACGCCTACGGCACCATGGGCGCGCGCGTGCTCACCTTCTTCGGCCTGGACGGCCAGGGCCCGGGCCCGCAGCCGCAGCCGTCCGGCTGCAAGGTCACCGCGACCACCAGCGCCTGGAGCACCGGACTCACCGCCTCCGTGACGATCACCAACACCGGTACGACGGCGGTCAACGGCTGGCGCCTGGGCTTCACCCTCCCGGCCGGCCAGACCATCACCAACGGCTGGGGCGCCACGTACGCCCCGGTCACCGGCGCGGTGACGGCGACGAACGCCGCGTACAACGCCACCCTCGCGCCGAACGCCTCGGTGACCATCGGCTACCAGGCCGGCCACCGCGGCGACAGCGCGGCGCCCGGTGCCTTCACGCTCAACGGGACCGTCTGCGCGACCGCCTGACGCACGGGCCCCACGGTGGCCGGAGGGAATTCCTCCGGCCACTCGCGTTTGCCCCGCCCACAACGGGTGACCGGGTGTTTCCCGGGAACTCGGGCCGTGCACACACCCCATCCGAGGGAGGCGGGGAGTCATGACACGGCTGAAGCCGTCCTCCGTTCTGACGGGACCGGTGCGCGTCACCGGTTCGGCACTGCGCCGGATGCCCGGCGCGGGCATGGTGAGCAAGGCCGCCGAGGGCACCCTGGACACGGTCGGGGCGGTGTCGCCGCGCGGGCGCCGGATCGCGGTCTACACCGGAGCCGGGCTGCTCGGCGCCGCGGGTGTCGTCGAGTGGCCCGTGGCGGTCGCCGGAGCGGCCGTGGCCTGGCTGACCCAGCCGAAGCCCGGGCAGCGGCAGGAACAGCGGTCGGGGCAGGACGGCGGCGCGGCACCGGCGACGGCCGGTGGCGGTGCGGCGGCCAGGGCGACGACGAGCACCGCGTCGCGCAGGGCGGCCTCTGGGGGTGCCACGGCCTCCAGGGCGACGCGGTCCGGCACGGGCGCCTCCTCCGGGGCCCTGTCCACGGCGTCCGTCGGGCGTACCCGGGTGTCCGGCGACCGCGAGCCGGAGACCGGCGGGACGGCGGTGCCGGGCCATCGGACGACGGCCGCCCGCTCGAAGACGGCGCACGGGACGGGCACGACGACCATCAAGGCGGCGAACGCCCACCGCCGCACCGCGGCCCGGCGGCGCACCGCGGCCATGGGCAGCGCGGGAGAACGACCGAGCGAGAGCTGATCGCGGACCGGTCCCCGGTGCCGGTGCCCGGGAACCGACCGCCGACGACCGAGAACGGACCGGCAGGGTCGTGACGGGTCATCGAGGGCCGTGACGGACCACCGAGGGCCATGACGGACCACCGACGACCGGTGTGGAGCGCGAACCGGCCGCGGACCCAGGAGATGCGGACACCAACCGACCGAGAACCGAGCAGGCTGACAACGAGCTGAGGTGTGCGATGGGGTTGCTGACGGGGCCGCTGACGGCCGTGTCCGGTGCCCTGCAGGCCGGGCCGCGGCTGCTGGCGCGCGGGACCGCGCCCGCCGTCGGCATGGCCGCGGGTGCGGCGGCCGGGACGGCACGGGCCGGAGTGCGCGGCGCGGACTCCGCCGTACGGGTGGCACGGGTCGCGCGGGCCGCCGTGCTGCCCGGGCAGGGGCAGCACTGGCGGGCCGGGCGGCGGGCCCACCTGGCGCTCAGGACCGCCGAGCCGGGGCGGGCCCACGAGACGGGCGGGACGGCGCACGCCGCCCGGCGGGTGGCCGCCGCGCTCGCCGACCGGCCCGACGTGGCGTACGCGTACTGGGACGGCGGGCTGTCCCGCCTGGTGGTGGCCGCGACCGAGGCCGCCGTCGCCGACACGGTCCTGGAGAAGGCGGCCGCCCTCGCCGAACGGCACGGACTGGTCCCCGACGACGAGTCGGTGGAGGAGTTCGCCCACCCCGGCGACCCGGTCGGGGTGCGCACCGCCCTGCTGGCGCTGGGCGTCGACGCGCTCGGCATCGCGGGCGCGTTCGCCGCCTCCGCGCTGCGGCTGCCGCCCTCGCCCACGTTCGTGTCGGCGGGCAACACCCTGCTGCGCGAACACCCCCGGTTCCGCTCCTGGCTGCGCGCGCGGACCGGCGACTCCCGGGCCGACCTGCTGCTGGCCGCCGTCAACGCCGCCGTGCACGGCGCCGGCCAGAACCCGGTCGCCCTGCTGCTCGACGGCTCGCTGCGCACCTGCGGACTGGCCGAGACCCTGGCACGCGGCGCCGCCTTCGACGCCGTCCACGACCGGCTGTGCGTCCCGCACCGGGACGGCGTGGCCATGGACCGCTTCCCGCGCCCGCCGCTGCGCCGCACCCCGGCCCAGGAGTACGCCGTCCACGCCGAGTCCGGCGCCCTCGTCGGCGCCCTCGCGACCCTCCTGGTCAAGCACAGCGCCGGTGAGGCCGCCGAGGCGGTGCTCGCCGGCTCCCCGAAGGCCGCCCGCTACGGGCCCGCCGCCTTCCACGCCACCCTGAGCTGCGCCCTGGCCCGCACCGGCGTGCTGGTCCGCGACCAGCAGCGGCTGCGCCGCCTGGAGACGGCCGGGACGGTCTTCCTGCACCCCAGCGCACTGCGCACCCCGGACGGCGACGCCGACCCGTGGGCCGAGCCGGTGCTCGACGCGGCGCGCCGCGCGGGACTGCGGGTGGTGGTCGGCGACGACCCCGCCCTCACCGACTTCATCGGCCTCGCCGACCACATCGTGCCCGCCGGCCGGCCGCCCGCCGAGGCGGTGGACCGGCTGCGCCGGGACGACGGCTGCGTGATCACCGTGGCCCGGCCCGCCTCCGCCGACGACACGGACGTGCTGGAGGCCCTGTTCGCCGGAGACCTGGCCGTGGCCCTCACCGACCGCGACGCGGCCGTCGCCTGGGGCGCGGACGTGCTCACCCACCACGGCCTGCCCGACGTGTGGCGGCTGCTGGCCGCGGTGCCCGCCGCCCGCAAGGTCGGACGCCGGTCGCAGACCCTCGCCCGCTCGGGTGCCGCGCTGTCCGGACTGCTGGTGGCCGTGGGCGAGTCCCGGCGCCGGAGTCACCCGCTGCTGCCCGGACTGCGGCACGCTCCGGTCGACGCGGGCGCCGCGGCGGCCCTGCTCGGCGGGGTGCGCGCGGCCGTCGGCGTGGCACTGGCGCGGGCTCCGCACCCCCGCCCGCGGGTGGCCTGGCACGCCCTGCACGCCCGCTCCGTCCAGGCCCGGCTGGCCGACCGGATCGAGGCCGAGGAAACCGCCTTCGAGCACGCGGTGGGCCGGGTGCGCGAGGCCACCGGCACGGTCGCGCGGATGCCCGGCATGGCGCCCGCCCGCTGGTCGTTCCAGCTCGCCCGCGCCGTGCGCAGCGAACTCGACGATCCCCTCACCCCGGTGCTCGCGGTCGGCTCGGCCGCGTCGGCCATCCTCGGCTCCGTCGCCGACGCCCTGCTCGTCGTCGGCGCGCTCGACCTCAACGCCCTCGTCGGGGGCGTGCAGCGGCTGCGGGCCGAGCGGGCGCTGTCCGGGCTGGTCGCGGAGCAGAAGCAGAAGGCCCGGGTGACCGCCGACGGCGGACCCGGATCCCCGCGGCCCCGGCGCGACCGGCGGCGGCACGGCCCGCGCACCGTGGACGCGGCCCGGCTGGTGCCCGGCGACGTGATCGAGCTGAACGCCGACGACGTGGTGCCCGCCGACGCCCGGCTGCTGTGGGAGGACGGTCTGGAGGTCGACGAGTCCGCGCTGACCGGCGAGTCGCTGCCCGTCGGCAAGCAGGTGGAGCCGACTCCGAGCGCCGCCGTCGCGGAGCGCCGCTGCATGGTGTTCGAGGGCACCACGGTGGTCGCCGGGCACGCCCGGGCCGTCGTCGTGGAGACCGGCGACCGCACGGAGGCGTCCCGGGCGGTCCACCTCGCCGCCCGCACCCCGCCCGCCGGGGGCGTCCAGGCCCGGCTCCAGGAACTCACCCGGCAGGCCCTCCCCCTCACCATGGCGGGCGGCGCCGCGGTCACCGGCCTCTCCCTGCTGCGCGGCACACCGATCCGCGAGGCGGTCAGCGGCGGCGTGGCGGTGGCGGTGGCCGCCGTGCCCGAGGGGCTTCCGCTGGTGGCGACCGTGGGCCAGCTCGCGGCGGCGCGGCGGCTGAGCCGGCGCGGGGTCCTGGTGCGCACCCCGCGGGCCCTGGAGGCTTTGGGCCGGATGGACACCATCTGCTTCGACAAGACCGGCACCCTCACCGAGAACCAGCTCCGCCTGGTCCGGGTGGCCGAGGCCGACGGCACGGTCCGCGCCCTGGACGAGGCCCGCGACTCCCGGGTGCTGCGGATCGCCGTACGGGCCTGCCCGCGGCTCGAAGGCGGCGAGAAGGTGGTGCACGCCACCGACGAGGCCGTGCTGGAGGCGGCCGGCCGCGACGACCCGGAGTGGACGCAGACCGAGGCCCGGCCGTTCGAGGCGGGGCGCGGCTACGCGGGCGCGGTGGGCCGCGTGGCGGACGGCGTGCGGGTGTTCGAGGTCAAGGGCGCCCCGGAGGTCGTGCTGCCGGCCTGCCGCGAGCTGCCCGCGCACGCGGAGGAGACCGCGCACGCGCTGGCCGCCGACGGCCTGCGGGTGCTCGCGGTGGCCCGGCGCCGCCTGGCCGAGACCGAGGACGACGCCGAGGTATGCGACGAGCAGCCGCACGACCTGGAGTTCGTGGGACTGCTCGCGCTGGCCGACGTGGCCCGCGAGACGTCCGACGTCCTGGTGCGCGGGCTGCGCGCGGCGGGCGTCCGGCCGGTGATGCTGACCGGCGACCATCCGCAGACCGCGCGGGCGATCGCGCTCGACCTGGGCTGGCCGGAGGACACCGCCGTCGTCACCGGCGACGACCTGGCGGCCGCGGACCGCGGCGAGCGGTCCCGGATGCTGCGCGACGCGGACGTGGTGGCGCGGGTGGCGCCCGAGCAGAAGCTCCAGGTGGTCGAGGCGCTGCGGGACGCCGGCCGGGTGGTCGGGATGGTGGGCGACGGGGCCAACGACGCCGCCGCCATCCGGGCCGCCGACATCGGCGTGGGCATCAGCGCCCGCGGCTCCGCGGCCGCCCGCAACGCCGCCGACCTGGTGCTCACCGGCGAGGACCTGACCGTCCTCGTGGAGGCGGTCGGCGAGGGCCGGGCCCTGTGGCACAGTGTCGCCGATTCCGTCGCCATCCTCATCGGGGGCAACGCGGGCGAGGTCGGTTTCGGCATCCTGGGCACCCTGCTCGCGGGCGCGGCGCCGCTGTCGACCCGTCAGATGCTGCTGGTGAACCTGTTCACCGACCTGTTCCCTGCGATGGCCGTCGCGGTCACCCCGCAGCAGGACCCCGCGGAGACCGAGTCGACCGGGCCGCTGGGCACCTCGCTGCTGGGCGCGCCGCTGATGCGGCAGATCCGGCATCGGGCGCTGACCACCTGCCTGGGCGCGGTCGCCGCCTGGCTGTTCGGCCGGTTCACCCCGGGCACGGCCCGCCGTACGACGACGATGGCACTGTGCGCGGTGGTCGGCACCCAGCTCGCGCAGACCCTGCTGGACCGCCGCGACAGTCCGCTGGTCCAGGTGACCGCGCTGGGCTCGGCCGCCGCCCTGGTGGCCCTCGTCCAGACCCCCGGCGCCAGCCGTCTGGTCGGCTGCACCCCGCTCGGCCCCCTCGCGTGGGCGGGTGTCGCGATGGCGATCACCCTGGCGGTGGCGGGACAGCGGGTGCTGCCGGACCTGGAGCGGACGGTGCTGCGGCTGGCCCGCGCGGCCGGCTCGCGCGGCACCGGGGACATTCCGTCGCGGCCGGCCGTGGTGGCGGGCCGGGTCACCGGGCCGGCCGGAGCCTGAGCCCGCGGCGCCGCCGCCCGTCCGGTACGGCGGCGGCGCCGCGGGGCCGTGCGCGGCGGGCGGCGTGGCAGGCCCTGTGCGGCGGGGGTGGCGCGCCCGGGCGCTGCGCCGCGAGCGGCGCGCCCCGGCCCTGTGTGCCGTGGACGACGCGCCCGGGCCGTGCGCCGTGGCGGGCTCAGACGGACCGGTGGTACTGGTCCGGCACCCGCACCTCGCCGCCCAGCTCCCGCGCCGCGTGCCGGGCCCAGGAGGGGTTGCGCAGCAACTCCCGGCCGAGCAGCACGGCGTCCGCCTCCCCGTTGGAGAGGATCTTCTCGGCCTGCTCGGCTTCGGTGATCAGACCCACCGCCGCGACCGGCAGGGTGGTCTCGGCCTTCACCCGCGCGGCGAAGGGCACCTGGTAGCCGGGTCCGGTGGGGATGCGGACGGCGGCGGCGTTCCCGCCGGTCGAGACGTCGAGCAGGTCGATGCCGTGGGCCTGGAGGTCGCGGGCCAGGCGGACCGTGTCGTCGGGGGTCCAGCCGCCCTCCTCCAGCCAGTCGGTCGCCGACACGCGGAAGAACAGCGGCTTGTCGTCCGGCCAGACCTCCCGGACGGCGTCGACGACCTCCAGGGCGAACCGGGTGCGGTTCTCGTACGAGCCGCCGTAGGCGTCGGTGCGGTGGTTGGAGTGCGGGGAGAGGAACTCGTGGATCAGGTAGCCGTGGGCGCCGTGGATCTCGGCGATCTCGAACCCGGCGGCCAGCGCGCGGCGGGCCGCGTCGGCGAACTGCCCGACGATCGCGCGGATGTCCGCGGGCGTCAGCTCGGCCGGGACGGGGTGCCGCTCGTCGAAGGGGACCGCGCTCGGCGCGAGCGGCTGCCAGCCGTGCGCGTCCGGGCCCAGCGGCGCCCCGCCCTTCCAGGGCCGGTCGGTGGAGGCCTTGCGTCCGGCGTGGGCGAGCTGGATGGCCGGCACGGTGCCCTGGCCGGTGAGGAAACGGGTGATCCGGCGGAAGGCCTCGGCCTGGGTGTCGTTCCAGATCCCGAGGTCGTAGGGCGAGATGCGGCCCTCGGGGGCGACCGCGGTGGCCTCGACGACGATCAGGCCCGTGCCGCCGGCCGCGCGGGCCGCGTAGTGGGCGAAGTGCCAGTCGTGCGGCACACCGGCCTCGGGCCCTTCGGGGGCCGCGGAGTACTGGCACATCGGCGGCATCCACACGCGGTTGGGGATCGTCACGTCGCGCAGGGTGAAGGGCTCGAAGAGCGCGGTCACGGCGGGCTCCATTCGTCACGGACCGAAGGCTGGGTTCGTACGATAGGCATCGTAGTACGGCGGATGTCAAACTACGATGCCTCTCGTACGATGGGTGTCCCGACGAAGTGGAGCCAGCAGCCGTGACCACCGCCCGTGCCAGCCGCACCCTGCCCCACCCGGCGCGCGACGAGATCCGGCTGGAGGGCGTGCTGCACGCGCTGTCCGACCCGATGCGGCTGCGGATCGTGCGCGAACTCGCCGCCGACGGCGACGAACTGTCCTGTTCGCAGTTCGTGCTGCCGGTCACCAAGTCGACCACCACCCACCACTTCCGGGTGCTGCGCGAGAGCGGGGTCATCCGGCAGATCTACCGGGGCACGGCCAAGATGAACGGTCTGCGCCGGGACGACCTGGACGCACTCTTCCCCGGGCTCCTCGACGCCCTCCTCGGCGCCGCGGCCCGCCAGTCCGCCCGGCTCGGCTAGAGACACCCCTGGGGGCGAGCCGCCGCGGGGACGCGGCTCGCCGGCGCCCCGAGGGCGAGCGGCCCCTCGACGGAAACCGCCTACGGCCGCTCCCCGGGGCTGTGCGGCCCCCGGGACCGGCACGCTACGGCCGCTCCCCAGGGCCGTGCGGCCCCCGGAACCGGCACGCTACCGCCGCTCCCCAGGGCCGTGCGGCCCCTGGGACCGGCACGCTACCGCCGCCCCCCAGGGCCGTGCGGCCCCCGGGACCGGCACGCTACGGCCGCCCCCCAGGGCCGTGCGGCCCCTGTACGGCGGGCCGCGGGGCGTCGCCGTGGGCCGCCGCCATGAGGGACCGCCAGTCGGGCAGCTTCACCACGCCCCGGCCCAGCGCCGCGCCCAGTTCCGCCTCCGCCCGCTCGATGGCCCGCCACCCCTCCCACTCCACCGGCTCGACGCCCTCGGCGCGCAGCACGGCCGTCGGATCCGCGGGCACCTCCCGGCGGGCCAGGGCGGGGGCGTCCTCCAGCAGCGAGGTCACCGTCTCCTTGGCGCACGGCCGGTTGGTGCCGATCACACCTGTCGGGCCCCGCTTGATCCAGCCCGCGACGTACTCGCCCGGCGCGACGGCTCCGTTCCGCAGCACCCGCCCGGCCAGGTGCGGCACCGTGCCGGTGGCGGCGTCGAACGGCAGCCCCTCGAGCGGCACCCCGCGGTACCCCACCGACCGCAGCACCAGTTGCGCCTCGACCACCTGGAACTCGCCGGTGCCCACCACCCCGCCCCGCCCGTCCGGCGCGGTCCGCTCGAACCGCACCGCGCCCACCCGCCCCGCCTCGGCGAGCAGCTCGACGGGGCGCAGGAAGAAGCGGAGCCGGATCCGGCGCGGCGCACCCCGCGGCGTCGCGTCCGCCCAGCTCCGCAGCACCTCGACGTTGCGGCGCTGGGCGGCGGGCAGCGCGGACGGGTCGGCGCAGGCGGGGTCCAGCGCCAGGTCGGCCGGGTCGACGAGCACGTCGGCCTCCGGCAGCGCGCCCAGCTCCCGCAGTTCCTTGGTGGTGAACCGGGCCTGGGACGGTCCGCGCCGGCCCACCATCCGGATGTCGGTCACCCGGCTCGCGGCGAGCGAGCGCAGCGCGGCGTCCGGCATGTCGGTGGGGCTCAGTTCGGCCGCGCCGCGTGCCAGGATCCGGGTGACGTCCACCGCGACGTTCCCGGCCCCGATGACCACGGCCGACCGGGCGTCGCGTACGAAGCCGCCGTCGACGGCGTCCGGGTGGGCGCTGTACCAGGACACGAACTGGGTCGCCGACCAGCTGCCGGGCAGCTCCTCCCCGGGGATCCCCAGGTGCCGGTCGGTGGCGGCGCCCACGCAGTACACCACCGCGTGGTACAGCTCCCGCAGCCGGGCGGCCGGCACACCGCCCGCCCCGACCTGGACACCGCCGAGGAACCGCACGCGCTCGTGCTCCAGCACGGTCCGCAGACTGTTCTGCAGCGATTTGATCTTCTCGTGGTCGGGCGCCACGCCGTACCGCACCAGGCCGTACGGGCACGGCAGCCGGTCCAGCACGTCGACCCGCGCCAGGGGCTCCTGCTGGACGAGGGTCTGGGCGGAGTAGACCCCGCTCGGTCCGGAGCCTACGACGGCGACTCGCAGCACGGCGGAACTCCTTCGTCCCGTTGTTCGCGGCCGGTTCCAGCATCGCACCGGCGGGGCTGCGCTGACAGGGTGCCGTCGCGCAGGGCGGACGCGTGTCCGTTCGTGCGGCATGTGATCATGAGGTTACGTTGCGCGTGTGCTGGAGGCATCCTTTCTCAATCTGTCCGATCGACGGCCGGAGGATGGCGCGGTCTCCGTGTGGCCCGCGTGGCAGGTGCGGGAGGACGGCGGCGCGACCGCCTGGTTCCAGGTGCGGCTGGCCTTCCCCGACGGGGCCGGCGTGGAGGCGCTCGCCGTGCTGGCGGACGGGAACATCTCCCTGGAGGACGTCCGGGCCCGGCCCGCGATCTCCCTCGACGACCTCACGGAACTCGCCGACTGGATCGAGGGACCGCTGTGCGAGGCGTGCGGGATCGTGACGGGGAGCGGCGAGGGCGACGGCGGGTGCGCGGGTACGGGCGCGCGCCGGGCCCGGCCGCCGTGGCCGCCCGGAATCCAGGGGCGGTGGCTGGTCGCGGAGGAGTACCGGGCCGCACAGCAGGATGGCGTCGATCCGGTGCTCGCGGTGATGTGCGCGACCGGGCACAGCCGCCGCAAGTCGCTCAGGATGATCGCGCAGGCGCGTGACGCGGGCTTCCTGACCCCGCGTCACGCACGGCGTGGCTGAGCGCCGGCGCGCGGTCGGGTGTCATCCGCCGGCCGGCGTCACAGCATCCGCCGCATCCGGGTGATCTCGCTCGTCTGCTGGGCGATCACGTCGTCCGCCATCTCCTCGATCCTCAGGTTGTTCCCCTGCGCCTTGGCGTCCGCCGCCATCGTGATCGCCCCCTCGTGATGGGTGATCATCAGGGTCAGGAACAACCGGTCGAAGGCCTTCCCGCGGGCCGCCCGCAGCTCGCGCAGCTGGGTCCCGGTGGCCATGCCGGGCATGGCGTGCCGCGCGTGGCCCTCGGCGCTCCGCGCCCTGCCGTGCTCGTCCAGCCAGGCCTCGAGCACGTCGATCTCGGGCCCCTGGGCGGCCGCGATGCGCTCGGCCACCTTCCTCACCTGGGCCGACGCGGCGCGGTCGGGGACGAGTCCGGTCATCTCCAGGGCCTGGGAGTGGTGTTCGACCATCATCCGGGCGTACTCCACGTCCGCCGAGTTGGGCGTGTCGTCGTCGGCGCGCTGCTGGGCCGCCTCCTGCGCGGACAGGGTCCGGTTGGCGTCCCCCGGCTTGCCCGGCACGAGCACCGGGGGGCCGCTCGCGCGGTCCGGTCCGGGCGCCGGGCCGGAGTCGCAGGCACCGAGTCCGAGTACGGTCAGCGCGGTCAGCGCGGTCAGCGCGACCGGGACACGCAGCGTGCGGCGGTGGAGCACGTCGACCTCCTGTGGCGGGCGGAACGCGGGGCGCACCTCGTGAGTGCCGGGGTCCGTCTTAACACGTCGGTGAGGACTGTTCGGCAAAAACATTCATTACATGTCTGTTGCCCCCCTGTTGATTTGAGCATGACGACGACGATACTTCGGGGGTCCGTGAACCGTTCCCTTGCGAAGGGAACAAGGGAGGAAGCAGTGACCCTGTCGAGCAATCCCCGAACACGGCGCAGACGCCTGGGAATCGCCACGGCCGCGGCCGGGCTCCTGGCCGCGCTGCTCAGCGCCCAGCCCGCGGTCGCCACCCCCGACCCCGGAGACTCGCCCGCCGCGGAGAAGAAGATCTCGGAGAGCACCCGCGAGGAGGTGCGGGAGGCGGTGCGGAGCGGGGACATACCCGGCCAGGACGAGATAGTCCACTCCGCCAACATCCGCCATCTGGCGAACATCCCCAAGGACGTGCTGCCGGGCACCAACTCCGACCTGGCCTTCCAGGGCAGGTACGCCTTCGCCGGCAACTACGACGGCTTCCGGATCTTCGACATCTCCGACCCGAGGTCACCGAAGACGGTGGCCCAGGTGCTGTGTCCCGGCTCGCAGAACGACATCTCCGTCTCCGGCGACCTGCTGTTCCTGTCCACCGACTCCTCGCGCAGCGACAGCAGTTGCAACAGCACCACCCAGCCCGCGACCGAGAAGTCGTCCTGGGAGGGCATGAAGGTCTTCGACATCAGCGACAAGCGGAACCCGAAGTACGTCGCCGCCGTCGAGACCGCCTGCGGCTCGCACACCCACACGCTGGTGCCCGAGCGCCGCAACGTCTACATCTACGTCTCCTCCTACTCGCCCAACGCCGCCTACCCCGACTGCCGTCCGCCGCACGACGGCATCTCCGTCATCAAGGTGCCGCGCCACGCCCCCGAGAAGGCGGCGGTCGTGGGCTTCCCGGTGCTGTTCCCGGGGGAGGGCGAGGACGGCGGCGGCAACCCGGGCGGGCCCGTCAACCCGGGTGTCTCCAAGACCACCGGCTGCCACGACATCACCGTGCTGCCCTCGAAGGACCTCGCGGCCGGCGCGTGCATGGGCGACGGCATCCTGTTCTCGATCAAGGACCCCGAGCGCCCGAAGGTCATCGACCAGGTGCAGGACAACGTCAACTTCGCGTTCTGGCACTCGGCGACCTTCAACCAGAAGGCCGACAAGGTCGTCTTCACCGACGAGCTGGGCGGCGGCGGCGCGGCCACCTGCAACGCGGCCGTCGGCCCGAACCGCGGCGCGGACGGCATCTACGACATCGCCGGCAAGGGCGACAAGCGCAAACTGGTCTTCCGCAGCTACTACAAGATCCCCCGCCACCAGGCGGACACCGAGAACTGCGTGGCCCACAACGGTTCGCTGATCCCGGTCAAGGGCAAGGACCTCATGGTCCAGGCCTGGTACCAGGGCGGTGTCTCCGTCTGGGACTTCACCGACTCCTCCAGGCCGAAGGAGATCGCCTACTTCGAGCGCGGCCCCATCAGCACCGAGCGCCTGGCCGGCGGCGGCTCCTGGTCGGCGTACTACTACAACGGCCACATCTACTCGAACGACATGGTCAAGGGCTTCGACGTCCTGAGGATCGACGACCGCCGCACGGACCCCGCGCAGCGGGTCCGGCTGGATGAGCTCAACGTCCAGACACAGCCGGACTACTTCGACTGACCGGCGGCCGGGGGCTCCGTCGCGAAGAACCGCGACAGGTCCCGGTCGCACCCCCCGCCGGACGCCTCGGTGTCCGGCGGGGAACCCAGCTCCCAGTCCAGGCCGTAGCGCCGGAACAACTCGGCGCGCAAGGGGGAGATGGGCATCCCCACGTTCGGCAGCACCATCGCGTAGACCGCGCCCATGAGCTGGGAGCGCAGCATCGGGTAGTCGCACCCGGTGTCCCGTGAGCCGTGCCGGGCCACGGTGTCGCGCAGCAGCTCCGCGAGCCGCTGCTGCTCCGGGCACTGCACGAAACCCTCGGCCTGCAGCAGCCCGGCCATGTGCTGGCGCATCAGCACGGTGCGGTCGCGGGCCAGGCCCAGGATCGCGTCGATGGCCCGCGCCATCCGCTCCCGGCCGTCCTCGGTACGCGGTTCGCGTTCCAGCGCCTCCTCCAGCGTGCGGTGCATCAGCCGGTGCACCGCCGACTGCACGAGCTGGCGCTTGCCGGGAAAGTAGTACGACACCAGTCCGCGCGCCGAACCCGCCCGGTCCGCGATGTCTCCCAAGGTCGTGGCGTCGTAACCGCGTTCACCCACGAGCTCCACCGCCGCCTGGAGCAGCCGTTCCCGGGAACGGCGCCGCAACTCTTCATTGACCGCGGCGCTTCGAGGGGACATCCTGTAACTCCTGCGTTGACTGGCTGCCAGCCAACTATACTCAACGCGTCCCGGCGGGCCCGTGCCCGGACCCGTCCGGGTACGCCGCCTGCCTCGGGCGACGCGGGGGATCGTCCGAGGCGGGCGGCCGGCTCCGGGCCCGCGGCCCGGCCGGCCCGGGACCGCCGCCGAGGGCGGCGTCCCGATCGGCCGGCCCGCCGGCTCCCCGTCGCGCCGCCCCTCGGCGGGCGCACACCGCGCGGCGGCAGGGCCCCAGGGCCGGACACGGGCGGCGCCGCAGCGAGGTGCTACGGACGCAGCCGCTGGTGGACGGCGACCGCCAGGGCCGCCACCGCGGCGCCGAGCAGCCAGCCGCCGAGGACGTCGGTCGGCCAGTGGACGCCGAGCCAGACTCGGGTCACTCCGACGCCGGCCACCGAGACCACCGCCACCGTGACCGCCGTGCGCCACAGGGCGCGGCCGGCGCCCGCGCGGTGCAGCAGCCACAGCAGCAGGCCGCACACCAGGGTGGCGGTCATCGCGTGGCCGGAGGGGAAGGCCGCGTAGTGGGCGGAGTCGACGGGGTCGGGCCAGACGGGCCGTTCGCGGCCCACCGCGGCCTTCACGGCCTGCTGCAGCGCGGTGCCCAGCGCGACCGTCGCCACCAGCCACAGCGCCGTCCACCGCGCTCTGGCCCGCCACGCCAGCCACACCACGACCACCCCGCACAGAAGGCGCATGGTGTTCGGATCCCACACCCAGTCCGTCAGGATCCGGCAGGTCTGGGTGAGGGCGGGGTCGCCGACCGCCCAGCGGTGCGTGGTGCGGGAGACGTCGCCGTCGAAGGAGAGCAACGGCTTCCATTCCGCGGCGACGAGAGTGAGCAGCAGCACCGAGCACAGGGCCAGTACGGTGCCGGCGCGCACCGCGCGGTCGTGCCGGGGCGGACGGGGCGGGGAGTCGACGGAGGGGGAGTGCATGGTGCGATCCTCGCCGAAGGGAGGGGCGGTGGGCCAACCCGGCCGGCCAGTCGCCGTGGCCCCGGCGACCGCCGTCCGTCAGCCCAGCGCCCGCAGCCCGGGACCGAACGTCACCAGCACCGGCACCACGGGCACCAGGGCCGCCGCGGCGGTCAGACGGAGCCGGCGGGCCGCGGTGAGCCGGTCCGGGGGAGCGAGCAGGCGGTTCACGCGCTGCGGGAGCTGCGCCTGCGGGGCGGGCCCGGGGCCGAACACACCCCGTTCCTCGTTGAGTTCCACCAGTGCCAGCGCGGTCGTGAGCCGGCCGAACCGTCGTGAGGCCGCGTCGTCGGCGGCGAGTTCCACCAGCCGGTGCATCTCGTCGCGGAACGCCGCGAACACCGGCACCTGCGGGAACCCGGCCGCGAGCGCGCCCGAGCAGTGCAGCAGCCAGTCGTGCCGGGCGCGCGCGTGGCCCTGCTCGTGGGCGAGGACGGCGTCCAGCCGGCGTCCCTCCAGGCGGCGCAGCGCGGCGGTGGTGACGACGAGCCGGGGCCGGCTGCCCGGCAGCCACCAGGCGTCCGCACGGTCGTCCTCCAGGACGACCAGCCCCCTGCCACCGGCCTCCTCGCCGGGCAACTCCGGGGCGCGGACGAGAAGTTCGGCGCGCCGCCGCCGCCACCGGGCGCGGGCCCGCGCCACCTCGCGCACCAGCATCGCGGCACTCCACAGCCCGCCGAGGGCGAGCGTCACCGCCAGGGCCGCCGCCCAGGGGCCGGCCGTCCCGAGCGCGTAGGCCTCCACGACCGCGCGCGGCGCCGGGGCGAACACATGGCCGCGCACCGCCCGCCAGGCGGCGGCCGCGCTCAGGGTCATCGACAGCGCGCAGCACAGCAGTACGGCCGCCACCACGCACTGCCACACCCACAGTGCGACCACCGGTTCGCGGTCCGGCCAGTCGGCCCGGGCGAGCAGCCGGGGAGCCGCGACGGCGGTCAGGGCGCCGAGCAGCAGCAGTGCCGCGGGGACCATCATGGGCTCAACCCTATGAGCGCCGGCTACCGCGCGGTACGGCCCGCTGCCGTGAAGTGACGCAGACCACGACGGATCTCGCCGTGCCGCAGCCGACCGGCCGCCGGTGCCCTCACATCGTCAGCAGCATGGCCACCATCGCGATCCCCATGGACAGCCGGCAGGCCCGCGCCAGTTCGGGCCGGTCGCCCCAGCCCTTCGCGCCCGACGCGCCCGCCACGGCGGGGACGGGGACCAGCCGCGCGCCCGCCAGCAGCACGTAACCGGCGAAGTAGAGCAGCAGTCCATCGGTCAGCAGCGGGATCCCGGTGCCGTGGGCGTGCCCGCCCGCCGGGGTGCCCGCCATCACCACCGCCATGTAGACCATGGCCAGCGCGCCCACCAGGTGGTGCAGATGGTGCGCACCGGTCCGCGCCGCCCACAGCGCGCGCAGCGCCACCGCCCCGAAGAGCGCCGCGTACCCGCCCCACGCCCACGCCGGCGGTGCAAAGACGGCCGCCGGGACGGCCATGGCGGCCATGCCGAATCCCATCAGCGCCTCGCCGCCCGCGGTCCGGCGCTGTTCCTCGACGCCGCTGCGCATCCGCAGCAGGCAGTACGCGCCGGTCCCCGCGCAGAGCGCGGCCAGCAGCCATCCGGACTCGGCCGGTCCGTGCACACGCGCCTCCCCGCTCGACGGTCGGTCGAGGACTGCCCGGCCCGGGCGGTGCGCACGCGAGCGCACGGAAGTACACGGGGTGGCATCCGGGGGAGCACGCATGCGACGGGCAGGTACGCTCGATGTTTCACGAGTAAAACACCTGTTAAGGTTCTCGGATGCGCAGTACGAACCCGTCCCCGACGCCCTCCCGCCCACGCCGGCTTCCGCTCGCCGCGGCACTCCGCCTCGGCCGCCCGTCGGAGATCTGGTTCAAACCCGCCCTCAGCGTCGTCGTCTCCGTCGCGCCGCCCAACCTGCTCCTGCTCGCCCTCGGCCGCCTCGACCTGGCCCCGTACACGATGGCCGGCTCGCTGTGCGCCCTCTACGCCCACCACCGCCCCTACGCCGCCCGCGCCCGCGTCCTGACCGGGGTCGTGCTCGGCATGCTCGCCGGACTCGCCGTCGCCCTGGTCACGGCCGCGCTCACCGGTGACGCGGTCGTGCTGGTCACCGTCGGCGCGCTGCTCGCCGCCGCCCAGAAGGCGCTCAGCGACGCCACCCGCCTCGGACCGCCCGGCAACGTCGTCCTCACCTTCGTCAGCTCCGCCGCCCTGTTCGCCCCGCAGAGCCTCGGCCAGGTCCCCGGCCATCTCGCGCTGGGCCTCGCCGCGGGCGCCTGGGCCTGGCTGGTGGGCATGGCACCCGGCCTGCTCCGCCCGCACGGCCCCGAGCGCCGCGCCACCGCGCAGGCCCTCACCGCCGCCGCCGCGTACGCCGCCACCCGCGGCACCGGTCCGGGCCACGCCCGCGCCCGCACGGCCGCCACCGCCGCCGTCCTCGCCGCCCGGCAGGCCCTGCTCACCGGCGGCGCCCGTCCGGCAACCGCCCGCCCCGCCCTCGCGCACCTCCTGCTGCGCGCCGAGCTCGCCCTCGCCGCTCCCGCCGACGCGGACCCCGAGGGGCTGCGCGCCCGGGCCCGCGCGCTGCGCGGCCGCGGGCCCGGGCCGTACGACGGAGAGCCCGTGCTCCCCGCACCGGACACGGGCGAGAGCCCCGCCGAGCGGCTGTGGCACCGGCTGGTCCCGCTCGCACCCGTCGCCGCCCGCACCGCCCTCGGGTGCGCCCTGGCCGGATACGCCTCGCTCGCCCTCGGCATCGGCCGGCCGTACTGGGCCCTGGTCACCGCCGCCGCCCTCTACCAGGCCAGCCTCGCCCTCACCTGGAGCCGGGGCGTGCAGCGCGTCGTGGGGAACCTCGTCGGCGTCCTCGTCTTCGCCGCCGTCGCCCCGCTCGCCCACCTCGGCCAGGCCGCCCTCGTCCTGTGCTGTCTCGCCTTCAGCTTCGGCGCGGAGGCGCTGATCAGCCGCAACTACTGGCTCGGCAGCGTCTGCGTGACCCCCATGGCGCTGCTCATCACCGAGTTCACCGGCTACCAGGACCCCGGCGACCTTGTCACCGAGCGGATCGTGGACACCCTCGTCGGCGCGCTGGTCGGCCTCGCCGCCGCCGTCGTGGTCACCAACCGCCGTGCGGGCACCCGCCTCGGCGCCGCCCTCGCCGCCACCGAGCGGGCCCGCGAGCGCGCCGCCCGCCTGCTCGCCGAGCCGCAGCCCGCGCCCGCCGCCCTGGAGGCCGCCCGCAGCGGCCTCGCCGCCGCGCTGGTCGAGCTGCGCGCCGCGGCCGACGCCGCGTCCGGCGAATGGCGGCAGCGCACCCCGCCCGGGGACCGGGTGGAGCACGCCGAGCAGGCCGGACACCGTACCCTCGCCGAGACGGTACGCCGCGGACTCACCCCGGACGGGCACGCGGCCGAGACGACGGCGGACGGCCCGCCGGCGTACGGCGCGGCGGCGTTCCGCGCGACGGCGGACGACAGCACGGAGGATCCACGGCCATGACGGCGACGAACGGGCGGCCGGGTGCGGCAGCGAGTGACGAGGCCGCGCGGGCCGACACCGTGGGCGCCGTCGTACGGCAGTGGCGGGCCGTCCACCCGGACCTCGACACCGCACCCATGGAGATCATCGGCCGGGTCAACCGCTGCGCCGCCCTCCTCCAGCAGGCCGAGGACGCCCCGCTGCGCCGGGCGGGGCTCAGCCGCCCCGAGTTCGACCTGCTCGGCGCGCTGCGCCGCACCGGCCACGAGCTGACACCCGGGGAACTGGCCCGGGAGACCTTCTCCTCGGGCGCCGCCGTCACCAAACGGCTCAAGCAGCTCACCGAGCGCGGCCTGGTCGAGCGGCGCGGTGACGTGCGCGACCGCCGGGTGGCCCACGTCCGCCTCACCGACGCCGGCCGGGAGCTCGTCGACGGACTGCTGCCCGACCAGCTCGCGTACGAGAGTGCCGTGCTGTCCGGACTCGGCGCCACCGAGCAGGGTGAACTCGCCGGCCTGCTCGGTGATCTGCTCACCCAGCTGGAGGGCCGGCTGGGCGGGCTGCGGACCTGAGCCCGGCCGGCGCGGCTCAGAGCACGTCGTGCGCGGTGCGCCGGTAGGTGGAGCGGCGCTCGTCGATGGCGGTCCACCGGTCGCCGTAGACGGTCCGGGTGACGCGGGGCTCACGGAGGAAGTCGTGCGGGAACCCCAGCGGTACGGCACTCACCTCGTCGAGCCGGGCGACGGCGTCCGCGTCGAGCCGGACGTCCACGGCGCCCAGGTTGTCGGCGAGCTGGCTCTCCCTGGTCGCGGCGACGATCGGCACCACGTTGCCGGGCCGGCCCAGCAGCCACGCCAGCGCCACCTGCGCCGGGCTCCAGCCGCCCTGCTCGGCGACCTCCACCACCGCCTTGACGACGGCCTCCTCGCGCGGGTCGCCCGCGGCACCCGCCGCGCCGAGGCGGCCCGGCTCGTCCCGCAGGTACTTGCCGGTGAGCTTCCCGGCCGCCAGCGGCGCCCACGCCAGCACGGCCTGGTCGTAGGCCCGGGCCTGGGGGAGCAGTTCGCGCTCCGGGGTGCGCTCAAGCAGGTTGTAGCGCAGCTGGGAGCCCGCGAACGCCGTCCAGCCGCGCAGCTCGGCGAGCGTGCCGGCCTGGGCGATCTCCCACGCCGCCCAGTCCGAGACGCCGAGGTAGAGCACCTTCCCCGCCCGTACCAGGTCGTCCAGGGCCCGCATCACCTCCTCGACCGGGGTGAAGTTGTCGCGGGCGTGCACCCACAGCACGTCCAGCCGGTCGGTGCGCAGCCGCTCCAGGCTGGCCTCCACCGACCGCACCAGGTTCTTGCGGTGGTTCCCGGCGGCGTTGACGTCGCCGTCACGGGTCGCACACGTGTACTTGCTGGCCAGCACGAACGCGTCGCGCCGCCCCTCCAGCAACTGGCCCAGGATGCGCTCCGAGGCGCCGCCGGCGTAGATGTTCGCGGTGTCGACGAAGTTGCCGCCCGCGTCCGCGTAGGCGTCGAGGATCCGCGCGCTGGTGTCCTTGTCGGAGCCGTGGTCCAGGCCGTCGCCCATGACCATGGCACCGAGGCTCAGCTCGCTCACCCGCAGACCGGTCCTGCCGAACAGTGTGTACCGCACGTCGCTTTCCCTCTCAGCAGTTCGTGCGGTCGACGGTAGGAGCTGGAGCGCACTTCAGGGCAAGTCCCGGCGGGAACACGTCATCTCTCGTCGGCGGCCCGGTACACCCCGAACATCGCCCCCTGCGGGTCCCGCAGCACCGCGATGCGCGGGCTCTCCGGCACCGACGTGGGTTCCATGAGCACGGTCCCGTGCGCCGCGGTCGCCGTCGCGGCGGCGTCGTCCACGTCCTCGACGGCGAAGTACGGCAGCCAGTGCGGGGGCACCTCGTGCGGGAACTTGTCGTCCATCGTGATCATGCCGCCGAAGTCCGCGTCGCCGACGCCGAACTGCGGGTAGTGCTCCGAGGGGCGCACCGACCAGCCGAAGACCGTGGTGTAGAAGCGCTCCGCGCGCGCGGGGTCCCGGGTCAGCAGCTCCACCCAGCCGAGCGCGCCCGGCGCGTTGAGCACGCCCGCGCCGGTGAACTCGCGCGCCTGCCACAGCTGGAAGGCGGCCCCGCCCGGGTCGAAGGCCACGACGAACCGGCCCAGGTCGAACACGTCCATGGGCCCGAGCAGGACCTTTCCGCCCGCCTCCTGCACCAGCCGGGCGGTGGCGTCCGCGTCGGCCACGGCGAACGACACGTTCCAGGCCACCGGCTGCGTCTCCTGGTACAGCGGGGCGAGCGCCGCGACCGGCTCGTCACCGAGGTGGGCGACACAGTAGCCGCCCGCCTCCTGACGCGGATCCGTCTCGGGCCGCCAGCCGAACAGCCGCGTGTAGAACCGCCGGGCCGCCTCCAGGTCGCTGGTCCCCAGCTCCGCCCAGCAGGGGCCACCGGTCACCGGCGCGTCGAGCTTCATGGCGTTCCTTCCGCAGGCGGGCGGGGCGCGGAGACGCCGGGGCGCCCCTGCCAGCACGCTAGCCCCGGCCCCGCCCGGCGGCCATCCGGGCCGGGCCGGGCCCAGCGGTGCGGGACGCAGCCGACCCCGGCCCGGCCGGTGCCGCACGGCAGCGCGACGCGCCGGGCCGGATCGGAATTGGTCAGATCCCCGGCCGGTACCGCAGGGGGTGGTCCGCCGGGACCTCCACCAGCACGATCGGCACCCCGTCCGGATCGGCGATCCACATCTCGGCCAGGCCCCACGGTTCCACCACCGGCGGCCGGACGATCTCCACCGCCGCGGCGCGCAGCTCGTCGTGGGCCGCGTGCACGTCGGCGACCTGGAGCCAGAGCCGTACGGCGGGGGAGGGCGGGGTGTCGGAGCGGCCGGAGAGCTCCAGGAAGCCGCCGCCGAGGAAGTAGACGGTGCCCCGTTGCGGGCCGGTGCCGAACTCCCGGTAGACGGCGAGCCCCAGCCGCTCGCCGTAGAACGTCCGGGACCGCTCGGGATCGGTGGGGCGCAGCAGAATCCGGCTGCCGAGTACATGCACCATGCACCGGAGCCTAGGGCCTTTCGTCTGGATCAGCCCGGCTTGAGGTCCGGAGCCTCTCGACCGACCCGAGCGGGGTCTGGTGCGTGCGGCTGCACGGCGGAGGAGGGAGTCGGCGCGGAGCGTCGGCGACCGACGACAACGCCGCGGATGCGCGTGCCGGGCCCCGCGACGCCGGGGTAATCCGAACGACAGGCCCTAGCGGTGGGGTTACCCTCGTCCGAGCCCGAGCCGCGCCGAGAATCGGAGAGCCACCGCATGGAGACCGCGACCACCGGACTGACCTACCGCGACGCCACCGACGCCGACGTGGACACGTTGGTGGCGCTGATCGAATCGGCGTACCGCGGGGACGCCAGCCGGGCCGGGTGGACCACCGAGGCGGACATCCTCGAGGGGCAGCGGACCGATCCGGAGGGTGTGCTGGAGGTCGTGAAGTCGCCCGACAGCCGGCTGCTGGTCGTGGAGCGGGACGGCGCCGTGGTCGCCTGCTGCCAGCTCGAACACCGCGGCGAGTACGCCTACTTCGGCATGTTCGCGGTCAGCCCGACGCTCCAGGGGGCGGGCCTGGGCAAGGCCGTGATCGCCGAGGCGGAGCGGCGGGCCCGGGAGACCTGGGGCGTGCGGGAGATGCACATGACCGTGATCTCCGTGCGCGAGGACCTGATCGCCTGGTACGAGCGGCGCGGCTACCGCCGTACGGGACGGATGTCGCCCTTCCCGTACGGCGACGAGCGCTTCGGCATCCCGCAGCGGCCGGATCTCGAGTTCGAGCTGCTGGTCAAGCCGCTGGGGTGAGCCGCCGGGTGCGCCGCGCGGGAGCGCTCACGCGGTGAAGCGGCCGGTGCGCTTGATGTCCGGGTAGTCGGTGGTCGCGCCGTCGAGCTCCAGGGCCCGGACCAGCCGCAGGTGCTTCTGCGAGTTGACCACCCAGCCGATGACCCGCAGGTCGGCCTCGCGCGCGTGCTCGACGACCTCCAGGGTGAGCCGCCGGATGTCGAGGCAGACCGTGCGGGCGCCGGCCTGCACGGCGCGCTCCACGATGTCGGTGCCGTAGCGGCTGGCGATGAGCGCCGTGCGCACGCCGGGCAGCAGCCGGGCCGTCTCCGCGATGGCCTCGTCGTGGAACGACGACACCTCGATCCGCCCGGCCAGCTCCCGCCGCCGCATCAGCTCCACCAGTGCCCGGGCCGCCGCCACGTCCTTGATCTCCGCCTGGATCGGCGCGCTCACCGCTTCCAGGACCTCTTCGAAGACCGGGATCCGCTCGCCGTCGCCCGCGTCGAGGGCACGCAGTTCGGCGAGTGTCATCTCGGCGATGGGACCGCTGCCGTCGGTCGTGCGGTCCACCTCGGCGTCGTGCATGACGACCAGGGCGCCGTCCTTGCTGAGATGCAGGTCGAGTTCGATGACGTCGAGGCCGGCCTGTTCGGCGGCGACGAAGGAACGAAGGGTGTTCTCGGGCTGGACGCCCATGACTCCGCGATGACCGATGGTGAGGAAGTTCAAGGTTCCCTCGCTTCCTGTCGACGGACAGGCTCGCCAGCCTAGTGCGGACGCGGCCGCTGAGCGCCGTACGTGCGGGCCACACTCCGCAGCGGTGGCCTCCGACGTGATGGACAGGAAAAAGTTCGGTGACGATGGTGGCGGGCAGGATAATTTCCCGCACCTCCTCTTGCTGGGAGAAACCGCATATGCGTACGGTGTCGTTACGCAAGGTTCTCCAGCGGAGGATGGGACATGACGGAAATTCTTGTGCAGGTGGGTGCGGAGGGGCAGGTTCCTCCGGTGGCCAGGGTCGTGGAGCACCCGGCATGGCCCGTGCTCAAGGATGCCGTGGAGCGGATCCGGCCATGGCAGTCCAAGGACGGATCGATCGACTTCGAGGCCGACGGCGCCCCCGGGCGCGCGCAGGCCGAAGCCGCCGTCCGCGAGGTCGCCGAGGCCGTGGAGACGCTCTCCCCGCTGCTCCCGCACGACGCCGCCTACCACGCCGCCCTGGTGAAGGACCTGCGCCGCTGGGCCGACGAGGGCTTCCAGGTGCCGGACTTCCTCGACTCGCTGCTGGCCTTCCAGCCCGCCGCCAACCGCGCGGACGGCCTGCAGCATCTGGTCGTCTTCCCGATGTACACGCAGAACGGCAACCCCGACCGCAACCTCGAAGCGGTCGTGCTGCGCATGGTGTGGCCGCAGTGGCTGGCCGAACTGGAGCGCACCCGCTACGACAACCCGCTGTTCTGCGGCATCAAGTTCGAGGACTTCACGGCCGGCTACGACACCAACTCCGCCGTGCTCTTCCCCGAGACCATCGCCGTGCGCGAGGCCCCGGAGCGGTTCACCTGGGGCGGCATCTTCTGCGACCGCGAGGCCGCCCGCTTCCGCCGGGTCACCGCCGCCGCCGTCGACCTGCTCGGCCTGGAGCTGCCCGAGGACATCGCCGCGATGGTCCACGACCAGAAGCGCTGCGAGGAGGCCTTCGTCCTGTGGGACATGGTCCACGACCGCACCCACAGCCACGGCGACCTGCCGTTCGACCCGTTCATGATCAAGCAGCGCCAGCCGTTCTGGATGTACGGCCTGGAGGAGCTGCGCTGTGACCTCACCGCCTTCAAGGAGGCCGTGAAGCTGGAGGCCGACGGCGTCCCGCAGGCCCGTGACGTGCAGTACGCGGTCCTCTTCGACCGGATGTTCCGCTTCCCGGTCACCGGCGAGCGGGTGCGCAACTACGACGGTCTCGGCGGCCAGCTGCTCTTCGCCTACCTGCACAAGCACGATGTCGTCCGCTGGACCGACAACAAGCTGTCCATCGACTGGAAGCGCGCTCCCGAGGTCACCAACCAGCTGTGCGCCGACATCGAGAAGCTGTACCGCGACGGCATCGACCGCCCGAAGCTGGTGCACTGGTTCGCCGGCTACGAGCTGGTCTCCGCCTACCTCGCCCCGCACCCGGGCTCGAAGTGGGCCAAGGGCCCGGACGCCCTGGACCTGACCCAGCCGCCGCGCAAGCTCGTCGATGACGTGCTGCCGGACGAGTTTCCGCTGAGCATGTTCTATGAGGCACTGTCCAAGAAGCTGAAGAACGTGATCGCCTCCACCAAGGGCATCACGGCGGACAGCGCCGAGCGGATCGCCGCGTGACCGACGGGAGTGACGTGAGCGACCGCCGTACCGAGAACGCTGCTCAGGAGGCGAAGAACATGGGGAACGGGGCTCTCAGCGGTGCGGTGATCGCGGTCGCCGGCGCGGGCGGACCCGCCGGGCGGGCGACGCTGCTGCGGCTGGCCGAGGCCGGTGCCACGGTCGTCGGCGCGGACAACGACCCGGAGCGGCTCGCCGAGGCCGTGGACGCGGCCCGGTACGCCTCCGGTGGCGCCACGGTCACCGGGGAGACGGTCGACCTGCTCAACCTGGAGGCCACCCGCGACTGGGCCACGCGCACCGAGAAGGAGTTCGGCGGCGTCGACGGCGTCGTGCACCTCGTCGGCGGCTGGCGCGGCAGCGAGACCTTCACCAAGACCAATCTCGACGACTGGGACCTGCTGGAGCTGCTGCTCATCCGCACGGTCCAGCACACCTCGCTCGCCTTCCACGAGGCGATCCAGCGCAGCGACCGCGGCCGGTACGTGCTGATCAGCGCGGCCGGAGCCAGCAACCCCACCGCGGGCAACGCCTCCTACGCCGCCGCCAAGGCCGCCGCCGAGGCGTGGACGCTGGCCCTGGCCGACTACTTCCGCAAGGCCGGGGGCGAGCAGGGGCCGACCTCGGCGGCTGCGATCCTGGTGGTGAAGGCGTTGGTGCACGACGCGATGCGCGCCGAGCGGCCCAACGCGAAGTTCGCGGGCTTCACGGACGTCAAGGACCTCGCCGAGGCGATCGCCGGCGTCTGGGACAAGCCCGCCGCGGAAGTGAACGGAAACCGTCTGTGGCTGACCGAGAAGCCGTGAACCCCCCGAAGACCGACGCGCGTCGCCATCACGACCCGGAGGTCCGCGGTTTCGCCAGTGACAACTACGCCGGGGCCCACCCGGAGGTGCTCGCCGCCCTGGCCGTGGCCAACGGCGGGCACCAGGTCGCGTACGGCGAGGACGTCTACACCGAGAACCTCCAGCGCGTCATCCGCAGCCACTTCGGGGCGTCGGCCGAGGCGTTCCCGGTCTTCAACGGCACCGGCGCCAACGTCGTCGCGCTCCAGGCGGTCACCGACCGCTGGGGCGCGGTGATCTGCGCGGAGAGCGCCCACATCAACGTGGACGAGGGCGGCGCGCCCGAACGGGTGGGCGGCCTGAAGCTGCTCACCGTGCCCACCCCGGACGGCAAGCTCACCCCGGAGCTGATCGACCGGCAGGCGTGGGGCTGGGAGGACGAGCACCGGGCGATGCCGCAGGTGGTGTCGATCACCCAGAGCACGGAGCTGGGCACCCTCTACACGCCCGACGAGATCCGTGCCATCTGCGAGCACGCCCACGCGCACGGCATGAAGGTGCACCTGGACGGCTCCCGGATAGCCAACGCCGCGGCCTCGCTGGACGTGCCGATGCGCACGTTCACCAACGCGGCCGGCGTCGACATCCTCTCGCTGGGCGGCACGAAGAACGGCGCGCTGTTCGGCGAGGCGGTCGTCGTCCTCAACCAGGACGCCGTCCGGCGGATGAAGCACCTGCGCAAGCAGTCCATGCAGCTCGCCTCCAAGATGCGGTTCGTCTCGGTGCAGCTGGAGGCGCTGCTGGCCAAGGACCTGTGGCTGCGCAACGCCCGCCACGCCAACGAGATGGCCCAGCGGCTCGCCGAGGGCGTCCGCGCGGTGCACGGCGTGGAGATCCTCTACCCGGTGCAGGCCAACGGTGTCTTCGCCAGGCTTCCGCACGACGTGAGCGAGCGCCTGCAGAAGCGGTTCCGTTTCTACTTCTGGGACGAGGGCGCCGGTGTGGTCCGCTGGATGTGCGCCTTCGACACCACGGAGGAGGACGTGGACGCGTTCCTCGCGGCGCTCAAGGAGGAGATGGCGCGCTGACCACCCCGCCATGATGCATAGGTATGCGGTCACCTGAAAAGTCATTGACTGTCAGGTGATCGCATCCCTATGCTCTGCGGGCATGCGGCTGATCCAGAACACCCCTGACCTGTCGGCCTACCTGGCCGACGACGAGGTCATCGACCATCACCATCCCGTCGTCCGGGAGACGGCGGCCCGGCTCACCGAAGACGTCGACGACTCGTATGACTATGCGCGAGCGGCCTTCGAGTTCGTGCGCGACGCGATCCCGCACTCCGCCGACACCGGCGATCCCCGGGTGACCTGGCGCGCCTCCGACGTCATCGCCCTGCGCACCGGCATCTGCTACGCCAAGGCCCACGCGCTCGCCGCGCTGCTGCGCGCCGAGGACATCCCGACGGCCCTGTGCTACCAGAGGTTCCAGGCGGTCCACGGCCTGGTCGCGGTCCGGTTCGACGGGGCCTGGCACCGGCTGGACCCGCGCGGCGGGAAGCCGGGTGCCGGCGCCCGGTTCTCCCTCACCGGCGAGGGCCTGGCCTTCACGGCCGACCCGGAGGCCGGCGAACAGGACTACCCGACCCTGTACGCCGCCCCCCATCCACTGGTCCTCCGGGCCCTCGAGGCCGCCCCGGACGCGGCCCACCTCGCGCGCACGCTGCCGACCGCCCTCTGAGCCCCGCGCGGTGAGGCGGTGTCGGCGGGCCTCGGCGGCGTGGCGAGGCGGTGTCGGCGGGCCTCGGCGGCGTGACGAGGCGGTGTCAGCGGGCCTCGGCCGCGCGGACCTCGTCCGCCGTCGGGGCGGTGCCGCCCAGGTGGGCCGGCAGCCACCAGGGGTCGTCGGTGTCCCGCGGGCGCACCGGGTAGGCGCGCTGCGCGGCCTCCAGCAGCTCCTGCACGCGCTCGCGCAACTGCCGGGTGATGGCCCCGGCGTACTTGTCGCGGGACGCCTCGATCGCCTCGCCCACCCGGATGGTGATGGGCGTGTGGCTGCGCCTGAAGTTGCGCGGCCGGCCCTTGGTCCACAGCCGCTGGGTGCCCCACACGGCCATCGGGATCAGCGGCACGCCCGCCTCCTGCGCCAGGCGCGCGGCGCCGGACTTGAAGCTCTTCAGCGTGAACGACTCGGAGATGGTGGCCTCCGGGAAGACGCCGACGACCTCTCCCGAGCGCAGCGAGTCGAGGGCGTGCGCGTACGCCGCCTCGCCCTGCTTGCGGTCCACGGGGATGTGCTTCATGCCGCGCATCAGGGGGCCGGACACCTTGTGATGGAAGACGGACTCCTTCGCCATGAAACGGACGAGCCGCTTCTGCGGGAGCGCGGCCAAGCCGTTGAAGACGAAGTCCAGGTAGCTGATGTGGTTGCTGACCAGAACGGCACCACCCGACCGCGGGATGTTCTCCGAACCCTCGCAGTCGATCTTCAGGTCCCACACCTTGAACAGGGTGCGGGCGAGACCGATGACCGGACGGTAGACGAGTTCTGCCATGGACTGGGTGGACCCTTCCTTCTCTGCCAGGGAAGGGAGCTCCCGGCGGGGAAAGTTACGCAGCCGTAGGTTTACGGCGTCTCGCAGATCGTGCCCCAAGAACGGACGCGGAGCCAGTCCCGGTGCCCGTCCTCGGGGAGATCCTCGTCACGTCACCCCCATGATCACCTCGGGTTTTTACGCTCCCTTTACTTCGTGCGAACCATGACGCGCCGTGCGAGCATGTACATCTCACACGCTGAGCGGGTACCCGCAGCGTGCGCAGGACGAACCCGTGCGCAGGGCGCACCGGCGGGCCGGTGCCGCGGGGCGGTTCCGTGGGCGGGAATCACCGCGGCCCCGAGAACGCTGCACGACAGTGACGATCGGACCGAGCGGGAGAGTACGCGTGCGCGTGCACGACGAAGGACAGCGGCTGGCGGGAGCCGAGCTGGGCGCGGAGCTCGGCGAGCGGGCCACTCTGGTGCAGTTCTCCAGTGCCTTCTGCGCCCCCTGCCGGGCCACCCGCCGGGTGCTGGGCGAGGTGGCCGCCATGGTGCCGGGCGTACGCCACCTGGAGATCGACGCCGAGGCCCGGCTCGACCTCGTCCGGCGCCTCGGCGTCCTCAGGACGCCGACCGTGCTGGTCCTCGACGCCGGTGGCCGGGTCGTGCGGCGGGCCGCGGGACAGCCCCGCAAGGCCGATGTGATCGCGGCCCTCGGGGAGGCCGTGTGAGCGGGCCCGGACACATCGGCGGGACCGGGCCGGGTGCAGTGAGGCACGTCCCAGAAGGCGGGACCGGCTTGACTGTGCGTACCCGCTATCGTCAGTGTGACCCTATGCCTTCGGAACTCCTCCTGCACGGGCGGGCCCACATCGACCTCGCCCGCACCGCGAGCGCATGCTGTCCGGGCTGTTGAGCAGCCGCGGACCCGCTCGTCCCCACCCCCAGAAGGCCACCATGACGGCAACTTCCGACCTGGCCGGCCCCCGGCTCGCCTCCCCCGACCTGCTGCGCGCCGTCTTCCGGCGGCACGCCGCGGGCGTCGCGGTGATCACCGCGCGGGGGGCGTCCGCTCCGGCCGGCTTCACCGCCACCTCTCTCACCTCCGTCTCGGCGGACCCCCCGCTGCTCTCCTTCGGCATCGGCACCGGCGCCTCCAGCTGGCCGGCCGTCTCGGAGGCGGACCACGTGGGCGTCCACATACTCGGCGAGCACCAGCGGGAGCTGGCCGCCACCTTCGCCCGCAGCGGCGCGGACCGCTTCGGCGCGGCCACCGCCTGGCGGGAGGGCCCGCAGGGGGTGCCCGTCCTCGACGGCGTCCTGGCCTGGCTGGTGTGCAAGGTCCACGCGCGCGTGCCCGCGGGTGATCACCGCATCGTGATCGCCGAGGTCGTCGTGGGCGACCCGGCCGGCACCGGCCGTCCGCTGCTCTACCACCAGGGCCGGTTCACCGCGCTGCGTGATTGATCACGTGCCCTCCGGCCTGCGGGGGCGTCGGGTTCCGGTTACGCTGCGTTGCGAAGGTCACAGTTCAAAGCGCTTGCTTAGCGGGCAGGAACTGGGTGTACTGACGAGTAATATTCCGGGCGGGGGCGCAGGCCGCCCCGACCGGGATCGGCCGCTTGGGGCGCCTATGCTGCCTGCAAGAGGCAGCCGAGAAATGACGAGGCAGTAGGAGAGCCGGCGTGAGCTTGAGGATCGTTGTCACCGTGAAGTACGTGCCCGACGCCACTGGCGACCGGCACTTCGCCGATGACCTGACCGTCGACCGTGACGACGTGGACGGTCTGCTCTCCGAACTGGACGAGTACGCGGTCGAGCAGGCGCTGCAGATCGCCGAGGACGCGGACGACGCCGAGGTCACCGTGCTGACGGTCGGCCCGGAGGACGCCAAGGACGCCCTGCGCAAGGCGCTGTCCATGGGCGCCGACAAGGCGATCCACGTCGAGGACGAGGACCTGCACGGCACCGACGCCATCGGCACCTCCCTGGTCCTGGCCAAGGCCATCGAGAAGGCCGGCTACGACCTGGTCATCTCCGGCATGGCCTCCACCGACGGCACCATGGGCGTCCTCCCGGCCCTGCTGGCCGAGCGCCTGGGCGTCCCGCAGGTCACCCTGCTCTCCGAGGTCTCCGTCGAGGACGGCACGGTCAAGGGCCGCCGTGACGGCGACGCCGCCTCCGAGCAGCTCGAGGCCTCCCTGCCGGCCGTCGTGTCCGTGACCGACCAGTCGGGCGAGGCGCGCTACCCGTCCTTCAAGGGCATCATGGCCGCCAAGAAGAAGCCGGTGGAGTCCTGGGACCTGTCCGACCTGGACATCGACGCCGAAGAGGTCGGCCTGGACGGCGCCTACACCAAGGTCGACTCCGCCACCGAGCGCCCGGCCCGCACGGCCGGCACGATCGTCAAGGACGAGGGCGAGGGCGGCAAGCAGCTCGCTGAGTTCCTCGCGGGCCAGAAGTTCATCTGAGCAGCGCCCAGCTGACCGCCCCTCAACTTCGCAAGCAGGAGAGAAGAAGTCCCATGGCTGAAGTCCTCGTCTACGTCGACCACGTGGACGGTGCCGTCCGCAAGCCGACCCTGGAGCTGCTGACCCTGGCCCGCCGCATCGGCGAGCCGGTCGCCGTCGCCCTCGGCAACGGCGCCGCCGACACCGCCGCCGCGCTCGCCGAGCACGGCGCGGTGAAGGTCCTCACCCACGACGCCTCCGAGTACGCCGAGTACCTGGTCGTGCCGAAGGTCGACGCCCTCCAGGCCGCCTACGAGGCCGTCTCCCCGGCCGCCGTGCTGGTCCCGTCCTCCGCCGAGGGCAAGGAGATCGCCGCCCGCCTGGCGCTGCGCATCGGCTCCGGCATCATCACCGACGCCGTCGACCTGGAGGCCGGCGACGAGGGTCCGGTCGCGACCCAGTCGGTGTTCGCCGCCGCCTTCACCACCAAGTCCCGCGTCATCAAGGGCACCCCGGTCATCACGGTCAAGCCGAACTCGGCCGCCGTGGAGGCCGCCCCGGCCGCCGGCGCGGTCGAGGCCCTGAACGTGACCTTCTCCGAGAAGGCCACCGGCACGAAGATCACCGGCCGTACGCCGCGTGAGTCGACGGGCCGTCCGGAGCTGACCGAGGCCGCGATCGTGGTCTCCGGCGGCCGTGGTGTCAACGGCGCGGAGAACTTCGCGATCATCGAGGCGCTCGCCGACTCCCTCGGCGCGGCCGTCGGTGCCTCGCGTGCCGCCGTCGACGCCGGCTGGTACCCGCACACCAACCAGGTCGGCCAGACCGGCAAGTCCGTCTCGCCGCAGCTCTACATCGCCTCCGGCATCTCCGGCGCGATCCAGCACCGTGCGGGCATGCAGACCTCGAAGACCATCGTGGCCGTCAACAAGGACCCCGAGGCCCCGATCTTCGACCTGGTCGACTACGGCGTGGTCGGCGACCTGTTCGACGTCGTCCCGCAGCTCACCGAGGAGATCAAGGCCCGCAAGGGCTGATCGCCGCACGGCTGCGCCGAGGCCCCCGTGACCGCCGACGGTCACGGGGGCCTCGGCGCGTCCCGGGCCCGGCGCGCGGGGAAGGCGCGGCGGGCGGACCATGCTGCGGACGGGTGTTGACCGGCGGGAAGCCGCCCGGATAACTTCGGAGTGCGGATTATCGATTCCGTAAGACGGAAAACAGGAGGGTGTGGGAATGGGTCAGGGGCAGCAGGAGCAGGTGGCGACGAGCCTCGCGGGCGCCGTCGGCGAGGAGATCGGCGCCTCCCTCGCGCCGGTCGACGCCGAGCTGGAGCGGCTCTACCCGGGCGACCCCGGTACCCGCCAGCCCGTCCACACCGTCTACGTCCCCGGCGACGCCTTCGCCGCCGGCACCATCCGCTCCTGGGGCGACCAGGCCCTCGCCGCCCTCGACGCCCACGCCCCGGACGCCGCGTCGTTCGCCGCCGTCCTCGGCCTGTCCGACGACCTCGCCGAGCCGGTGTACTCCCGGGTCCGCGCCAAGCTGAAGCGCGAGCCCATCGAGGACCTGCGCGTCGACTTCGAGGACGGCTACCAGGGCGGGGACGAGGACCAGGACGCGGCCCGCGCCGCCCGCCTGATCGCCGACGCCTGCCGGAACGGCACGGCGGCCCCCTACATGGGCATCCGCATGAAGTGCATGGAGGCCGCCGTCCGCGACCGCGGCATCCGCACCCTCGACGTCTTCCTCACCGGCCTGATGCGGGCCGGCGGACTGCCCGACGGGCTGGTCCTCACCCTGCCCAAGGTCACCTACCCGGAGCAGGTCACCGCCATGGTCCGGCTGCTGGAGGCCTTCGAGAAGGCGCACGGCCTGGAGCCCGGCCGGATCGGCTTCGAGATCCAGATCGAGACCAGCCAGTCCATCCTCGCCGCCGACGGCACCGCCACCGTCGCCCGGATGATCCAGGCCGCCGAGGGCCGCGCCACCGGCCTGCACTACGGAACCTTCGACTACAGCGCCTGTCTCGGTGTCTCCGCCGCCTACCAGGCCAGCGACCACCCGGCCGCCGACCACGCCAAGGCCGTCATGCAGGTCGCCGCCGCGGGCACCGGCGTCCGGGTCTCCGACGGCTCGACCAACGTGCTCCCGGTCGGCTCCACCGAGAAGGTCCACGACGCCTGGCGCCTGCACTACGGCCTCACCCGCCGTGCCCTGGCTCGCGCCTACTACCAGGGCTGGGACATGCACCCCGGCCACATCCCCACCCGCTACGCGGCCGTGTTCGCCTTCTACCGGGAGGGCTTCGAGCAGGCCGCCGGCCGCCTCGCCCGCTATGCCAGCCGGGCCGGCGGCGACGTCATGGACGAGCCCGCCACCGCCAAGGCGCTCAGCGGCTACCTGCTGCGCGGGCTGGACTGCGGCGCCCTCGACATCGCCGAGGTCGCCCGGCTGACCGGGCTCACCCGCGCCGACCTCCAGGGCTTCGCCGCGCCCCGCCGAGGTGACCTGACGGCCTCGGCCTCGTAACGCCCCGGTCGCGGCGGCCACCACCGGCCGGCGCCGTCACCGCCGCCCCGTGCCCTGCACGCCGCGCAACGACGTGGCACCGGCACGGGGGTGGTGACTCCGGCGGACCGCACGGGACCCACCGCCGGCCACACGCCCCGCGGGCCGTCCGAACGTACGGCGGCGGCCGGGCAACGGCGGCGGCTCCGGCGGCAGGCGCGGCAGCGGCCACGTCCTCGGCGGCGGCGACGCCCCGGGCGCCCGGACCACGCTCCTGCCGAAGCCGTAGGAACCGCTTTGGGCCGGACGCCGTCACAAACCGTCGCAGCCGGCGGCCAGGACCGGGACGGTCCCCGGGCACCGGCCGGTCCGAAGGCGGCAGCCGGTTGCCGGCGAGGAGACCGGACTCCTCGGGCCGGGCGCCCGGACAGGACAGCGGATGCGCCGGCGGCGCCTCGGCGGGGCCGGGCACGCGCAGCGTGCGGTCCACCCGGCCGCCGTGGCCGCCGTCGCCGGTCGCGGGGTGCTCAGTCCGCCGGGGGCAGCTCGCCGGAGCCACGGGCGATCAGCCGCGTCGGCAGCTCGATCCGTTCCGGGGTGACCAGGGAGCCGTCCAGCTGGCGGAACAGCCGTTCGGCGGCGGTGCGGCCGAGCGCCGCCGCGTCCTGGGCGACGACCGTGACCCCCGGCTGGAGCAGGTCGGCCAGCTCGAAGTCGTCGAAGCCGACCAGCGCGACCCGGCCGCTCCGCTCGGCCAGCACCCGGACGACAGTGACGGTGACCCGGTTGTTGCCCGTGAGGATCGCGGTGACCGGGGCCGGCCCGGAGAGCATCTCCTCGGCCGCGCGGCGCACCCGCCCCGGATCCGTGACACCCAGGGACATCCACGCGTCCTCGACGGCTATGCCCGCGTTCTCCAGGGCGGCCCGGTAGCCGCGCAGCCGCTCGGCGGCGGTGTGGATGCGGGGCATGTCACCGATGAAGCCGATGCGGCGGTGCCCGTGCGCGATCAAGTGGGCCACGCCGTCGCGGGCGCCGCCGTAGTTGTCGGAGAGCACCACGTCGGCGTCGATCTGCCCGGCCGGCCGGTCCACGAAGACGGTGGCGACGCCCGCCCTGATCTCCGGCTCGAGGTAGCGGTGGTCGTCACCGGCCGGGATCACCACCAGGCCGTCCACCCGGCGGGCGCACAGCGCCAGCGCCAGCTCCTGCTCGCGCTCCGGGTCCTCGGCGCTGGAACCGTTGATCAGCAGCGCGCCGTGGGCGCGGGCCACCTCCTCGACCGCGCGGCTCAGCGGGCCGTAGAACGGGTCGGCGAGGTCCTCGAGGACCAGGCCGACGCTGGCGGTACGGCCCTTGCGCAGCACCCGCGCGCTGTCGTTGCGGCGGAAGCCCAGGGCCGCTATGGCGTCCTGGACCCGCTGCTCGGTCTCCGGGGTCACGCCCGGCTCGCCGTTGACGACCCGGGAGACCGTCTTCAGTCCGACTCCGGCACGCGCCGCGACGTCCTTCATGGTGGGCCGGTTGCCGTAGCGGCTACCGGGGAGACGGTCGGCTCGGCGGATGGTCTCGGGCACGGTGCGCTGTCCTGTCCTGTGGTCCACGGGGTGCGTCGGTCCATGGGATGCATGGATGTGGCGTCGAGCATAGAACCTGGACAACGTTGTCATGGCCGGGAGAGACTGTCCATCGCACACTCCGGTACCGCGCCCCACCGCGGCACCGGTCCGCCCGTCTCCCCTGCGCAGGGGAGAAAACACCTGGTTGACGGGGAGATCCGACTCTGATGCACACCGACCTCGTGGCCGCGCTCGACATCGGCGGCACCAAGATCGCAGGCGCGCTGGTGGACGGCGGCGGCCGGATCGTGGTGCGGGCCCAGCGCCCGACGCCCGCCCGGGAGGACGGCGACACCGTCATGCGGGCCGTGGCGGACGTCCTCGGCGAGCTGGCCGCCGCGCCGGCGTGGCGCAGGGTGGACGCCGTCGGCATCGGCAGCGCGGGCCCCGTTGACGCCTCCGCGGGCACCGTCAGCCCGGTGAACGTGCCCGGCTGGCGGGGCTACCCGCTGGTCGAGCGGGTGCGGGCGGCGACGGGCGGACTCCCGGTCGAACTGATCGGCGACGGGGTGGCGATCACCGCCGCCGAACACTGGCAGGGCGCCGCGCGCGGTCACGACAACGCGCTGTGCATGGTGGTCTCCACGGGCGTCGGCGGCGGGCTGGTCCTGAACGGCAGAGTGCACCCGGGCCCCACCGGCAACGCCGGTCACATCGGTCACATCAGCGTGGACCTCGACGGCGACCCCTGCCCGTGCGGCGCGCGCGGCTGTGTGGAGCGCATCGCGAGCGGCCCCAACATCGCCCGGCGCGCCCTGGAGGGCGGCTGGCGTCCCGGCCCGGACGGCGACACCTCCGCCGCCGCGGTCGCCGCCGCGGCCCGGGCCGGCGATCCGGTCGCCGTGGCGTCCTTCCGGCGGGCCGCCCAGGCGCTGGCCGCGGGGATCGCGGCCACCGCGACCCTGGTCGAGATCGACATCGCCGTGGTCGGCGGTGGCGTCGGCAAGGCGGGCGACGTGCTGTTCGAGCCCCTGCGTTCGGCGCTCGCCGACTACGCCACCCTCTCCTTCGTCCGGCACCTCGCCGTGGCCCCGGCCCGGATGGGCACCGACGCCGGCCTGGTGGGCGCCGCCGCCGCGGCCCTCACCCGACGAGCGGACCCGGCCGCGGCGGCGGTGTGAGCGGGCGGGCACACCGGGCCCCGCGGACGGCCGGACCGTGACCTCGGGTCCGGTTCGCAGTTGGACGGGGCATGAAGAAGCGCAGCATGCTCGCCATCGCCTCCCTCGCCACCGGATTCGTCGTCGCGGCGATCACCCCGTCGCACGCGCTCGAGGAACAGCTGAACGAGCTCAACGTGGGCGACACCGTCAGCAGCCTCGACCCGGTCATCGCCACGAACAGCCTGGACACGCGCCCCGCACACGCGTCCGGCAAGGAGCACTGAGCGAGCGCCCGGGGCCCCTCGGCGATCACGCCGGGCTCGGCGACGGGCTGGTCCGGCCCCGATCGACGTGACGCCCCCGCGCCGGACGGCGCCGGCTCCCCGTGCCCGGGGGACCGGCGCCTTCCGTTTGTGCGCCCTCAACGAGGGCTGGTTTCCGTGGCAGGGTGGAGCGGGCAAGCCACAGGGGGCCAACAGAAGAGGGGGAAACGTGACCGTCGTCTGGATCAACGGCGCGTTCGGTGCGGGGAAGACCACGACCGCACGGGAACTGATCGAACTGATCCCGAACAGCACGCTCTTCGACCCCGAGGTCATCGGCGGCGGACTTCCGCTCCTGCTGCCGGCCAAACGCCTCGCCGAGGTCGGCGACTACCAGGACCTGCCGATCTGGCGCCGGCTCGTGATCGACACCGCGGCCGCGATGCTCGCCGAACTCGGCGGGACCCTGGTGGTGCCCATGACCCTGCTCCGGCAGGAGTACCGCGACGAGATCTTCGGCGGGCTGGCCGCCCGCCGCATCCCCGTCCACCACGTGCTGCTCGCCCCGGCCGAAACGATACTGCGCGAGCGCATAGCCGCCCGCGAGGTCCCCCCGGACCTCCCCGACGGCGACATGCGGATCCGGCAGTGGTCCTACGACCACATCGAGCCCTACCGGACCGCACTCGAAGCCTGGCTCGCCGCCGACGCCCACCTCGTCGACAACGGAGCCCTCACCCCCCGCCAGACCGCCGCGCGCATAGCGGACGCCGTCACCTCGGGCGCCGTCCCCGTCTGCGACATCGTGCAGACCCCCGAACCCACCGCGGAGACACTGGCCGCCGGAGTGCTGCTCTTCGACGAACGCGACCGGGTGCTGCTCGTCGACCCCACCTACAAGCCCGGCTGGGAGTTCCCCGGCGGCGTGGTGGAACCCGGCGAGGCGCCCGCCCGGGCCGGGATCCGCGAGGTCGCCGAGGAGACCGGCATCCACCTGGCGGACGAACCGCGGCTGCTCGTCGCCGACTGGGAACCGCCCGCACCGCCCGGCTACGGCGGACTGCGGCTGCTCTTCGACGGCGGCCGGCTCGACTCCGCCGACACCGGCCGGGTCCTGCTGCCCGGACCCGAACTGCGCGCCTGGCGCTTCGTCACCGAGGAGGAGGCCGCCGACCTGCTGCCACCCGTGCGCTACGCACGGCTGCGCTGGGCCCTGCGCGCCCGTGAACGCGGGGCGGCCGTGTACCTGGAGGCCGGCACCCCCGTCGGCGACCGCCTGGGCGAGGACCGGGACGTGCCCGGAGCACATCGCCCGCCCCGCACGGACACCCCCTAGGCGTAGGCCGCCGCCGCCTTCCTGAGGGCCTCACCGGCCCCGCCGAGCACCGGGTCACCGTGTCCGAAGCAGGCCACGTCCGTGTCCAGCGCGGCCAGCCGCCGGAAGGACGCGAGGGTCCGCGCCCGGTCCAGGTTCAGCGCGCCCATCATGACCGAGCCGTCCACCGGGGACGCCGCCACCGCGTCCCCGGTGAACAGCACACCGTGCTCGGGAAGGTGCAGCGCGATGCTGCCGTCCGTGTGGCCCGGCGCGTGGACGACCCGCGCCCCTCCGCCGAAGCCGAGGACATCGCCGTCGGACACCTCCGTGAGCCGCGCCGGACGCGGGAAGCCGTCGGGCGGCAGCAGCCGCAGCGCCGCGGCGTGGACCGGGGGCTCCCAGTCCTCGTACACCGGCGGCGGGCCCGGGAGTTCGCCCCGCACGAAGGGCGCGTCCAGCCGGTGCGCGTACACCTCCGCGCCGCTCAGCGCGGCGAACTCGCCCGCCCCGCCCACATGGTCCTCGTGGAAGTGCGTGAGCACGATCCGCCGTACGTCCCGCGGGGCCCGGCCGAGTGCGACGGTCACCTCGGCGAGCACGGCGCCGCAGCCGCCGGCACCGGCGTCGATCAGGGTCAGCTCGTCACCGTCGCGCCAGAGACAGGCCTGGCCGACCGGGAAACGCAGCAGACGCAGGCGGGGGAGCAGCTCGATGACGTCCATGACAGGACCGTAGGAGGGCCCCCGCCCGGCAGGCGAGGGCCCTCGGCTGTGGGCAGAGCGACGACCCGGCTCAGCTCGCCGCGTAGTTGCGCAGGAACAGCGCCTCCGCCACCGACAGCCGCTCCAGCTCCTCGGGCGACACGCTCTCGTTCACCGCGTGGATCTGCGCCTCCGGCTCGCTCAGGCCGATCAGCAGGATCTCCGCGCGCGGGTAGAGTGCCGCGAGGGTGTTGCACAGCGGGATCGAGCCGCCCTGCCCGGCGTACTGCATCTCCTCACCCGGGTACGCCACCGCCATCGCGTCGGCCATCGCCTGGTACGCGGGGCTGCTGGTGTCGGCCCGGAACGCCTGGCCCTGGCCGATCTGCTCCGTGCTCACCCGCGCGCCCCACGGCGTGTGCGCCTCCAGGTGCGCCTGGAGCAGCTTGGTCGCCTCGGCGGCGTCCACGCCCGGCGGCACCCTCAGGCTCACCAGCGCCCGGGCGCTCGCCTGCACCGACGGGGTGGCGCCGACCACCGGCGGGCAGTCGATGCCCAGCACGGTCACCGCGGGCCGCGCCCAGATCCGGTCGGCGACCGTGCCCGAGCCGATCAGCTCCACACCGTCCAGCACCCGGGCGTCCTTGCGGAACTGCTCCTCCTCGTACTGCAGACCGTTCCACGCCGCCGCACCGGCCAGCCCGTCCACCGTCGTCGACCCGTCCTCGGCGCGCAGCGAGTCCAGGACGCGGATCAGCGCGGCCAGCGCGTCCGGTGCGGCACCGCCGAACTGCCCCGAGTGCAGGTTGCCCGCGAGGGTGTCGATCCGGACGCGGACCAGGGTCATCCCCCGCAGCGTGGTGGTCACCGTCGGCAGGCCCACGCGGAAGTTGCCCGCGTCGCCGATGACGATGGTGTCCGCCGCCAGCAGCTCCGGGTGCGCCTCGGCGTACCGCTCCAGTCCGCCCGTGCCCATCTCCTCGGAGCCCTCGGCGATCACCTTCACGTGCACGGGTATGCCACCGTTCGCCTTCAGCGCGCGCAGCGCCAGCAGGTGCATGATCACGCCGCCCTTGCAGTCGGCGGCGCCCCGGCCGTACCAGCGGCCGTCCCGCTCCGTCAGCTCGAACGGCGGGGTGGTCCACGCCGACTCGTCGAGCGGCGGCTGGACGTCGTAGTGGGCGTACAGCAGGACCGTCCTGGCACCTTCGGGGCCGGGCAGGTAGCCGTACACCGACTGGGTGCCGTCCGGGGTGTCGAGCAGGGCCACGTCCTGGAAGCCCTCGGCGGTGAGCGCGTCGGCGACCCAGCGGGCCGCCCCCTCGCTCTCGCTCTTCGGGAACTGGTCGAAGTCCGCCACCGACTTGAAGGCCACCAGCTCGGTGAGCTCCGCCTTCGCCCTGGGCATCAGCGAGGCGACGGTCTCGGCGACCGGATTCGACGACATGGGCACGCTCCTTGTGGGTGCGACGTTGTACGGTGCGAATACCGTCGATCCTCCCACAGCGGTCCGCCGCGATCTTCGCCGTAGGATGCGGGGGACATGGGGTTCCCCCAGCTCGACGAGCCGAGAGCCGGGGGAGCGGCAGCCGGCAGGAGCGGGAGCAGTAGACCATCGTGAGCAGCGAGAACTCTTCGGCGGACGACGTCCGGCAGGTGTGGGACGTCGTCGTGGTGGGCGCGGGACCCGCGGGGGCCTCGGCCGCCTACGCGGCGGCGGTCGCGGGGCGGCGCGTGCTGCTGCTGGAGAAGGCGGAGCTGCCCCGCTACAAGACCTGCGGCGGCGGCATCATCGGCCCCTCGCGCGACGCGCTCCCGCCCGGCTTCGAGCTGCCGTTCAAGGACCGCGTGCACGCGGTGACGTTCTCCCACAACGGGCGCTTCACCCGCACCCGGCGCTCCCGGCAGATGCTCTTCGGGCTCATCAACCGTCCCGAGTTCGACCAGCGACTCGTCGAGCACGCGCAGAAGGCGGGCGCCGAGCTGCGCACCGGAGCGACCGTGCAGCGGGTCGAGCAGCACGGCTCGTCGGTCCCGGACCGGCGCACCGTCGCCGTCGTGCTCCAGGGCGGCGAGACGCTGCTGGCGCGGGCCGTGGTCGGCGCGGACGGCAGCGCGAGCCGCATAGGGGCGCACGTCGGCGTCAAGCTCGGGCAGGTGGACCTCGGGCTGGAGGCGGAGATCCCGGTGCCGGAGACCGTCGCCGAGGACTGGAAGGGGCGCGTCCTCATCGACTGGGGCCCCATTCCCGGCAGTTACGGGTGGGTGTTCCCCAAGGGCGACACCCTCACCGTCGGCGTGATCTCGGCGCGCGGCGAGGGCGCCGCCACCAAGCGGTACCTGGAGGACTTCATCGGGCGGCTCGGCCTCGCCGGTTTCGAACCGGCCATCTCCTCCGGGCACCTCACCCGCTGCCGTGCCGACGATTCGCCGCTCTCGCGCGGACGGGTGCTGGTGTGCGGGGACGCGGCGGGACTGCTGGAGCCGTGGACCCGGGAGGGCATCTCGTTCGCCCTGCGCTCCGGACGGCTCGCGGGGGAGTGGGCCGTACGCATCGCCGAGGCGCACGACGCGGTGGACGCCCGCCGCCAGGCCCTCAACTACGCGTTCGCCGTCAAGGCGGGGCTGGGCGTGGAGATGGCCGTCGGCAGGCGGCTGCTCCAGGTCTTCGAACGGCGGCCCGGACTGTTCCACGCGGCGCTGACCGGCCTCCGGCCGGCCTGGCGGGCCTTCATGGACATCACCCGCGGCTCGACGTCCCTCGGCGAGATCGTCCGGACCCGGCCCATCGCCCAGCGCGCGCTGGCGGCGCTGGACCGCCGGTCCGCGGCCGGGGACGGGGCCGGCGAGGGGGCCGGCCCGCGTGAGGCAGGGGAGGCGGGGCAGGCCGGATGACCGGCCAGGGCGGGTTGACTCGGCCGGGCCGGCTGGTGGGCCGGTGGGCCGGGCCGGCTGGTGGGCCGGTGGGCCGGTCCGGCTGGTGGGCCGGTGGGCCGGTCCGGCTGGTGGGCCGGTCGGGTCGGTGGGCCGCTCGGGCTGGTGGGGCCGTGAGGCGCGTACGGCCGCGCACGGGGAGGCCTGAGGCCGGTCGGGCCGTGCCGTGGCCGTGGCGTTCCCAAGGCCGGTGAGCCGTCCTCGGGGCGGTGAGCCGGTCTGAGTCCGGTCCGCCCGGCGCGGCTCAGCCGGCGGTCGAGGCCGGGGTGATCTCCACGCGGAAGACGGGGTGGTCGGGGGCGATGCGACGCAGTTCGGCGTCGGAGGAGTCGGGGCCGACACCGTTGAAGAAGACACCCACCTCGGCCTTCCACCGCTTGAGGTAGGCGCGCAGCAGTGGCGGCTTGTCGTCGTCGGCGACCTCGGCCGCGGTGAAGACGTCGGCTCTCGTGCCGAGCCGCAGCTCGCCGCCGCCGGCCGCGCGCATGTTGTGCGTCCACTGGACGTGGCCGCGCGGGGCGACGAGATAGTGCCGTCCGTCGACGGTCAGCAGGTTCACCGGCGTGGTCCGCCACTGACCGCTCTTGCGGCCGCGGACCGCGAGGACGCGGGAGCCCCAGACGCTGATGCCGCGGCGGGTCAGCCAGGCGACGGCGCGGTTGACGACGTTGACGGTGAGCCAGCCGGGCTTGCGGACGTGGGCGGACATGGCGGTTCTCCCTGAGGTCGGTGAGCGGTGCTCTCAAGCGTGAGCGTCGCACTGGCGGCTGAGCATTGCTCTCCTTTGTGAGCACTGCTCTCGCTTGAGAGCAGTGTGCACGAGAGCGCCGCGCCAAAGCAAGAGCGGTGCTCTCGTTTGTGTGCACTGCTCTGCATCATGGAAGACTCATCCCATGAGCGACAGCACTCAGGACACCCCCGGCATCAACGACACCCGGGGGCCGGGCACCACAGGTACCAGCAGCCCGACAGGCACCCAAAGCACCGCAGGCACCTCCAGCACCCCGCGTGGCGCCCGTGCCCGCGCCCGTAGGGAAGTCACGGAGGCCATCAAGGAGGAGGCCCGCCGCCAGCTCGCGGTCGACGGCGCCGCCAAGCTGTCCCTGCGCGCGGTCGCCCGCGAGCTGGGCATGGTCTCCTCCGCGCTCTACCGCTACTTCCCCAGCCGGGACGACCTGCTGACCGCGCTCATCATCGACGCCTACGACTCCCTCGGCGAGGCCGCCGAGACCGCGCACGACGCGGTCGCCGACGCCGGGCCCGTACGGCGCTGGACCGCCGTCTGCGAGGCGGTGCGCGGCTGGGCCCTGGCCCACCCCCACGAGTACGCCCTGATCTACGGCTCGCCCGTGCCCGGCTACACCGCCCCGCGGACCACGGTCCCGCCCGCGGCCCGCGTCGGTCTCCTGCTCATCCGGATCGTGCGCGACGCCCACCGCGGCAGGGGCGTGGCCAAGACGCCGCTGCCCGCCGAGCTGCGCACCGAGGCCGAGCGCCTGGCGGCGGACGTCGCCCCCGACCTGCCGCCCGAGGTGGTGGCCGTGCTCGTCGCGGCGTGGGCCGAGCTGTACGGGCTCGTGGGGTTCGAGGTGTTCGGCCAGTTCAACCGGATCGTCGAGGACCGCGAGCCGTTCTTCCGGCACGCCGTGGCCCGGCTCGCCCACTCCGTGGGACTGGTCCACGGCTGACCCGAGGACGGGGGGCAAGAGACCGCCGTCCGCGCCGGACCACTCCCTGCGCACGCGCACGGCGGCAACGGCGGCGGCACACGGCAGCTTCTTCCTGTATGACCGGTCCCGGGCGGACGTACCCCGTGAGGAGTACGGGTGACCACCTCCCGCGAGTGACGCGGACTCCCCGGCCGGCGTCTAGCGTGGCCGTCGTGGAGGAGCAGCGTGTGAGCCCGGGCGGCCCGCCCCGACGGTGGCGGCACGGTCCGCCGTGGGGGGACCGCCCGGACGATGCGGGGCGGCCGGCCCGGTGGCCGTGGCGTTCCACGGCGCTGCTCACCGTGTTCGTCCTGGTGGGCTCGCAGTTCGCCGCGCGCGGCCAGGAGGGCGAGCGGGCGGCCCTCGACCCCTTCGCCCGGGTGCTGCTGGTGCTGGCCGCGGGGCAGCTGCTGTGGCGGCACCGGCATCCCCGGGCCGTGGTGTTCGGGACGGCGGCGGCCGTGGCGGTCTGTCTGGGTGCCGGATACCCGTACGGGCCGGTGCTGCTGACCGTCGCGGTCGCCTGTTTCGCCGCGGTCGTCGCCGGGCACCGCAAGGCCGCCTGGGCGGCGCTCGGAATGCTGTGGGCGGCGCATGTGCTGGTCGCACACTGGCTCTACCGGTGGCTGTCGCCGTCCGGGGACGTGCCCGCCTCCTGGACGCAGGAGGCGGTGGTCGCCGCCTGGGTGGTCGCGATCGTCGCCCTCGCCGAGCTGGCCCGGGCCCGGCGTGAGCAGTGGGCCCGGGAACGCGCCGAGCGGGCCCAGGCGGCGCGGCGCCGCGCCGACGAGGAACGGCTGCGGATCGCCCGCGAGCTGCACGACGTCCTCGCGCACAGCCTCTCCGTGATCAATGTGCAGGCGGGTGTCGGGCTCGCCCTGCTCGACTCAGACCCCGAGCAGGCGCGCACCGCGCTGACCACCATCAAGGGTGCGAGCAAGGAGGCGCTGGGCGAGGTCCGCCAGGTGCTCGACACGCTGCGCGCCCCCGGTGCCGCGCCGCGCGCCCCCGCCCCCGGCCTGGACCGGCTGCCCGAGCTGGTCGAGGCGGCGGCCGACGCGGGCCTCACGGTCCGGGTCGACGGCACGGCTCCGCGATTGCCCCCGGCCGCGGACCTCGCCGCCTTCCGGATCGTCCAGGAGGCGCTCACCAACGTCGTACGCCACTCCGGGTCCCGCAACGCGCGCGTGCGGCTCACCGGTGACCGCGGCACGCTGCGGCTGCGGATCGACGACGACGGGCCCGCGACCGGCGCCGACGCGGGGGGCGGCGGGAACGGTCTGGCCGGGATGCGGGAGCGGGCCGCCGCACTGGGGGGCACCATCGAGGCGGGTCCGCGGCCCGGCGGAGGGTTCCGGGTGGACGCCGTACTGCCGCTGTCGCCGCCGCGGCCCGAGGAGGAGGACCGGTGATCCGTGTACTGCTCGCCGACGACCAGCATCTGGTGCGCGCCGGGTTCCGCGCGCTGCTGGACGCGCAGCCGGACATCGAGGTCGTCGCGGAGGCCGCCGACGGCGAGGAGGCGCTGCGCGCGGTGCGCGAACTGCGCCCCGGCGTCGTGCTGATGGACATCCGCATGCCCGCCCTCGACGGACTCGCCGCGACCCGCCGGATCACCGGGGACGCCGCGCTCGCGGAGACCAAGGTGATCATGCTGACCACGTTCGAGCTGGACGAGTACGTCTTCGAGGCCATCCGTGGGGGCGCTTCCGGTTTCCTGGTGAAGGACACCGAACCGGACGAACTGCTGCGCGCGGTCCGGGCGGTGGTGGCCGGTGACGCCCTGCTGTCCCCGGGGGTGACCCGGCGGCTGATCGCGGAGTTCGCCGCCCGCTCCAAGGAGCCCGCGGCGGCCGGCGCGCTGACCTCGCTCACCGAGCGGGAGCGGGAGGTGATGGCCCTGGTCGGCATCGGGCTGTCCAACGAGGAGATCGCCCGCCGCCTGGTCGTCAGCCCGCTCACCGCCAAGACCCATGTGAGCCGCACGATGGTGAAGCTGGGCGCCCGCGACCGGGCCCAGCTCGTCGTGCTGGCCTACGAGTCCGGGTTGGTGCGACCGGGCTGGCTCGGCTGAGGTGCCGTCCGGAAACGGACCAGCACGGTGATCACCCGGGCCGCGAACAGCACCGGTGCGACCACCTGGCCGGTGTGCAGCAGCAGCGCGGACAGCGTGCGCGGCAGCTCGAACAGCAGCGCCGGACCGGCGATCGCCCCGAAGACCACCGCCGCCGCGAACGCCGCGCTGCACAGCGCGTATCCGATCTCGACGGTGATCGCGTCCCGTTCGGCCTGACTGCGCCGTCCCCCGTGTCCGGTCATGCCGCGAGTCTCACAGCCGCGCGCCCGGCGGGCAAGCCTGCCCCGCCGGGCGCGCTCGGGTGGCGGACCCCCTAGTCGCGTACCGGGACGCGTTCCGCCTCCGGGGTGGTGGACCTGGCGACCACGACCGATGCCCGCGCGGGCCGGTCGCGCAGACCGGTCAGGGCGATCAGCAGGCCGGCCACGGCGATGCCCGTGACCACGAGCAGGCCCGGCCGGTAGCTGTCGAGGACGGCCTGTGGGCCGGCGTTCTCCGGGGTGTGGGCGGTGACCACCGCCGTCACCACGGCGAGGAAGATCGCGCCGCCGACCTGCACCGAGGTGTTGAGGAGTCCGGAGACCATGCCCTGCTCGTGGTCGTCGACCCCGTTGGTGGCCTGGATGTTCAGCGACGGGAAGACCAGTGCGCAGGCGGCGCCGATCAGCAGCATGCTCGGCAGGATCGCCACCGCGTAGACCGGGTGGAGGTCGACGCCGAGGAAGAGCGCGTAACCGGCGACCATCAGCCCGAAGCCGACGGCGATCAGGCGCGGGGTGCCGAACCGGTCGACGATCGCGCCGACCTTCGTCGACGACACCGCCACCAGCGCGCCCGCCGGCAGGAAGGCGAGCGCCGTGTGCAGCGCGGACCAGCCCAGCAGCGACTGCATGTACAGGGTGACCAGGAACTGGAAGCCGACGTACGAGCCGAAGAAGGCCATGGCGCCGAGCTGGGCGCGCACCTGGGTGCCGGAACGCAGCACGCCGAGCCGCACCAGCGGCCCCGGCGAGCGCCGCTCGACCAGCACGAACGCCGTCAGCAGCACGGCCACCGCCAGGAAGGACAGCAGGGTGCGGGCGGCGGCCCAGCCGGCCTCCGGGGCCTGGACGACGGTGAACACCAGCAGCAGCATGGCGGCGGTGCCGAGGACGGCGCCGGGGATGTCGTAGCCGCGGTGGTCGCGTTCGCGGGCGCTGTGCGGGAGCAGCTTCAGACCGGCGGCCAGCGCGACCAGGGCGATGGGCGCGGGCAGCAGCATGGTCAGCCGCCAGCTCGCCTCGGTGAGCAGGCCCGACAGCACCAGGCCCATCGAGAAGCCGGTGGCGGCGCAGGTGGTGTAGATGGACAGGGCCCGGTTGCGCAGCGGCCCTTCGGGGAACGTCGTGGTGATGATCGACAGGCCGGCCGGGGCGGTGAAGGCCGCGCTCAGTCCCTTGACGAAGCGGCTGGCGATGAGGAGCGGGCCGGAGTCGACGAGTCCGCCGAGGAGCGAGGCGAGGGCGAAGACACCCAGGGCCACCAGGAAGACCCGGCGCCGGCCCAGCAGGTCGGCGGTGCGTCCGCCGAGCAGCAGCAGGCCGCCGTAGCCGAGGATGTAGCCGCTGACGATCCATTGCAGGGTCGAGGTGGACAGGCCCAGGTCGGCGCCGATGGACGGCAGGGCCACGCCGACCATGGACACGTCCAGCGCGTCGAGGAACATCGCGGCGCAGAGCACGAGCAGGGTGCCCCACAGCCGGGGTGTCCAGCGCACCTCGGGCCGCACCTCGGGTGTGGAAGCGGTGAGCGGAGAGGTCATGGCAGGGACAGTACATGCACCTGCATCCAATGCAAACGCATTTAATGTCGATGCAACAAAGCGACTTCTCTGCTACGGTGCGAACATGGCGGCGAAGAAGGCGGCCGAGCAGGCGCTTGTGGAGCAGTGGCGGGGCATCCTCGCGCTGCACGCGCACACCCAGTGGGAACTCGACCGGGCCCTGCACGGGCACGGCCTGTGCGCCAGTGACTTCGAGGTCCTCGACGTGCTGGCCGAGGGCGAGACGCCGAAGGGCCCCTGCAGCTACCGCGTGCAGGAGATCTCCGAGCACGTCCACCTCAGCCAGAGCGCGCTCTCCCGGCTGATCGCGCGGCTGGAGAAGGACGGGCTGGTCAGCCGGGGCATGTGCCCGGAGGACCGGCGCGGGGTGCGGGTTGCCCTCACCGACAAGGGGCGCGCCCTGCACGCCGAGGTGCTGCCGGTGCAGCGGGCGGTGCTGACCCGCATGCTGAGCCCGGAGTCGTCGGACTGAGCCCGGAGTCGTCGGACTGAGCCCCGGCACGTCGGACTGGGCCCGCGCGGGCAGGGCCGGTGCGGACGCGCGGGGCCGAGTCCGGCGTGCGGCGGGCCGAGCCCGCGGGCGCGGACTCACACGGCCGAGCGCTCCCGCCACAGCTCGGCCAGCGCCCGGTCGCCGGTCACCGAGGGAACGGGCAGCCGGTTCCACAGCGCCAGGTACAACTCCTCGGCACGGCCGGACAGTTCGCAGTCGGCCTCGCCCGAGGCGCCCCGCGTCGTCACCGGCGGTTCCGGCGACAGCCGTACGGTCCACACCGCGTCCGTGTCGGTGGCGCGCACGCGCAGCGTGCGGGGCTCGTCCGTGCGCACCCGGCTCCGGGAGCGGGCCTGGAAGCCGCGCAGCAGCTCGTCGATGCCGTCCGTCGCGAAGTCGCCGTCCACCCGGCCCGGGACGCCGCCGAGCGCCGCCTCCGCGTCGAAGCGGTGCACGGCGGTCTCGTGGGCCTGCCGGCGGGCCCAGAACTCCAGGGGCGAGGGCGCGGGCAGGAACGCCCAGCACGCCACGTCCGGCGCCGCCGCGGCGAGCGTGTCGACGAGGCGGCGGTGCTCCTCCCGGTACCAGGCGACCAGTTCGGGGCCGTCGAGGTCCGGCGGATCGCCGAGGGGGCGCCCCTCGGTGTGCCCTTCCCGGATGTACGAGGCGGCCCAGCCGTGCACCGTGCCGGTGTGCCGCAACAGGTCGCGCACCTGCCAGTCGGGGCAGGTCGGCACCTTCGCGCCGGTCCCGGCCCGCTCGGCGGCGGAGGCGAGCGATCGGCCTTCCCTGTCGAGGATCTCGAGGTAGCGGCCTGTCTCCAGAGCAGTGGATTCCATGGTGCGGAGTCTGCCGGACGGAACACGCTCCGGGGCAAGGCGTTTTTCCCGCCGCCCCGGCGCGTACAACGTGCTCCGGCTCCGCTACGCCGTGACGCGCCGGGTCGCGACCCCGATCAGCGCGGCCACCGCGGCGAGTGCCGCCACGCTGGTCAGGGCGGCCGGCAGGGAGAACCAGTCGGCCATGAAGCCGATGACGGGCGGGCCCAGGAGCATGCCCCCGTAGCCCAGCGTGGAGGCGACCGCCACCCCGCCGGGACCGGCGAGCGCGCCCGCCCGCTCCACCGCGACCGGGAAGAGGTTGGCGAGGCCGAGGCCGGCCACCGCGAAACCGAGCAGCGCGGCCCACAGCGAGGGCGCCAGCGAGCCGAGCAGCATGCCGGCCGCCGCGGTTGCACCGCCCGCGACCACGGTGCGGGTCCGGCCGAAACGTTCCAGCAGGACCGTTCCGCTCAGCCGGCCCAGGGTCATGGCGAGCGCGAAGCAGGAGTAGCCGATCGCCGCGACGCCAGGGGAGGCGTCGAGGTCCTGCTCCAGGTGGAGCGCGCCCCAGTCGGCGAGTGCGCCCTCGCCGTACGCCGTGCACAGGGCGATCAGGCCGAAGACGGCCACCAGCGCACGGGTGCGGCGGTCGGGGCGGGGGCGGGGCTGGCCGCTCGGGGCGGCCCGTCCGCCGGCCGTGCGCTCCGGCGGCCGGGGCGGATTCCCTGTTTCCGGCGGCTTCGGCGGCCGGTGGCGCAGCAGCGTCGGTGCCGCGAGGGCGGTCACGAGCAGGCCGGTCAGGGCCAGGATCATCAGGTGGCGGGTGGGGGACAGGGCGCCCGCGACCAGTGCGCCCAGTCCCGCGCCGATCATGCCGCCCAGGCTGAACGCGGCGTGGAAGCTCGGCATGACCGGCCGTCGCAGGGCGGCGACCAGCTCGACCGCGGCGCTGTTGAAGGCGACGTTGATCCCGCCGTACGCCGCGCCGAAGACCAGCAGCACCGCGCCGAGGGCGAGCACGGAGTGGGTGAGCGGGGGCAGGGCGACGCTGAGCGACAGCAGGACCGCGCAGGCGACGGTGACCTGGTGGTTGCCGAACCTGCGGCAGAGCCGTCCGGTGAGGACCATCGTGACGACCGCACCGGCGGAGACGCCGAGCAGGGCGAGACCGAGGGTGCTGGGGGAGGCGCCGGTCTGTTCCTTGATGGCGGGGATGCGGACGACCCACCCGGCGAAGACGAAACCGTCGAGGGCGAAGAAGGTGGTCAGGGCTGCGCGGAGCCGGGCGAGGTCGCCGGCGGGACCCGGCACGACGCTGTGCGAACGGGTTTTGTTTATTTGCGGCACAAAAGCCAGGGTAGGAGCCTGCCGGGCCCGGGGCAAGGGGCGGCGGCCCGGCCCGTCCCGGCCGCTTGTAACGCGCGCATGACAGCGTCACGACAGTGCCGTGGCAGTGCCGTTGCGGGTCCCGCGAAGCCGCCCGACCTGTATTGACCGGCTTCTGACCCGTCGTTACGTTCGACGGCATGCGGATCTTCGATCGCTTCTCCCGGCGGCGGGCCATCGACCTGATGCGCGTCACCACCGCGGTATGTAGCTGAACTTCCCCACCGCGCCGGTCACCTCCGGGACCGCGCACCGGGTGGCCGGCGGCTTCGACGGCATGCCGCCCCGGCCGCCCCGGCGGGCTTCGGCCTCCTCACCGAACACGTGGGCGCCCCCTCCGGGCACGCCGACACTTGCGCTCCGCCACCAGGGTGCCACCCTGCGCGATCATTGCGGTCGACCGGGACCCGCCGGCCGGGCCGTCGCCGCACCCCTCTGACCGAAGGACACCGCATGAGTACGCCGAGAACCCGCTCCGCCCTCGTCGCGCTGGGCGCGGCGGCACTGCTGACCACCTCCGTCGCGGTCCCGCAGGCCACCGCGGCCGACCGCACCCCGACGGCCTTCACCTGGTACGACACCACGGCCGAGACCATCGCGACGGCCGGTGCGCCCACCCAGGTCACCAACAGCCGTACCTGGGCCATCGGATGGCTCGCGGCGGCCCGGGCGACCCGCGCCGTGCCCCGGGGCGTGGAGCGCGGCCCCTACCAGGAGGCGGCGCTCGCCGCGGCCGTGCACCGCGCCCTCGTCGCCCTCGCGCCCGGCCGGACCGAACAGCTCGACGCGAAGCTCCGCACGACACTCGACGCGATCCCGGACGGTCCGGCGGAGCGGCGCGGCACCGCCGCCGGACGGCGCCAGGCCGACCTCCTCCTCGCCGCGCGGCAGGGCGACGGCCTCGACCCGGCCTCGGTGAACGCCCCGTACCCCGTGCGGCCCGCGGCGCCCGGCGTCTGGCAGCCGACACCGCCCGCCTACGCGCCGGCCGTCCAGTACGGCAACCGGCTCGCCCAGCCGTTCACGCTGACCAGCCCGCACCAGTTCCGGCTCGGCCCGCCGCCCGCCCCCGATTCCGCCCGCCACGCCGCCGACCTCGCGGAGGTCCGGGCGTACGGGGCCGCGGACAGCACGGTGCGCAGCCCGCACCAGACGGAGACCGCCGCCTTCTGGTACGGCTCCTCCCTCACCCTCTACACCGAACCGCTCCGGGTGGCGCTGTCCCGCACGGACCAGGGCGTCGCCGGGCAGGCACGGCTGGTCGCGCTCTTCCACGTCGCCCTGGTGGACACGCAGATCGCCACCTCCGACAGCAAGTACGCGTACGAGCGCTGGCGTCCCGTGACGGCGATCCGCACCGGATCCGTCGACCCGGACCCGCAGTGGACGCCGCTGCACACCACGCCCGCGCACCCCGACTACCCGAGCGGCCACACCACCTACTCGGGCGCCGCCGAGGCCGTGCTGTCGACGCTCGCCGGGCCGCGCACCGCCCCGTTCGACCTGACCAGCCCCACCGCGCCCGGCGTGACCCGGACGTACACCACCTGGAAGCAGCTCTCGGACGAGAACGTGGACGCCCGCGTCCTCTCCGGCATCCACACCCGCAGCGCCGACGAGGCGGGCATCACGCTCGGCAAGAACGTGGCCCGGCACACGCTCCGGAACGCGGCGAGGCTCCTCGCCGCCCGCTAGGCACCCCCGCCCGCGTCACCCGCGCCCGCGTCACCCGCGCCCGCGGCGGCGCGCACGCTCCTCCGGTGCGCGTACGCCGTGGGAAGCACGCGGGGTCACTCCCGCCGTCGGACGCCCGCGGCGGCGCCGCCGGGCAGCGTGGGAGACGTGAAACTCAGCCGACCCGCACGCCGGGCCCTCCTCGTCGTCCACGTGGCCGCCTCCGCCGGCTGGCTCGGGCTCACGCTCGGGCTGCTCGCCCTCGGCATCACCGCGACCACCACCGGTTCCGCACCGGCCGTGACGGCCGCCGTGCGGAGCATGAAGCTCTTCGCCGACTGGCTGCTGCTCCCCGCCGCGTTCCTCACCCTGCTCAGCGGACTGGTGCTCGCCCTGGGCACCGCGTGGGGGCTGGCGCGGCACCGATGGGTGTACACCAAGTTCTGGCTCACGCTGGCCACGACCACCGCGACCGTGCTCGCCCTGCGTCCCGGGGTGAACGAGGCGGTCGCCGCCGTCTCCGGCGGACGGCCGCTGCCGGACGCCGGGGACGTGCTCTTCGGCCCGGCCGTCTCGCTGTCCGCCTACGTCTTCATGACGGCGGTCTCGGTCCTGAAGCCCTGGGGCCCGACCCGGCGGGGCCGGAAGCGGCGGGCGGGTTCCGGGCCGACCCCACCGGCTGCCGGGCGGGTGCGGCAGCCGGCCTGACCGGTCTCAGGGACCGGTCCGGGTCAGCGGCTGCCGGTCCAGTTGTGGGCCACGTCCACCACGACCCGGTCGGCTGTCTGCGTCACCCGGAACGGCAGCCGGGCGCGCAGGCCGAGCCCGAACTGGCTCTCGCCCTCGAAGCTGCCCACGAAGCGGGCGTCGCGGAAGGTGCGGTAGCCGGTGAGGTCCACGCCCGGGAGCGGACGCCCGGCCCGGCCGGGATAGACGGGCGCACCGGTCTCGGGATCGTAGGCGGGTGCCATGACCCGGATCTCCAGGACGGCCTTGCCCGCGACCGGGACGGGACGGCCGGAGCCGTCCTGGTGGAGCCGGTCCACGTAACCGACCCGGTAGCCGACGCCCTTGCCGGCGCCGGGGACGTCGATGACCAGCCGGTCGTAGCAGGCGTGCCGGCCGGCCCTGACGTTCGTCAGCGGTTCCGTCGTGCCGGCGCCGCCGGTCCTGGCGAGGCTGCCCCAGCCGGTGGGGCAGGCCGTGGTCCGGGTGGTGGTGGGTGCGGTGGCCTGGGCCGGCACGGCCGCCGCCGTCAAGGTGATGCCGACGAGTGCGGCTGTCGCCCATGCTGTTCGTTTTCGCGCCATTGCGTCCCCTAGGGCATTCGCTGTCCGATATCAGATGAGACAGTCGGGTTCCCTGAATGGTTGCGCTCTCCCCCCGGGGAAATGGCGCCTCGGGGAAAGGGCGCGGCGGCCGTGCGCCCGACCGGTGGGGTCGGGCGCACGGCCGCCGCGGGTGCCGGGTGTCCCGGATCAGGCGCCGGGCGCCGGGTACGTCGGGTACTCCACCCCGGAGACGTGCTGCACGACGCGGATGACCTGGCACGAGTAGCCGAACTCGTTGTCGTACCACAGGTACAGGATCGCGTTGTCGCCGTCGACCTTGGTCGCGCCGGCGTCGACGATCGAGGCGTGCCGCGAGCCGATGAAGTCGCTGGAGACCGCGTCGGGCGCCGTGGTGAAGTCGATCTGGCGCTTGAGCGGGGAGGTCAGCGAGACGTTGCGCAGGTAGTCGAGGACCTCCTCGCGGGTCGTCTCACGGCCGAGGCGCAGGCTGAGGATCGCGATCGACACGTCCGGCACCGGAACCCGGATGGAGCTGCCGGTGATGGGCGCCTTGAGGTCGGGCAGCGCCTTGGCGACGGCCGAGGCGGCACCGGTCTCGGTGATCACCATGTTGAGCGGCGCGGAGCGCCCGCGGCGGTCGGCCTTGTGGTAGTTGTCCAGCAGGTTCTGGTCGTTGGTGAACGAGTGGACGGTCTCCACGTGGCCGCGCAGCACGCCGAACTCGTCGTCCATGGCCTTCAGCGGCGGGACGATCGCGTTGGTGGTGCAGGAGGCGCAGGACAGGATCTTCTCGTCCGGCTTGATGGTGTCGTGGTTGACGCCGTGCACGATGTTCGGGACGTCGCCCTTGCCCGGCGCGGTGAGCACGACCTTGTCGATGCCGGGGCGCAGGTGCTTGGACAGGCCCGCGCGGTCGCGCCACTTGCCGGTGTTGTCGATGAGGATGGCGTTCTTGATGCCGTACGCCGTGTAGTCGACCTCGGAGGGGTCGTTGGCGTAGATCACCTTGATGGTGTTGCCGTTGGCGACGATCGTGCCGGCTTCCTCGTCGACCGTGATCGTGCCCTGGAACTGGCCGTGGATCGAGTCGCGGCGCAGCAGCGAGGCCCGCTTCACGAGGTCCTGCTCACCGCCGCCGCGCACGACGATGGCGCGCAGCCGCAGGCCGTTGCCCGAGCCGGACTTCTCGATGAGCAGCCGGGCGACGAGGCGGCCGATGCGGCCGAAGCCGTAGAGGACGACGTCCCGGCCCTCGCGCCGTTCGATCTTGTTGGCGCCGGTGGCGCCGGCGACGGCCTCGGCGGTGAAGTCCTCGACCGACAGTCCGCGGTCGTCGGCCTTGTAGGTGGCGGCGAGCATGCCGATGTCGATCTGGGACGGGCCGAGATCGAGCGCGGTGAGCGCCTGCAGGAACGGCATCGTCTCGGTCACCGACAGCTCCTCGCCGGCGATCTGCCGGGCGAAGCGGTGGGTCTTGAGGATGCTGACCACCGACTTGTTCACCAAGGAGCGGCTGTGGAGGAGGACGGTGACGTCCCGCTCCCGGTGCAGCTTCCCGATGATCGGGATCATCGACTCCGCGATCTCCTCGCGGTTCTTCCAGTTCGTGAACGAGTCCTCGTTGACAGTCACAGATCCATCTTTCGAGCTAGGTGGCGCTCAGATGATAACCATGCCGCGTTCTGCCGCCCGGAGGGGGGTCGCCCCTACCGGCCGTCAGGCCGCCCGGCCGTCCGGCACCGGCCGCCGCTCGCCGGTCCGGTCCGGCCGGCGGGACGTCACCTACTGCGGCAGCACGACCAGGGTGTCCCCGGTGGGCCGCTCGCCCGTGGGGTCGCTGGGGTGGCCCTGGAGTTCGTCGCGCACGACCATCGCCGTCGAGCCACCGCCGTCCAGGTTGATCGCGTGCACCGCGCCGAGGCCGCGCATGACCTCGGCGGTCTCGGTGATCGACAGACCCGCGCTGTGACCGGGCCGGCGGCCGTCGACGGTGAGCAGCAGGAGGCGCCCGTCCCGCGTGACACCCGCCGCGGTGCGCGGATTGCGGCGCAGGTACCAGTCGTTGTACATGCCGGCGCGGTCCGCGCCGGCGATGTCCTGGGGGCTCCACCCGTCCCGCACCGGGTCGAGCGCCGGCTTCCCGTCCCGCAGCAGCAGGGGGCCGCCGTTGACGACGGAGGTGTCCGGGGTGAGTTCCAGCGGGGTCCGCGTCCCGGCGTCCACCACGGTGCCGCGCACCGTCAGCGGGGCACCGACCCTGGCGTGGGCGCGCAGCCAGTCGGCTCCGCCTCCGGTGCCCTGGAGGACGGTGCCGAGCCGGGGCACGGGCCCGCCCCGGCCCTCCCGGACCGCCGTGACCCGGCCGTCGGCGCCGAGGGTGGCCTGGAATCCGGGCCCCTGCGGGGCGGAGGTGCCGAACGCCGGGGTGAGGGCGATCACCTCGTCCGCGTTGCCGCAGGTGTAGTCGTGCGCCGGGCGGGAGAACGGGGTGGCGTTCCCGACGCCGCCGCAGTTCGGGATCAGACCCGGCCGCCGGTTGAGGCCGGTCACCTCGCGGGACGCGCCGTCGGCGGCGGCGACCGTGATCCGGGTCTCGATCCGCCGGACCGAGGTGTTCCGGCCGTTGCCGGCCGGGACGACGAGGGCGGGCCGCCCGTTCACGGCTTCCGAGACGAGCTCCCCGCCGATCACCGAGACGCCGGCGGGATCGCCGTCGGTGCCGGCCACCCAGTTGCCGGGAGTGTGCTTCTCGCCGCCGATGACGAAATAGCCGGCGTTGACCGCGGCGAGGGCGCCGGTGCGCCGTGCCACCGAGCTGGTCGTCTCGCGGCCCGGTACGACACCGGTCGCCAGCTCGGACCGCAGCCGGCCGCGGAAGCGCGCGGGGTCCACCACGAGCACGTCCAGTGACCAGGGCCCGGTGGTCGCGAGCCCGTCCTCGCTGGTGTGCTGGACGTGCCCGGGCAGCCCGCGGGCCGTGATCTCGTCCTCGGCCCGGTCGGCGGCGGCCCGGTCGGCATACCGGCCCACCCGCACCATCCAGCCGAGCGGCCGGCCGAGAGGGCCCCGCGGGTCGGGTCCGGCGGTGCGGTCGCGCCGCGGCCGGTAGCCGGCGGCGCGCACCTTGCGCTCCAGCTCGGCTGCCTCCGCCTTGTTGGTGGCGAGCCCGATCGTCACGGTCCAGAAGTCGCCCGCCGACCTATGGCCCCGCTCGATCGCGATGTGCGTGACCCCGGGCGCCAGCTCCCGGGAGGTCCGGGTCTCCTCCAGCGTGGCGGCGCCCAGCGGCAGCTCCTCGGCGGCCGTCGTGTCCGTCTGCCGCACGGCCGGCCGGTTCTCCACCGTGGCGGCCAGTGCGGCGGCGGCCACACAGGCGGCCGTCGTCCCGGCGATCAGCCAGCGGCGTGCCGTTCGACGTGTCATACAGCGTGCCCTTTCAGCTACGGGGAGTCGACTCCGACCGTGCACGCCGTACGCGTCACCCAGGAGGCGGCCGGCTCGCCGGGGGATGGCGGACGAGTGGCCGTACGGAGGCGATGGCGCGGCGCGCGCACGGTTCATGGGCGATCCGTGGTCCGGGGCACGCGAGGGGGCGTCGGAGTCGATGCTTTTCAGCCATGATCGACCGGAGCATTCTCCCATGACGGCGCTCCCGCGCTGACGCGCGGGGCCGGTGGCACGTCCGGTCCCGTAGGGCCGGTGAGTCGCGTGACCAGCACCTGTCCCATGGCAGGGGGAGGGCGAAGGCTGCGCCGCCGGGGCGGCGGCGTCCACCGCGGCACCCTGATCAAGTCGGCCGGATCACGCCCCTCATCGGTCGTCGTTCCGGCCGTGAGCGAGGCCGGCGGTCGCCGTGTCCCGGCCGCTCCGGGTGCCGTGTCCCCGCCGGACGGTGAACCGGGTTCTCCGCCGGATCGCGCACCGGGTCGCCGCCGCTCCGGGCGCCGTGTCCCCGCCCGGGGCGGCGGGGCGGTTCAGCCGAGGGCGCGGTCCAGGTGGAACGCGGCGCTGATCAGGGCGAGGTGGGTGAACGCCTGCGGGAAGTTGCCCTGCTGGTCGCCGGTGTGGCCGATCTCCTCGGCGTACAGGCCCAGATGGTTGGCGTAGGTGAGCATCTTCTCGAACGCCAGCCGGGCCTCGTCCACCCGGCCGGCGTGCACCATCGCCTCGACGTACCAGAACGAGCAGATCGAGAACGTGCCCTCGTCGCCGCGCAGTCCGTCCGGGCTGGCCTGCGGGTCGTAGCGGTAGACCAGCGAGTCCGACACCAGCTCCTCGGTCAGCGCGTCGAGGGTGGACAGCCACTTGGGGTCGGTCGGCGCGATGAACTTGGTCAGCGGCATCATCAGCACCGCCGCGTCCAGCACCTCACCGCCCTCGTACTGCACGAAGGCCTGTCGCTTCGCCGACCAGCCGCGGCTGTGGATCCGCCGGTAGACGGCGTCCCGGGCCTCCTGCCAGCGGAGCAGGTCGGCGGGGAGCCCGCGTCGCACGGCGATCCGGATGCCCCGCTCGATCGCCACCCAGCACATCAGCCGCGAGTACAGGTAGTTCCGCCGGCCGCCCCGGGTCTCCCAGATGCCCTCGTCCGGCTGGTCCCAGTGCGCGCACACCCAGTCGACGAGCGCGCAGACGTCGTCCCACTGGGCGCTGGAGATGGGGCGCGCCCACCTGTCGTAGAGGTAGATGGAGTCGAGGAGTGCGCCGTAGATGTCCAGCTGGAGCTGTTCGGCCGCCGCGTTGCCGACCCGGACCGGGGCGGAGCCCTGGTGCCCCTCGAGCTGGGGCAGTTCGCGTTCCGTCAGATCGGTGCGGCCGTCGATGCCGTACATGATCTGCAGCGGGCCGGAGGCCCGGCTGTCGCCCGGGCTGACGTGCCGGGTCACGAAGTCCATGAACGCCTCGGCCTCACCGCTGAACCCCAGCCGCAGCAGCGCGTACACGCAGAACGCGGCGTCGCGCACCCACACGTACCGGTAGTCCCAGTTGCGCTCGCCGCCCGGCCGCTCGGGCAGGCTGGTGGTGGGGGCGGCGACGATCGCGCCCGTCGGCGCGTAGGTGAGCAGCTTCAGGGTGAGTGCCGAGCGGTGCACCATCTCCCGCCAGCGGCCCCGGTACCGGGACTGGGACAGCCACCGGCGCCAGTACGCCACCGTGGCCTGGAACTCCTCCTCGGCCTCCGTGCGGGGGCACCGGCGTGGCGCCACGTCACCGCCCACCTGGTCGAGCGCGAACACCGCGGACTCGCCCTCGGCGAGTTTGAACTCGGCCCGCGCGTCCGGCCCGTCCGGCTCCAGCGGCACGGTCGCGGTGAGCGCGAGCGTCAGCCCGGCCGAGGCGAAGACCGCCACGCCGTCCTCCATGCGCAGGGTGTGCGGCCGCGCGCCGAAGTCGAAGCGGGGCGCGACGTGTGCGCGGAACACCACCGACCCGCGGACGCACACCACCCGGCGGATCAGCCGGTGCCGTTCGGCCTCCGCCCGCTCGCCGCGGACGGGCATGAAGTCCTGCACCTCACCCACGCCGTCCTCGGTGAAGAAGCGGGTGATCAGGACGTTGGTGTCGGGGAAGTAGAACTGCTTCGTCTTCGCCGGTCCGGCGGCCGACAGCCGGAAGGCGCCGCCGCGCTCGGCGTCCAGGATGGAGGCGAAGACGCTCGGCGCGTCGAAGGCGGGACAGCAGTACCAGTCGATGGTGCCGTCGGTGCCCGTCAGGGCCACGCTGCGCAGATCGCCGATCAGCCCGTGCTCGGCGACCGGCAGGTAACGCGGCCCTCCGGAGCCGCCGCCGCTCGCTGTCCCGGCCATCGCCGCCTCCCTCGAAGGTCCGCCAGCGCGGTTCCAGCTTAGGGGCGTCTCGTCGCTCGTGCCGGGCGCCCGGCGCCCGATTCCCGCCCCCCGTGCCCGGCTTCCGACTGGCGGCGCCCGACCCCCGGCTTCCAGGTGCCGGATCCCGGCGTCCGGCATCGCGCCGCACCGCGGCGTCGCCGGCCGTCACACGGCGACGACCCGGATCCCCGCCTCCTCGAACCGCCGCACCACGGCCTCGTCCGCCGCCGTGTCGGTCACCAGGGTGTCCACGGCCCGCGCGGCGCAGATGCGGGCGAAGGCGCGGCGGCCCAGCTTGCTGGAGTCGGCGGCGACCACCACCCGTTCCGCCCGCTCGCACAGCAGCCGGTTGATCGCGGCCTCCGCCTCGTCGTGCGCCGCGGCGCCGTGCACCACGTCGAAGGCGACGACACCGAGCACCGCCACATCCAGCGTGACCTGGCCCAGCACCCCGTCCGCGAGCGGCCCGATCAGCTCGTACGACTGCGCCCGTGCCACCCCGCCGGTCACGACGATCTTGAACTGGGGCCGTACGGCGAGCTCGTTGGCGATGTTGAGCGCGTTGGTGACGACGGTGAGCGCGGGCGAGCCGGAGCCGAGATCACCGCGCACGGCGAGCGCGCGGGCCACCTCGGTGGTGGTCGTGCCCCCGGTCAGCCCGACCGCCTCGCCGGGTGCGATCAGCTCCGCCACCGCCTTGGCGATGCGCTGCTTCTCGGAGGCGCGGCGGGCCGTCTTGTAGCGCAGCGGGAGTTCGTACGACACCCCGTGCACCACGGCGCCGCCCCGGGTCCGCACGAGCATCTGCTGCTCGGCGAGCTGGTCGAAGTCCCGGCGGATCGTGGCGGCCGACACCTCCAGCTCGGCGGCGGCCTCCTCGACGTCCAGCCGGCCGCGCTCGACGAGCAGTTCCAGCAGTGCCTTCCAGCGGGCGTCGCGCGACATCCGCACCCTCCATCCGGTCCCGGTCCTCCTCGGCGACCCTAGCGCACCCCCACTCCCTCCCCATGCTTGAAGATGCTCGGAAGCGCGCGCTACCTTGCATGAACAATCACATCAGTGGGAGGGGCTACGACATGACCCATGTCGAGGACGAGCTGCGCACCCAGCCGGAGTGCTGGACCCGAGCCGCGGGGCAGGCACCCGGACACCGCGCCGCGCTGCCCGCGCCGGGGGAGCGGGTGGCGTTCGTCGGCTGCGGCACCTCATACTTCATGGCCCGCGCCGCCGCCGCCCTGCGGGAGGGCGCCGGCCAGGGCGAGACCGACGCGTTCGCCGCCTCCGAGTTCCCGCACGGCCGCCCCTACGACCGGGTGGTGGCCCTCACCCGCTCCGGCACCACCACCGAAGTCCTCGAACTGCTGGGCGAGTTGCGGGGCCGCCTGCGCACCACCGCCGTCACCGCCGACCCGGCCACCCCCGTCGCCGAGACCGCCGACGACCTCGTCGTCCTCGACTACGCGGACGAACGCTCCGTCGTCCAGACCCGCTTCGCGACCACCGCGCTCACCCTCCTCCGCGCCCACCTCGGCCTGCACACCGACGCCGTCACCGCCGACGCCCGCACCGCCCTCGCCGGGGACCTGCCGCAGGGACTCGCCGGCCGCACCCGGTTCGCCTTCCTCGGCCGCGGCTGGACGGTGGGCCTCGCCGACGAGGCCGCCCTGAAGATGCGCGAGGCCGCCGGCGCCTGGAGCGAGTCCTACCCGGCGATGGAGTACCGGCACGGCCCCATCAGTGTCAGCACGCGCGGCACCGCCACCTGGATGCTGGGCCAGGCGCCGCCCGGACTCGCCGACGAGGTCCGCGCCACCGGCGCCCAGTGGATCGCCGGCGGCCTCGACCCGCTCGCCGAACTGGTCCGCGCCCAGCGCCTCGCGGTCGCCGTCGCCGCCGCCCGCGGCCTCGACCCGGACCGCCCCCGCCACCTCACCCGATCGGTGATCCTCGCGCCCTGACCCCGCCGGAAAGGACCGACCGTGTCTCTCGTCACCACCGGCGAGTTGGTCACCGCCGCCGCCGCGGCCCGCCGCGCCGTGGCCGCCTTCAACGTCATCACCCTGGAACACGTCGAGGCGGTCGTCGCCGGCGCGGAGGCCGCGGGCGCACCCGTCGTCCTCCAGGTCAGCGAGAACGCCGTGCGCTTCCGCCACGGACGGCTGCTGCCGCTCGCCCGCGCCGCCGTCAGCGCCGCCGAACAGGCGGCCGTCCCCGTCGCCCTGCACCTCGACCACGTCCGCGGCGAGAGCCTCCTGCGGCAGGCGCCGGACGCCGGGTTCAGTTCCGTGATGTACGACGCGGCCCGGCTGCCGTACGCCGAGAACCTGGCCGCCACCCGGGCCGCCGCCGACTGGGCGCACGCCCGGGGGCTGTGGATCGAGGCGGAGCTGGGGGAGGTGGGCGGCAAGGACGGACGGCCCCCGCTGGACGCCCACGCGCCGGGCGCGCGCACCCGTCCCGCGCAGGCCCGCGCCTTCGTCGCGGACACCGGGGTGGACGCCCTCGCGGTCGCCGTGGGCAGTGTCCACGCCATGACCACCCGCACCGCGCGCCTCGACCACGACCTGCTCAAGCGCCTCGCCGCGCGCCTCGACGTGCCGCTCGTGCTGCACGGCTCCTCCGGGCTGCCGGACGACGAACTGACCGCGGCGGTCGCGGGCGGCATCACCAAGGTCAACATCGGCACCGCGCTCAACATCGCCATGACCGCGGCGATCCGCACGCATCTCGCCGGCCACCCCGAGGCGGTGGACCCGCGGACCTACCTCGGCGCGGGGCGGGAGGCGATGGCCGACACGGCCGCGCGGCTCCTCCGCACGCTCAGCGCCGCTTGACCGCCTTCAGCACCACGAACTTGCGGTCGGCGGCGACCACTTCGCTGTTGCCGAACAGCCGCCGCAGCTTCACGTGGTACCCGAGGTGCCGGTTGCCGACCACCCACAGTTCACCGCCCGGCCGCAGCACCCGCCGGGCGCCGCTGAACATCCGCCAGGCCGTGGCGTCCGTCGTGGCCTGGTGGGAGTGGAACGGCGGATTGTTGAGCACGACGTCGGCGCTGCCGGGCGCCACACCCGCCAGCCCGTCCCCGACCCGGAACTCGGCGTGCCCCGGCACCCCGTTGGCCCTGTACGTCGCCTCGGCGGACGCCACCGCCTGGAACGACTCGTCCACGAACAGCACTTCGGCCTGCGGATCGGCCAGTGCCACCGCCGTCCCCACGACCCCGTTGCCGCAGCCCAGGTCCACCACCCGCCGCGCCCCCCGGCTCGGCGGGAGATGCCCCAGGAAGAACCGCGTGCCGATGTCCAGCCGGTCGGCGCAGAACACGCCCGCGTGGTTGACGACGGTGTGCCCGGAGGCCGGCCCGATGCCGTCGGGCAGCGCGTAGCGGTACGGCCACGGGTTGGCGGGACGGCTCAGCGACGGGTCCGGGGTGGCGAAGATCAGCCGCGCCTTCTGTTCGGCGAGCGAGGTGCGGGTGGGGCCGACGATCCGCTCGAACAGCCGGAGCGTGGAGGTGTGGATCTCCTTCACCATGCCGGTGCCGACGACCACCGAGTCCGCGTGCAGCGCGGGCGCCAGCCGCAGCAGCTGGTCCTCCAGCAGCGCGAGGCTCTTCGGCACCCGCACCAGCAGCACGTCGATCCGCTCCGGCGGCGGATCCTGCGTGGTGCGAAGCTGCACCTGGCCCGGCTGGACACCGGCCCGCGCCAGGTTCGCCCGGGTCGCCTCCTGGGTGAGGAAGGAATCGGTGACCTGCGCCGGCGCGTGCCCGGCGAGCGCCGTGGCCAGCGCGCCCCAGCGGTCGCCCAGGATCACGACCGTGCCGTCGAGCGGGACGTCCTGGGCCGCGAGGTGCCGCAGCAGATAGGCGTCGGAGGCGTCCCAGGCCCGCAGGCGGTCGCGCGGGTCCTCGGGGAAACGGGTGAGCGCCAGCTCGCCCCAGGGGGTCGTCATACGGTCGTTCATCGTGCGTCAAGGCTAGCGGAGCCGCAGTTCAGCGACCGTGCGCCGGTGAGCGCGCCGGGACGGTGGGGGAGGATGGACGGCATGGACGCCGAGCTGTTCCCCCGAGAGCGGGCACGGGTGGCGCCGGGCGCGGTGCACGTCCCGGACTGGCTGGACCCGGACGGCCAGCGCGAACTGCTCGCGGCCTGCCGGGACTGGGCCCGCCCGCCCGCCGGACTGCGCACCGTCCGCACGCCCGGCGGCGGCACCATGACCGCCCGCCAGGTCTGCCTGGGCCTGCACTGGTACCCGTACGCCTACGCGCGCACGGCCGTCGACGGGGACGGCGCCCCGGTCAAGCCCTTCCCCGGCTGGCTCGGCGACCTCGGACGGCGCGCGGTCGCCGACGCGCTCGGCGGGACGGAGGCCGGTGGTGCCGCGGCGGACGCGGCGGCCGGCACCCCGCCGGGCCCGGCGTACGACGTCGCCCTGGTCAACTTCTACACCGGCGACGCCCGCATGGGCATGCACCGCGACGCCGACGAACGCTCCGACGCGCCCGTGGTGTCCCTGAGCCTCGGCGACACCTGCGTCTTCCGCTTCGGCAACCCCGAGACCCGCGGGCGCCCCTACACCGACGTGGAGCTGCGCAGCGGCGACCTGTTCGTGTTCGGCGGGCCCTCCCGGCTCGCCCACCACGGGGTGCCCCGCGTGCACCCGGGGACGGCGCCGCCCTGGCTGGGACTGCGGGGACGGCTCAATGTGACCCTGCGGGTGAGCGGCTTCCCGGCGGCCGGCTGACGGGCGGATCATGGGAGACTCACCCTCATGAGCGGCAAGGCTGACCCCCGTCCGGCGGGGGAAGGGACCACCTCGAGGGCGCGGCTGGACCGGGGGCGCGGTGCGCTCGGTCCCGCGCTGGAGCTCGTGCACACCGGACGGGCGCCCACGCGCGCCGTGCTCACCGCCGAACTCGGCGTCACCCGCGCCACGGCCGGCGCGGTCGCCGCCGAACTGGAGGCCCTGGGCCTGATCCGGGTCGATGCCAGGCCCGGCGCCGCCGCCGGTTCCCAGGGCCGCCCCTCGCATCGGCTGCGGGTCGCCGAGGACGGCCCCGTGGTTCTCGCCGCCCAGGTGCACGCCGACGGCTTCCGGGCCGCGCTGGTCGGGCTCGGCGGGCGGATCGTCGCCACCGCGCCCGGCTGCGAGACCATCGACGCCGACCCCGCCAAGGTGCTCGGCTCGGTCGTCGAGGCGGGCGCGGACCTGCTGCGGCAGACCGGACGGCGGTGCGTGGGCGCCGGACTCGCGGTGCCGTCCGCCGTCGCCGAGCCGGAGGGCCTGGCGCTCAATCCGCTGCACCTGGCCTGGCCCGCGGGCGCGCCGGTGCGGGAGATCTTCGCCGGGTGCGTGCGCGCCGCCGGCATCTCCGGGCCCGCCTTCGCCGCCAACGACGTCAACCTCGCCGCGCTCGCCGAGCACCGGCACGGCGCCGGCCGCGGCGCCCGTGACCTGCTGTGCGTGGCCACCGGGCACCGCGGTGTCGGCGGCGCGCTGGTGCTCGACGGGCGGCTGCACTCGGGCAGTTCGGGCCTCGCCCTGGAGGTCGGTCACCTCACCGTCAACCCCGAGGGCCGCGCCTGCCACTGCGGCAGCCGGGGCTGCCTCGACGTGGAGGCCGACCCGCTGGCCCTGCTCACCACGGCCGGCCGCGATCCGGGGCCCGAGGTGTCGCTGCTCCAGCAGGCCAACGACCTGCTCCGCGAGGAGTACGCCGACCCGGCCGTCCGCACCGCCGCCGAGGCGCTGATCGACCGGCTGGGCCTGGGCCTGGCCGGGCTGGTCAACATCCTCAACCCGGACCGGATCATCCTCGGCGGTCTGCACCGCACCCTCCTGGACACCGACCCGGAGCGGCTGCGCGCGGTGGTGGCCGACCGCAGCCTGTGGGGCCCCAGCGGCGGCGTCCCCATCCTGCCCTGCACCCTCGACCACAACAGTCTGGTCGGCGCGGCGGAGCTGGCCTGGCAGCCGGTGCTGGACGACCCGCTCGGGGCGCTCACGGGCTGACCCGGGCCGCTACAGCGACGCGCCGGGCCGGCCCGGGCCGCTACAGCGACGCGCCGCCGTCGATCACGAGGTCGGTGCCGACCAGGGACGCGGCGGCGTCGGACGCCAGATACAGCACCGCCTGCGCCACCTCCTCCGTGGCGGCGACCCGGCCCAGCGGCGACTGTTCCTTCATCCGCACGGCCCGCTCCGCCTCGGTCTCGCCCGGCCGGAGCGACATGGCCGTGTCGGACGCCCCCGGGCTCACCGCGTTGATCCGCACGCCTTCCCCGATGTGCTCCAGGGCGGCGCCCCGGGTGAGCGAGGTGACGGCCGCCTTGGTCGCGGCGTAGGCGGTGGTGCCGGGCACCTGCTGGTGGGTGCCCAGGTTGGAGGCGATGTTGACGATCGCGCCGCCGCCCGGCTGGGCGCGCATCTGCCGGATCTCGGCCGCCATGGCGAGGAAGACGCCGGTGACGTTGATGTCGAGCACGGTCCGCCAGTCCTCCCCGGTCATCTCGGGCAGCGGCCCGCCGCGGAAGACACCCGCGTTGTTGACGGCCACGTCGAGCGAGCCGAACCGGTCGACGGCCGCCCGGACCAGTGCGGTCACGTCGTCGGCGCGGCTGACGTCGGCGGTGTGGGCGAGCGCCGTACCGCCGGCCGCCTCGATCAGGGCGGCGGTCTCGTCGAGCGCCGCCCGGCCGCGCCCGGCCACGACGACGCGTGCTCCTTCGGCGGCGAACGCGAGGGCGACGGCCCGGCCGATGCCGGATCCGGCGCCGGTGACGAGGACGGCGCGGTCGGCGAAGCGAGTGCGGGACATGAGGAAGTGCCTTTCTTCGGATGGGTTGTCGATCACGGAAGGGAAGTGGTCAGCGGCGTGTGAGGCGCGGGAGCGGGGCGGCGAGCGCGAAGAGCGCCGCCGCCGCGGCGAGGCTCGCCCGGTCGCCGCCGGTGGCCAGCAGCAGGGCGAAGAGCACGGTCGGCCCGGCCTCCATCGCGGTGTTGTGCACCCCGCCGGCCAGCCCGGACCGCGCGGCGGGCACCCGCTCGGTGGCCAGCACCGCCGCCCCGGCGAACGCCGCGGCGGCTCCCAGGGGGAGCAGGACGAGGCCGGGCAGGACGCCGTGGCCGTAGGAGAGACCGTCGTCGAGCCCGGTCAGGGCGAGCAGCCCCAGCCCGCCGGCGCCGGTGGCCAGGCCGCCCGCGGTGACCGTCGCGGGCCCGAGCCGTTCGACGAGCCGCCCGGACACCCGGCCGGAGACGAGGAGCGCCACCGCGAACGGCGCGAACGCCGCCGAGGTGCGCAGGGCCGACCAGCCGCGCTCCTCCTGGAGATGGAGCGAGAACAGCACGAAGACGGTGCTGGTCCCCGCCGCCGTCAGCGCGGTGGCGGCCAGCCCGAGCGCGCGCCGCCCGTCGCGCAGGAAGCCGGGCGGCAGCAGCGGGTCGGCCGTGCGCCGCTCCACCACGAGGAGGGCGGCGAGCAGGACGGCCCCGGTGCCGAGCGGGACCAGGACCGGCGCCGAGCCCCAGGGCCGGGCGTCGGTGAGGACCAGACCGTAACTGACGGACACGATCCCGGTGGTCGAGAGCAGCGCGCCGGCCACGTCGAGACGGCCGGTTCGTTGTCGCGGGCCGTCGGCCGGGAGCAGCCGGGGTACGAGCGGCAGGGCGAGGACCGTGACCGCGAGCGGCGCGGCGAGGGCCCAGCGCCAGGACAGCAGGGCGGAGACGGCCCCGGAGAGCAGCTGGCCCGCCGCGGCGCCGAGCACGGACAGGCCGCCCCAGCTCGCCATCGCCCGGCGGAACGCGGCCGGTTCGGGGAACAGGGCCCGCACCACGGCCAGCGCGGCGGGCGCGACCAGGGCGGCCCCGGCGCCCTGCCCGAACCGGGCGCCGAGCAGTGCGGCGTATCCGGGGGCGAGCGGCGCGGCGGCCGAGGCCGCGGCGAGGAGCAGCAGTCCGGCGAGGAGGGTGCGCCGCCCGCCGTACCGGTCGGCCAGGCGGCCCCCGAACAGCAGCAGGCCGGCGAAGGTGAGTCCGTAGGCCGCGCTCAGCAGGATCAGCTCCTCGCGGGGCGTCCCGAAGTGACGGCCGATCTCGGGCAACGGTACGGCGACGGCGGCCAGCGTGAAGATCAGGGTGACCTGTAAGGAGGCGAGCAGCGTGAAGGCGGGACCGGTGGCACGCACCGGACCGCCGGCGGCCGGAGCGGTGGCGACCGCGGTCATGGGCCCCCTCTTTCTGGATCGATCGGTCAATTATCGAGGTGACGCAAGGGGGCACCCCGGAGGGTGACCGGTCTTCCGTGGGGGCGGGTCAGTCCAGCAGCGCGAGCGCCTGCTCGGCCGCGTCCCGTACCCGCGCGGGGTCGTCCGAGGCCTTGCCGACGACGCGCAGGCCCTGCATCAGCACCAGCAGCATCCGGGCCAGCGCCCGCGGATCGCGCTCCTCGGGCAGCTCGCCCTGAGCCTGGGCCCGCACCAGCGCCGCGTGCAGCAGGGTCTCGACGTGTTCCCAGCTCGACTCCACCCGCCGGGCGGCGGCGCCGTCGTGCGGGGCCAGCTCGGCCGCCGTGTTGGTGACGAAGCACCCGGCCGTACGGCGGGTGGAGTCCATGGCCTCGGCCGCGAACCGCCGGACGACCGCCCGCACGGCGGGCAGCGCGGGGCCCGGCTGGGACAGTTCGCGCAGCAGCGCGGGGTTGTGGGACTCGCCGTAGCGGTCGAGCGCCTTCAGATACAGGTCGCGCTTGTTGCCGAAGGTGGCGTAGATGCTGGCGCGTCCGATGCCGAGGTGCTCCACGAGGTCCGCCATGGACGTCGCCTCGTACCCCCGGCGCCAGAACAGTTCGAGGGCCGACTGCAGGGCGGCGTCCGGATCGAATTCCTTGGTTCTGGCCATGCGCCGACCCTAGGGGTTTCGAGAACGAACGGTCAAGTATGAGTTTCGGGGCAGGGCGGCCCGCCGTTCCACCGGCCTCCCCGTGACCGGCCGGGACCCGGCGGCGCGGCGTGCCTCGGCACCCGGACGGCCGGACCACCGCGCACAAGTCCCCAACACCCCGCGGCCGTCGGGGCGTCGGGCCGTCGGGGCTTTCGGGCGACCGAACCGGCGCACCGAACCGGCGCACCGAACCGGCGCCCGTCTCGGCCTCCGGCCTCGGCCGTACCCGGCGCAGCGGATCCGGCGTACGCGGCCCGCCGCGCACCGGGTGGGCGGCGGTGGCCGTGGTGCCGCCGCCGAGCGACAGCCGGTCGGCGATCCCTACCGCGCCTCGCGCCTCGCGCCTCCGCCGGCCGCGCGGAACGCGTCCGGCCCCGCGCGGCCGGACGCCGCGCACGCCGCGCTCACCACTGCCGGCCGCGCGGCAGCCGCGCCCGCCCCGGCGCCGACAGGTGCAGCACCCGGAACACCTCGCCCCCGGCCCCCGGCGACCGCTCCGGCTCCCGCGCCCAGAGGGAGAAGAGGACCAGCTCCCAGCGGCCGGTGTCCACGGCCGCCGCCGCGCACACCGCGCCGTCCCCGGTCGCGAGCCGTGCGGTCTCGCGCACCGCGGCCTCGGCGATCTCGCCGAGCGCGGCGCCCTCCGGTACCGGCCGCCGCTCGCGGACGGCGACGCGGGCGGGCGCGTCGGCGGCACCCTCCTCGTACGCGAGCCCGGTCCACTGACGGATCGCGGGGCGCCCGAAGTCGTCGCTGAGCCCCTGGAAACCGCCGCCCCAGAGGAAGGAGTTCATGCCCCGCACGGTGTTCCACAGGTAGAACGGCGCGTACTGGTTGACCGGCGAGCCCTGCACCCCGCGCTCGCGCATCAGGTACGCCTTGAGACCCAGTCCGTCCCAGTCGTCGAGGAGGTGCCCGAGGCGGGCCACGCGCGCGCGGACGACGTTCATGTCGTAGTCGGCGGGCAGGGTGATCTCGTACTGCATGGCGTGCAACGGACGCTCCTCAGGCGGTGGGTGTGGCAGGCGGTGCCAGTAGGGCGAGCAGGCCGCGGACCCCGGCGTCGAACGCGGCCGGCTGCCCGGAGGCGCGGGCGAGGACATAGCCGCCCTGCACGGTCGCGACGATGGTCGCGGCGGTCTCCCCGGCGTCGAGCCCGGGCCCGAACTCGCCCCGTTCCTGGCCCTCCCGGACGATCGAGGCGAGCCGTTCGCGCAGCCAGTCCAGCGTCTCGTCGACGGGCGCGCGCAGCTCCTCGCTGGTGATGACGTCCGGGTCCATGGTGAGCCGTCCGACCGGGCAGCCCCGCAGCACGTCGCGCTCGCGCAGCAGATAGGCCGCGATCCGCTCGTACGGCGTTCCCGGCCCGCCGAGCACGGCCTCGGCCGTGGCCCGCATCATCTCGGCGGTCCGCCGGATCGCGGCCAGCGCGAGGTCAGGCTTGCCCTTGAAGTGGTGGTACATGCTGCCCTGCCCGGCGCCGGCCCGCTCCAGGATCGCCTTGGGGCTCGTCCCCACGTAACCGCGCTCCCACAGCAGTTCGCGGGTGGACTCGATCAGTCGCTCGGAGGTGCTCACGCCCCGACTGTACATACTGGTAGTTACAGAAGTCGAGGCCCGGTGGGGCACTGGCCCCGGCGGAACCACCGGCCCGGACGCCGCGGCCCCGGCCCCGCCCCGCGGCCGGCTCCTGTGATCATGGGACCATGCGACCGGAACCGGAAGAAGAGGTCATTCCCGTGTTGCGCGTGGCCGACGCGGCCGCCGCCGTCCGCTGGTACGCCCGGCTGGGCTTCGCCGCGCAGTGGGAGCACCGTTTCGCGCCCGGCCTGCCCGCCTTCGTCGAAGTCGCGCGCGGACGCGTGCGGTTGTTCCTCTCGGAGCACACGGGCGACGCCCCGCCCGACACGCTGGTCCACCTGCGGCTGGCCGGCGTCGACGCGATCGCCGCCGAGTTCGGCGTGACCGTGGCGGAGCAACCCTGGGGCCGGGAGGTGGAGCTGCGCGACCCCGACGGCAACCGCCTGCGCGTCGGCACCCCCACCGAGTGACCGGCGGCGGGCCGCGGCGCTCGCCTACTCCCTCGGAGGTAGCCGCACTGCCCACGGCCGTACGACGACCCACCCCCCTCCCCGGGGCCACGGTGGAGTCATCACCGGTCCACCCGGGCCGGTCACCTCGGGAGATGACACACCATGCAGACCCTGGCACACCTCGGCGACGGCGGCCCCGGCGCCTGGATCCTGTTCTTCCCGCTGCTCTGGGCGGCCGTCCTGGCCGGCGGGATCACGCTGCTGCGCCGCACCGGACGGCGCGGGCACGACGGCCCCGGCAGGCCGGTCGGCGGCGACCCCGGTTCGCCCATCGCCCTCCTCGGCCGCCGCTTCGCCTCCGGCGAGATCGACGAGGAGGAGTACTGGCGCCGGCTGTCCGTCCTTGACGAGCAGTTCGGCCGTACGGGAGGCGGCGGCGCGGCATGACCGCGCCGGCCGGGCGGGAGCGGTCCGCGCCACCCGTCACCGCCCGGTCGGTAAGGAGCGGGTCCGCGCCACACGTCAACCGCCCGGTCGGCCGGGAGCGGGTCCGCGCCACACGTCAACCGCCCGGTCGGCCGGGAGCGGTCCGCGCCCACCTCACCGCCCGGTCAGCCGGGAACGGCGGACCGGGCGGGAGCAGGTGCGGCGGGCCGGCCCGCGTCGGCGGGCTCGGCGCGGCCGACGGGTTCGATCTCCGCGAAACGGCGCGCGGGTGCCTCCGTGGGCGTGCGGCGCGGTGGACGCGACGACGTCTCGGTGTCCGTACGGCGGGGTGGGCGCGGCGGTGTCCTGCGCGCGGCGGACGGCGTGGGCAGCGTGAACCAGACGACCTTCCCGTGCTCGCCGTCGGGCCGTGCCCCCCAGCTCTCGCTGACGGCCGCCACCATGGCGAGCCCGCGCCCGCAGGTGGCCAGCGATTCGGCGTCCTCGACCACGGGGAGCCGGGGATCGTGGTCGCGCACCGAGACCTTCAGGCGGTCGAGCAGCAGCTCGATCTCCACGGTGCACATCTTGTCGGGCTGGGCGTGGCGGTGGACGTTGGTGAGCAGCTCGGTCACGCCGAGCGCCGCCCGGTCTATCAAGGCGTCGAGATGCCAGTAGCGCAACTGCGCTGAAACGATTCTGCGGACCTGGCCGATCCGCGACGGCAGGGCTTGGAGCTCCACCGTGCAGTGCCTGCTTGGGTACTTGATCACGGCTGCGACTCCCCGACGTGAGGTCCGGAAGAACACGGAGTTCGGATCCAGCAGAGTGCCTGCGTGCAACGGCCGCCTGCTGTCGTGGCCGGCGGGCTGGTTCGCAGCGTTATCGCCGGTAAACCCAGAGTGACGTGAGACCAGCGTGGCTCAGGGGGTGCGGCGGCGCAACTCGCGGTCGTCGCCGCCATCTCAGTCGCCGTGCCCCGCCGCCCTGCGCACCGCCTCGATGAACCGGTGCGCCGCGGGCGGCCCCGGCTCCCCCGGAGCGGGATCGCGCTCGCTCAGGGTCAGCTGGTACCGGGTGCCGTTGAGATCGGCGAGCGCCCGGTCCCCCGGCCCGAACCACGGCCTCGACGCCCGCACCGACCGCACCGGCGCGCTGTCGATCTCACTGCCGTAGCTGGTCAGCAACTCCAGCCGGCCGCCCCTGATCCGCACCTCACCGGCCCGCGACAGCGAGCGCAGCCCCTTCCCGATCCGCACGTCCCTGGCCGTGAACTCAGGCTCCGCCATGCCCCTTACGCCCCCTTGTCGCATGCTCGCGCGTGGGCCCGACCGGGCGGGCCACCCCGCCCCCGGTGCAGTCTGCCCCGCCCGCGGATCGAGCACCAGTGCGCATGTGCCGGGCGCACCGGCCACCCGGAGCACTCACCCGAATGCGCCCCCGCCGCACGTCCGCCCGCGCCCCTTCGCACCCCTGTTCCCGCAGTCGTCCTTTGAGCCCTCCAAAGGGGCGTTTATGCAGGTGAGAAGCGTGCCGAAGCTGTCTATGATCGGTGTGTCGGCCGCGCGACGCGCCGTCGGCGCGCAGCCTAAGGAGCACCGCCGTGAGCACCCGCACCACCCCCCACCACCCGCCCGCCCGTGCCACCGCCGGCACCCTCGACGTCGACCGGAGCGACGCCGCCTACCGCGGCTGGCTCAAAGAGGCCGTCCGCAGGGTGCAGGCCGACGCCAACCGCTCGGCCGACACGCACCTGCTGCGGTTCCCGCTGCCCGAGCGCTGGGGCATCGACCTGTACCTGAAGGACGAGTCCACCCACCCGACCGGCAGCCTCAAGCACCGCCTCGCCCGCTCACTGTTCCTCTACGGACTGTGCAACGGCTGGATCCGCCCCGGCCGCCCGGTCATCGAGGCCTCCAGCGGCTCCACGGCCGTCTCCGAGGCGTACTTCGCCAAGCTGATCGGCGTGCCCTTCATCGCGGTCATGCCGCGCACGACGAGCGCCGAGAAGATCCGCCTGATCGAGTTCCACGGCGGCCGGTGCCACTTCGTGGACGACCCGCGCACCATGTACGAGGAGTCCGCCCGCCTGGCGGCCGAGACCGGCGGCCACTACATGGACCAGTTCACCTACGCGGAGCGGGCCACGGACTGGCGCGGCAACAACAACATCGCCGAGTCGATCTTCCGGCAGCTGCGCCTGGAACGCTTCCCGGAGCCCGCGTGGATCGTCGCCACGGCGGGCACCGGAGGCACCTCCGCCACCCTCGCCCGCTACGTCCACTACATGCAGTACGACACCCGCATCTGCGTCGCCGACCCGGAGAACTCCTGCTTCTTCGAGGGCTGGACCACCGGCGACCCGGACGTGACCTGCGACTGCGGCTCCCGGATCGAGGGCATCGGCCGGCCCCGGATGGAACCGAGCTTCGTGCCGGGCGCCGTCGACCGGATGATGAAGGTCCCCGACGCGGCCAGCGTCGCGGCCGTCCGCGCCCTGGAGCAGGCCATCGGCCGCAAGGCGGGTGGCTCGACGGGCACCGGGCTGTGGAGCGCGCTGAAGATCGCCGCCGAGATGGTCGCCGCCGGCCGCACCGGCAGCGTCGTCACCCTCCTGTGCGACCCGGGCGACCGCTACCTCGACAAGTACTACTCCGACGCCTGGCTCGCCGCGCAGGGCCTGGACATCGCCCCGTACTCCGCGACGATCGAGTCCCTGCTGGCGACGGGCGTCTGGCCCGGCTGAGGCGGCTCGGCCCGCGCGGACTGCCCGCGGGCGACGGGCGACGGGCGGCCGGGCACCGGATCACCGGCCGGGCCGCCGGCGAACCCCGCACACGGGGTTCGCCCACGGGGGCCGGGGGCCGGGGGCCGTTCCCTGGCCGGCCAGGCGGGCACCGGGGTTCCGCCCACGGAGGCCCGGGGCCGTTCCCCGGCCGGCCAGGCGGGCACCGCGGCCGGGCACTTCGCGGACCGGCAGGTCACACCCGTGTCCGGCGCGGGTGCGGAAGACGGGCGGCGGCGCGCGGACGTCCGGCGCGGCAGGATCCCGCCGCCGACCGCCGACCGCCGACCGCCGACCGCCGACCGCCGACCGCCGACCGCCGACCGCCGACCGCCGACCGCCGACCGCCGACCGCCGACCGCCGACCGCCGACCGCCGACCGCCGGTGCAGGCCGCGGAGGCTCCCTCCGCCCCGGCCGGAGCCCCGGCAGCCCCGGCGGCCGAGGCCCGCGAGGAGAAGGTCTGCGGCCCGGACACGGCCACCACCGTCACGGAGGCCGGCCCGGAGGAGTCCCGGCGCCTTTCGTGCGGGGCGGCGGTCGTACCGGGCGCGCCGGTGACGGTACCGGTCCCACCGGGGCGCACCCCGCGGGCCGGCCGGATGCCGGCCTCCCCGGGCCCGGCGGCAGCGTCACCCCGGCCGGCGCCGGGTCAGTCGTCCGCGTCCTCGTCGGACTCGCCGGCCACCACCAGCCGCAGGTGCTCGGAGATCTCCGCACGGGCCTGCGCGGGCAGCCCGGCGTCCGTCACCAGGGTGTCGACCTGTTGCAGCGTCGCGAACGAACTCAGTCCCACCGTGCCCCACTTGGTGTGGTCGGCGACCACCACCACCCGGCGTGCCGACTGCACCAGGCGCCGGTTGGTCTCGGCCTCCGCCAGGTTCGGCGTCGACAGACCGGCCTCCGCCGATATCCCGTGCACACCGAGGAACAGCACATCGAAGTGGAGCGTCGCGATCGCCTGGTCGGCCACCGGCCCCACCAGCGAGTCGGACGGGGTGCGCACCCCGCCGGTCAGCACCACCGTGGCCGCGCCGGAGCGCTGCCCCGAGGTGCGCTGCGCCGCGTGGAAGACATCGGCCACCCGCACCGAGTTGGTGACGACCGTGAGGTCGGGCACGTCCAGCAGCCGGTGCGCCAGCGCGTACGTCGTCGTACCACCGGACAGCGCGATCGCGGCACCCGGCGCGACCAGCTCGGCCGCGGCCCGCGCGATGTCCTCCTTCGCGGACAGCTCCAGACCCGACTTGGCCTCGAACCCGGGCTCGTGCGTACTCGCCTCCGCCACCGGCACCGCGCCGCCGTGCACCTTCTCCAGCACACCCTGACGGGCCAGGGCGTCGAGATCGCGCCGGATCGTCATGTCCGACACACCGAGCTTGCGGGTCAGCTCGTTGACCCGGACGCCACCACGGCGGCGCACCTCGTCCAGGATCAGGGCGCGCCGCTGCTCCGCGAGGAGGTTCTGATTCTCGCTCACGTACGCTCCGGTCCTTTCACCTCAAGCCTCCGACACGCCCTCGCACCCCCTCCGACGAGGACTTCTCCCGCGGCCCCGGTGCGTGGGCGTCCCATCCTCGCACGGGCCGATGCGGGCCGCGCCATCGCCTGCCGGACGCGCACATGTCACAGGTGTCTCATCTGCCGCTCATCCGGCACCCCGATCGGGGAGATTCCGTGACGATGGGTGTACGCCGCCCGTCCAGCGGACATCCTGGTTGCCCGCACGACGACAGATGCCCGACGGCGCGTCACGGGGGAAGTGCACAGTGGAACACGCGCAGGAACGTGCCCTGAACGAAACGGCCGCCGCCCAGCGGCCCGAAGCCGCCCTGGAACTCCTGGTCCACGGCGTCGGCGGCACCACACCGGACCGCATGCTGGACGACCCCCGCACCACGCGGGTCGCGGGCGACGACACGGCAGCCGTCTTCCGCCGCACCGCGGACGTCGAGGCCGCCGCGCAGCACACCGGTACCGACGGCCGCCCGGTGCCGGAGGCGTACGTCTGGTGCAACCTGACCTCAGGCAACGGCGCCCGCGCCCTGTGGCTGCTGTTACTGCCGTTCATGGTGGTCAACCTCGCCCACTGGATGCGCCCCGCCGCCCACGGCCGTCCCCGCACCATCCGCCTCCACGGACTGCTCGTACGGCTCGCCGGACTCACCCTGACGGTGCTCCTGGTCGCCGCCGCCTGCGAGGTCGCCCTCGACCTCGCCGCCTGGCAGTGCGCGGGCACCTCCGCCTGCGCCGAACGGCACTCCTGGCTCGGCTTCCTCTCGCCCACGGTCTCCGACGGCGGCTGGTGGAGCCGCCCCGGCCGCCGGCTCGCCCTCGCCGCCTTCCTGCCCGCCGCCCTCGTCGGCCTCCTCTGGTACCTCTCCCTGCGCACCTGGAACGCCTACGAGTCCCAGCTGCCCCTCACCCGCCCCTCCCAGCCCGACGAGGCCGGCGCCCCGACCGCGCTGGCCCGGCCCGGCTTCTGGTACGGGCGGCGCCTGGTCGCCCGGCTCCGCGCCGCGCACACCGCCGCCGGCCTGCTCACGGTGGCCGCCGCCACCGTCGGACCCGCCGTCCGGCACGACCGCGCCCCCGGCGGGCCGGCCGCGCTCGACACGGCGGGCGTGCTGCTCGCGGCGGCCCTGCTGACCACCGCGGCCTTCGCGGTGGCGGTGGTCTGCAGCCGGGGCCGCAGCGAACGGCGGCTCGACGAGGACACCGACGCGCCCCTCGTCCGGCGCCTGCCGCTCGCCGCGCTGCTCCTGCTCGCCCTCGCCCTGGTCTACGCCGGCTGGGAGCGCCCCGGCTGGACGTCCTCCGGCCGGCTGCCCGGCGACGTCGCCTTCGGCGGCATCACCCTCGTCCAGGGACTGCTGGTGCTCGCCCTCGCCGTGGTCACCCACCTGCTGCACCGCAGCCGGCCCGACGGCCGCGCCGCCCTGCGCGGCCTCGGCGGACCCGCCGTCGCCATGCTGGCGTGCGCCCTCGGCGGAGTGATGTCCGGCGGGGTGTCCCAGCGGGTCGCCGACTGGCTGGACGGCACCCACGCCGCCGTCCCCGGCCCCCCGGTGCTGCTGACCTGGCAGGCGTCCGTGATCCCGCTGGTGCTCGTCGTCGTGCTGGTGCTGTGCGGCGTCCTCGCCCGGCACGCGCTGCGGCTGGCCCGCGCCGAACGCGCGGCCGTGGCCCGCGACTACCCCGGCGAGCACCTGGAACCGGACCGCACCCGCCGCATCGCCCGCGTCCGCGCGCTGGCCACGCTCACCGACCGCGCCCCCCTCCTGGTCGCCGTCGTCTCCGTCTCCACCCTGCTCCTCGGCGCCGCGGCCCTGGTGGGCGCCCTGGCCACCGGACAGACCCCGAGCCGCGCCGCCCGCGACGCCCAGGGCTTCGTCCAGGGCGCCGCCGAGACCGCGCAGGCTCTGGGCTCCTGGCTCATCGGCCTCGGCTTCATCCTGTTCGTCACCTGGGGACGGCGCGCCTACAAGGACGCCTCCGCGCGGCGCACCATCGGCATCCTCTGGGACGTCGGCACCTTCTGGCCGCGCGCCGCCCACCCCTTCGCCCCGCCCTGCTACGCCGAGCGGGCCGTTCCCGACCTGACCTGGCGCATCGACACCTGGACCCGCAGCACCGGCGGGCGGCTGGTGCTCTCCGGCCACTCCCAGGGCAGCGTGCTCGCCGCCGCCACGGCCTGGCAGCTGTCCCCGGCCACCCGCAGACGGGTCGCCCTGCTGACCTACGGCTCCCCGCTGGAGCGGCTGTACGGCCGCTGGTTCCCGGCCCACTTCGGCCCCGCCGCCCTGCGCGCCCTGCACCACGAGGTCGACTGCTGGCGCAACCTGTACCGGCTCACCGACCCGATCGGCGGCCCGGTCCGGGTGCCCGCGGACGGCGGGCCCGAGGTCGACCGCGCCCCGCTGAAGGACCCGCTCGCGCACGGCCGCACCGACGACCATCCGCTGCCCGCACCCGTACTCGGCCACTCCGACTACCAGGAGGACCCGGCCTTCGCCGAGGAACGCGAGCGGCTGCTGACCCGGCTGCGGCCCGAACTGCCCGTCCAGCGGCCCCAGGCCGGGCCCTGAGCCGCCCCGCTCAGGGCAGCTCGGGCAGGTCCTGCGCGTACAGCAGGGTCAGTTCGTCCGTGCTCGGCTCGTCGAGCTGCGCGACCCGGCCCGCGTGCCGCTCGACCATCGCCTCGAAGGTCTGCCGCGCCGTCCGGCCGTTGCCGAACGCGGGACCCTTCGGGAGCTCCGCGAAGTACTTCAGCACGGCCTCCGCGGCGCCCGGTGCCAGCCGGTACTCGTGCTCCTCGGCCTGCTGCTCCACGATCCGCAGCAGCTCCTCGGGGCCGTAGTCGCTGAACGTGATGGTGCGGGAGAACCGGGAGGCGACACCGGGGTTGACCGAAAGGAAGCGCTCCATCTCCGCCGTGTAGCCGGCGACGATCACCACGACCGCGTCGCGGTGGTCCTCCATCAGCTTCACCAGCGTGTCGATGGCCTCCTTGCCGAAGTCACGGCCCGCGTCCTGCGGGGACAGCGCGTACGCCTCGTCGATGAACAGCACCCCGCCGCGGGCCCGCTCGAAGGCCTCCTGGGTGCGGATCGCGGTCGAGCCGATGTGCTCCCCGACCAGGTCGACGCGGGACACCTCGACCAGGTGGCCCTTCTCCAGCACGCCCAGCGCGGCGAGAATCTCGCCGTACAGCCGGGCGACCGTGGTCTTGCCGGTGCCCGGGGAACCGGTGAAGACCAGGTGCCGCTTGACGGAGGCGGCCTTCAGGCCGGCCCGCTGCCGGCGCCGGCCCACCTCGATCATGTCGGTCAGCGCCCGCACCTCACGCTTGACGCTCTCCAGCCCGACCAGCGCGTCGAGTTCACCGAGCACGGCCTTGGCGGTCCGGGCCGGCGGCCCGGCCGGGACGGGCTCCGGCTCGGCGGGCCGCTGCCCGGGGACCGCGGCCCGCGGCCCCGGCGACCGGGTCGCCGTCTCCACGGCGGTCTCCCGGAACACCGGCGATCCGAGCCCCGCGCTCTCGTCGCTGGTGCAGTCCTCCACGACCGGTCCCGCGCCCGCGTCCGGGCCGCCGTCCGCGAACTCGTAACCGCCGCGCGCGCACCGCTCCGTACGGCATTTCCTGAGGGTCGTACGGCAGCCGTCGATCACATGGAAGCCGTAGCCGCCGCTGCCCGTCACCCGGCAGTCCAGGAAGCTGCCCCGGCCGCCCGCCGAGACGTAGAAGCCCGCCTCCGCGGGGGAGTCGACCGCACACCGCTCGATCACCGGATCGGCGCCCTTGGTGACGATCACACCCGTCTGGGTGCCGTCCAGCGTGCAGTTGTTCAGGGTGCCGCCGCTGCCGTGGTCCCGGAACCAGGCACCGGTCGCGGCGTCCCGGATCCGGCAGTCGTCGAGCTGCGCGGTCGCGCCGTCGCTCACCGACACGGCCGTGTTGCGCACCTGGGACAGATCGCTGTCCACGACGTCCGCGCGGGAGCCCCGGTCGAGGACGAACAGCGCGTCCGGCACGTCGTGCACCCGGCAGGAGTCCAGCACGGCCGTCGCGCCGTCACTGACCCACACCGCCGGGTAGTCGCCGGTGCTGTCGAAGATCTCGCACTGGTTGGCGTCCACGCGGGTGCCCGGGTCCCACACCGACAGGCCGTTGCGCCCGAACTGCCGCACGCTGGTGCGGGTCAGCGTCAGCACCGAGCGGGAGCGCAGGTCGACCGCGTTCTCGGGGATGTCGTGGATCCGGCAGTCGGCCAGGGTGAGCACGGCGTCCGTGTCCAGGGTCACCCCGTCCGCGGTGGTCCGGTGCACATCGCAGTCCGTGAGGTTCGCGCTCGCGCGGCCGGTGACCTGCACCCCGCTGCCACGCACCTCGTAGACCTCACAACCCACCGCCTCCAGGGCGGAGTTGTCACCGGTGACGGTCAGCCCCGAGCCGGCCGCGTGATGCACCCGGCAGCGCTCCAGACGCGGATGACCGCCGCCGCGCACCGCGACGCCCGCCTGCCCGGCCGCGACCACCTCGCACTCCTCGAACACCCCGCCCCCGCCGTCCACCACGGCGATGCCGATGCCCGCGGGGTTGTCGACGGTGCAGCGCCGCACGCTGGGCCGGGCGCCGCCGCGCACCTCGATGCCGGCCGCGGACCGGGTGACCACCCGTACGTCGACCAGCTCCGGGGCGCCCTCCTCCACCAGCAGCGCGGGCGCCGCCGCGTCCTGCCCCTCGACGTGCAGGTCCCGCACCACCGCGCCGGCCCGCACCGTCAGCGGGACCCCGTCGACGGGCGCGATGCGCACCGAGCCGGGGGAGCCCTCGGGGCCGCGCAGCGTCACCGCGCGGCGGACGACGAGGTTCTCCCGGTAGGTGCCGGGGGCGACGGTGAGCACGTCGCCGTCGGCCGCGGCCTCCAGGGCGGCGGCGAGCGATGCGTACTCACCCGTGCGGCGCCGCCACCGCGACGTGCCGGTGTGCGTCACCTGGACGGTGCCCTGTGCCATGGTGTTGTCGTGCCCCCACCTTGTCGTACGCGGGTCGTTGCCGAGGAGCCGGCCGGTCCACCGTAGCGTGCGCGCGGACCGCGGGTTGACCGGAGCCGCAACGCGCTCAGCCGCCGGCGCCGGTCCGGCCCCAGTCCGGTCCGGCCCGTTCCCAGGCACGGTCCAGACGGGCGTGACGGAGGCGGACCATGTGCCACAGGACCAGCCGTCTGCCGGCCTCCGTCAGGCCCGCGGCGAGCAGGGCCGCACCGAGTCCGGCGAGCACGGCGTGCGTGGTGGCGGTGGCGGAGTCCATGGGGCGGCTCACCAGCCGGCCGTACGGGTCGGTCCACACCGCGAACCGGTCGCCGGGCCGCGCCGACCTCAGCCGGGCCAGGACGGTGCCCTGGCGCGCGCTGCCGTCCGGAGCGGTCCAGCGGGCGAGCACCCTGCTGCGGGTGTCGCGGGCGAGGGTGCCCGGATCGGCCACGGGCGGGTCGCGCTCCAGTCCGCGGAGCACGGTAGCCGTCACCTGATGGCGCGTCAGGCGCTGTTCGCGGGCCGCGCGGTGCAGGTCCTGCTGGGCGGCGGAGCCGACGAGGAAACCGAGCAGGGGCGCGACGAGGACCATCAGCAGCAGCGCCGTCAGCGCCAGCCGCGCCTCGGCCAGATCGGTGGGCCGGCACAGCGGGTTGTGCCGCCACCGCCAGAGACCGCTCAGGGCCCGCACCTGACACCCCCTTCCGCTCGCTCCGCGACGACCCTGCCGGAGCCGTCCTCGCGGGACCGGCGCGGAGCGCGCACGCGGCGCGGCGGCCGGTCCTCGGGAACTCCTTACGGATCCCAACGTGCGGGCCGTTCAACGGGGTTCCCCCGCGCCGCGCGCCGGCAGGAACCGGCGGGGGGTTGGCGGGAACGTGTCGCCGGGAGGGTTCGTGCCGCCGGCGCCCGCCCCGCGCGCCGGGGAACCCGTCGGCGCGGTACCCGCGCCGGGGGATCCCGCCGGCCGCGGCCCGTCGCGGGACTCGCCGCGGCAGCGAGGCGTCCGTCAGCCGAGGATGCGCACCGGGTCGCCGACCCGGACCGTGCCGGCGGTGAGCGGCACCAGGTTCTGGCCGAAGACCAGCTTGCCGCCGATCCGGCGGTGCCGGCCCAGGGTGAGCAGCGGTTCCCGGCCGCGCGCGGCGGTCGTCTGGTCGGTCGTCGTCACGACGCACCGCCCGCAGGGCTTGGCCACGCGGAACTCGACGCCGCCCACGGCGAGCCGCGTCCAGTCGTCCTCCGCCCAGGGCGCGGTGCCGGCCACGACCAGGTTCGGCCGAAAGCGGTTCATCGGCAGCGGGCCCTCCTCGGCGTGTTCCCCCTCGGCCATCAGCGAGTTGAGCGCGTCGAGGGAAGCGGCCGAGGTGAGCAGCAGCGGATAGCCGTCGGCGAAGCTGACGGTCTCACCGGGCCGCGCGTACTCCGGGTCGACGGGGCGGCGGGTGGCGGGGTCGTCCATGTGCACCAGGCGGACGTCGATGCCCAGGTAGGCGCTGCACCAGGCGTGCGCGGCGTCGTCGGCCGGGACGCCCTCCACCGTGTCGCGGAAAATCTCCACCCGCACCGTGCCCGCGGGCTCGGGCACGGACACCGTCAGCGGGTCCTGGCCGGGTGCGGACAGCCGAAGGCCGCCGCCGGGCGAGAGCTCGGCGGCGGCCTGCGCGAGGCGCGGTTGCTGGCGTTGCGTGACGACCTTTCCCCCGTCGTCGATCAGCGCCCAGCGTCGGTCTCCGGCCAGCCCCCAGGGCTCCACCACGGCTTCCGGGAGCGACAGGCCCCGGAACGCCTTGACCGGATGGACGTGTATCGATTGCAGCTCCGCGTTCCCCATGGGGTCATCGTGCCAGGTGGCGCCGACGGCCCGGGAAGGCGGTCAGTAGCCGCGGTACTGCTGGTTGTTGTACGGGTCCTGGTACGGCGCGGGCGCGGGACGCGGCGCCGCCGGGCGCATCGCCTCGTAGCCCATGCCGGGCGCGGCGGCCGGCCGGGGCTGCTGGGGAGCGGCCTGCGGGCCCGGGTAGCCGCGCGGGGCGGAGGCCTGCTGCGGGATGTAGGCCGTCGGTGCCTGGTGCATGGCCGCCTGCTGCAGCGGCGCGGGCTGCTGCTGGTGCGGGTAGCCGTACGCGGGCTGGGACGGGGCCGCCGGGAGGGCGGGGAGCGCCGACGGCAGCGCGGGCAGCGAACTGACCGGCGTGTCGTAGGCGGCGGGGACCCGGATCGGGGCGATCTGCGGGGTGCCCCGCTCGGCCACGAGGGAGTCGTAGATCGGGGTGTCCGGGAAGGAGGCGGAGTAGTAGCCGCCACCATAAGTGGAGCGGGGGGAGGTCATGGCACATAAGTTAAGCCCACGATGTGCTGGTTGGGGAGACCGATAATGGGGTTGTTTTCCATGCCTGCGGTGACGCGGGATCCCCAATGCGAGCGAACATGGGGAAAAGGGGCACCGGGCGGCGTGCGGATCGTGTAAACGCTCAGCTCCGGGCGGGTTACCGCCGGTTGCCCTCGGATCTTCCCACCACGCCGAAAGGGCTCACCGGGGCGACCCGGACGTCCGGTGGGACTCCGCCCGGCGGGGCAATAGGTTGGACGGGCACAGGACCCGGGAGACGCGCGATGGGGGCGGACATGTCCATGCCTAAGGGATCGAATACCGCGGTGCCGACGACGGCCCTGCGCGTCGAGGTGGGCTGGCGCGGCGGACCGGGCGTCCCCGACGCCGACGCCTCGGCCCTGCTGCTGGCCGGCGGGAAGGTGCGCTCCGACGGCGACCTGGTCTTCTACAACCAGCCCGCCCACTCCTCCGGCGCGGTCCGCCACGAGGGCAAGCGGGCGGCGGACGGCCGGGTGACCGACACGCTCCACGTCGACCTCACGCGCGTGGAACCCGCGGTGGACACCGTGGTCCTCGCCGCCTCCGCCGACGGCGGCACCTTCGGCCAGGTGCCGGAGCTGTCCATCGAGGTCAAGGACGCCGCACAGGGTGGTCCGGTGGCCCGCTTCGACAGCGCGGACGCGACGGTGGAGACCGCGTTCGTGCTCGGCGAGTTCTACCGCCGCCAGGGTGCCTGGAAGTTCCGCGCGGTCGGCCAGGGCTACAGCAGCGGACTGCAAGGGCTGGCCACCGACTTCGGCATCACCGTCGACGAGCCCCAGCACGCGGCCCCGCCGCCCCCCTCGGCCCCCGGCATCCCGGCGGCCCCGCCGGTGACGGCGCCGGACACCCCGCCGCCGCCCCCGCCCGCCCCGGCCCGGGCCCCCGCACCGCCCGCCGTGCCGTCCGCCGCGCCCGTCCGGCTCACCAAGGTCACGCTCACCAAGGCCGCCCCCGCCGTCTCCCTCACCAAACAGGGCGGCACCTCGGGCGCGCTGCGGGTGAACCTCAACTGGCAGGTGCGCAAGCAGTTCTCCGGATGGGGCGCCAAGTTCGGCCGGGCCGTCGCCCTGCACTCCGACCTCGACCTCGACCTGTGCGCGCTGTACGAGCTCGCCGACGGCAGCAAGGGCGTCGTCCAGGCCCTCGGCAACGCCTTCGGGGCGCTGCACCGGCCGCCGTACATCCACCTCGACGGCGACGACCGCACCGGTTCCGTGGCCACCGGGGAGAACCTGACCGTCAACCTCGACTTCAAGGACGCCTTCCGGCGCATCCTCGTCTTCGTCACCATCTACGAGGGCGCCCGCTCCTTCGCCGACCTGAACGCCACCGTCACCCTCCAGCCGCAGCACGGCGCCGCCGTCGACTTCTCCCTGGACGAGTGCACCGTCCCCTCCCCGGTGTGCGCGCTCGCGCTGATCACCAACACCGGCGGCGACCTGATCGTCCAGCGCGAGGCCCGCTACCTGATCCCCGCGCACGGGGTCAGCCCGCAGCGCACCGTCGACCAGGCGTACGGCTGGGGCATGAACTGGACACCCGGCCGCAAGTGAGGGGCGGCAGCCGTCAGCTCTCGTCGGGCACCGCGCCGGGGCGCGCGTAGGTGCGGCCCTTCCAGGCCGCACCGCGCCCCCGGTGGTGCCGCACCGCGGAATCCACCGTCATGAGGAGGTAGAGGAACGCGGTGACCGGCAGCAGCGGAGCGAGCCACGGGGGCTGCCGGTAGTAGCGGAGCATCGGCAGGTACGTCCCCGCCATCACCAGCCACGCCCCGGCCCCGAGCGCCCCGGCCGCCGTGGCGCCGCCGAGGACCCCGGCGGCCAGCGCCACGGGCGGCACCAGATAGACCAAGGCCAGCCCGGCGACCGTGCCGAGCAGCAGGAGCGGGCTGTGCCGCAGCTGGGCGTAGGCGCTGCGCGAGACCATCCGCCACAGATCGCGCAGCCGCGGGTACGGGCGCACACTGTCCACCCGGTCGGCCAGCCCCAGCCACAGCCGGCCGCCGCTGTCGCGCACGGCCCGCGCGAGGGCCACGTCGTCGATGACGGCGTGCCGGATCGCGTCCGGAATCCGCGCCCGCCGCGCGGCCTCGGCGCGCAGCAGGACGCAGCCGCCCGCCGCGGCGGCCGTCCGCGCCCCCCGGCGGCCGATCCACCGGAACGGGTACAGCTGCGCGAAGAAGTAGACGAAGGCCGGCACGACCAGCCGCTCCCAGAGGCTCTCCACCCGCAGCCGGGCCATCTGCGACACCACGTCGAACCCGCCGGTGCGCGCGGCGGCCACCAGCGTGCGCAGACTGTCCGGGGCGTGCGCGATGTCGGCGTCCGTCAGCAGCAGGTACTCGGGGGCACGCGCGCGTGCCTCCCCGATGCCGTGCCGCACCGCCCAGAGCTTGCCGGTCCAGCCCGCGGGCGGCTCGCCCGGCGAGACCACGGTCAGCGGCAGCCCGCCCCGCCGTCGCGCCAGTTCCCGCGCCACCTCCCCGGTGCCGTCGGTGCTGCCGTCGTCGACCAGGAACACCTCGGCCCGCCCCGGATAGTCCTGCCCGAGCAGCGTGGGCAGGCTCACCGGCAGCACCGCCGCCTCGTCCCGGGCCGGCACCACCACACACACCGAAGGCCAGTCGTCCGGATCCCGGCGGGGCGGCAGCCGGACGTCCGTACGCCAGAAGAAGCCCTGGCCGAGCAGCAGCCACAGCCAGGCGGCCAGGGAACCGGCGGCCATGCAAGCGAGGGCGGTCACCCGCGCAGTGTCCCCCACCGGAGCGGGCGGCACGGGCACATCGACTATCGTAGCCGGGTGAAGATCGCGCTCATGGACTCAGGAATCGGGCTGCTGGCGGCGACCGCCGCGGTACGGCGCCTCCGCCCCGACGCCGATCTGGTGCTCTCGCTCGACCCCGACGGCATGCCCTGGGGGCCGCGCACACCGGAGGACCTCACGGAGCGCGCCGTGGCCGTCGCCGACGCCGCGGCCGCACACCGGCCCGACGCCCTGATCGTCGGCTGCAACACCGCCACCGTGCACGCCCTGCCCACGCTGCGCGCCCGTCTGGAGCCCGGCGTCCCGGTGATCGGCACGGTCCCGGCCATCAAGCCCGCCGCGGCCGGCGGCGGCCCGGTCGCGATCTGGGCCACCCCCGCCACCACCGGCAGCGCCTACCAGCGCGGGCTCATCCAGGACCACGCGGCCGGGGTGCCGGTCACCGAGGTGCCCTGCTGGGGACTCGCCGAGGCCGTGGAGCACGCGGACGAGGCGGCGATCGACGCCGCCGTCGCGGCGGCGGCCGAGCTGACGCCCGCGGATGTCACCACCGTCGTCCTGGGCTGCACGCACTACGAACTCGTCGCCGAGCGCATCCGCGCCGCCGTGCGGCGTCCCGGCCGCCCGCCGCTGGCCCTGCACGGCTCGGCCGGCGCCGTCGCCGCGCAGGCGCTGCGCCGGATCGGCGCCCGCCCGGACCCGGACGCGGCCGCCCGCGGCGGGGTGACGGTCCTGCTGAGCGGACGCCCGGGCCCCCTGCCCGCCCCCGCGCTGTCCTACGCCGAGGGGCGCCTGCTCGCCCCGGCCGTGCCGGCCCCGGCGGCGGACGCCCGCTGACCGGCGGGCTCCTCGCGACGCCGCCGGGTACCTGCGAGGCCGTGCCGCGCGCGTGCCGTGGCAGCCACCCTGATGCCGTCCCGGCGAGGCGGGGTCTTGCGCCGCGGCGGCCACCTGACGTCCGCGCCCGTCCGGTCCTCCGCCGAGGGGTGGGGCGTCTGCCTATCCCCGGCCGTGCAGGCTTGGTGCGGCGGGGGCCCGTGGACCGGCCCGCGCGCGCCTGCGAGGCCGCGCCGCGCGTGCCGTGGCGCCCACCCGCACGCCGTCCCCGCGAGGCCGGGCCACGGGCGCCGCGGCGGCCACCCGGATGCCGTACGGAGCGGTGACCCGGTCCGGGCGCCGTGGGGCCGGCGGTGGCGCGCGCCCTCCCGGACGGGTGCGGCCGGGCGGAGCAGTCACGCTGTGCGACGGACTCTTCGCGCGACGAAAGCTGAGTAGTCTCGAACCATGAGGGACCACCCCCGCGACGCGCGCTCCCCGCACCCCGATGTATGGACCGGCCGGGCCACCAACCGGGTCCAGTGGCTGCTGGCGCTCCTCGGCGCCGCCTGCCTGGCGCTCGGCATCGAGCTGGCCGTCGACTCCCCGTGGACGAACGGCATCGCGCCGCTGGTGATGGCCGTGGTGGGGTGCATCGCCGCCGGGCTGCTGGTCCTCTTCGGCACTCTGGCCTTCGTGCACGTCGCGCTGCGGGTGGACCAGGAGTGCCTGGAGATCCGCTGCGGCCACATCGGCGTGCCGCGCCGCCGCATCCCCCTCTCCCAGGTGATCGGCGCCGACTTCGCGCCGCACGTCACCCCGCGCCACTGGGGCGGCTGGGGCTACCGCTGGCGTCCCGAGAAGGGCACCGCCGTGGTCGTCCGGCGCGGCGAGGGCGTGATCCTGCGGCTGTGGGACGGCCACACCTTCACCGTCACCGTGGACGACGCGGAGTCGGCCGTACGGGTGATCAGGGACCGGCTGCGACCCCGCACGCCCGGCGCGGCCCACTGACGCGGCCGGCGGGCGCGAGCCCCATGGAGCGGTGCGGCGTCCACGTTCGGGGAGGAGCGTGGGGGAGCGGATGAGTCCGGGGGGGAGATGTGCCGAAACGAGGCCGCGCGGCGGTGCACCGGGTGCGTGCACGGGGCCGGGGCACGCCCGCGCCCCGGGACCCCGCCGGCCGGCGGCCCGCAGGCCGCGCTGTCCGCGCCGGGGACGCCCGCCGTAGACTCCCGGAGTGACCGTCACCGCAACCTCCGTGGGCGAGTCGGACGACGTCCGGCCGGCCACCGCGCCCGCCCCGCGCGGCGCGCGGCTGCTGCGCCTCGTCCCGGCCGCCACCGCGGCGCTCTCCGGAGTGCTGCTCTACGTCAGCTTCCCGCCCCGCACCCTCTGGTGGCTGGCCCTGCCGGCCTTCGCCGCCTTCGGCTGGGTGCTGCGCGGCCGCGGTGCGAAGGCGAGCCTCGGCCTCGGCTACCTCTTCGGCCTCGGCTTCCTGCTGCCCCTGCTGGTGTGGACCGGAGTGGAGGTCGGCCCCGGTCCGTGGCTCGCCCTCGTCGCGATCGAGGCGCTGTTCGTCGCCCTGGCCGGCGCGGGTGTCGCCGCGGTGTCACGGCTGCCCGCCTGGCCGGTGTGGGCGGCGGCGGTCTGGATCGCGGGCGAGGCGGCACGCGCGCGCGTGCCCTTCCACGGCTTCCCCTGGGGCAAGATCGCCTTCGGTCAGGCGGACGGCGTCTTCCTGCCGCTCGCCGCGGTGGGCGGCACTCCGGTGCTCGGCTTCGCGGTCGTCCTGTGCGGTTTCGGTCTCTGCGACGTCGTCCGCCTCGCGGTGGACGCGCGCCGCGCCCGCGCGGTACGGCGGTCCGCCGCGGCCGCGGCGCTGCTCGCCCTGGCCGTGCCGCCGCTCGCGGCCCTCGCCGCGCTGCCGCTGGTCAGCGACCGGGCCGAGGACGGCACCGCCACCGTCGCCGTCATCCAGGGCAACGTGCCCCGCGCGGGCCTCGACTTCAACGCCCAGCGCCGGGCCGTGCTCGACCACCACGCGCGCGAGACCGAACGGCTGGCGGCCGAGGTGCGGGCCGGTACCGTGCCCCGGCCCGACTTCGTGCTCTGGCCGGAGAACTCCTCCGACATCGACCCCTTCGCCAACGCCGACGCCCGCGCGGTCATCGACGGCGCCGCCAAGGCCGTCGGCGCGCCCGTCTCCGTCGGCGGGGTGGTGGAACGCGACGGCAGGCTGCTGAACGAGCAGATCCTCTGGGACCCGGAGAAGGGCCCGGTCGACACCTACGACAAACGGCAGATCCAGCCGTTCGGCGAGTACCTGCCGCTGCGCTCGCTGCTCGACGCGATCAACGAGGACTGGACCGGCATGGTCCGCCAGGACTTCAGCCGGGGTTCCGAGCCGGGCGTCTTCACCCTGGACGGCACCAGGGTCGGCCTCGCCACCTGCTACGAGGCCGCCTTCGACTGGGCCGTGCGGGACACCGTCACCCACGGCGCCCAGATGATCTCCGTGCCGAGCAACAACGCGACCTTCGACCGCAGCGAGATGACCTACCAGCAGCTCGCCATGTCCCGGATCCGCGCGGTCGAGCACAGCCGGACCGTCACCGTGCCGGTGACCAGCGGGGTCAGCGCGATCATCCTGCCGGACGGCACCATCACCCAGCGGACCGGCATGTTCGTCGCGGACTCGCTGGTGCAGGAGGTGCCGCTGCGCTCCTCCGAGACCCCCGCCACGCGGCTCGGCGTCCTGCCGGAGCTGGCCCTCGTGCTGGTCGCCGCGGGCGGCCTCGGGTGGGCCGCCGCCGTGGCGGCGCGCGGGCGGCGCGCGGGTGGCGCGTAACCGTACGACCGCCGTACGCCGCGGGAACGCGCCCGGGGCGCACAGGAGAGCCCGTTAGGGTCTGGCACCATGGCCATTCCTGATTTCCTCCGCACCCTGCGGGCCTCCGCCGGACACCAGCTGCTGTGGCTCCCCGGGGTCACCGCCGTCGTCTTCGACGACGCGGGCAGAGTGCTGCTCAACCGCCGGACCGACACCCGCAAGTGGTCGGTGCTCGGCGGCATCCCGGACCCGGGCGAGCAGCCCGCGGCCTGCGCCGTGCGCGAGGTCCACGAGGAGACCGCGGTCCGGTGCGTCCCCGAGCGGGTGGTCCTCGTCCAGGCGCTGGAGCCGGTCACCTACGACAACGGCGACGTCTGCCAGTACATGGACATCACGATCCGCTGCCGCGCGGTCGGCGGCGAGGCCCGGGTCAACGACGACGAGTCCCTGGAGGTCGGCTGGTTCGAGGCCGACGCCCTGCCGGACCTGAGCGAGTTCTCGCTGATGCGGATCAAGCAGGCCCTGTCGGACGCACCCACGTGGTTCGACCCCACGACCTCCGCGTGAACTGTGGTGCATGACCACATGGGGTGGGGGAGTGCCGCTGCCTAGGGTCGAGACATGACCCCGCCCCATGACCTGCCCGGCCCGACCGGGCCCTGTGCCCCCTCGCTCGACCTGGGCGGCCGCACCGCCCTCGTCACCGGCGCCGCAGGCGGCATCGGCCGCGCCTGCGCGCTGCGGCTCGCGGCCGCCGGAGCCAAGGTCAGAGCGGTCGACCGGGACGACGCCGGACTGGCGGCCCTCACCGGCCAGGCCGCGGGCCTGGCCGGGACCGTCGAACCGCACGTCCTCGACCTGACCGACCTGGACGCCGCCGAACTCGTCGCCGCGGGCACCGACGTCCTCGTCAACAACGCCGGACTGCAACTCGTCCGGCCCCTCGAGCAGTTCCCGCCCGACGTCTTCCACACCGTGCTCACCGTGATGCTGGAGGCGCCGTTCCGGCTGATCCGCGGCGCCCTGCCCCACATGTACGGACAGGGCTGGGGCCGGATCGTGAACATCTCCTCCGTGCACGGGCTGCGCGCCTCGCCGTACAAGTCGGCCTACGTGGCCGCCAAGCACGGCCTGGAGGGCCTGTCCAAGACCGCCGCCCTCGAAGGCGCCCCGCACGGTGTCACCTCCAACTGCGTGAACCCCGGCTACGTCCGCACCCCGCTCGTGGAGCGGCAGCTCACCGACCAGGCCCGGGCCCACGGCATCCCGGAGGAACGGGTCCTGTCCGAGGTGCTGCTCCAGGACAGCGCCGTCAAGCGGCTCATCGAGCCGGCCGAGGTCGCGGAGGCGGTGGCGTACCTGTGCGCACCGCAGGCCTCCTTCGTCACCGGCACCTCGCTGGTCCTCGACGGCGGCTGGACCGCGCACTGAGCCCCGCGGGCCGCCCCGGAGTTCTCCACAGGTCTGCCGGGGCGCCCGCGTCATGGTGAATCCTGTGAGCATGTCCCGCGATCATGTGCAGTCCGCTCCCGAGGCACCGGGCCCCCGGGCCAAGCCGGGCGCCGGCCTCGACACGCCGGCCGCCGCCGTCGAGGCGCCGTTCCTGGAACTGCTGGCCCGCGGCGCGTCCGCGGACGCCTACGAGCAGCCGGTCCTGCTCGCCCGCGCCGAGGGCCGGTCCGCCGAACGGATCGCCGCCCTGGAGCGCGCCAAGCTGCTCGCGCTGCGGGTCCGCGCCGAGCTCGAGGGACGGCGCCGCCGCGAGGCCGAGCTGTCCGCGCTGTTCGAGACCGCCCACGACCTCGCCGGGCTGCGCGACCTCGACGCCGTTCTCCAGGCGATCGTGCAGCGGGCCCGCTCCCTGCTCGGCACCGACGTCGCCTACCTCAGCCTCAACGACCCGGCCCGCGGCGACACCTACATGCGGGTCACCGAGGGCTCGGTCTCGGCCCGCTTCCAGCAGCTGCGGCTCGGCATGGGGGAGGGGCTCGGCGGACTCGTCGCCCAGACGGCCCGGCCGTACGTCACCGACGACTACTTCCGGGACGACCGCTTCCAGCACACCTCCGCCATCGACGCGGGCGTGCGCGACGAAGGGCTGGTGGCCATCCTCGGCGTGCCGCTGATGCTGGGCCCGCACGTCATCGGCGTGCTCTTCGCCGCCGACCGCCGCGCCCGGGTCTTCGAACGCGAGCAGATCGCGCTGCTCGGCTCCTTCGCCGCACTGGCCGCCGCCGCCATCGACACCGCCAACCTGCTCACCGAGACCCGCTCGGCCCTGGCCGGCCTGGAACGCGCCAACGAGATCATCCAGGACCGCAGCGCCGTCATCGAACGCGCCTCCGAGGTGCACGACCGGCTCGCCGAACTCGTGCTGCGCGGCGGCGGCGTGCACGACGTGGCCGCCGCCGTCTCCGAGGTCCTGGACGGCACGGTCGAGTTCACCGAGCCCGCCGGCGCCCCGGCCCGCGCGCTGGACGAGTCCCGCGCCGAGGGACACGCGGTGCGGCACCAGGACGACTGGATCGCCGCCGTCGCGGCCGGCGGTGAGCTCCTCGGCGCACTCGTGCTGCGCGGCCACCCCGGCCTCGACCCGGTCGACCAGCGCACCCTGGAACGCGCCGCGATGGTCACCTCCCTGCTCCTGCTCGCCCGCCGCTCCGCGGCCGAGGCGGAACAGCGGGTCCGCGGCGAACTCCTGGACGACCTGCTGGACGCGCGTGACCGCGATCCCCGCCTGCTGCGCGAACGCGCCGCACGGCTGCACGCCGACCTGGACGCCACCCATGTGCTGCTCGCCGCCCGGCTCGACGGCCCCGCCGCCGACGCCGACCAGGAGGCCGACGCACGGCGCCGCCTGTGGTCGGCCGCCTCCCACCTGGCCGCCACCCGCCGGGGACTGGCCGCCGCCCGCGACGGCGGCACCGTGCTGCTGCTGCCCCTGGCCCCCGGCGACAGCGCCACCGCGCTGGCCCGGCGCACCGCCCGCCACCTCGGCACGGCCGTCCACGAGGCGGTCACCGTCGGCGCCTCACCGCCGGTGCGGGACCTCGCCGCCCACCCGGACGACGTGGCCGGTGCCTACACCGAGGCCCGCCGCTGCCTCGACGCCCTGCGTCTGCTCGGCCGCGGCGGAGACGGCGCCGCCGCGGACGACTTCGGCTTCCTGGGCCTGCTGCTCGCCGGGGACCGGGACGTGCCGGGCTTCGTCGGCCGCACCATAGGCCCGGTGGTGGAGTACGACGAACGACGCGGCACCGAGCTGCTGCGCACCCTGGACGCCTACTTCGACTCCGGGATGAGCCCCGTCCGCACCAAGGACGCGCTGCACGTCCACGTCAACACCGTCGCCCAGCGCCTGGAACGCGTGGGCCGCCTGCTGGGCGACGACTGGCAGGCACCGTCGCGCGCCCTGGAGATCCAGCTCGCGCTGCGCCTGCACCGCCTCTCGGCACCGGAACGCCACTGACCGCGGTCCCCGGACGCGCGTGCCCGGGGACCGCGGCCGGCGGTGCCGCTCAGACGGTGTGCGCGTCCTCGGCCCGCGCGCGCTCGGGCGTTTCCTCCCCCGAGGGCTCGATGCCGGCCAGGTCGCGGTCGCGGGTCTCCTTGGCCACCGCGACGGCGACGACCGTCAGCAGCGCCGCCGCGATGACGTACAGCGCGATCCACGTCGAGCCGCCGGTGCCCTGCAGCAGGGCCGTCGCGATCAGCGGCGCGGGAGCGCCGGCCGCCACCGAGGCGAACTGGGCGCCGATGGAGGCACCGGAGTAGCGCATCCGGGTCGCGAACATCTCGGAGAAGAACGCGGCCTGCGGGGCGTACATCGCCCCGTGCAGCACCAGGCCCACGGTCACCGCGAGCAGCAGGCTGCCGAAGTGGGCGGTGTCGACGAGCGCGAAGAACGGGAACATCCACAGACCGACCCCGGCCGCGCCCAGCAGGTAGACGGGACGGCGACCGACCCGGTCCGAGAGCGCGCCCCAGAGCGGGATGACCGCGAAGTGGACGGCGGAGGCGATCAGGACGGCGTTGAGCGCGGTCTGCTTGGAGACGTCGGCCTCCGTGGTGGCGTACACGAGGATGAACGCGGTGATGACGTAGTAACTGATGTTCTCCGCCATGCGCGCGCCCATCGCGATGAGCACGTCCCGCCAGTGGTGCCGCAGCACGGCCACCAGCGGCAGCTGCTCGGCGTCCTTCGCCCGTGCCGTCTTGCGCGCCTCGGCCTGCGCGAGCGCCTCCCGGAAGACGGGTGACTCGTCGACGGACAGCCGGATCCACAGTCCGACGATCACCAGCACCCCGGACAGCAGGAACGGGATGCGCCAGCCCCAGCTCGTGAACGCGCTGTCCGACAGCACGGCGGTCAGCAGCGACAGCACACCCGTGGCGAGCAACTGCCCGGCCGGCGCCCCGGTCTGCGGCCACGAGGCCCAGAACCCCCGCCGTCGCGCGTCCCCGTGCTCCGACACCAGCAGCACGGCTCCGCCCCACTCACCGCCGAGCGCGAACCCCTGCACCAGCCGCAGCACGGTCAGCAGCACGGGTGCGGCGGTCCCGATCGTCGCGTGCGTCGGCAGCAGACCGATCGCGAAGGTCGCCCCGCCCATCAGCAGCAGACTGAGCACCAGCAGCTTCTTGCGCCCGAGACGGTCGCCGTAGTGCCCGAACACCAGCGCGCCCAGCGGGCGCGCCGCGAATCCCACCGCGTACGTCAGGAACGACAGCAGCGTGCCGACCAGCGGGTCGGACTCCGGGAAGAACAACTGGTTGAAGACGAGCGCGGCCGCGGAGCCGTAGAGGAAGAAGTCGTACCACTCGATGGTGGTGCCGATGAGGCTGGCGGCGACGATGCGTTTGAGGCTGGAGGGGGCTGGCGGAGCGGTCGCGGGGGAGGACATCGGCACCACTTCCTGGCGTTCGGCGGGGACGTTTACGTGTCGCCACACCGTAGGAATCTGCAGGTCAGGCGCACATGTGGCGGGGCAACATAGTTCGGGGGTCGTCTATGCGTGCGGCCACCATGCCGACTCATGGAAAGCGGTTCAGGGGACCGGTGGCGGTCAAAGCGAGTGCCGTCCGGGACGCGTAGTTCAGCACGATTTGACGGTGCCGTGCTGACTCCCGTGCTGGTTTGGTGCTGACTAAAAGCCCACGTCATCACCCGTCCTCACCTGTCCCGTGCTGACTTGGTGCTGACTGCGCTCCGTTGAACTCGGGCATCTGGGATTGATCGACTCAGACCGCGTTTGAGATCTGCTCTCTACTCGGCGCCATAGCTGATGCCGAAGACGCGAGTGATGCAGGCGTCGAGTAGGCAGGCGAACGCCTGAGCGGAGACCACCGCCGGAGCAGGGATAACACCGGCGTCGCCGGCATCAACGATGTAGTCGATGTCGGCCCACCCGCCGCGGTAGAGGACAACGAGGAGTTCGGCCTCATTCGGACCGTGCAGATGAATGCCAACCGAGTCGGGGTCGTTGACCTCGGAGCGCTCTGTCTTCAATTGCTGGGGCCACGGGGCCGCCCCGTCGCGCCAGGTTACGGGCGCGGCGAACAGCCCCGCCGCCTGCCACGCAGGCCGGCGGTCCGCGACAGCGGCAGCCGCTTCATCGAGGTCTACGACACGCTCCATGCAGCGATCATCGCCTACGGGTCTGGTTCTACTCCCCAGCGGTGCGGCGCAAGGGGCGAAGACCTGGACGCGTGGCCGGGCATCCTCGGGCGAGCCGGCGGACCATAACGCCGATCATGGCCCAGCGGATCATGGTCTCGGCGTGGGTGGGGCTCGTCTCGTAGTCGCGGGCGAGGCGGCGGTGGGCGGTCAGCCAGGAAAAGGTTCGCTCGATCGCCCACCGCTTGGGCTGAACCTGGAAACCACGCTGTCCGGGGTCCTTGCGGACGATCTCCAGCTCGCGACCGAGGATGTGGGTGGTCCAGTCGACCAGGCGGCCGGCGAAGCCCTGATCGGCCCAGACCTTCCGTACGGACGGGTAGTCCAGGCGTGCCCACAGCAGCGGGCGCCTGGCACCGTCGCGGTCCTGGGTGCTCGCGGTTATGACGTGGACGGCCAGCAGCAGGCCGAGGGTGTCGGTGACCAGGAACTGCTTGCGACCCTTGACCTTCTTGCCAGCGTCGAAACCGCGTGTGGCCGCGGGGACGGTGTCGGCGGTGCGGACGGACTGCGAGTCAATCAGCCCGGCGCTCGGCTCCGCACTCCGACCCTCGGCCCGGCGGACCTGGGCGCGCAGGGCGTCGTGACGCGGACGACGGTGCCCCCGTCGTGCCAGCGTACGAAGTACCAGTACACGGTCTGCCAGGGTGGGAAGTCGTGCGGCAACTGCCGCCAGGCGCAGCCTGTCCGCACCACGTAGAAGATCGCGTCCACGATCCGTCGTCGCGGGTGCTTCTCGCGTCGCCCGCCCTTCGGCCCCGTCCGTGGCGGCGGAAGCAGCGGCTCCACCAGCGTCCACTGCTCATCGGTCAAGTCCGATGGATACCCCCCAGTAGCGGTCACGGCAGGCTCAACGACCGCTTCCACCAGGAGACATGGCAGATCTCAAACGCGGTCTGAGACGAATTCGGCAACGGGTGATGCCTGCAGCCGGACGTCCGGCTGCAGGCATCACCCGTTCGGCTTGGTGCTTGAGGATCGTTGGACTGACGTCTGTTCACCTGCACCCGTCTTCGCCTTGGTGTGTCTGCGAAACACGGTCCTCATGAAGCTGGCTATGTGGATGGTGTACCAGGTGTTGTGTGGAAACGCGGCCACAGCGGATGGGTCTGGTTGCGGATCTCAAAACCCTTGAGACTTGGCGATTTCGTAGGGTGATATGTCTAGGTTATGCCGGATGTGTGCGACGGTACGGTCGTGCAGATGACGAGTTTTGCCTGGCCGCGTCCGCAGCGGCGTGAGGTGCCTTCTACGATCTTCTCCGTCATCCAGTTTCCCGTCCGTATGGTCGGCTACTCAGGGTAGGCGCATGTACTTCGACCCGTGGTCCCCCGAACCGTTTCTCCAAGCTCTGGTGGAAGCCCTCCCTGACGGGTGGAGCGGGATGTGTACGAAGCCTCACCCGGAAGGCGGCGAGTACGAGGACCTGCGACTGCGGGAGATGACTCGCGATGCTCTCGTCTGGGCGGAGTTCCTGAGCCCAGACGAGGCGACGTCACCTGGAGAGCGGATTCTGATCGGGTTGGAAGCCGGGGACATGTCCACCCGGTACGGCCTCACCATTGGACTGTTGAAGGGACCTGGTGCCGCTTCGGCGCTGTTCCTGTCATTGCCCGGCAACCCCGTCGACAATCAGCAGGAGTTCTACCGCCTGCCCGCCAACACCACACCAGCGGAAGTCGCGCACGTCCTGTGCCAGTTGAGTCGCGCCGCCGACCGGAGTGTGGTGGACGACATCCTTCACGAGGCTGCCGCAGACACGCGTTACCCGACCGGATGGTTTCCTGGAGAACGGATCATCGTCCTCGACCTGGAAACGACCGGCCTGAACGAACACCAAGACCGGATCGTGGAGGCGGCCTGGCTGCTGGCGGACCGGCGGGCGCTGGCCTGGGACAGCGTTCTCATCAATCCCGGCGTACCGGTGAAGGACTCCTATCGGATCCACGCCATAGACGACGTGACAGCCCTCCACCACGGCCGCAATCCCCGGGAGGCCATCGACGAGGTGACTGGAGCGGTTGCCAAGCACATCGTCGACGGTGCCACTCTGGTCGTGTTCAATCGAACCTTCGACCTGCCATTCCTCGCCGCGGAGTGCCGACGTCACGGCCTGCCCACTCTGGAAGACCGAGTAGGACGGCCGTTGAAGGTCGTGGACCCCATGCGGATCCACCAGAGCGTTCAGCGCCGTGGGGGAAGCAGCAAGCTGGTCGACCTGGCGCTCCTGTACTCCCCTGGGAACACCGCCTCGCACAGTGCCCTTGGTGACTGCTTGGCCACCTGGGACGTGCTGGCTGCGCTGTGCCGTAACGAGAGCAGGGCCATTGTGCGCCGGGCGTTCAACGGGTCCGCGCGTGAGGCCCAAGAGCTGACACTACGACACCTGCTCGCCTTGAGCTGACCTCGTTACAGTGCGCCGGTCTCAGCCGCGACCGGCGCGTTGAGCATGGTCGCGGACCTCACCGGCGACGATGCGTCGCTTGTACCGCCACAGATGCTTGCGTTCCTCCGTCGTGAGGTTGTCCGCGAGGCGGTTTACCTCGCCCCAGGCCGCCGACCGGGCCGCGCGGGCGGAGGCCCAGTCACCTCTCTCGACGGCTTCGCGTAGCTCCTCCATCAGCGCCAGCAGCGGCTTGCGAGCTTCCTTCTGCCGTCTGCTGAACGGTACCGACTTCACGGTGGCTTGCCGCTGTTCCCAGTCGGGCCCGCCGGTCAGTAGGTGCACGCGGGGGCGCCATCGGTGAGTCATGACACATTCTCCTTCGTCTCGCATTACTGGCAGGTGGGCTCCGGCTCGGTAACGAGATCAGGTAGCCGTACCTGGCTGTCAGACGACCAGGGCAATGTGCAGTGCCCTGGTGAGGGCGACATACGGTGAGCGATGATGGTCCCTGCCATGGTCGAGTTCATGGGTCGGTGTTGCTGCCTCGGGCTCTTCCAAGTCGACGGAACCGGCTTTCTCCGGCCTCAGCCGGCCGAGCCCTTCGGGAGCCAGTCCGCGAAGATTTCCGGGAGGCGGTTCAGGTCCTCGGCCGTGACGGTGACGAGCCGCAGACCGTGGTGGCGGGCCAGTTCCCGCTTGCGGGCGACCTTCGCCACGTACGCCTCCTGCGTCATGAGGCCCAGGGCCTCGACGAACGTGCCGTCCGCCAGGCGCCAGTCCGCCCGCAGGCCGGTCGTGTTGAGCTCCGGGTGCCGCGGATAGGCGGGCTCCGGTTCGTGCGCCACGCCCCGGTGGTGGAGGAAGTCGTCCACGTGCCGCTCGAACAGGGAGCGGCACAGATGCCCGTCCGTGGCCCTGGTCGTCGTACCCAACGAGGTGCGCACCCCGTCCGTGATGAGCCCCGCGTGCGCCAGCCACTCCGTCCAGGTACGGGCCGGACGCGTCGGCCGCACACTCAGCACCGCGGAGCCGGGGCGCGGCAGCAGGAAACGGCAGAGCAGCACCTCGTCGACCAGGGCGTGGTCCTCGAAGGGAACTCCGACGCGGTCCAGCTGGGTGAGGGACGGCGGCCCGGAGAACTCGGCCTCCGCCAGCCTGCGCAGCGCGTACACGATCGCCTCCGTCCACGCTCCGTCCACTCCGGTGTCCCGCAGCACTCCGCCCCTCGCCAGGGCACAGCAGCCATGGCAGTAGAACAGCCCCGGGCGGGCCGACTGAGCGGAGCGCCCGCAGAGCCGGCACGGTCCGCGCTCGGCCAGGTTCACGGGCGTGCCGAAGAGCGCCTCCAGCGCTCGCCGGTAGTACGAGTTCTCCGCCGCGTCGTCGATGAGCGGCGGCAGCAGGCTGCCGGCCCGCGCGGCGAGCGCCTCCCCGTCGTCGGGCTTCGCATTGAGCCACCGGCGGTGGAGCTCCGGGATCAACCGCTGCGCGGCGGCCGTCACCCGGCTGTAGCTGCTGACGGGGCTGATCTCGGCGGGCGCGACCGCGGCACGGAGGTTGTGCTGTTCTACCTCCTCGTGCGGTGTACCCCAGGTTACGAGCAGGGGACGCACGCCGTGCCGGAGTAGCAGCACCGTCAACGGCTCGGCGAGCGACGCGGCGTACACGGTGAGCGTGCCCGAGTCCGGGTCGAACCAGCCGGCCTCGGGAAGTCGGCTCCGGGGCACACCTGGCCTGGAGAGCCGGATCGACCACTTGTCCCCGCCCGCGACGACCACGGCGTCCGGGAAGCCGTCGAGGGACGCCAGGTCCTCGGGAGCGTCCACGTCCACCCCGTGCGCACGCAGCGCGTCGAGCGCCTCGGCGCGCACCCGCTCGTCCACCAGGGTGAGCGGGCCGTCCGGCTCGTGGTACTGCCCCACCTCCACGCCTGATCCGTCCAGGATGAGGATCCGAGTGTGGTAGAAGACGGACCGGGTGACGGCGCGCAGGTCACGGAAACCGTGTGGCGAGGTTCGGTACGTCTCCCAGGCGTGCAGGAGCGGCTGTGCCTCGGCGTCCCGGCGGCGGCGCGCGCGCTCGCGCTCGGTCTCCCGGCCCCAGGCCCCGCCGGCGGCGCGGTGGCTCAGACCGGTGCGCAGCCGGACGGCGAGACGTTCGGCGAGGGCCCGGCGCAGGTCCCGCTCGACACCGGACGGGGCCGGCCCCCTTTCCGCGCACCGGTCGGCCTCCCGCCGGTGAGCGGCCAGGTAGTCGTCCACCAGGGCGCGCACGGTCTGACGCTCGGGCAGCAGGACCCGGATCGAACCGACCGCGTACCCGAACGCCTTCTGCTCCGCCCACGACACCAGCTCGTGGCGGCTGGGTTCCCAGTCCGCGTCGTCCTCGTCCTCACCGCCCTCGTCGTCCTCGTCGTCGTAGAAGCGGCTGTCGTCCTCGAGGTCGTAGAGCTCTATCCATCCGTGACAGCCGACGGGTATCCCCGTCTCCTCGGTGAGCTCGCGGATGCTCTCGCTCGTGACGTGCAGGGCGCTGCTGTAGAGGTAGCCCATGTGCCGGTCGAGGACGGACCCGCCGTGGCAGGGCGGGGCGGTGACCGACACGGCACACGTGTCGTAGTCGTTGTCGGGCCGGGGGACCAGACCCACGCGTACGGGTATGACGGCACCGTCCTTCGCCTTGGGCGCCGCCGGCCTGATGTTCTCCCTCCGTAGCCGGTCCAGGACGAACGCGCGCAGGGCGGGGACGGAGTCGTCGAAGACCGCGAACCCCGGGGAGTAGTCCTTCGCCGGGTCGCCCGGGATCATGAGGAGACCCACGTCGGGGACGTACTGGATCGTGTCTCTGCTCGACATGCGCGAATTATGTCAAAGGCATATGCACTTCCATGACTCAGACGGGCGGATCACATAGAGGCAGCGGGGCCCAAGCCTGCCACTGAGTGGGGCCTGTTCCATGTTGCCGTCTAGGCACGGTTCAGCCTTGGTGCTGATTATGTAGCGTTGAAGTTCAGCACCTGGCGCCAGTTGGGTGGGGTTTGGTTCTCGCAGGCCGCATGCGGTGCGCCGACGAGGTGAGGCAGCGTGCACGGCCGCGGTCTATGGATCAGAGGGCGATGGTGAGGTGCCGTGCTCTGGTCAGGGCGACATATAGCGAACGATGCTCTTCGACCTGGAGGACGAGGCCGGTGTGAAGCGCTGCCACGTCGCTCTCCTCCAGCCGGACCCCGACAGCGTCCCACTCCCGTCCCTTGGCCTGGTGGCACGTCAAGCCGGGGACGAGTCGGTCGTGCCTGACCTGAGATTTCGCCCGGAGGCTCTGCAGGCCGGAGAGTGGAACTCGATCGTGCGTGATCAAGGACTTCACGGGTAGTTCCGTGATCAGCACGTTCACGAAGTCGCGCCAGATGCTCCGCACGCTGTCAGTGCCAGCCAGCGCTTCCAGAGTGTGGTGGAGGTGCGGGCGCAGTTGTTCCAGAACATCGCGGTTCGTGATGCCCAAGGTGATCAGGGCGTCGTTGAGGAAGACAGCCTGTATGCCGAGCGAGCGCTCGGTCATTTCGTTGAGAAGTAGTGTGCAGGCGGCTCCTTGGAACTGTCCTGTCAGCGGCTTGATTGCGAGGGGCAGCACGTGGGTGTCCGTGTTCCAGAGTGTTCTCCACTGGCGAGCAAGGACGACGTCGGCATCCTGAACGCGGCCGATGGGAAGTGTGGTGCTTTCGCCGTGGCGGAGTCGCTGTGCCAGCGTCTGCTGGGTGCTGGTGGACCACCGGAACGAGGTGTGGAGGTCCCTCCTGGCGAATCTGTGATGCGTGATGAGCTGTGAGACTTGTTCGGGGCGAGCCCCACGGAATCCGTAAAGGGCCTGCCACGGGTCTCCGACCAGAGTGAGATCGATACCGGTGTCAACGGCGAGGTGGATGAGCCTGAGGTCCAAGTCGTTCGCGTCATAGATCTCGTCGATGATCAGAGACCTGATTGTGGAGCCCAGGTAGGAGGCGACGGATGCCCTTGTCCGTGGTTGCTGGAGCGCGAGTTGCAGCACCTCGCGCACGTTGTCATGGGTGCACTGGCCTTTGTCGACGGCTGCGAGGAAATCGTCTGGCGCAGGGTGACTACCAGCTCTCGACTGCTGCACGGAGACCGCGATGATCCGTGTGCCGTTCAGGGCCAGAACGGGCTTCAGTTTCCTGGAAGCGGTGGGCAGACGGCTCCGCCAGGTGTCTAGCACCTCCAACTCCCGATGTCCTCCGGGCCATTGCAGAGCACCGATCTGCAAGAGATGAGCGAGTACGTCGCACAGAAGAGCGTCGAGGGTGGCGACGCGGTGAGGCCAGGCGAGCGCCGAGGGCCCCCAGTACCGCAGAACCCGGTTGCGTATCTCCTCGGTGGCGGAGCGGGTGAAACTGACGGCCACGACGGCTCGGTGGTCGGCTGTGTGTGTGAAGCGGTGGAGTCCGAAGCGCTGGGCGGAAACTGTGGTTTTGCCCGAGCCCGGGGCCGCTTCTATGTACAGACAGCGCTGGGCGTTGCCGACGGCAAGAACTTGTTCGGGCGTGAGGCGGATGCGGTCGGACGGCGTGTCAGGACTCTTCATGGTCATCGGCGTCCACGCGTGGCGCGGCCGTCGGCCAGCGACTGGGCTGCTGGGGGTGAGGAAGGGGCCAGGCACGCCGTGGTGGAGTCATCGGCTGGGGCCGGCCGTTAGGGCGATCAGTGCTCAGGGCGTCCCATGGAAGCAGTTCCGGCTCCGGTACGGGGATGCTCGCCTCGTACTCGGCTGCCTCGAGTGACCTTTCCAGGTCGACCAAGTCATCGGGCCAGTCGATGTCTTCCACGTCCTCTGGAGACGGAACAGGGTCCCGGTCGGCATCCGCCATGAGCCAGGCCGGGGGCTCGGTAAAGACGTCGCCGGGCTCGTCGGCGCCGCCACCGGTCTGGTCCTCGGCGGCCGCCTGGTCCGCCGTATCGGATGGGTACAGGAAGTCGAAGAGCTCCTGGAGATGCTTGGGTACGGTCGCGGAGACGTACCACTCATCAGGGCCCAGTTCGCCCTCGTTAAACTTCATGAGGCGATCGGCGAGTGCCAGAGCGAACTCGGCCTTCCTGCTGGCACCCGGTCCGGCAGGAGTGCCCTGGCGCCTGCCACGGAAGAACGCGTGGATGCTCTGGGGCGTGATCTCGTCCGCCTCGAAGTCGAGGCCGATGTCGTCCATCGCCAGTACGATGAGGAACTCGTTGCCCTCGGTGATGGCCGGTTCCAGGGTCGGGTGGCTGATGAAGGCGCCGACGACCGAGGGGTCGTGCTCACCGATCCATGCTGGCTTGCGGGGTTCCTCTTCGAAAGGCTGATCGCTGTCCCGCAGGATCGCCAGCTTGGTGCACAGCTCAACGCCTCGTGTGGCCAACAGATGGGCAGGCCATTGGCCGACCTTCGTTCCCACCGGAACAATGCTGAGCGCATCGATGAAGGCTTGCTTGACCGCGTCCTCGCCGGCCCAAGTCCGCCCAAATTCCCGCACGACAGCCACTTCGGTCACCCCCTCGACAAGCACCAGGCGCTCCGCGAAAAGCGCAGCCGACCGGCTCGCATCCAGATGGAGCCGGGTCATGCGCAGCGTCACAGCCCGGTCCTTGGGCGGTACGACCTTAGCGACGGCTCGGCAGACCCTCCCCTGCGGAGCGCGACGCACGATCACGAGTTCCTCCGGAGCGCAGGAGGTGATGACGTCCGAGGCATGGCTGGAGAGGATGACCTGGAGCTCCGGCCGGTCCCTGACGGCTCTACGGAGGTATCGCACAAGGCCGTGCTGCAACTGCGGATGGAGATGCGCCTCCGGCTCCTCGATCACGACGGTTGCGTGGAACGGCGCCGTCTGGAAGAAGGAGTCCTCGACGGACTCGGCTTCCGCCTGCGCCTGGACCAGGTTGTCGAGAATCTCCTGTACCTGCTCCTCCTCGTTCGGCGGCTCAAGGTCGGCCGTCTCCTGGCCCTGCGCACCACCGGGAGGAAGATCTGAGGAATCGGGTATCGCGGCCAACGTGACCGCTATGTGGAGCAGGTTCACATAGCCCAGCCCAGAGACCTCCAAGGGCCGTGCGGACGAGCGGCCCTCGATGACCGCAAGCATCAGCTCCAGGACGCGGGCCAGGTAGCCGTCGTCGACAACCTGACCGCGTATGTAGGGCCAGTGCTGATTCACGCCGGCGGACAGGGTCGCCAGATGGTCGCGGATCCGCTCTTCAACGGCGTCGATGAGACTGTTCTTGGCCAGATCTTCGAGCAGTTGGGAGGCGCGTGCCCTGAGAGCCACCAGATTCCGACTGCCATGCAGACGCTGCTGCTGGGCCCGCAGCAATTCCACCAGAATCCTTACTTCACGCCGGGCCAGCTCGTCCAGAGGGTGTCGCCACGCCGGCAAGTAGATCAGTTTGTACGGGTCCAGGTTCTGCTGTGCGCCGAACGCCGAGTTGACTTTCGTGGCGACGGTCCCGAGCCTGCGGCTGAGGGAGACGCTCCAGCGCTCTGCGACTCCGCCGAGGCTGCGGTGGCGCGTGTCGTACAGTTGGCGGCCCAGTCTTCCCTCCAAGCCGAGGCTGTCGCTGAGCGTGTACGTGACGTCGATGGTTCGGTCCGTGTTTGCGGGAGCCAGTGCGGCAGAGCCGAAACGCGGCAAGCTCGGAAAGCGACTGCTTGGATGGGCCAAGTAGAGCGCGTCGGTGAGGGTCGTCTTTCCCGCGCCGTTCGCTCCGATCAACACGCTGAACCGTCCCGGCAGTTCACAGACCAGCGGGTCCTCGACGCTCGCACGCAGACCGCTTACCGACACACGACTCAGATGCACCAGCCACCCCCGAGGTTTGAACGCACATCGCTGATCATCATCGTGCACTATGTCGACGAACATGCCGCACTTCCGTTCAGAACCGGCCATGAGGGATAGGCCCTCGCGGAGAACCTCTGGATGCTCATCAAGACCGAGGGCCTGCGCGGCCGCACCTTCGCCACCCGGGCCGAGGCGAACCTCGCACTCTTCGAGCCCCAGCCCCGTCGAGTTCGAAGAGCAGCACTACGCCGAACAGGCAGCGACCGAACGAGCGAACCTGAAACCCCGCCAACCTGCCCTGACCAGCTGATCAGCCCCTCCCGAGCAACGGGGGAACCTCAGTCTGCTCCGAGTCGGTGCCACTGGGCCCGGTAACCACCAGCGCAGGCACTCCACAATCGGCTACCTTGCGCCGGTCGCTTTCGAACAGAGATCCACTACGCTGGCCATCGTTGTATGGCAACCGGTGTCCACGATCAAGGTGGAAGCCCTTCCCTCCCTCAGGAGCTTTCTTCGGCGTCCTGCGTCGGCAGCACCCGCAGAGCCATCACGGTGCCGTCGTCGCCGAAGGAGACGGGTCCCCACAGTGGGGACGTGGTGCTGGTCGGGTAGGTGTCGCGTAGCTCGTACGCCCGGTTTCGGTATCCCTCCACCTGTCCTTTGACCAGCAGGTCGTACAGTTCCTCGGCTATTCCTGAGAACGCCTCGACGCGGATCCGGTTGAGTCGGAACACTTGATCGGTTCCGACGTAAACCGTCGGACCTATCTTGTGCCGCGCGTCCCGGACGCTGGACGAACCGGCGAAGGTCTGCTGCTTGTAGTGTTTGTGGCCCTGCTTGTCGGTCAGGTACTGGGCGATTTCGGTGCCAGCTCCGGCGAAGGCCAGTTGGCCTGCGGCTCCGGTGCGTGCGAGCAACTGGCCGTACCAGCCGAGCTCCTTGCGGGGGATGAAGAACCCGTCCTGGATCCGTTCTCTGTGGCCGTCGGCAGGTACCTTCACCGCGCCGGCGTACGCAAGGTTCCGCTCCGACAGCACTGCGTCCGCATTCCGTCGCCCTGTGGCCGGCCTTGCGGGCAACAGTCCTTCGCCCGGTGCCTGCAGAGCATTGACGGTGATGCCGTCCAGCGCGAGTAGTTCGGTGGACATCAAGAGGCACGGCGTGGTGTTCCACTCGGCGAGGTGGAAGTGCTCGGCGCGCTCGCTGCCCCTGGCCAGCTGCTTGAATGCTGAGCGGTCGGCCTTGGCGGTGCGCTTGGTGGCCTTTTGATGGTTGCCGTTGACCGTCACCACGAAGACACGCGACGGCTCGCCCGGGCGCCAGGCTTCGATGAAGAAGTCGGGTCGTGGCCGGGCGCCCAGGGACGGCCGCGGGCCGAAGCGCGCGAAGCCCGCCAGGAGTATGGCTTCCGCATCCAGAGTGGAGACCATGTGGCCCGGGAAGCGGTTCCGGACGGTGCGTTCAGCGACGGCGAGTCCGAAGGCTCGGCCCAGTTCCCGTGCCTGCATGGCCCTGTAGGAGAGTTCCGGGCTCTGGCCCTCGTCGGTGAGGGCCATGTGGCTGCTGGGACCGGCGGCCACGGCCTGGCAGTACTTCAGTCCTTGCCAGTGTTCGGCCAGCCCTCTGCCACGTCCTTGACGGGCAAGGGTGGTGGCTCGCGCGAAGACGCCCAGCAGGTCCCAGGGGGTGGAGACGAGATCCTGTCGGTCGGCGTCTCGTAACGGTCCGAGTTCAGGTTTACGGGGACTCGGTTCTTTCTCGTCCTGCTTCCGTGCGCGTTGTCGATCGATAGCCGCGGCTGCCTTGTTCGTGTCCGTGACCAGAGCGGCGGTCGAATTGATACGGACGGGGATCTTTACGCTGAGCCGGCCGAGTACCTCTTCCGCAGATGCTGACATGGCTCGGCACCGTACGAGCGCAGGTATGGGCGCACGCAAGTGCGCATAGGCGCTCGCGTTGCCTCAGCAAGGCGGACACGATCGTCGGTCCGTCAGGCAGGTCAGGAGGACGAAGCCACCGTGTCGTCAGGTGCACCTCGCCCGCTTCGGCGATTCGCGTGGCGTCGTCCCTCATCGGGCGGTTGGCTTATTCCTGCTGGCTCGGGCTGTTGGTAACGCTGAGTAACCGTTTTCGGAGGCCGTCGGGGGCCGTGGAGCGAGCAGCGACGCAGGTCGGCCGGCACCGAGTCAGCGTGCCATGAACCCCGTGCTGGTTCCGTGCTGACTTCGAAGGCCGGAATCACGGAAAACCGCAGCTCCTAGCCCTGATCGAATGAGTTGTCGTACCACTCGATGGTGGTGCCGATGAGGCTGGCGGCGACGATGCGCTTGAGATTGGACGGGGCTGGGGGAGCGGTTGCTGCGGAGGCCATGTGCGCCACTTCCTCGCGGTGGGGACGGGTACGTGCTGGCACACGGTAGGAAGCCGCAGATCAGAGGCGTATGTGGTGGGGCACCATAGTTTTGGGGGTGAGGGTGCGCGCGCCCACCATGGAGCAGCGGCAGGGGCCTGCGGACCGCCGGCGCAGGGACGGGGGTCCCTGCCCCGGCGGCCGCGGGTGTCAGGCCGCCGCGGGGGTGTAGTGGGAGGCGTCGTCGCCCTCGAGGACGCGGCTGAGGGTGCCGTCGACGCCCGCGGGAACGTCGCCCGCGACGGTCACCCGGTGCAGCAGGCGCGGCAGGTCGCCGTAGTCGTCGGGCGCGTAGTGCTGGGTGATGCGGTTGTCGAACAGGACGAGGTCGCCCGGCCTCCAGGCCACCCGCACGATGTTCTCCGGGCGGGTGACGTACGACTGGAAGACGCGCAGCAGGTCCCGGGAGTCGGAGGGGCCCAGGCCGACGATGCTCTGGGCGAAGCCGCCGATGAACAGCCCGCGCTCCCCGGTCTCGGGGTGGACGCGGACGACCGGGTGGGCGGTGCGGTACGTGCGGGAGACGAACCGCCTGCGGTGTTCGGCCGCCTTCTCGCTCCTCGGGGCGGCGTAGTCGTAGTCGTTGGTGTGTACGGCCCACAGCTTGTCGGCCAGCTCGCGCAGCGGCTCGGGCAGGTCCCGGTACGCGGCGGCCGAGTTGGCGATGAGGGTGTTGCCGCCGTAGGGCGGGATCACGATGCCGCGCAGGGTGGACGCCTTCGGCGGCGTGCGGACGAAGGTGACGTCGGTGTGCCACTGGTTGGCGCGGATGCCCTCGTCGCCGTCGACGGGCAGGATGTGGGGCTGGCCGTCGACGGACGGCACCGTGGGGTGCGCGGTGGTGAGTTCGCCGAAGAGGGAGGCGAAGCGGAGCTGGCCGGCGTCGTCGAGGTGCTGGTCGCGGAAGACGAGCGCCTTGTGCTCCAGGAGAGCGGAGTTGATCTCGGTGACGAGGGCGGGGTCGAGGTCGGCCGAGAGGTCCACGCCGAGGATCTCGGCGCCGATCCGGCCGCCGATCCTGCGGACGTCGAAGCCGGTGCTGGTGGTCATGTGGCGGGTGTTCCTTCCAGGAGGCCGTCAGCCGGTGAGCCGGCGGCGAGGGGTCATCGGGCGGGGTGGCCGTCAGGAGGTGATGGGCGGGGAGGCTCCCCCGGACCCCGGCGGCCCGAGGGAAGGGCCGACGGCCCGCAGGGCGGCGGGCGTGCGGCCCGGGCCCCAGCCGAGGTGCCGGCGGTAGCTGCCGAGCAGGCCGGTACGGTCCAGGTGCTCCTGGTCGCGGGCGGGGGAGTCGTCGGGCAGCGGGCGGGTCACGGGTGCGACGTACAGCGCGTCGGCCGGGCAGTTGGCCTCGCACTGGAAGCAGGTCTGGCAGTCGTCGCGGCGGGCGAGCACGGGGACACCGTCCGCGCCGCGGTCGAAGACGTCGGTCGGGCAGACCTTGATGCACTTGTCGCAGGCGATGCAGCGTTCCGCGGAGACCAGTTCGATCACGAGGCCACCCCCAGCGGTGCCGCCGGCGCGGACGGGACGGCCGCCAGGGGCTCGGTGCGGGTCCACACCCGGTCGAGGCCCCCGGTGACGACGCGGTGGTGCTGGGCGGGGTCCTGCGCCGGGAAGTCGAGCCGCTTGGCCATGCCCCGGGTCTCGGTGCGGGCCAGCGCCGCGGCGTACATCCAGCGGGCGTGCGCCGCCATCGCCGCCGCCTGCCGGGCCCGCACCGCTTCTCCGCCCGCGGCGTGCAGGGACGCGCGGGACGCCTCCCACACGCTGTCGAGCACCTCCAGCGAGGCGGTGAGCCGGTCGCCGTGACGCAGGTAGTTCTTCTCGTACGGCAGCACTTCGCCCTGGACGGCGGCGACGACGTCCCGGAAGCCGCCGGCGGGGCCCGGGACGCCGGTGGGCCGCAGCCCGGCGCCGCCCGCGGCCACCAGGCGCCTCGTGGCGGAGCGGACGCCGAGGGAGCGGGCGTGGCGGGCCGCGCCCCGCCCGGCCCAGGTGCCGGAGGAGATGGCCCAGGCGGCGTTGTGGCTGCCGCCGCCGGTGAAGCCGCCGCAGATCAGCTCACGCGTCGCCGCGTCCCCGGCCGCGTACAGGCCGGGCACGGTGGTGGAGCAGTCGTCGCCGGTGATGCGGATGCCGCCGGTGCCGCGCACGGTGCCCTCGGCGAGCAGCGTGACGGCGAAGCGCTGGGTGAACGGGTCGATGCCGAGCCGGTCGAAGGTGAGGAAGAAGTTGGGCTGGGCCAGCCGCATCGCCCGCCGGGCCGCCGCGTCCGCCCGGTCGAGGCGGCAGTACACCTTCCCGCCGAGCAGCGCCCGCGCGATCACGGACCGGCCGCCCTGGCTGGCCGCGCCCTCCAGGACGGTGCCGTCCTCGTGGTAGAAGGTCGCGAAGGAGTAGAACGCGGTCTTGGTGACGGAGGTGCCCTCGGGCGCGATGCCGTACGCGTTGGAGAACTCCATCCCGGACAGCTCCGCGCCCGCCTCGGCGGCGAACAGCGCGCCGTCACCGGTGTTGACGTTGCAACCGAGCGCGCCGCTGAGGAACGCGCAGCCGCCGGTGGCCAGGACGACCGCCCCGGCACGCACCCGGTACGGCTGTCCGGCCTGGCGCCGGTACCCCCTGGCGCCCGCGACCGCCCCGGAGGGGTCGGTGAGCAGTTCGGTGACCGGGCTGTGGTCGAGGACGCGGGCCCCGGCGCGCTGGACGCGGATGCGCATCCTGCGCATGTACTCCGGTCCCTGGAGGCCGTTCCTGAGCTGCTTGCCGTCCGGTCCGGTGGGGAAGGGGTAGCGCGCGGCCGCCGCCAGCTCGTTCACGCCCTCGTACGTCTGGTCCAGGACCCGGGCCATCCAGCGCCGGTCGGCCAGGAATCCGCCGAGCGCCTCCCGGCTCGCCATGGCCGCCTCCCGGGCGGCGGGCTCCGGAGGGACGTACCAGACGCCGGTTCCCGCGGAGGCGGTGGCGCCGCTCGTGCCGCAGTACCCCTTGTCGGCGAGGACGACGTCGGCGCCGTCCTGGGCCGCCTTGAGCGCGGCCCAGGTGGCCGCGGGGCCGCCGCCGACCACCAGGACGTCCGTGGTGAGGTCGAGTCCGGTCATGCGGGCCGTCCTCCCGCCGCGGCCGCCGCGGCCAGCCGGTTGGCGGGGCGGGGCAGTCCGTAGTTCTCGCGCAGGGTGCGGCCGGTGTACTCGGTACGGAACAGGCCGCGCCGCTGCAGGACCGGCACCACGTGGTCGACGAAGTCCTCCAGGCCGCCCGGCAGATGGGGCGGCATGATGTTGAAGCCGTCGGCGGCGCCCTGGGTGAACCACTCCTCGAGCTGGTCGGCGATCTGCTCCGGGGTGCCGGCGAAGACGCGGTGGCCGCGGCCGGCGCCGAGGCGGGCGATCAGCTCGCGCAGGGTGAGCCCGTCGCGGCGGGCGAGTTCGGCGACGAGCGTGAAGCGGCTCTTGTTGCCGTTGATGTCCCGCTCCTCGGGCAGCTCGGGCAGCGGCCCGTCGAGCGGCAGCCCGGTCAGGTCGGTGCCGAGCATCCCGGAGAGCTGGGCCAGGCCGTAGGCGGGGACCTGGAGGTCGGTCAGCTCCTGCTCCAGCGCGCGGGCTTCGGCCTCGGTGGAGCCGATGACGGGGGCGATGCCGGGGAGGATCAGCAGCTGGTCCTCGGTCCGGCCGTAGCGGGCCAGCCGGGACTTGAGGTCCTTGTAGAACGCCTGGCCGTCGGCAAGGGTCTGCTGGGCGGTGAAGACGGCCTCGGCGTACTGGGCGGCGAACTCCTTGCCGTCCTCCGACGAACCGGCCTGCACCAGCAGCGGGTAGCCCTGCGGGCTGCGCGGCACGTTCAGCGGGCCCTGCACCCCGAAGTGCTCCCCGCGGTGGTTGATCTCCCGCACCTTGTCGGTGTCGGCGTAGACGCCGCTCTCGCGGTCGAGCAGGATCGCGTCGTCCTCCCAGCTGTCCCACAGCTTGGTGGCGACCTCGACGAACTCCCGGGCCCGCGCGTAGCGCAGCCGGTGCTCCAGGTGCTCGTCCCGGCCGAAGTTGCGGGCCTCGTTCACGGTGCCGGAGGTGACGATGTTCCAGCCCGCCCGGCCGCCGCTGATGTGGTCCAGGGAGGCGAACTTGCGGGCGGTGTGGAAGGGCTCGTTGAAGGTGGTGGAGACGGTGGCGATCAGGCCGACGTGCTCGGTGACCGCCGCCAGGGCGGACAGCAGGGTCAGCGGTTCGAAGCCGCCGAGCGCGTTGTGCCGGACCTTGCCCCACAGGGCGAGGCCGTCGGCGAGGAAGACCGAGTCGAGCAGGCCGCGTTCGGCGGTCCGCGCGAGCTGCTGGAAGTAGCGCAGGTCGGTGACGCGTTCGGGCTGGGTGCGCGGGTGGCGCCAGGCGGCGTCGTGGTGGCCGGCGTTCATCAGGAAGGCGTTGAGGTGCAGGCGCCGGGGGGCGGTCGCGGGCATGGGGTTCCTCGGATCGGGGGCGGTGGGACGGCGGGGGTGGGGCCGGCGGGGGCGGCACCGGCGGGCCGCAGGCGGCGCAGCCGTACGACGGGACCGGCCGGCGAGGGGACGAGCGGGTGGCCGGGTCAGCCGGCGGGTACGCGCCAGGAGCTGAGCCGCCGCTCCACGGTGACCAGGAACTGGTTGAAGGCCACGCCGATGGCGGAGATCGTGATGATGCCGGCGTACATCTGCGGGATCGCGAAGTTGAACTGCGAGGCGTTGATCAGATAGCCGAGGCCCGCCTTCGCGCCGATCATCTCGGCGGCCACCAGCACCAGGATCGACACCGCCCCGGCCAGCCGGATGCCGGTGAACATCACCGGCACCGACGCCGGCAGGATGACCTTCTGGAACAGCCGGGGCGCGGACAGGTCCATCGACTTCGCCAGCTTCAGCAGCGTCGGGTCCACGTTGCGGACCGCGCTGATGGTGTTCAGCAGGATCGGCCAGGTGCACGCGTACACCACGATGGAGATCTTCGAGGTCTCACCGATGCCCAGCAGCAGCACGAACACCGGCAGCAGGGCCAGCGCGGCGGTGTTGCGGAACACCTCCAGCAGCGGCCCGAGGAGGTCGGCGACCGGCCGGTACCAGCCGATCAGCAGACCGAGCGGCACGGCGACGGCCACGGCGATGCCGAAGCCGCTGAAGGAACGCGTCAGACTGGCACGCGCGTTGTCGGCGAGCTGACCGTTCGCGGCCAGCTCCCACCAGGCGCGGGCGACCTCGCTGAACGGCGGCAGGAAGGTCCGGTCGGCCAGGCCGAACCGCGGCGCGGTCTCCCACAGCAGCACCAGAGCCAGGATCGCCGCCGACCTGACCGCCCCGTCGAGCAGCAGACGCGGCAGCCGGCGGGACGCCTTGCGCAAGGCGGCCGCCACGGGGGCGACCCGGTGCCCGTCCGACGGCGACGCCCCCGGTGGCCCGGAGGCCGCGGACGTGGCGGAGGGAGGGCGGGGGGCGGGCTGGGCCGGACTCACCGGGTCCGGCGTCGTGGTCTTCTCGGTGGCCGTGCCGGTCGTGGTGCTCGTCGTGGTGCTCATACGGCAGCGCTCTCCTTCTCCAACTGCTGGGCCCTGGCCACCTCGTCGTGCAGCAGCGACCAGATCTCGTGCCGGTGCCGCGCGAACTCGGGACTGGAGCGGAGGTCGTCCGTCGCCGTACGGGAGCCGAGGGCGACCGGCACGATCCGCTTGATGCGGCCCGGCCTGGACGTCATGACGGCGACGCGCTGTCCCAGGTAGACGGCCTCGTCGATGCCGTGGGTGATGAAGACGACGGTCTTGCCGGTGCGCTGCCAGATGCGCAGCAGCTCGTCCTGCAGCGACTCCCTGGTCTGGGCGTCCAGCGCGGCGAACGGCTCGTCCATCAGGAGCACGTCGGGGTCGTAGGCGAGGCTGCGGGCGATCGCCACCCGCTGCCGCATCCCGCCCGACAGCTCGTGCGGGTGGCGGTCCTCGAAGCCGGACAGACCCACCAGCTCCAGGAACTCCCTGGCCCGGGCGGATCGCCGACGCCGTGGGACGCCGGTGGCCTCCAAACCGAACTCGACGTTGCCCTGCGCCGTGCGCCACGGCAGCAGCGCGTACTGCTGGAAGACGATGCCCCGGTCCAGGCCCGGCCCGGTGACGGGCCGGCCGTCCAGCAGGATCCGCCCGGCGGTGGGCCGGGTGAGGCCGCCGAGCAGGTCCAGCAGGGTCGACTTCCCGCAACCGCTGGGACCGACCAGGACGACGAACTCGCCGGCCGCTATCTCCAGGTCGATGCCGTCGAGGGCGGTGAAACGGGCGGTCCGCCCGTCCCCCTTGCGGTCCTTGACGGTGAAGTCCTTCCGTACGCCCTCGAAGACGACCTTGGGCGTCGTGCTCCGCGTGGTGGACTCGGGCATGGGATCAGCTCCCGCTCTCGGTGGGGGAGGACGGCTTCCGGTTGCCGTTGAACTCGTTGGTGTAGAGGTCCGACAACGTGACCTGGTCCTTTTGGATGTCGCCGCGCTCGGCCAGCCAGTCGATCCACAGCTGGAGTTCCTTGCCGGTGATCAGACCCGACTTCTCGGCGACGCCGTAGGAGCGCCAGTACTTCAGGGGCTCGGCGTCCTCGTTGCGGCCGCGCTTCTTCACGATCTCGGTCATCCGCGCGATGACCTCGTCGCGGTCGGTGGCACGGGACCAGTCGATGGCCCGTCCCACGGCGGTGACGAAGGTCCGGGCCGTGTCCGGGTTCCGCGTCAGGAACCGGTCCGTCATCACGTAGGTGCCCGCGCTGAACGCGCCGAGCAGTTCGTAGTCCGTGAACAGCGGGCGGATTCCTCCGGCCGCCAGTGCCTTGTCGCGCAGGATGCCGCCGAGCACGGCGACGTCGATCTGCTTCTGCCGCAGCGACTGCTCGGTGTTGACCGGAGGCACCACGAGCGGTTCCACCTTGCCGATGTCCGCCCGGGACAGCCCGCCGCGCTGGAGATAGATGTCGAGCATGGCTTCGGAGTGGGCACCGAGGGTGTTCATCCCGACCTTCTTGCCGATCAGGTCCCGTGCCGAGCGGATCGGGCTGTCCTCCAGGACGTAGAAGCCGTTGTAGGCGTGCTTGTCGGCGCCGTAGTAGCTGATGACGGATTTGATGGGGGCGTTGTTCGCGGCCAGTTTGACGACCGCGCCGTTGAAGGCGCCGCCGAAGTCGACCTGGCCCGTGGCCGCGGTCTGGATGTCCTGCGGACCGCTGATCGTGTTGCCGACCCACTCCAGCTTCACGTCCTCCAGATAGCCGAGGTCCTGGGCCAGTTCGGGCGGGGTGACCTGACCCGCCCAGCCCTGGTATCTGAGGGTCTTCGTCTGGTTCTTGGCGGCGGAGGCCCCGGACGCGGACGTGCCGCAGCTCACGGCCACTGCCGAAAGACCGAGCAGGGAGAGGAACTGGCGTCGGGTCGATGCCGTAGTGGCCATGGAGGGATCCTGTTCGAACGAATGGGGACCGGCGTGAAATCGGTGGCATGGGGAAATGCCGGCCGGGAAGGGTGCCCGTGGTCGGCGCGCAGGCGAAACCGTCCACGGGAAAAGGGAATGGGACGCCGCCGTCAGGAATGCCGACGGGAAATCAGCCGTTCACGACAGCGGGTGAGTGGTCGTGAGGGACGACCGGGAAAGGGAGCGGGAGAGCGCTGCCCGTGCCCTGGGCCTGTTCAGCGGCCGACGGCACAGATGGCGCTGGCCTGACGTCGCAGATCGACGTGCAGTCGCGCGGCGAGGTTCTCGTACTTGCTCACACCCAGGAGAGTCGCAGTGGTTTCCGGCCAGGTCAATGTCGCTCGCGCAGTCGTCTCACATTCTCAATGCGCCGACACGCGCATGAAGCGCGGTGTTCACAATTCCCCGGACGGGCGGTGACGTGGTGACCGCCGTGTGTGCCGTTCGTGCCGTTCCTGTCGTTCGAACCGTTCGAACCGTTCGAACCGTCCGCACCGTCCGCACCGTCCTGACCGTGCCGCACCGTCCGGACCGTTCATGCCGTGTCCGGCCGTCAGCGCAGTGACTGCACGGCGTGGACGGCACCGAGGGCCGTGGCCAGGGCGCCGAGCAGGAGGCGCAGCGCGGTCTCCGGCAGACGAGGCTGCAGATGCGCCCCGAGGTAGCCGCCGGCCAGCCCGCCCACACCGCAGACCAGGCCGAGCCGCCAGTCCGGGGCGACGTCACCGGAGCCGGTGAGGGACAGCAGCGCGAAGGCCGCGGCACCGGCCACGGAGGTGACGAAGGTGGTGACGAGGGCGGCCGGCGCCACCCGGGCGACGGACATGCCCCGGCCGACCAGGACGGGGCCGAGGATGGACCCGCCGCCGATCCCGTAGACACCGCCGACCACGCCGACGACCAGGGCCAGCGCGGTGACGGCTCGCGGGGAGGGTTCCGCGGCCGGGACCGGCCGGGTGGGCCGGAGTGTGCGCCCGACGAGCCACAGGCCCAGGGGCATCAGCAGAGCTGCCACCAGGAGCCGGAAGGCGGTGGCCCCCGGGACGGCGAAGACCCGTACCAGGGCGCCGACGGCGACCCCGGGCGCGGCGCCGATCACCAGGCGGCGCGTCAGCGGGCTGAGCAGCGGGCCCTCGCGGTGGTGGCGCAGCAGGGCGCCCGGCCCGGCCACCACGTTGTACAGGAGGTTGGTGGGCGTGACCGCGGGGCTGGGCACTCCGAGCACGCTCAACTGCACGGGAAGCAGGAACACCGCCCCCGAAACGCCCACCGGCGCCGTCACCACCGCTATGAGCAGGCCGACGGCCAGACCCGTCAGCCCCGTCGACCACGTCATGCAAGTCCCCTGATCCGAACGCCCGGCCGGTATCACCGCCGTGGTCCCTCATCCGAACGCCCGGCCGGTATCACCGCCGTGGCCCCTCATCCGAACGTCCGGCCAGTATCGCCGCCGTGGTCCTGAGCGGAACGTCCGGCCCGGTTCCACCGCCATGGTTCCCCGCCACCGGATCAGCGCCGTCCGCACCGCTCCGGCGCACCGCAGCCGAGGACCTGCCGAGCCGAGGACCTGCCGCGGCCACGAACGGCCGCGCCGAGCCGAACGGACCCGGCGACATTTCATGCAGCTGCAATGATTCATCCCTGAACCGCCTGTTAGACATGGTGGGGTGATCCCCAGCGTCGGCACCCCGAGCACACGGACCGCGGACAGCGCGGTCCGTGCCGCACCGGCCGGCCCGCACGCCGCTTCGCGGAACGCACGGGGCGGTCCCGCCCCGGAGACGGTGCGGCCCCGGTGCCACGGCGCACCGAGCCCGCCCTGCCGGACGGGGACCAGCGCCCTTGGCGCCGAACCCGCGCACGCCGACAACACACCGCGGAGCCGTGGCGTCGCGACGCACGGCCGCATGCGCACCGCGGCGCGGCGCACGGAGGTGCGGCACGCGCGGGGCCTGCCCCGCCCCCGTGTCCTGAACCCGCGCCGCGTCGTCCGCCTCCACTCCCGGCCGCACATAGACCTCCAGCGCGTGGCCGGCGCGCTCTGTCGCCCCTGACCTTCCCCCACGGCCGTCGGCGGGGGATCCCGCCCCGCCGCGCTCGCCACCGCCGTGCCCCGTCCCGCGCGAGGGCCGGCGATCCCGTCAGGACCTCCAGGAAGGCACCCACTCGTGTCCCCAACGCCCGCTCCCCCCTTGCACCTCGCCGTCGCCCTGGACGGCACCGGCTGGCACCCCGCATCCTGGCGCGAGCCGGTGTCCCGCCCCCGGGACCTGTTCACCGCCGCCTACTGGGCCGACCTGGTCACGGAGGCCGAGCGCGGGCTGCTCGACTTCGTGACCATCGAGGACGGCCTCGGCCCGCAGTCCTCCCACTTCCTGGACCCGGACGAGCGCACCGACCAGGTGCGCGGCCGGCTGGACGCCGTCCTGATCGCGGCCCGCGTCGCCCCGCTGACCCGGCACATCGGCCTGGTCCCGACCGCGGTGGTCACCCACACGGAGCCCTTCCACATCTCCAAGGCGATCGCCACCCTCGACTACGTCAGCACCGGCCGCGCCGGCCTGCGGGTGCAGATCACCGCCCGCCCGAACGAGGCCGCGCACTTCGGCCGCCGCACCATTCCCCGCATCGAGGCCTACGACAGTCCGGCCGCCCACGAGGTGGTGACCGACCTCTTCGACGAGGCCGCCGACCACGTGGAGGTCGTGCGCCGCCTCTGGGACAGCTGGGAGGACGACGCCGAGATACGGGACGCCGCCACCGGCCGCTTCATCGACCGCGACAAACTGCACTACATCGACTTCCGGGGCAGGCACTTCAGCGTGAAGGGGCCCTCCATCACGCCCCGCCCGCCCCAGGGCCAGCCGGTCGTCAGCGCCCTCGCCCACGACACCGTCCCCTACCGGCTCGTGGCCCGCGCCGCCGACATCGGCCATGTCACCCCGCACGACGCCGAGGAGGCCCGCGCGATCGTCGCCCGGATCCGCGCCGAGCAGCACGCGGCGGGGCGCGCCGCCGAGCCCCTCCACGTCTTCGGCGACCTCGTGGTCTTCCTCGACGACGATCCGGCCGCCGCGACCGCCCGCCGCGAACGGCTGGACGCGCTCGCGGGACAGCCGTACGCGAGCGACGCCCTGATCTTCACCGGCACGCCCACCCGACTCGCCGACCTGCTCCAGGAGTGGCGGAGCGCCGGGCTGACCGGCTTCCGGCTGCGCCCCGCCGTCGTCGGCCACGACCTCCCGGCCATCACCCGCGGCCTGGTCCCCGAACTCCAGCGCCGCGGCGTCTTCCGCCACGCCTACGAGGCCGGGACCCTGCGCGGCCTGCTGGGCCTGGCCCGCCCCGCCAACCGCTACGCCGCCGCCACCGCCTGAGCCGGAAGGACGTCCACGACCATGAGCAAGCCGCTGAAGCAGGTCCACCTGGCCGCCCACTTCCCCGGCGTCAACAACACCACCGTGTGGAGCGACCCGCGGGCCGGCAGCCACATCGAGTTCAGCTCCTTCGCGCACTTCGCGCGGACCGCCGAACGCGCCAAGTTCGACTTCCTGTTCCTCGCCGAGGGGCTCAGGCTGCGTGAACAGGGCGGGAAGATCTACGACCTGGACGTCGTGGGCCGTCCCGACACCTTCACCGTGCTCGCCGCGCTGGCCGCGGTCACCGAGCACATCGGCCTGACCGGCACCATCAACTCCACCTTCAACGAGCCCTACGAGGTGGCCCGCCAGTTCGCCAGTCTCGATCACCTCTCCGGGGGCCGTGCCGCCTGGAACGTGGTCACCTCCTGGGACGCCTTCACCGGCGAGAACTTCCGCCGCGGCGGCTTCCTGCCCCAGGAGGAGCGCTACTCCCGCGCCAAGGAGTTCCTGGCCACGGCGAACGAACTCTTCGACTCCTGGCACGGTGACGAGATCCTCGCCGACCGGGAGACCGGCACCTTCCTGCGGGACGCCGAGGCCGGGGCCTTCGTCCACACCGGGCAGCACTTCGACATCCACGGGCGATTCAACGTCCCGCGCTCCCCGCAGGGCCGCCCGGTGATCTTCCAGGCCGGCGACTCCGACGAGGGCCGCGAGTTCGCCGCGTCGAGCGCCGACGCGATCTTCAGCCGGTACGCCACCCTGGAGGAGGGGCAGGCCTTCTACACGGACGTCAAGGGCCGCCTCGCCCGGTACGGCCGCCGCCGCGACGAGCTGCTGATCCTGCCCGCCGCCACCTTCACGCTCGCGGACACGGACGCCGAGGCGGAGGAGCTGGCCAGGGTGGTGCGCCGCCGGCAGGTCAGCGGCGCCACCGCGCTCAGGCACCTGGAGTTCGTCTGGAACCGGGACCTGTCCTCGTACGACCCGGACGGGCCGCTTCCCGACATCGACCCGGACGTGGGCGACAGCCACATCGCCGAAGGCCGCGCCCAGGTCCGCATGTACAGGGACCGGCTGGCCACCGCCCGCGAGTGGCGCGAACTCGCCGCCGCCAACAACTGGTCGATCCGCGACCTGGTGATCGAGACCGGCAGCCGGCAGAACTTCGTCGGTTCGGCGGAGACGGTGGCCCGCACCATCAACGAGTTCGTGCAGGCCGACGCGAGCGACGGCTTCATCCTCGTCCCGCACATCACCCCGGGCGGCCTGGACGAGTTCGCCGACAAGGTCGTGCCCCTGCTCCAGGAACAGGGCGTGTTCCGCACCGAGTACGAGGGCCCGACCCTGCGCGACCACCTCGGACTGGCCTTCCCCCGTTCCCGGCCCCGCCCGGGCGGCGCAGCCTTCGCCGGCGAGGTCCAAGACGAGCGGGTGGCGTCGTGAAGTTCCTCGCCATCACCCTGATCGCGCACCGCCCGGACCCGGTCACGGGCGTGCGGAAGACGACGCAGGACCGCTTCCGCGAAGTGCTCGACAGCGCCGTGCTCGCCGAGGAACTGGGCTTCGACGGCTTCGGCGTGGGGGAGCGGCACGAGCGGCCGTTCATCTCCTCCTCGCCGACGGTCGTCCTCGGTCACATCGCGGCACTGACCCGGCGCATCCGGCTGTTCACCGCCGTGACGACGCTCAGTCTCCTGGACCCGGTCCGCGCCTACGAGGACTACGCCACCCTCGACCACCTCTCCCGCGGCCGCCTGGAGCTGATCATCGGCAAGGGCAACGGCACCGCCCAGCGCGAGCTGTTCCAGGTCACGCCCGAGGACCAGTGGGACCGCAACGCCGAGAGCTACGAGGTCTTCCGGGCGCTGTGGCGGCAGGACAAGGTGACCGCGGCGACCCGCTTCCGGCCGCCGCTGAAGGACGCCGAGGTGTGGCCGCGGCCCTACCAGCGGCCCGTCCGGGTCTGGCACGGCAGCGCCACCAGCAAGGAGTCGGTGGACCTGGCCGCCCGCCACGGCGACCCGCTGTTCTCGGCGAACGTCACCCATCCCATCGAGCCGTACGCCGCATTGATCGGGTACTACCGCGAGCGCTGGGAGTTCCACGGTCACGACCCGGCGAAGATCGCGGTCGGCGCCGGTACCGCGGGGCTGCTCGTGACCCGCACCTCCCAGGAGGCGGTCGAGGTGTACCGGCCGGTCTTCGAGTCGACGCTGGCGTACCAGAGGCAGTCCGGCCTGCCGGTGGTCTTCGAGACCGTGGAGGACTTCGTCGAGCGCAGCTCGGCCCTGATCGGCAGCCCGCAGCAGGTCGTCGACAAGGTGCACCGCTACCACGACCGGTTCGGGCACACGGTGCTCCATGTGCAGGCGGACGCGAACGGGCTGCCGGACGCCCGGCACCGCGCCTCGCTCGAACTCTTCCAGTCCGACGTCGCGCCGGTGCTGCGCCGCGACATCCCCGATCCGCCGTTCGCCTGGGAACCGGTCGGTCCCGGCACCGAGGAGGAGCCCGCCCATGTCTGACATCCCCCTCGGCGTCCTCGACCTGGTGCCGATACCGTCCGGCGCGACGGCCGCCGACGCCCTGCGCAACTCCATCGACCTGGCGCGGCAGGCCGAGCGCCTCGGGTACGCCCGGTACTGGTTCGCCGAACACCACCTCAACCCGGGCGTCGCGGGCACGTCCCCCGCGGTCGTCCTGGCGCTGACCGCCTCCGCCACCTCCACGATCCGGCTCGGTTCCGGCGCCGTGCAACTCGGCCACCGCACCGCGCTGAGCACGGTCGAGGAGTTCGGACTGATCGACGCGCTGCACCCGGGCCGCTTCGACCTCGGCCTCGGACGCTCGGGCGGCCGCCCGCCAGGCCGGCCGGCCGCGGCTCCCGCCGCCGCCACCCCGGTCGTGGCCGGCCGGGCCCCGAACGGCCTGCTCATCCCGCCCCGCTTCTCCTTCGAACACCTCCTCGGCTCACCGCGGATCGCCCTCCAGCGCAAGCTGCTCATGCTGCCCGGCGCCGAGTCCCAGGACTACGCCGAGCAGATCGACGACATCCTCGCCCTGCTGGCCGGCACCTACCGGAGCCCGGAGGGCGTCGAGGCACACGCCGTGCCCGGTGAGGGCGCCGACGTCGAGATCTGGATCCTGGGCAGCAGCGGCGGCCGGAGCGCCGAGGTCGCGGGCGCGCGGGGACTGCGGTTCGCCGCCAACTACCACGTCAGTCCGGCCACGGTGCTGGAGGCGGTGGACGGCTACCGCGCCTTCTTCGAGCCCTCCGGCTTCCTCGACGAGCCCTACGTCAGTGTCTCCGCGGACGTGGTCGTGGCGGAGGACGACGCCAAGGCCCGCGAGCTCGCCACCGGCTACGCGGCCTGGGTCCGCAGCATCCGCACCGCCGAGGGTGCCATCGAGTTCCCGACGCCGGAGGAGGCCCGGGCCCTGGAGTGGAGCGAGGCGGACAGGCAGCTGGTGCGGGACCGCGTGGACACGCAGTTCGTCGGCTCACCGCAGCGCGTGGCCGACGGCCTGGCGCAGCTCCAGGAGGCCACCGGCGCCGACGAGCTGCTGATCACGACGATCACTCATGACCACGCCGACCGGGTGAGATCGTACGAGCTGCTCGCCGAGGAGTGGAGCCGGAGGTGACGGGGAGGCCCGCCCTTCGCGCCATGAACTTGTCACACGCGAGGAGGAATGCCGGTCGTGAGCGAGCCGGTTGCTCGGGATATGACCATCGGATTAGCGCTTCCTCATCAGCACCGGATCGACACCACGGTGCAGCTCGCCCGCGAGGCCCACACGGCCGGACTGCGCTCCGCGTGGTTCGGGCAGACCTTCTCGTACGACTCTCCCTCACTGGCCGCGATCACCGGCCGGGAAGTGCCCGGGCTGCACGTCGGAACGGCCGCCGTCCCCATCTTCGGCCGTCATCCGCTGCTCCTGTCCAGCCAGGCCCAGACTGCCCAGGCGGCCACCGGCGGCCGGTACCACCTCGGGCTCGCGCTCGGCACCAAGGAGCTCACGGAGACCGGTTTCGGCATCCCGTACGAGCGCCCCATCCGTCTGCTCCGCGAGTTCCTCACGGCCCTGCGCCAGCTCGTCGAGACGGGCAGCGCCGACTTCCACGGGGAGCTGCTGACCGCCGCCACCCCCTTGCCGGCGACGGTGCCGGGCGCCGAGCCCCCGGTGCCCGTCCTGGTCGCCGCCATGGGACCGCAGGCGCTTCGCGTCGCGGGCGAACTCGCGGACGGCATCCTCCCGTACCTGGCCGGCCCGCGCGCGCTCGCCGAACACATCGTCCCGGCCGTCACCGCCGCGGCCGAGGCGGCGGGCAGGCCGGCGCCGCGCATCGTGGCATTCGTGCCCGGCGTGGTCACCGGTGACGTCGAGGCCGTGCGGGAGACCGCGACCGAGGCGCTCTCGTTCTACGAGCGGTTCCCCTCCTACCAGCGGGTCATCGGGCTCTCCGGGGGCACCCGCGCCGCCGACCTGGCCGTGATCGGGGACGAGGAGGCCGTCGCCGCCGAGGTGCGGCGGTACCGGGAGGCCGGGGCGACCGAGGTGGTGTTCACCGCGACGGACCTGGGCGGTGAGGCCGACCGGCGCCGCACCTGGAAGCTGCTCGGCGAGCTGGCCACCGGCTGAGACGCCGGACGCCACACCGGACCACGCACGTGGACTCCCGCCGGACCCCGTGCCCGCCGGCAAGAGGCCACGATGGGCGGGGGTGCCCTCTCAGGCATCTCCGCCGGGGCCGGGAATCTGCCGCGGAGGCGGCCGGTGACGCCCCGGCACCGGCACCGGTGCCGGGGGATCCCCGGGCAGGAGCTCGGCCACGAGTGCGGCGACCTGCTCCACCTCGATCAGGAAGCCGTCGTGACCGTACGAGGACTCGATGAGCCGAAGGTGATCGGCCGTGGTGATGCCCGCCGCCAGCTCCGCCTGCTGGGACGGCGGATAGAGGCGGTCGGTGCCGACCCCGGCCACGAGCGTCCGGGCGGTCACCCGGCTCAGGGCGGCCCGCACGCCACCGCGCCCGCGGCCGATGTCGTGGCTGTTCATGGCCTCGCACAGCACGACGTAACTGCCCGCGTCGAAACGGCGGGCCAACTTCGCCGCGTGATGGTCGAGATAGGACTCGACCTGGTACCGGCCGCCGTCCCAGGGGTCCTCCGTGCCCTGGGGCGAACGGCCGAACCGGGCCTGGAGCTCCGGCTCGCTGCGGTACGTGACATGGGCGATCCGCCGGGCCAGGCCGAGTCCGGCGTGCGGGCCCCGGCCGGTGTCGTGGTAGTGGCCGCCGTGCCAGTGCGGGTCGGAGCGGATGGCGTGCAGCTGGACGCCGGCCCAGGCGATCTGCTCGGCGCTCGCCGCGGCCGCCGTGGCGATCAGCAGCAGCGCGTCCGTCCGCTCGGGACGCGAGACCGCCCACTCCAGGGCTCGCATCCCGCCCATCGAACCGCCGACCACCAGGGCCCACCGGTCGATGCCCAGCGCATCGGCCAGGCCGGCCTCGGCCGCGACCTGGTCACGCTGGGTCAGGAACGGGAAGTCGCCGCCCCAGCGCCGGCCCGAAGGGCGTGTGGAGGACGGCCCGGTACTGCCCTGGCAGCCACCGAGCACGTTCGGTGCCACGACGAACCAGCGGTCGGTGTCGAGCGCCCGCCCGGGGCCGACGAGGCCGTCCCACCAGCCGGGGGTGGGGTGGCCGGGCCCGGCGGGGCCGGCCACATGGCTGTCGCCGGTGAGGGCGTGCAGCACCAGCACCGCGTTGGACCGGTCCGGCGCGAGCCGCCCCCAGGTCTCGAACGCGAGCCGCACACCGGGCAGTTCGCCGCCTGCCTCCAGCGCGAGGGGCTGCTCGTGCTCGTACCACCGGCGACGCCCGGGCGGGTCCCCCTCCCGCCAGGCCCCGGAGGCCGGCGGGAGGGGGACCCGGAACGGCGTCGGTACGGTGTTCAGGACGCGCCCTTCGCCGCGCGGAACCCGGCCTCCAGATCCGCCTTGAGGTCGGCGAGGTTCTCGATGCCGACCGAGAGGCGCACCAGGCCGGGCGAGGCGCCGGTGGCCGCCAGCTGCTCCTCGTCGAGCTGGCTGTGGGTGGTGGAGGCCGGGTGGATGATGAGGCTGCGCACGTCACCGATGTTGGCGAGATGGCTGAACAGCTCCACGGCGTCCACGAACCGCTTGCCCGCCTCGATGCCGTCCCGCAGCTCGAAGGAGACGATCGCGCCCGCGCCGCGCGGGAGGTACTTCCGCCCCGCGTCGTACCACCGGCTGGACCTGAGGCCCGGGTAGTGGACGGCGGCGACCTCGTCGCGCTGCTCCAGCCACTCGGCGAGCGCCTGCGCGTTCGCGGAGTGCCGTTCGATGCGCAGGCTGAGCGTCTCCACGCCCTGCAGGAGCAGGAAGGCGGAGTGCGGGGAGAGGGCGGGACCGAGGTCGCGCAGCAGCTGCACCCGCAGCTTGACGGCGTACGCGCCCGGGCCGAGCGTCGGCCAGTACCGCAGGCCGTGGTAGCTCGGGTCGGGCTCGCTGAAGTCGGGGAACCGGTCGGCGTGCGCCCCGAAGTCGAAGCTGCCGCCGTCGACGACGACCCCCGCGATGGCGGTGCCGTGACCGCCCAGGAACTTCGTCGCCGAGTGCACGACGATGTCCGCGCCGTGCTCGATCGGCCGCAGCAGATAGGGAGTCGGCACGGTGTTGTCCACGATCAGCGGCACGCCCGCCGCGTGGGCGACGTCCGCCACCGCGCGCACATCGAGGACGTTGCCGCGAGGGTTGCCCAGTGTCTCCGCGAACAGGGCCTTGGTGTTCGGCCGGATCGCCGCCCGCCAGGCCTCGGCGTCGTCCGGGTCGTCGACGAAGGAGACCTCGATGCCCAGCCTCGGCAGCGTGTGCCGGAACAGGTTGTACGTGCCGCCGTACAGCGAGGTGCTGGAGACGATGTGGTCGCCGGAACCGGCCAGGGTGAGGATGGCCAGGGTCTCCGCGGCCTGCCCGGAGGACAGCGCGACGGCGGCGACTCCGCCTTCGAGCGCGGCGATCCGCTGCTCGAAGACGTCCTGGGTGGGGTTGTGGATGCGGGTGTAGATGTTGCCGGGCTCGGCCAGTGAGAAGAGGTCGGCGGCGTGCTGGGTGTCGCGGAACACGAACGACGTCGTCTGGTAGATCGGCGTCGCCCGCGCCCCGGTCGTCGGGTCGGGCGTGGCACCGGCGTGGATCTGCCTGGTCTCGAAGGACCACGCCGAGGTGTCGGGCCCGGCGGACTCGTCGTCGGGGGTGTGGCCTGCGGTGACGGAGTCGATGGGCTGGCTCATGGTTCTCCCTTGTGCGGGTACGGCGATGCGCGGAGTACGGAAAGGGGAAGGCGAAAGAACCGCAGGCTGAGGGGACGCGCCCGGAAAGAGGGCAGCGGTCAGCGCGTTACGGTGGGAAGAAGCTGGTCGGACGCCGGAGGGTGGTCAGCTCACGGCGGAACAGCCCGTGGTGGTGACACGCACGTAATCGACGTGGCGGCGGGTCACGAGCACGGTCATGGAGCCAGATAACCACACGGGGGCGTGTCCGCACCAGCTCAGTGAGGGTTTCTCACCCTGGGCGCGGCGATCCGCAGGCCTGCGGGGGCGGTGGCGGGGCATACGGGTCTCACCCGTGTGAGAGGAGTTCCTGATGCTCGGCATAGTCGCGGCGGTGCTGTTCTTCTTCGCGTTCCTGATCAACGCGGCGGAGATCGGCACCAACGATGTGTTCTCTTCGACGAATGTGATGCTGCTGGGATTGACGGCGCTGGCCCTGCACGTCGCCGGGGTCGGTTCCGGCTGGGCGCGCAGACGCTGACACCTCCCGGACCGGCGGGCGGAGCCACGGAAGTGCCCGTCACGGCCGGGCCGGTGGGGAAGAAGGGGAATCGGCCCCGCGAGACGCACGTCTCGCGGGGCCGATGTGCTGCGGCGCCGCTGCGCCGGAAGCTCCGCCACGACCGGCGTCGACGACCGGCGTCGACGACCGACGTCCACGGCGACTTGGCGCCTGTCCCAGGCGTGACGCGACGGGCGGCCGCATCGGCCGCGCGAAACGGTGACGGAGCGTCGGCCGGGCCGCCGCCGGAAGCGGACGCCCGGCCGGGCACGACCTACGCGCCCTCCTCCACCGGGCGAAGTGCTTCGGCGTACAGCGCGAACAGGCGCGGAGCGGGGGCGCCGTCGGCCGCGGTCTCGCCGAGGGCCCGCCAGCACGCGGCGGCGAGGCGGCGGGCCCGGCTTCCCGGCCAGGGCTCGGGCAGGAGTTCCGGAGGCAGGAGCGGATCGGGCTCCATCGCCTCGGTGAAGTGAGCGGCCAGCTCCACGGCCGTGGTGAGGCGCTCCGCGTCCGACGGCTCCGGTCCGCCGGTGAGCCGGCTGAGGCGGGATTCGGCGAAGGCGGCGAGCCGTTCGTGCCGCTCCGCGATCTGCCGCAGCGGCCACAGCGCGGTCGCCAGGGCGCGCGGGTCGGTCACACCGCCGATGCGCAGGTCGGTGGTGGACAGGCAGCTGAGCGCGTCGAGGACGCCGAGGTGACGGGCCCGGGCCTCGACGTGCTCGGTGACGTGGTTCGCGGTGACGTACAGGCCGCTCTGGACGGACGCGGCTCCGAGGTGGAGGAGGTGCTCGCGCAGGGCGTCCCGGGCGGCGCGGCGCGACTCGGGGACGGCGAAGCCGAACAGGTGCCAGGTGCCGTCCCAGGGGGCGAGTCCGGCGTCCTGCCGGTAGGCGTGGCGGACGTAGGCGGCGTCGGGCGCCGGCGAACCGGTGAGGTCGGCGACGGCACGCAGGGTCGCTCTGCGGCCGCGTCCCTCCTGGGTGAACCGCCCCTCGGTGACCAGGCGTTTGACGCACAGCCTGACCTGCTGGTCGGTCATGCCGAGGAGGCCCGCGACGGTGTACAGCTCGCCGGCGTCGACCGTGCCGTCCTCGCGGACCAAGGCGTGCACGAGCAGCCGGGTGGGGATGCTCGGCCTGTCGTCCCGGTCCTGGGCGCGGCTGGTGGTGCCGGGTGTCATCATGCCTCCCGCGCTGCGGTGGCGTCCGCCGCGGTGACCGGGCGGTGCATGGTCGTCACGGCCCCGAAGCCCAGCAGCCGCCGCAGGTACGGAGTGTGCTCGGTGTGCGTGGCGGTGAAGCCGTGCCGCTCGTACAGCGCCCGGGCGCGGGGGTTGACGTCGATGACGTCCAGGCGGACGCGCCGGCAGCCGGACTCGGCCGCGATGGCCGCGATCTCCCGCAGGAGCATGCTGCCGATGCCGGTGCCGCGGTGTGCCGCCTCGACGGCGATGCCGTCCATGACCAGTTCGCCCTCCGCCGGAGTCCGCTCGAACAGGGTGAGTACCGCGAGCCTGGGCAGGCCGCGGAGCGGGCCGTAGGCGGACAGCACGTCCCGCACGCCGCCGCCGGTCAGCCCGTGGCCGCCCAGACGGTAACCGGCCACGGCGACCACCCGGTCGCCGGCCAGCGCGGCGACACCGCGGTCGTGCCGGAGGTGGGCCGCGATGAACGCCCGCCCCTGGGCGGGCGGACCGAGCGCCGGGGCCAGCTTGCGGCCGAACGCCTCCCAGTACAGCGCCGCCACCTGCTCCTCACAGCCCCGCGGTACGCCCCTGCGCACCACCGGCCCGGTGTGCCCCGCCCCGCCGGTCCCGCCCTGCGTGCTGTTCACGATGTGCCTCCCACTGCCGGACGACCTTTGCGTACGAGTGTAATACGCTCATCCCAGAAACGATCGTTCTTGCAGTGATAGATCTGGAGGAGTGGCCATGGGGATGACGCGGCGTACGCCCGGGAGGCCCAGGGGGCGCGGGTGGCGGTGGACCGTGTGGACGCTGGTGGGCGTGCTGCTGGCGGCCGCCGGGGTCGCGGGGGTGGTGGTGTGGCAGAACACCTACGCGCTGCGCGAGGAGACGGTGTCGCTGCGGCACGACGGGAAGCTGCTCAAGGGGGTGCTGGCCCGGCCCGAGACCGGCGAAGGGCCGTTCGGCCTGGTCGTCTTCGTCCACGGCGACGGCCCGGTCGACGCCACGCACGAGACCTTCTACCGGCCGCTGTGGGAGTCCTTCGCCCGCGCCGGGTACGCCTCGCTGTCGTTCGACAAGCCGGGGACCGGCGGCTCGGAGGGCGACTGGCTCGACCAGAGCATGGCGGACCGTGCGGACGAGACCCTGGCCGCCGTGGCCTGGGCCCGCGGCCGCCCGGACATCGACGGCCGCCGCATCGGCCTGTGGGGGGCCAGCCAGGCCGGCTGGGTCCTGCCCAAGGTCGCCGCGCGTGACGGGCGCCTGCAGTTCGTCATCGCCGTCTCCCCGGCCGTCAACTGGCTGCGGCAGGGCCGCTACAACCTCCTCGCGGAACTGCGCCGGGACGGCGCGAGCGCCCAGGAGCGACAGGCGGCGCTGCGCCGCAGGCAGACCACCCTCGACCTGCTCCGACGGGGTGCGTCCTTCGCCGAGTACCGCGCCGCGGTCGGCGACGCGGACGGGATGACCCCGGCGCGCTGGTCGTTCATCGCCAGGAACCACCGGTCGGACGCGACCGCCGATCTGCGCGCCGTGCGCGGAACGCCGGTCCTGCTCGTGCTGGCCGGCCACGACGTCAACGTGGACGTCGCCGAGACCGAGGCCGTCTACCGCGACATCCTGCCCGCCCGGTCCCTGACGGTCGCGCACTATCCCGCCGCCACCCACTCACTGGTGGACCACGACCTGGAGCGTTCGCGGTGGCGGCTGACCCTGACCGCGGTCGTCGCGCCCAGGAAGGTGTACACCGGCCGGTTCCTCGCCGATTTGGAACGGTTCGTCCGGCGGTCCGCCGCCGGCGCAGGCACCGGCGAGGATCCGCTCCGGCGAGGCAACGCATCCGAACATCGGTGAACACCGCATTGCGACAGAATCCTTGACGACGTATCACGCGCCCCCTACCCTCCACGCCGTGGGAGCGTTCCCACACCCCACTCGAGCGCAGCGGCACCCGCACCCCTCCCCGCACGCACCGCGGTCGCTCAACCCCCCACACACCGGAGGTCGTCGTGACCGACGCACACCCCCGCACCACACCACGCGGCCGCACGGCGAGAGGCAGGCTGATCGGCGGTGTCACGGCCGCCGCGGCGCTGGCCGTCTCCACGCTCGTCGGACTGCCGCCCACCGCGGACGCCGCCACCGCCAGGCAGGTCGAACGCCTCGACCGGGGACTGACCAGCGTCCACACCGGCAGCGGGAACCTGGTGTCCTGGCGGTGGCTGGCCACCGACCCGAACGACGTGGCGTTCAACGTCTACCGGGGCACCACCAGGCTCAACTCCGCACCGCTGACCGGTGCGACCGACTACTTCGACTCCGGCGCCGCCGACTCGGCGCAGTACACGGTGCGGGCGGTGGTGAACGGCACCGAGCAGCCCGCCTCCGAGCAGGCGCTGCAGTTCCGCTCCGGGTATCTCGACGTGCCCGTCTCCCCGCCGTCCGGCGGAACCACCCCGGACGGCGTGGCGTACACCTACGAGGCGAACGACGCCTCCGTCGGCGACCTGGACGGCGACGGCAGACTGGACCTGGTCCTGAAGTGGCAGCCGACCAACGCCAAGGACAACTCCCAGTCCGGCCACACCGGCAACACGATCGTCGACGGCATCGAGCTCGACGGCACCCGGCTGTGGCGCGTCGACCTCGGACGCAACATCCGCTCCGGCGCGCACTACACGCAGTTCCAGGTGTACGACTACGACGGCGACGGCAAGGCCGAGGTCGCCATGAAGACCGCCGACGGCACCCGGGACGGCACGGGCGCGGTGATCGGCAACTCGTCGGCCGACCACCGCAACTCCAGCGGATACGTCCTGACCGGCCCCGAGTACCTGACCATGTTCGACGGCCGGACCGGAAGGGCCATGGGCACCGTCGACTACGTCCCCGCCCGCGGCACCGTCTCGTCCTGGGGCGACTCCTACGGCAACCGCGTCGACCGCTTCCTGGCCGGCACCGCGTACCTGGACGGTGCCCGGCCCTCCCTGATCATGGCGCGCGGCTACTACACCCGCACGGTCATCGCCGCCTGGGACTGGCGGGACGGCCGGTTCACCCGCCGCTGGACCTTCGACACCAACTCCTCCACCAACGCGGGCAAGGGCTACGACGGCCAGGGCAACCACAGCCTGTCGGTGGCGGACGTGGACGGCGACGGCAGGGACGAGATCGTCTACGGCGCGATGACCGTCGACGACAACGGCGCGGGACTGTGGACGACCCGGCTGGGGCACGGCGACGCGGGCCACCTCGGCGACCTCGACCCCGCGCGCGCGGGCCTCGAGTACTTCAAGGTCTCGGAGGACGCCGCCAAGCCGGGTTCGTGGATGGCCGACGCGCGCACCGGACGGATCCTGTGGCAGACCGCCTCGGGTTCCGACAACGGCCGCGGCGTCGCCGCCGACGTGTACGCCGGCAGCCCGGGGGCCGAGGCGTGGTCGGCCGCCGACACCACGCTGCGCTCCGCGGCCGGCGCCTCCCTCGGCAGGGAGCCGTCGAGCGTGAACTTCCTGTCGTGGTGGGACGGCGACCCGGTCCGCGAACTCCTCGACGGCACCCGCATCGACAAGTACGGCACCTCCGGCGACACCCGCCTGCTCACCGGCTCCGGCGTCTCCTCCAACAACGGCACCAAGGCCACGCCCGCGCTGTCCGGGGACATCCTCGGCGACTGGCGTGAGGAGGTCGTCTGGCGGACCGCCGACAACCGGGCCCTGCGCATCTACGCGTCCCCCCACCACACCGGCACCAGGATCACCACCCTGCTCCACGACACCCAGTACCGCACCGCCCTCGCCTGGCAGAACACGGCGTACAACCAGCCGCCGCACCCCAGCTTCTTCATCGGCAGCGGCATGCCCGCCGCACCGCGTCCCACCGTCTACACACCCTGACCGGCGGAACGGGCGAGCACGGCGGGGGACCGACGGCGACCGTGTCCGGTCCGGCGCCCGGACTCCTCCCGGGGCCCGGGTCCGGGACGTCAGGCGGGCCGGGGGCGGGCCGTCCAGACGGTGCCGCGCGCCTCGTACTCCAGCATGGCCTCCAGGCCGAGCGCGGTGTCGACGCCGAGTTCACGGCGGGCCAGCCACAGGGCGAGGTCCAGACCGGAGGTGACGCCACCGGCGGTGACCAGGTCGCCGTCGTCGACGACCCGGGCGTTCTTCAGCACCCCGCCCTGCTCCTCGAGGTCCTGCCGTGCCCGGTGGTGGGTGGTGCAGGGCCGGCCCCGGGTCAGGCCGGCCGCGGAGAGCAGCATCACGCCGGTGCACAGCGCGCTGATGGTGAGCCCCGGGCGAGGCACCCGCGCCAGGGCCCTGGGCAGCGCGCCGCGTCGGATCTCGGCCCAGACACCGGGATCGTCCCGGCGGGCGTAGCCGCCGCCCGGGACGACGAGCAGGTCCGCCTGCTCCGGCGCCCACGCGTGGTCGACGCGCAGGGTGGTGCCGAAGGCGGCCCGTACCGTGCGGGGGCCGTCGAGGGCGACGTAGCGGACGTCGACCGAGCGGTCGGTGAAGTAGTCGGACGCGGCGAGCACTTCGTAGGGGGCTGAGAGGTCGAGCTCCTCGACGCCGTCGAAGAGGACCACGTGCACGCGGAAGGGTGCGCCGTCGCCGCGCGGCGACGGCGCGGCGGCGGCCGCGTGCGGGGCGCCCCCGGCGGCCAGGCCGGCGGCACCGAGAGCGGTCGCGCCGCGCAGGAGGGTGCGTCGTTTCACGGATCGTCTCCTTCACTGGGTGGGGCAGGGATGAGCGGGCCGCCCCGGGGCCGGGCGGGCCGCCGGTCAGCCGGCGAGGGGCTCGTCGGCGAGGTACGGGGGCGCCGGGTCGTACTGGAGCTCGCGGCGCACGGCGCGTGCGTGGTCGCGGCCGTGCAGCCGGCCGACGAGCCAGAGCGCCCCGTCGATCCCCGCGGAGACGCCCTGGCTGGTCAGGAGCCGGCCGTCGACGACGTACCGGGCGTCGGACACGTCCCCGCGTGCCGCGAGGGCCGCCTCGTACTGCCGGTGCGTGGCCACCCGGCGGCCGCGCGCCGGTCCGGCGGCGTGCAGCAGGAAGGCGCCGGTGCACACTCCGACCACCCACTGGGCCCGCGCCGCCCGGTCGGCGAGCCATCGCGTGACGTGCGGATCGTGCGGCTCGGTCTCCCGCGCCCCGGAGCCACCGGGGACGAGCACGACGTCGAGCGGGGGGTGGTCGTCGAGAGTGCGGTCCGGCAGCACACGCATGCCGTTGGCGCAGCGCACCGGGCCGGGGCGTTCGGCGAGGAGCAGCGCGGTGTCGGCGCGGTCGCGCAGCGCCGCGGAGGTGGTGAAGACTTGCCAGGGGCCCGCGAAGTCGAGTTCCTCCGCGGTGTCGAAGAGGAGGATGCCGTAGGTGGTCATCGCCGAGCCGTTCGGTGTCGGGGCGGCCGCGGGGGAGCGGCGCCGGAGGCGGGTGACGGTCGCGCCGGTTCGCGGGGCGCCGCGACGGGCGGGTCAGCGGGTGTTGACGGTGCCCCGGCGCTGGTACTCCAGGACCTCCTCGGCGAAGACGGCCGTGTCCGGTCCGAGGAACCGTTCGAGCAGCCAGATCCCGAGGTCGATGCCGGAGGTGACGCCGCCGCAGGTGACGAGGTCGCCGTCGTCGACGACCCGGCCGGCGACCACCTGCGCGCCCTCCCGCCGCAGGTCCTCCTGGGCGATGTGGTGGGTGGTGCACCGGCGTCCGGCCGTCAGTCCGGCGGCGGACAGCAGCATGGTGCCCGTGCACACCGCCCCCAGGACGAGGCCCGTTCGGGGAGCCACCCGCAGGGCGCGGGGCAGTGTGCCGCGCCGGATCTCCCGTTGCAGCGCGGAGCCGTCGCCGTACCCCGCGCCGGGCACGATGATCACGTCGGCCGAGCGGGGTGACCAGGCGTCGCGGCACACGACCTCCATGCCGGCCGCCGTCCGCACCCGCCGCACCCCTTCGACGTGCACGAACGACTGGGCGACGAAATCCTCGCCGGCGATGCCGAACACCTCGACGTGACCGGCGAAGTCCTGCTCCTCGACGCCGTCGTAGAGCACGGTGTGGACACGCAGCGGGCGCCGCGTCCGGTGGGTGGTGCGCGGGCGTGGGGCGGGGTCCCTGACAGGGGTGGACATAGGCGTCTCCGGGTGGGCGTGGCAGCGCGGTGTCCGGCGGCCGGCGGGAGCGGGAACGCGTTCAGTCTTCCGGCGGCCGGTGGGCGACGACACCGGCGTGCGGGCCGATCGTGCGCAAGATGCGGCCAGCCCCGCCCGGGGGACCCCGCGGCTCACACGCGGAAGGCGTCCCGGTACGCGGAGGGGGTCGTACCGACCTGGCGGGTGAAGTGGTGGCGCAGCGCCTCGACGGAGCCGAAGCCGGTCTCGTCGGCCACCTTCGTCAGCGGCAGCGCCGTCGTCTCCAGCAGTTCCCGGGCGCGCTGCACCCGCTGGGCGAGCAGCCAGCGCAGCGGGGTCGTTCCGGTCTGGGCGCGGAAGTGCCGGGACAGGCTGCGGCGGCTCATCATCGCGTGCGCGGCGATGTCGGCGAGGCCGAGCGGCTCGTTCAGCTTGCCGCGCATCCACTGCAAGGTGTCACCGAGGTCGGCCGCGTCGTCCTCGGGCGCCCGGTACTCGATGAACTGGGCCTGGCCGCCGGTCCGTTGCGGCGGCATCACCAGCAGGCGCGCCACCGCCGCCGCGACCGCCGCGCCGTGGTCGCGGCGGACCATGTGCAGGCACAGGTCGAGGCCGGCGGCGATCCCGGCCGACGTGAGCACCTGGCCCTCGTCGACGTAGAGCACGGACGGGTCGACGCGCGTTCCGGGGAAGCGTTCGGCCAGCCGGTCCGCGAACCGCCAGTGGGTGGTCGCGCGCCGGCCCTCCAGGAGCCCGGCGTGGCCGAGGGCGAAGGCGCCGGTGCAGATGGAGGCGATGCGCGCCCCGCGGGCCGCCGCATCCTTGAGCAACCGGACGGCCCGCGGATCGGGGACGCTGTCGTGGGGGATGCCGGGCACCACGACGGTGGCCGCGTCGAGGGCGTCGTCCCAGCCGTACGGGGTGGAGATGCTGAACGGCTGTGCCGGGCCCGCCATCGCCGGCAGCGGCCGGTCGGCGCACACCCGCACCTCGTACGCCGGTGTCCCGTCCTCCCGGGCGGCGAAGGCGAACACCTGGCAGGGGATGGCCAGATCGAAGGCCGACACCCCGTCGAGCGCGAGAACCGCAACCACCTGCATGCGACCGGAGTCTAGGGGTGTCTCGTCGGCCGGGCCGGATCGGGCGGGGCACCGCACGACGCCGGGAGCCGGGAGCCGGGCACGGTCGACGGGACGCCCCCGGGTCCGGTCGCCGGCCGCCGGGCGGACGACCGGATCCGGCGACCGGACGGCCTCGGCGGGCGCGGGCGGCCGGGTCCGCCGGGCGGGGCCGGGTGTCTCAGTCCTGCGGGCGGTGCGGCGTTGCGGGAGTCTGCGCCTCGCCGCGGATCACCCGGGGCGCGGCCGGTTCCCCGGCGTCCTTCATGGCCCCGCGCTCCGCCTTGAGGATGCGCGCCGCCTTGCCGGCCGACCGGGCCAGCTCGGGGCCCTTCTTCGCGGCGATCACGGCTATGACGACGATGAGGACGACGGCCAGCTCACTCAGTCCGAACACTGCGTTCCCTTTTCGGCGGGTGCGGTCCGGGCCCGCGACGCGGACCCCCGAAGGCAAGCTACAGCACGGTGGAAAACCCGGACAGTGGCCCCTGCCTCGCGGTTTACGATGTACCGCTCGTGACGCAGGCGTCGGCGGAAGGGAGACGGGACGTGACGGATCAGCGGCGTCCCCGGCGGCGGGGGCAGGGCGAGCTGGAGGCACAGGTCCTGTCCGCGCTGCGGGAGGCGGACGGTCCCACGACGGCCGGCTGGGTGCAGGAGCGGCTCGGCGGAGGGCTCGCCTACACGACCGTCGTCACGATCCTGACCCGGCTCATGGCCAAGGGCGCGGTCACCCGGGAGCGGGCCGGCCGGTCCTTCGCCTGGACGCCCGCCGCGGACGAGGCGGGTCTCGCCGCCCGCAGGATGCGCAAGGTGCTGGACGCCGAGAGCGACCGGGAAGCGGTCCTGGCCAGCTTCGTCACCGGGCTGGACGCGGACGACGAGCGGCTGCTGCGCGGCCTGCTGGACCGTGCGAAGGGCGACGCGCCGGCGGGGGCGGGCGGGCACGACGCGCGGGAAGCGGATGAAGCGGGCGAAGGGGAAGACTGAAGCCGCATGGGGGTGTTCGTCTTTCTGCCGCTCGTCCTGCCGCTGACCGCCTGGCCGATCGCCCGGCTCGCCGAGCAGCACCTGCATCCGCGCGTCGCCACCCGGCTGCTGACGGGGGTGGCCGGTGTGATGGCGCTGTGCAGCACGGTCTGTCTGGGCCTGCTGGTGGTGGTCGGCACCGCACAGCTGCCGGGCAACCCGCTGCCGGACGGATGGTCGGACCCCGAGGTGCGGGCGGCCGTCCCGCAGGACGAGGTGGCCGGGAAGCTCGCCATCCCCGCGCTGCTGGTGGTCGCCGTGGCCTGCGGCAGGCTGCTGCGGCGGCACCGGACCGTACGGCGCCGCGCCCACCGGGCGCTCGCCGGTCTCCCCGGCACCGCGGTCGCCGTCCTGCCCGACGACACGCCGTACGCCTACGCCCTGCCCGGCGGCGCCCGCGACCGGACCGGCCGCGTCGTCGTCACCACGGGGCTGCTCGCGGGACTCCGGCCGGCCGAGCGCCGCGCGCTGTTCGCGCACGAGCGGGCCCACCTGTCGGCCCGGCACCACCGCTTCCTGCTGGTGGTGCAGCTGGCCGCGCGGGCCAACCCGTTCCTGCGGCCGCTGCGTACGGCGGTGTCGTACACGGCGGAGCGCTGGGCGGACGAGGAGGCGGCCCGCGTGGTCGGTGACCGTCGCGTCGTGGCCCGGGCGATCGGCAAGGCGGCGCTGGTCTCCCGGGGGACGCCCGTGCCGACGCTGGCGGGCTTCGCCGCGCCCGGGCCGGTGCCGCGCCGGGTCGCGGCCCTGCTCGGCCCCGCGCCCGCGGTGGGGAACTGGCCGCCGGCGTTCACCGCGGTGGGTCTGGCGGCGTGGACGGCGGCCGTGGGCACGGCCGTGTCGGCGATGTCCTCCGCCAACTCGGCCGTGACGCTGGCCCTCGTCCTGCACGCCGCGACCCCGCTCTGAGGGGTGCCCCGCGCCGGGCCGGGTCCGTCAGGGGCCGGACTCGTGCGGCGGCGGACCGAGCGCGAAGCAGCCTCGCGGACCACGGCCTGCTCGCCGGCGTCGAAGTGGCCGTCGGCGCCGCCGACCCCGTCTCTACAGTCGTGTAGAAACCATCAGTCCTTTACAGTGGATGTAGAAGCAGGCGATCCTGTTTCCCCCACGTCCCGAAGAGAAGGAGCGAAGGTTCCCGATGGGTGAGCCTCCCAGTACCAGCCGTGCCGTCCCGCGCGGTCCTCATCCGGGTGAGGGAGCGGGGGTGGCACGGTGACCGAGGTCCTGCTGCTCCTGCTGGCACTGCTCCTCACCCTGGCCTGCGCGGTGTTCGTCGCGGCCGAGTTCTCGCTGACCACCGTGGAGCGCGCCGACCTGGAACGGGCCGCCGAAGCCGGGGAACGCGGCGCCGACGGCGCCCTGCGGGCCGTACGCCGGCTGACCGTCCAGCTCTCCGGCGCCCAGCTCGGCATCACCGTCACCTCCCTGGTGATCGGCATGCTCGCCGAGCCGTCCCTCGCGGCGCTGCTGCGCAGCCCGCTGCGGGCGCTCGGCTGGGCGGCGCCGCCTCACCGGCGGCGACCGTGCTGGGCGTGCTGGTGTCCACCGTCGTGCTGATGGTGCTCGGCGAGCTGGTGCCGAAGAACTGGGCGATCTCACGGCCGCTGGCCGTCGCCAAGGTGGTGGCGGGGCCCCAGCGCGGCTTCACCGCCGCGTTCGGCCCGTTCATCCGCCACCTCAACAACACGGCCAACCGCTTCGTCCGCCGCTTCGGCCTGGAACCCGCCGACGAGCTGGCGTCCGCCCGCACCCCCGAGGAACTCGTCGCGCTCGCCCGCCACTCGGCCGCCGAGGGCGCCCTGGAGGCGGACTCCGCCGAACTGTTCGTGCGCACCCTGCACCTGAGCGAGCTGACGGCGGAGAACGTCATGACCCCGCGCGTCGACGTCAAGGCGCTCGAAGTGCACGCGACGGCCGCCGACGCCGCCAACCTCACCCACGCCACCGGCCTGTCCCGCTTCCCCGTGTACCGCCACAGCCTCGACGAGGTGGTGGGCAGCGTGCACATCCGCGACGTCCTCGCCCTGCCCCCGGAGCAGCGGGCGCTCACCCCGGTCACCGCGCTGGCCACCGAGCCGCTGCTGGTGCCGGACAGCCTGCCCGCCGACCGCCTGCTGGAGCGGCTGCGCGCCGGCCGCACCATGGCCGTGGTCATCGACGAGTACGGCGGCACGGCCGGTGTGGCGACCGTGGAGGACATCGTCGAGGAGGTCGTCGGCGAGGTGTGCGACGAGCACGACCCCGTCGAGACCCCCGACCTGCTGCCCGCCCCGCGCACCGGCGACGGCCGCGAGGTGTGGGAGGCCGACGGCGGCGTACGCCTCGACCAGCTCGCCGAGACGGGACTCACCGCCCCCGAGGGGCCGTACGAGACCGTGGCCGGCCTGCTCGCCACCCGTCTCGCCCGCATCCCCGTCAAGGGCGACGTCCTCGACTTCGACGGCTGGCGGCTGGAGGTCCTGGAGGTCGCCCACCACCGCGCCCACCGGATACGGATCACCGCCCCCGCCCGCACCGCCCACCTCGCCGAGGACGCCCGATGACCGCCGTGCAGCTCGCCATCGGCGCCCTGACGCTGCTCACCAACGCCTTCTTCGTCGGCGCCGAGTTCGCCCTGATCTCGGTCCGCCGCAGCCAGATCGAGCCGCGCGCCCAGGACGGCGACAAGCGGGCCCGGATGACGCTGTGGGGCCTCGAGCACCTCTCCGCGATGATGGCCACCGCCCAGCTCGGCATCACCGCCTCCTCGCTGGTGCTCGGCGCCGTCGCCGAACCCGCCATCGCCCACCTGCTCGAACCCGCCTTCACGGCCGTCCACCTTCCGCACGGCTTGGTCCATCCGGTCGCGTTCGTGATCGCGCTGGCCCTCGCCACCTACCTGCACATGCTGATCGGCGAGATGGTCCCCAAGAACATCGCGCTCGCCGCGCCCGTGGCCACCGCGCTGCTCCTCGGCCCGCCCCTGGTGGGCCTCACCCGCGCGCTGCGGCCGGTCGTCTTCGGCATCAACGCCCTCGCCAACGCGCTGCTGCGGCTGCTGCGCGTCGAGCCGAAGGACGAGGTCGCCTCCGCCTTCACCGACGACCAGCTCGCCCGCATGGTCGTCGACGCCAGCGAGGCCGGGCTGCTGACGCCCGCCGACGGCGAGCGGCTGCGCGACGCGCTGGAACTGGGCACCCGGCCGGTCGGCGAGATCCTCGTCCCGGTGCGCGAGATGCGGACCGTGGACGCGTCGATCACCCCGGCGGGACTGGAGCGCACGGCCGCCGAGGCCGGGTTCTCCCGCTTCCCGGTCACCGGCCCCGACGGCACCCTCCTCGGCTACCTGCACATCAAGGACACCCTCGGCGTCACCGACCGCGACCGGCCGTTCCCGCGGGCCGCCCTGCACCGGGTCACCCGCGTCCGGATCGACACCCCGCTGGACGACACCCTCACCGCCCTGCGCGCCGACGGCAGCCACCTCGCCGCCGTCGTCGGGGCGAGCGGCAGGGTGATCGGGTTCGTGACGATGGAGGACGTCCTGGACGAGCTGGTCGGCCCGGCGGCTCCGGCCTCCGCCTGACACCCGGGGACCGCTCGCCCGGCCGCGCCCGCCGCCCCGGAGGCGGCGGGCGGCCGGACCGGGAACGAAATCTCGGCCGGAATCGTTGTCCGGATACCTACCAAGACGAGGAGTCGCTGCTTGTCCGCCAGACCGACGGACCCCTCGGGGCACAGTCCCCGACCGTCCCGCCAGGAACCCCGTGAGCACGGCACACGGCGGGACGGTGTTCGATGAGTGCCGTGGAAGCGTGGCTGGGCGTGCTGGCCGTGTTCGTGCTGACCGCGGGCACCGGCTACTTCGTCGCCCAGGAGTTCGCGTACGTCTCCGCCGACCGGCTGGCACTCGCCCGGGCGGCCCAGGCGGGGGACCGCAAGGCCGCCCGCGCCCTGAAGGTGCTGGAGCGGCTGTCGTTCATGCTCTCCGGCGCGCAGCTCGGCATCACGGTGACCGGCCTGGTCGTCGGCTTCATCGCCGAACCGTCCGTGTCGGCGCTGCTCAGGCCCGCGCTGGCGGGTTCCGGGCTCCCCGACGGCGTGGTCACCGGCCTCTCGGTCGTGCTGGCCTTCGTGCTGGCGACGGCGGTGCAGATGGTGCTGGGCGAACTGGCTCCGAAGAACCTCGCCATCGCCGTCCCGGAGCGGCTGGCGAGGTCGCTGGCCGCGTCCACGCTGGCGTACCTGAGGGTCGTCGGCCCGGTCGTGCGGATCTTCGACGGGGCGGCCGGCAGGCTGCTGCGCAGGGTGGGCATCGAGCCGGTCGAGGAACTGCACCACGGTGCCACCCTGGAGGAGCTGGGCCAGCTGATCGGGGAGTCCCACGAGCAGGGGCACCTGCCGCGCGGGACCGCCGACCTGCTCGACCACGCGCTGGAGTTCTCCGAGCGGACGCTGGACGAGGTGATGGTGCCGCGCGTCGACGCCGTCTTCGTCCGCAAGGACGCCACCGCCGATGAGGCGGTCGGCCTCATCGGCCGGCACGGCCACTCCAACTACCCCGTCCTCGGCGACCACCCCGACGACGTCGCGGGCGTCCTCGGCGTCCGTGAGCTGATGGCACTGCCCGCCGGCCGGCTCGCGGGGACGACGGCGGGCACGGTCGCCCGGCGTCCCCTGCTGCTGCCGGACACCCTGCCCCTGCCGGACGCCGTGGAGCGCATGCGCGAACGCGACGACGAGTTCGCCGTGGTCCTCGACGAGCACGGCGGCGTCGCCGGCATCGTCACGTACGAGGACATCGCCGAGGAACTGGTGGGCGACATCGCCGACGAGTCCGACACCGTCACCGAGGTCGCCGTCGCCGACGGACCCGGCTGGCTCGTCGACGCCGGCCGCCGGCTCGACGAGGTGGCCGGCGCGACCGGCGTCGAGCTGCCCGGGGACGAGGACTACGACACCGTGGCCGGCCTGATCGTCGACCGGCTCGGCCGTTTCCCGGCCATCGGGGACCGGATCACCGTGGAGCTGCCCGACGGCGGCGGCGCGGTCATCGACGTACGCACCCTGGACCGGCACGTGCCGGAGCGGGTCCGGATCGAGCGGCTCGCCGGGAAGCCGGAGGACAGCGCATGAGCTTCCCGACCGCGGTCTTCGTGACCGTGCTGCTGCTGATCGGCAGCGGGTTCTTCGTGGCGGCCGAGTTCGCCCTGGTCGCCGCCAAACGGCACCGCATCGAGAAGGCGGCGGCCGAGCGGCGGCGCGGCGCCGGGGCCGCCCTGGCCGGCATGCGCGAACTGTCGCTGATGCTGGCCGGCGCCCAGCTCGGCATCACCGTCTGCACCCTGGGACTCGGCTCGGTGTCCAAGCCCGCGATCTCCCACGAGCTCGACCCGCTGCTGCACAAGCTGGGACTGCCCGGCGCGGTGAGCTACGGCGTCGCGTTCGCCGTCGCCATGATCGTCGTGGTGTTCCTGCACATGGTGGTCGGTGAGATGGCCCCCAAGTCCTGGGCCATCGCCCGTCCGGAGCGCTCGGCGATGCTGCTGTCCCCGCCCTTCCGGGCCGTGGTGACGGCCGTGCGCCCGCTGATCCGGGTGCTGAACCGGATGAGCAACGCGCTGGTACGGCTGTGCCGGGTCACCCCGCGCGACGAGCTGGCCGCGGTGCACGACCGTGAGCAGCTCACCCACCTGGTGGCGGAGTCCGAACGGCTCGGACTGATCAGCGAGTCGGACTCGGAGCTGCTCACGCGTTCGCTGACCGAGCCGGAGACCCCGGTGCGGGAGCTGCTGGTGCCGGCCACCGAGATCACCTGGGTGGACGGCGGCGCCGACGCCGACGAGATCCTGCGCCGGGCCGCCGCGGACGACCGCACCCGGCTGCTGGTCCGGGAACGCGGCACCGTCCTCGGCTCGGTGCACGCCCGCGACGCCCTGGTCGCGCGTGCCCGGGGGCGGACCACCAGCGCCCGCTCCCTGGCCCGCCCGGTACCCGAGCTGACCGGCGGCGCCACGGTCGCCGACGCCATCGACCTGCTGCGCCGGCGCCGTGCCTCGCTCGCCGTGGTCCGCGACGACGCCGGCCGGCTCACCGGCATGGTCAGCCTGGACGACCTGCTGGCCCGTTACCTCCAGCCGCAGCGGGCGTGACGGCCTCCCGCGGCGGAGCGTCCCGGCCGGCCGCGAGCGGCCGGCCGGGACACCGGCTCAGCGGAGGTCGTACCGGTCGAGGTTCATCACCTTGTCCCAGGCGGCCACGAAGTCGCGCACGAACTTCTCGCCGCCGTCCCTCGCGGCGTACACCTCCGAGACGGCGCGCAGCTGGGAGTGCGCGCCGAAGACGAGGTCGACGGCGGTGGCGGTCCACTTCACCTCACCGGTGGCGCGGTCCCGGCCCTCGTAGACGTTCTCGTCCGACACCGACGCCTTCCACTCCGTGCCCATGTCGAGCAGGTTGACGAAGAAGTCGTTGGTCAGCGTCTGCGGCCGGTGCGTGAACACACCGTGCGCGGACCCCTGGTAACCGGTGTCCAGCGCGCGCATCCCGCCCATCAGCACCGTCATCTCGGGCGCGGTCAGCGTCAGCATGTTCGCGCGGTCCAGCATCAGGGTCTCCGGCGACAGCTTCTCGCCGGGCTGGAGGTAGTTGCGGAACGCGTCCGCCTTGGGTTCCAGCACGGCGAACGTGTCCGTGTCGGTCTGCTCCTGCGAGGCGTCGGTCCGCCCCGGCGCGAACGGGACCGTGACGGGGTAACCGGCGTCGCGCGCCGCCTGCTCCACGGCCGCGCACCCCCCGAGGACGATCAGGTCGGCCAGGGACACCCGGATGCCGTCCGTCCGGGAACGGTTGAAGTCCTGCTGGATGCCCTCCAGCACCCGCAGCGTCTCGGTCACCTCGGGAACGGCGTTCACCTCCCAGTCCTTCTGCGGGGCGAGCCGGATCCGCGCTCCGTTGGCCCCGCCGCGCTTGTCGGTGCCGCGGAAGCTCGCCGCGGACGCCCAGGCGGTGGTGACCAGCCGCGAGACCGGCAGCCCCGAGGCGAGGACCGTGCTCTTGAGGGCGGCGATGTCCTCCTCGCCGACCAGCTCGTGATCGACCGGGGGAACCGGGTCCTGCCACAGCTGCGGCTCGGGGACCCACGGGCCGAGGTAGCGCGAGAGGGGACCCATGTCGCGGTGCAGCAGCTTGTACCAGGCCTTGGCGAAGGCCAGTGCCAGCTCTTCGGGGTTCTCGTGGAACCGCTTCGAGATCGGCCCGTACACCGGGTCCACCCGCAGCGCGATGTCCGTCGTCAGCATCATGGGGGCGTGCCGCCTGGCCGGGTCGTGGGCGTCGGGCACGGTGTCGCGGGCCGCCGGGTCCGTCGGGGTCCACTGGTGGGCGCCGGCGGGGCTGCGCGTCAGCTCCCACTCGTACCCGAACAGGTTGTCCAGGTAGCCGTTGTCCCACCTGGTCGGGGCGGAGGTCCACGCGCCCTCCAGCCCGCTGGTGAGCGCGTCGGGGCCCTTGCCGCTGCCGTAGGTGTTCCGCCAGCCGAGGCCGAGCTGCTCGATGGGGGCGGCCTCGGGTTCCGGCCCGATGTAGCTGGGGTCGACCGCGCCGTGGCACTTGCCGAAGGTGTGGCCGCCGACGATGAGCGCCACCGTCTCCTCGTCGTTCATCGCCATTCGGCCGAATGTCTCGCGAATGTCCCGCGCGGCGGCCATCGGATCCGGATTGCCGTTGGGGCCCTCCGGATTGACGTAGATCAGGCCCATCTGCACGGCGGCGAAAGGACCGGTGAGTTCCCGGTCGCCGCTGTAACGCTCATCTCCGAGCCAGGTGTCCTCGGGTCCCCAGAAGATCTCCTCGGGTTCCCAGATGTCCTCCCGTCCGAAACCGAACCCGAACGTCTTGAATCCCATGGATTCCATGGCGCAGTTCCCGGCGAAAACCAGAAGGTCCGCCCAGGAGATCTTTCGGCCGTACTTCTGCTTGACCGGCCACAGCAGCCGGCGCGCCTTGTCGAGGCTCGCGTTGTCCGGCCAGCTGTTGAGGGGGGCGAAGCGCTGGGCACCGCTGCCGCCGCCGCCCCGGCCGTCCGCGATCCGGTAGGTGCCCGCGGCATGCCAGCTCATCCGGATGAAGAGCGGGCCGTAGTGACCGTAGTCGGCGGGCCACCAGTCCTGGGACGCCGTCATCACCTCGAAGACGTCACGCTTCAGCGCCTCGACGTCGAGGGCGGCGAACTCCTTCGCGTAGTCGTAGTCGTCTTCCATCGGGTTGGCGCGGGGCGAGTGCTGGTGGAGAACCTGGAGGTCCAGCTGATTCGGCCACCAGTCCCGGTTCGTCCGCGGCCGCCGGGTGGGCGTGGGCGTCGGGGAGGGGATTGCTGGGTTCTCGCTTTCGCTGCCGGACATGCCCGTCCTTCTTCCTGTCTGCTGCGTGGAATGGTGTGATGTCGGAGTTCACAGGGCCGCGATTCGTATCGTCGCGCACCGCGGACCGTGCCGCCGTGAAACACGCAGGGCATTCACGCACAACAAACGTACGAGAAGGCGCGGACATTTTCCGCCCCTGGGGCGGGGCGGGGGCGGGTCACTTCGCGGAACCGCCGGGCAGGCCCGCGGCGATGTACTTCTGGGCGAGGACGAGCAGCACCGCCGCGGGCACCGCGGACAGCACGGACGCGGCCATCACCGCACCCCGGTCGCCGACGTGCGCGCCGATGTACTGGTGGATGCCGAGCGTGATCGGCTGGACCTCGTCGCCTCGGCGTCCCAGCGGTGGTAGCTCTCGTCGGTCGAGGAGTTCAGCACGGTGTGGACGTGGCCGTCGCGCTGCCGGGCGCATCCGGTCAGGCCTGCCACCAGGAGGCAGACGGCGGCGAGTGGGACCGTGGCGCGGCAGTGGTTGAAGCGCTTCGATACACGGCGGTCCCTGCTGTCGGACGTGCCCGGCCTCCCCGCCGGAGATTTTGTTCGGCCAGATGACCAATACGCCAGTCCCCGGGTGCCCCGCTAGACCCGTACACGACTTCTTCCACGCTCCCCACGACCGCCCGATCGGTCACACATCCAGAAAGTGCCTGTTCAGCGGGGAGAAAATTCGCATGAACAGGGGGTGCCCCCGGTGTCCGCTGTGTACGATCCAACTCCCCGGGCGACAGTCTCCGCAGTCCCCGCCGACAGTCCCGCTCCCCCCGAGGAAGACCATGAAGTTCACCAACGGGTTCTGGCGCATCCGTGACGGCGTCCAGGTCGCATACGCCACCGAGGTCCGTGACGTGCGCGTTCAATCGAAGCGCTTCACCGCCCACGCCTCCGCGCAGAAAGTCAGACACCGAGGCGACACGCTCAACGCGCCGCTCCTCACCGTCGACTGCTTCTCGCCCGCCGAGGGCGTCATCGGAGTGCGCGTCACCCATCACGCCGGCAGGCTGCGCCCGGGACCGGACTTCGCCCTCGCGGCCGAGCCCGGCGGTGCGGGCCAGGTCCGCCGGGACGGCACCGTCACCGAGCTGACCAGCGGCGCACTGACCCTGCGCCTGGACCGGGCGGCCCCGTGGACCCTGACCTTCCACGACCCGGACGGACGGGAGGTGACCCGGGCCGGCCGCAAGGGCACCGCCTTCGCCACCACCGCCGACGGCACCCACCACGTCCTCGCCCAGCTCGCCCTCGGCGTCGGCGAGCAGATCTACGGACTCGGCGAGCGCTTCACCCCCTTCGTCAAGAACGGCCAGGTCGTCGACGTCTGGCAGGCCGACGGCGGCACCAGCAGTGAGCAGGCCTACAAGAACATCCCCTTCTACCTGTCCTCACGCGGCTACGGCGTCTTCGTCAACCACCCCGGCGCGGTCTCCTTCGAGATCGGCTCCGAGTCCGTCGGGCAGGTGCAGTTCAGCGTCGCGGACCAGACGCTGGAGTACTACGTCATCGCGGGCCCCACCCCGAAGGACGTCCTCACCCGCTACACCGCCCTGACCGGCCGCCCGGCCCTGCCGCCCGCCTGGTCGTTCGGGCTCTGGCTCAGCACGTCCTTCACCACCGACTACGACGAGGCGACCGTGATGTCGTTCGTCGACGGCATGGCCGAGCGCGGCATCCCGCTGTCCGTCTTCCACTTCGACTGCTTCTGGATGCGCGAGTACCAGTGGTGCGACTTCCAGTGGGACCCCGAGGTCTTCCCCGACCCGGAGGGCATGCTCGCCCGGCTCAAGGCGAAGGGGCTGAAGGTCAGCGCCTGGATCAACCCGTACATAGCGCAGAAGTCCCCGCTGTTCGACGAGGCCGCCGCGCTCGGGCACCTGGTGCGCCGGCCGGACGGCGACGTGTGGCAGTGGGACCTGTGGCAGGCCGGCATGGGGCTGGTCGACTTCACGAGCCCCGACGCCCGCGCCTGGTTCCGTTCGAAGCTGAAGCCGCTCCTCGACCAGGGCGTGGACTGCTTCAAGACGGACTTCGGCGAGCGGATCCCGACCGACGTCGTCTGGCACGACGGGTCCGACCCGGAGCGGATGCACAACTACTACACCCAGCTCTACAACCGGACCGTGTTCGACCTCCTCACCGAGGAGCGGGGCCCCGGCGAAGCCGTGGTCTTCGCCCGCTCCGCGACCGCCGGCGGGCAGCAGTACCCCGTGCACTGGGGCGGCGACTGCTGGTCCTCCTTCGAGGCCATGGCCGAGTCGCTGCGGGGCGGACTGTCCCTGTCGCTGAGCGGCTTCGGCTTCTGGAGCCACGACATCGGCGGCTTCGAGGGCACGCCCGTCCCGTCGGTCTTCAAGCGCTGGCTGGCCTTCGGCCTGCTGTCCTCCCACAGCCGCCTGCACGGTTCGTCGTCCTACCGGGTGCCGTGGGAGTTCGGCGAGGAGGCCGTCGACGTCGCCCGCGAATTCACCCTGCTCAAGCACCGCCTGATGCCCTACCTGTACGGCGCCGCCGTCGAGGCCCACCGCACCGGCGTGCCGGTGATGCGGCCCATGGTCCTGGAATTCCCGCACGACCCGGCGTGCCGCCCGCTCGACCGCCAGTACATGCTCGGCCCCGACCTCCTCGTCGCGCCGGTGTTCACCGAGGACGGCCAGGTCGAGGTCTACCTCCCCGAGGGGACCTGGACCCACCTGCTCAGCGGCGAACGGGTCACCGGACCGGCGTGGCGCACCGAACGGCACGGCTACGACAGCCTGCCGCTGTACGTCCGGGAGGGCGCCGTCCTGCCCCTGGCCGGCGACGACCGGCGGCCCGACGGCGACTGGCTGGACAACCCGACCCTGCTCGTCCATCCGCCGGCCTCCGCCGAGTACGCCCGCGAGGCCGGGGTGCCGGACCTGACGGGCGCGCGGGCCGCCGTGTTCCGCGTGCGCCGCGAGGGCGAGGTCCTGCGCGTCACCGCGGACGGCACCGGCCGGCCGTTCACCGTGCGCGTCGCCGGCGGCGCGAGCGCGCAGGGCACGGGGGAGGTGACCGTCCCGCTGCGGCGGCCGGCCGCTCCGGGCCGGTGACCCGTCGGCGGCGGCGAAGGGTGCGGAAGGGCGCCGCCCCCCGGCGCGCCGGGGGCGTGCTCCATGTGCCGCGTCCGGCGCGCGTCCCCGGCGTGACGGTGCCAGCGTGGAGGGCAGGGGGCACCCGTGCCGGGGTGCTCCAGGGACCGAGGAGCGTCACCCATGGCCCGGGCGATGTGGACCGGCGTGATCACGTTCGGACTGGTCACCGTGCCGGTCGGCCTGTACACGGCGACCGAGGACCACACGGTCCACTTCCACCAGCTCCAGCGCGGCACCTCCGACCGCATCCGCAACCGACGGGTCAACGAGCGCACCGGCGAGGAGGTGACCGCCGCCGACATCGTCAAGGGCTTCGAGGTGGGGGAGGGCGAGTACGTCGTCGTCGAGCCCGACGAACTCGACGACATCGCCCCGGGCCGCTCGCGGACCGTCGAGATCTCCGACTTCGTCGACCTGGCGGAGATCGAGCCGGTCTACTTCGCCCGCACCTACTACGTCGCCCCCCGGGGCGAGCAGTACCAGAAGGTGTACGAACTGCTGCGCGCGGCACTGGCCGAGTCCGGGAAGGCCGGGATCGCCACGCTCGTGATGCGGGGCAGGCAGTACCTGACCGCCCTGCGGGCGGAGGAACGGCTGCTCGTCCTGCAGACCCTGCACTGGGCCGACGAGGTCCGGGACCCCGGCAGGGAGCTGCCCGAACTGCCCACGGCCCGGGCCGGCCGGGGCAAGGAGCTGGACATGGCGGTGCAGCTGGTCGACGCGCTGAGCGGGCCGTGGGAGCCGTCCCGCTACCACGACACCTACCAGGAGAAGGTGCGGGACCTGGTGCGGGCGAAGGCGGAGGGCCAGGAGATCACGCCCGCCGAGGAGGCGCCCGCGGCGACCGACGTCATCGACCTGATGGAGGTCCTGCAGGGCAGCATCGACCGTGCCCGCGGCACCGCGAAGACGGGCAGGAAGCGCGCGGAGCGCCCGGAGCCCGCGGAACGCACCCGGCGCCGGGCGCCCGCGGAGCGCCGGGAGCGCACCGAGCGCGCGGAGGGCTCGGCGAAGCGGAGGCCCGCGCGGAAGACCACCGGCAAGGCGGGGGAGAAGGCCACCGGGAAGGCCACCGGGAAGGCCACGCAGAGGGCCGCCCCCAAGTCCGAACTGCGCAAGCTGAGCAAGGCGGAGCTGTACCAGCGCGCGACCGGCCTGGACGTCGCCGGCCGGTCGAAGATGAGCCGGGAGGAGCTGATCGACGCCCTCGCCCGCACCGGGCGCCCGCAGCGCACGGGACGTCCGGGGAAGAAGACGGTGGCCGCCTGACGGCGCCCCGGACGGACGGCCGGAACCGGCCGTCCGTCTTCGTCAGGAGCATGACGGGACAGAAGCGGGGAAAGGCGTGGAGGCATGGATGAACAGCGGACGCACGCCCGGCGCGCGACCGAGCCCCGTCGGTCCCTGGCCGTAGGCGCCGTGATCGGCGCGGCGGTCATGGCCGCGATCGACGAGATCGTGTTCCACCAGATCCTCCACTGGCACCACTTCTACGACCGGTCCTCCGACGGGGTGGCACTGCTGTCGGACGGCCTGCTGCACACCGCGGAACTGCTCGCGCTGGTCGCCGGGTTCGTCCTCTTCGCCGACCTGCGCCGACGGGACGCCCTGTCACCGGCCCACGCCCGGGCCGGACTCCTCCTCGGCCTGGGCGCCTTCCAGCTCTTCGACGGGATCGTCGACCACAAGCTGCTGCGACTGCACCAGATCCGCTACGGCGTCGACGTGACCCCGTACGACTGGGCCTGGAACCTGGCCGGCCTCGCCCTGCTCCTCGTCGGCGCGGCACTGTCCGTCCGGGCCGCCCGGCGGGGCCCGCGGACACCGTGACGACCGGCCACCCCCCGCCCCTCGGACCGCAGGCCGCCCTCGTGTGCGTCCTCGCCGGTGTCGCGTACACGCTGGCCGCGGGGCGGCTGCGGCGCCGCGGCGACGGCTGGCCACGGCGGCGGGACGCGACGTTCGGCACCGGCCTGGCGCTGCTGCTGTGGGGGTGGTGCGGGCCGCTGCCCGGCGGTCCCTTCACCGAGCACTCCGCCCGCCACCTGCTCGTCGGCATGGCGGCACCGGTGCTGCTCGTCCTGGCCCGCCCGCTCACCCTGACGCTGCGCACCCTGCCGCCCGGCGGCCCGCGGCGCACTCTGCTGCGCGTGGCCCATTCCAGGCCCGCCGGATGGCTGCTGCTGCCCCCGCTCGCCGCGGTCCTCCACATCGGGGGCACGTGGGCTCTTTACCGCACCGGACTGATGTCCCTCACCCACCACCACCCGCCGCTGGACGTCCTCGTCCACCTGCACATGGTGGCTGCGGGCCTGCTGTTCGGCTTCGCCGTCTGCCGGCTCGATCCGGTGCGTGGGCCGCGGAGCCTGCCGCTGCGCGCCGGGACGCTGCTGCTCGCCGGGGCCGCGCACGCCGTCCTGGCCAAGGGCCTGTACGCGGCGGGACCCCCGGGCACCAAGTTCGCCGCCGGCGACCTGCACACCGGTGCGCAGCTCATGTACTACGGCGGTGACGCCGTGGAACTTCTCCTCGCCGCGGCGCTGGCCGTCCAGTGGTACGCCGCCACCGGGCGCCGGTACGCCCGCGCCGCGGCACGCGCCGGCCACGGGGCCGGTCCCCGGGTTCAGCGGCCCCAGGCCTGATCACGCGGCAGCGGACCCGCGTCGGCGTGCCGGCCCGGACGGCGGCCCGCGTGCCGCTGCCCCGGCCCGGGACCGTTGCGGGCCGCCAGCGCGTCCGCGACGGCGCCGGCGGCGAACGCGTACACCGCCTTGTGCAGCAGGTCGACCGCCAGCTCGGCACGCGGCCAGGTCGGCGGCGGGGCGCCGACGCCGGTGGCGTTCTCCAGGACCTGGTCGCTGGTCAGCCGTACGACCGCGAACTGCGCCGAAGCCGACGGGCCGCGCAGCCCCGCCTGTGCCATGACCGACCGCAGGACACCGAGCAGGGCGCCCTGGCCGACGTGCATGACCCAGTTCACCGGCACCGCCCGGTGCCCCGGGCGCTCGGGCAGCCCGGCCAGGCGCTGCAGCGTGCGCGCCGGGACGTGCGAATCGGGGCGCCCGGTCAGCCGCTGCTCCAGCTTCTCGCCCAGCGTCATCGCCGCGACTCCGGCCGTACCGGCGATCAGTCCCTGCCATACCGCTCGTGTCATCATGCCGCGCCGAGTACCCGGACCTGCCGGTCCGGCACCGGCAGGCGGGCGCGCCCGCGCCGGCACCCGCGCCGGCGCACGAGCGCTTCCCGCGGGTGAAGGGCGCACGACCATCCGGGCGCCGCCCGCGTGGCGCGGGGCGGGGCGCCGGGGCGGCTGGTGTGCCCTGGGGTGTCGAGACCGGCTCACCCGTGAAGGAGACACACGGCATGTTCGGACAGTCCCAGGCCTACAGCGGCTTCTCGGTCGACGACCTCGGCGCGGCCCGCCGCTTCTACGGCGAGACGCTCGGCCTCGAGGTGGAGGAGGCCGGGCAGGCTCCCATGGAGACGCTGGTCGTCAAGCTGGGCAGCGGCGCGCGGGTCTTCGTCTACGCCAAGGCGACGCACGCCCCGGCGACGTTCACCGTTCTCAACTTCCCCGTGGACGACATCGACGCCGCCGTCGCCGAACTGGAACGGCGCGGTGTGACGCTGGAGCGCTATCCCGAGTTCGGCCACGACGAGAAGGGCGTCGTCCGGGGCGAAGAGGGCCCGGCGGCGATCGCCTGGTTCACCGACCCGGCGGGGAACGTGCTCTCCGTGATCCAGGAGAACTGACCGGCTGCCGCCCGCCCCCGACTGCCCGTCGTGCGAGACTGGTTGGGCGCTCGACCGGATGGCGGACGCCATCGTGGACGAGCCCGTGCGCATCGCGCCCCCCGGCGCCGAGCCGCCCGCCGCCGACCGACCGTCCACCGACCAGGAGGACCGGCTTGCCCGCCATCGACGCGTCCCGCCTGCACACCACGGCCCGGGCGTACGACGCCATCGCGCCGCAGTACGTCGCCCTGGTGGGGGACGGCCTGGCCCGCCTCCCGCTCGACCGCGCCATCGTCGAGGCGTTCGCGGGCCTCGTCCGCCAGGCCGGGCCGGGCCCGGTGGGGGACCTGGGCTGCGGCCCCGGGTACCTGGCGGCCCACCTGCGCGACCTGGGCCTCGACGTCTTCGGCGTCGACCTGTCGGAAGCCCTGATCGCGCACGCCCGCGAGCGCTACCCGGACCTGCCGTTCTCCGTCGGGTCCATGGCCGCGCTGGACGTCGCCGACGGCACCCTCGGCGGCATCGTCTCCTGGTACTCGCTCATCCACGCGGCCCCCGCCGACGTACCCGTGTACCTGGCGGAGTTCCACCGGGTGCTGGCGCCCGGCGGCCAGCTCCTCCTCGGTTTCTTCGAGTCGGGGGGAGAGCCCTTGTCACCCTTCGCCCACAAGGTCACCACCGCCTACCGGTGGCCCATCGACCGGCTCGCGGGCCTGGCGGGCGCCGCCGGGTTCGAGGAGGTGGGCCGCATGCTGCGGCAGCCCCTCGAGAACGAGCGCTTCCAGCACGGGCGCCTGCTCCTGCGCAAGCGGTGACGGCGCGTCGCGGGGCTCAGCAGCCGCCCGTCACGTAATGACCCGGCGCGGTCTGCTTCAGCGTCCGGACGGTGAAAGTGTTCCACAGGCCCAGGTACTCGTCGGAGCCCCTGGCGTAGGCGCGGCCGCCGCTCGCCCAGGCGCGTTGGGCGACCGTGTGGTCGTAGGTGCTCGCCGTGTGACAGGTGGGCGTGAACCCCGTGGTGGTCGCGGTCACGGCGGTGGAGGCGGCGCCCACGCGGCCGGCGGGGTCGACGGCGGTCACGGTGTAGCGGTAGGCCGTGCCGGTGGCCAGGCCGCCGTCGGTGTGCGCGGTGGACGCGGTGTCCGCGACCTTCGTACCGCCGCGGTGGACCTGGTACGACTCCGCCCCGGCGACCGCGTTCCAGCGCAGGGTCACGCTCGTGTCGGTGGTCCCGGTGACGGTCAGCCCCGTGGGGGCGGGCAGCGTTCCGGGATCCCCGCCGTCACCGTCCAGGCCCCAAAGCCGTGCGGTGTGGTGGGCGGAGCAGATGGTGTCGAGGTAGTACGTGCCGGTGCTGCCGCACTGCCCGGCGCCGCTGCCGGGGTCGACCGGGAGCCCGTGCGCCATGCCGGAGACCGAGTACACCTCGACCGCGGGCCGGCCGGAGGCGTCGTCGTGGACGCTGAGCGTGGTGCCCCCGGTCAGGCTCACGGTGCGGGAGGGGGTCGGGGAGATGCCCCACACGTTCGTCCACTGGTCGCGCAGCTCGCTCGCGTTGGCGGGCCGGACCGTGGTGTCGGCGGTGCCCTGCCAGATCGCCACCCGCGGCCACGAGGCGGTGCCGGCGGGGGCGGCGGCCCGCACCAGGTCGCCCCACTGCGCCGGGGTACGGTCGGGCGGGCCGTACATGCAGGTGTACGCCGCGCTGACGCTGCCCGCGCAGTGGGCGGGCAGCCCGGCGGCGATGGAACCGCCCGCGAAGACATCGGGATACGCGGCGAGCAGGTTCGCCGTCATGCCGCCGCCCGCGGACAGGCCCGTGACGTACACGCGCCGGGGGTCGCTGCCGTACTGCGCGACCGCCTTGTCGACCATCTGCCTGATCGACAGGGCCTCGCCGCCGCCGCGCACGCTGTCGCCCGGCTCGAACCAGTTGAAGCACGAGGTGGCGTTGTTCGCGCTGCTCGTCTCCGGGAAGACCACCGCGAAGCCGAGGCGGTCGGCGAGCTGCGGCCACCCCGAGTGGGTGTAGTAGTCGCTCGCGCTCTGCGTGCAGCCGTGCAGGGCCACGACCAGGGGCGCGCCGGAGGGCAGGGCGTCGGGGACGTAGCCGTACATGGCGAGGTTGCCGGGGTTGGTGCCGAAACCGGTGACCCGGGTCAGGCCCGCGGCGGAGGCGGGCGGGCCCGCGGCCACCAGGCCGGCGGTGACGGCGAGGGCGCCCACCGCGGCGGCGATCCGGCGGCGGACGCCTGAGCCGGAACGGCGGCGGCCCCCGGCGGGCCGGCGGGGATCTCTCATGGCGACTGCCTCCTCGGGGCGGGACGTCGGGACGGCGAGTGGGGGCATCATCGAGGCGGCCCCGGCTCAGCGGCATGGGTGCCGCCACCAGGTCGAGCGACCGTGCTGTGTGACGGCCCTCCATGGTCACGTCCGCTCGCGGCGGCCTAACCTCCCGCGCATCCACGCACTCGATCCCGGAGGCAGCCGATGCGTCACGCCCGCGGTTCCGCACCCCGCTTCTGGTCACGCGGCGCACCGGCCGCACTCGCCCTGACCGCACTCGTCCTCACCTCCTCACCGGCGACGGCGACCACCACGGCCACCACCGCGGCCCCGGCGGCGTCCGCGTCCGCCGGCGCCGATTCCCACTGCGCCCGCCTGGACCGGGTGCGCGTGCCCGGTGCCGAGCGTCAGCGGGCGGCCTGCCTGGCGGAGCTGACCACGGCCGGGACGGCCGCCTCCGGGCACACGGACCCCGCCGACTGGGCCGGGCTCACCCCGAAGGACCTGGCGGTGCCGAGCGGGGTCCCGGGCATCCAGATCGACGGCTACTTCCCCGACTCGTCCACCACCAACACCAACCACGGCTGGAACCACGACGCCCAGTTCGTCCTCCGCCTGCCCGACCGCTGGAACGGCGGCCTGGTGGTGGCCGGCACCCCCGGCAACCGCGAGCAGTACGCCAACGACCGGGCCATCGCCGACTGGGTCCTCGCCCGTGGCTACGCCTACGCCGCCACCGACAAGGGCAACACCGGCCTCGCCTTCCACCGGGACGGCGGCGCCCCGGGCGACGCCATCGCCGAGTGGAACCACCGGCTCACCCAGCTCACCAGGGCCGCCCGCGCGGCGGTCGCCCGGCGCTACCTGCGCCCGCCGTCGCGCACCCTGGTGACGGGAATGTCCAACGGCGGTTACCTGGTGCGCTGGCAGCTCGAGAACCACCCCGAGCTCTACGACGGCGGGGTGGACTGGGAGGGCACCCTGTGGCGCGCCGACGGCCCGACGCTGCTCCACTTCCTGCCCCAGGCGCTGCGCGCCTACCCCCGGTACGCCGCGGGCGGGCCGGACGCCGAGCGGGCGCGGGCCGCGCTGCACACCGCCGGGTTCCCGGCCGGCTCGGAGTTCCTCTGGCCGTACCACCACCAGGTCTACTGGGACCTGACCCAGCGCATCTACCGCGAGGAACTCGACCCCGGCTACGACGGGGCCACGGAGGCCGGCACACCGTACTGCGCGCCCACCCCGGGCTGCGACGCCGACTACGACTACGCGGCGCGCCCCGACGAGGTGCGGCGGGCCGTGGCGGGGATCGCGCTCACCGGGCGGATCGGCAAGCCGCTGATCACCCTGCACGGCACGCTCGACGTCCTGCTGCCGATCGGCCGGGACTCCGACGTCTACGCCCGTATGGTCGACGACGCCGGGCGCGGCCGGCTGCACCGCTACTACCGGATCGAGGACGGCACCCACGCCGACGCGCTCGTCGACGCCTTCCCGGACCGGCTGCGCCCCCTCACCCCCTGCCACCGCTCGGCGTTCACCGCGCTCGAGGACTGGCTCGCCCGGGGGCACCGGCCGCCCGCCTCCCGCACGGTCGCCCGGCCCGCCGGGGCGGACGCCGTGGACCTGCTGACCTCCTGCCCCCTGTCCGGGCGGCGATGAGTCCGCGGACCGCGACGAGCACGTGGCCGCCGCCGTGACCGCGTGAACCGTGGCGGTGCCCCGGGGCGCGGGGCGGGCGGTCGGGCCGGTCAGTCCCGCACCAGGAGGGTGCGCCCGCGTCCCGCCGCCCGCCGGCGCGCCGCCGGCCGGACCGCCGGCACCTCAGGGTGTCCCGTCCGGGTGAGCGGCGCGGCGCGCGGAGTTCCGGGCGGGCCGGCAGGACCGGCGGCCGCGGCGGAACGGCAGGGTGCCGCGCGGCAGTTGCCGGCAGATCTTCCCGGCGGTGCCGACCGGGGCGTCGATGCGCGGGGGGCGTACGCGAGGGGCCCGCGCGGGCCGGCCACCGGCGGCCGGCCCGTGGCCGTGCCGTCCTGGCCGGATCCCGAGCCGCGGTGGGCGCCGAGTCTTGACTCCCGGGCGGCGAGTCGCGATCCTCGTCGGATCACTTGCGTGAGCATGACAACACAAGGGAGTGGTCATGGCCCGACGCTCGTACCGCAGCCGCAGCGGCGTCACCGTCATGACGCTGCTCCTCCTCGTCCTGGCCATGGCCCTCGGCCCCACCCCCAGCTCCGCCGCGGGCGACGACTGGTGGAACCCGGCCGCCCGCCCCGCGCCCGACTCGCAGATCGACGTCACGGGCGCGCCCTTCACCGGCACCGACGCCCAGGGGCGGGTCCGCGGCTTCGTCGACGCGCACAACCACCTGTTCTCCAACGAGGCCTTCGGCGGCCGCCTCATCTGCGGCAGGCCCTTCTCCGAGGCCGGCATCTCCGACGCCCTGAAGGACTGCCCCGAGCATTACCCCGACGGCTCCTTGGCGATCTTCGACTTCATCACCAACGGCGGTGACGGCAGGCACGACCCGGTCGGCTGGCCCACCTTCAAGGACTGGCCCGCGCACGACTCGCTCACCCACCAGCAGAACTACTACGCGTGGGTGGAGCGGGCGTGGCGCGGCGGCCAGCGGGTCATGGTCAACGACCTCGTCACCAACGGCGTGATCTGCTCGGTCTACTTCTTCAAGGACCGCAGCTGCGACGAGATGACGTCGATCCGGCTCCAGGCGAAACTGACGTACGACCTCCAGGACTACGTCGACCGCATGTACGGCGGCCCCGGAAAGGGCTGGTTCCGCATCGTCACCGACAGCGCGCAGGCCCGCCGGGTGATCGAACAGGGCAAACTGGCCGTCGTCCTGGGCGTGGAGACCTCCGAGCCGTTCGGCTGCAAGCAGATCCTGGACGTGCCGCAGTGCGACAAGGAGGACATCGACAAGGGGCTGGACGAGCTGTACGCGCTCGGCGTGCGCAGCATGTTCCTCTGCCACAAGTTCGACAACGCGCTGTGCGGCGTGCGCTTCGACTCCGGCACGCTCGGCACCGCCATCAACGTCGGGCAGTTCCTGTCCACCGGCACCTTCTGGAAGACCGAGAAGTGCGCGGGCCCGCAGGCCGACAACCCCATCGGGCTCGCCGCCGCCCCCGAGGCCGAGAAGCGGCTGCCGGCGGGCGTGTCCGTCCCGTCCTACGACGCGGACGCGCGCTGCAACGTACGCGGCCTGACCGCACTCGGCGAGTACGCCGTGCGCGGCATGATGCAGCGCAAGATGATGCTGGAGATCGACCACATGAGCGTCAAGGCCACCGGCCGGGTGCTCGACATCTTCGAGGCCGGGTCCTACCCGGGCGTGCTCTCCTCGCACAGCTGGATGGACCTGGACTGGACCGAGCGGGTCTACGGACTCGGCGGCTTCGTCGCCCAGTACATGCACGGCTCCGAAGGCTTCGTCGCGGAGGCGGAGCGCACCGAGGCACTGCGCGACAAGTACGGCGTCGGCTACGGCTACGGCACCGACATGAACGGCGTGGGCGGCTGGCCCGGCCCGCGCGGCACGGACACCGGCAACCCGGTCCGCTACCCGTTCCGCAGCGCCGACGGCGGATCCCTGATCGACCGGCAGACCACCGGGCAGCGCACCTGGGACCTGAACACCGACGGCGCCGCCCACTACGGGCTCGTCCCCGACTGGATCGAGGACATCCGGCTGGTCGGCGGCCAGGACGTCGTCGACGACCTGTTCCGCGGCGCCGAGTCCTACCTCACCACCTGGGGCGGCACCGAACGGCACCGCGCGGGCACCGACCTCGCCGCGGGCGCCCGCGCCACCGCCAGCTCCACGGAATGGTGGAACCCCTTCACCGCCTACGCGCCCGGCCGGGCCGTCGACGGCGACCGGGACACCCGGTGGGCCAGCGAGTGGAGCGACGCCCAGTGGCTGCGACTCGACCTGGGCGCCACCCACCTCGTCGGACGCGTCACCCTCGACTGGGAACGCGCCTACGCCAAGGCGTACCGCGTCGAACTCTCCGCCGACGGCGAGACCTGGCGGACCGTCTGGTCCACCACGGCCGGTGACGGCGGACTGGACACCGCGCGGTTCACGCCGGTTCCCGCCCGTCACGTCCGCGTCCAGGGGCTGATCCGGGGCACCGAGTGGGGCTACTCGCTGCGCGAGGTGTCCGTCCACAGCGGCTGACGCCCCTGTCGGCTCGTCCGCGGCCGGGGAGTTGTCCCTGTCGGCCCGTCCGCGGGCGGGGCGTCGTCGTCTGTCGGCTCGTCCGCGGCCGGGGCGTCGTCGTCTGTCGGCCCGTCCTCCGCCGGGGAGCTGTCCGCTGTCCGTCCCTTCCCGGCCGGGCAGTTGTCCCCTGCCCGCCCGTCCCCGGCCGGGCAGTTCTCCCGTCACCCCGGCGCCGCCGGCGCGGCTGCCCACGTCCATCTGACTTGAACGCATTGTTTTCTTTAATTGTTCGTGTTTAGGCGGTAGGTTGACCCCCATGACCGCACCCGGGACGCCGACCACCGCCGACGAACTGCGGGGAGCCGGCCTGCGGGTGACGGCCGCCCGTGTCGCGCTGCTCGAAACCGTGCGGGACGGCGGCCACCTCGACGCCGAGGCCATCGCCTCCGGCGTCCGCGAACGCGTGGGGCACATCTCCCTCCCGGCCGTGTACGAGGCGCTGCACGCGCTGGCCGCGGCAGGGCTGGTGCGCCGGATCGAGCCCCCGGGCAGCCCGACCCTCTACGAGGGCCGTGTCGGGGACAACCACCACCATCTCGTGTGCCGTTCGTGCGGTGCCGTCGCGGACGTCGACTGCGCGGTCGGTCACGCGCCCTGCCTCACCGCCTCGGACGACCTCGGCTTCGTCGTCGACGAGGCCGAGGTCGTCTACTGGGGCCTGTGCCCCGCCTGTTCCACCACCGGCAGTTCCTGAGCGCGGCGTGCCCGCGCCCAGCGGTTGCGAGCACCAGCAGTTCCCGAGCACCAGCAGTTCTGAGCACCGTGATCACTAGTTCGGAAGGTTTCCCATGGCTGAGAACCCCGATGCGATCGTCACCGACCCGAAGACGGAGGGCACCGGTGGCTGTCCGGTCGCGCACGGGCGCGCCCTGCACCCCACCCAGGGCGGCGGCAACCGCCAGTGGTGGCCGGAGCGGCTCAACCTGAAGATCCTCGCGAAGAACCCCGCCGTGGCGAACCCGATGGGCGAGGACTTCGACTACGCCGAGGCGTTCAAGAGCCTCGACCTCCCGGCCGTGAAGCGGGACATCGCCGAGGTGCTCACCACCTCCCAGGACTGGTGGCCGGCCGACTTCGGCCACTACGGGCCGTTCATCATCCGCATGGCCTGGCACAGCGCGGGCACGTACCGGATCAGTGACGGCCGCGGCGGCGCCGGCGCCGGCCAGCAGCGCTTCGCCCCGCTGAACAGCTGGCCGGACAACGCCAACCTCGACAAGGCCCGCCGGCTGCTGTGGCCGGTGAAGAAGAAGTACGGCCGGAGCCTGTCCTGGGCCGACCTGATGATCCTCGCCGGCAACGTCGCCCTGGAGACCATGGGCTTCGAGACCTTCGGCTTCGGCGGCGGCCGCGAGGACGTCTGGGAGCCCGAGGAGGACGTCTACTGGGGCCCCGAGACGACCTGGCTGGACGACCGGCGCTACACCGGCGACCGCGAGCTGGAGAACCCGCTCGGCGCCGTCCAGATGGGCCTCATCTACGTCAACCCCGAGGGACCCAACGGCAACCCGGACCCGCTCGCCGCGGCCCGCGACATCCGTGAGACCTTCCGCCGCATGGCGATGAACGACGAGGAGACCGTCGCCCTCATCGCCGGTGGCCACACCTTCGGCAAGACCCACGGCGCCGGCCCCGCCGACCACGTCGGCGCCGACCCCGAGGCCGCCTCCATGGAGGAGCAGGGCCTCGGCTGGCGGAACACCTACGGCACCGGCAAGGGCGCCGACACCATCACCTCCGGTCTCGAGGTCACCTGGACCAGCTCGCCCACCAGGTGGTCCAACAACTTCTTCTGGAACCTCTTCAGCTTCGAGTGGGAGCTGACCGAGTCCCCGGCCGGAGCCAAGCAGTGGCGGCCGAAGGGCGGCGCGGGCGAGGGCACCGTCCCCTCCGCGCACGACCCGCAGAAGAAGATCGCGCCGGGCATGCTCACCACCGACCTGGCCCTGCGCTTCGACCCGGTCTACGAGCAGATCTCGCGCCGCTTCCTGGAGAACCCGGACCAGTTCGCCGACGCCTTCGCCCGCGCCTGGTACAAGCTGACCCACCGCGACATGGGCCCGAAGTCGCTGTACCTCGGCCCGGAGGTCCCGGAGGAGACCCTGCTGTGGCAGGACCCGCTGCCGGAGCGCGAGGGCGACCTCATCGACGCCGCCGACGTCGCCGCCCTGAAGGCCAAGCTCCTCGACTCGGGCCTCAGCGTCGCCCAGCTGGTCACCACCGCCTGGGCCTCGGCCTCCACCTTCCGCGGCAGCGACAAGCGGGGCGGCGCCAACGGCGCCCGCATCCGGCTGGAGCCGCAGCGCCACTGGGAGGTCAACGACCCCGACCAGCTCGCGGTCGTGCTGCGCACCCTGGAGACCGTCCAGCAGGAGTGGAACACCGGCGCCCGCAAGGTCTCCCTCGCCGACCTGATCGTCCTCGGCGGCTGCGCCGCCGTCGAGCGGGCCGCCAAGGACGCCGGATTCGACATCGAGGTGCCCTTCACCCCGGGCCGCGTGGACGCGACCGAGGAGCACACCGACGCCGAGTCCTTCGCCGCGCTGGAGCCCACGGCCGACGGTTTCCGCAACTACCTGGGCAAGGGCAACCGCCTCCCCGCCGAGTACCTGCTGCTCGACAAGGCCAACCTGCTCACTCTGAGTGCCCCCGAGATGACCGTCCTCGTCGGTGGCCTGCGCGTGCTCGGCGCCACCCACCAGCAGTCGCAGCTCGGCGTCTTCACCTCGACCCCGGGCGCGCTGACCAACGACTTCTTCGTCAACCTGCTCGACCTGGGCACGACCTGGAAGTCGACCTCCGAGGACCAGACCGCCTTCGAGGGCCGCGACGCCGTCACCGGTGAGCTGAAGTGGGCCGGCAGCCGGGCCGACCTGGTCTTCGGCTCGAACTCCGAGCTGCGCGCGCTCGCCGAGGTCTACGCCGCCGACGACGCGAAGGAGAAGTTCGTGCGGGACTTCGTCGCCGCGTGGGTCAAGGTCATGGAGCTGGACCGCTTCGACCTGGTCTGACGCGCTCGGACCCGGACCGGTGGGCCTCCCGGCCCGCCGGCCCGGGCCGCTCCCCGGTCCACCGGCCGGATGAGCGCGGGGACGCATGGTCCGGGTCGCTTCGGGTACGCGAGGAACACTGTGCCCGTCCGATCCCGGCCCGGACGCGGTGTACGACCGCAGCTACCTGGGAGTCCGCCATGGACACACCCGCCGGCAACGGCACCAACCCCGCCCAGCAGGCGCTCGACGCGCTGGCCCTGGACACCGAGGACACGGCCGCGCTGGACACCCTCGCCCACAGCGACGTGCTCGTCCCCGTGCCCGACGACGTCCCGGAGGACGACGCGACCGATCCCACCACCGTGGCGCTGCCCGTCCTGGAGCAGCCGGACGGCGTGCCCGTGGTCCCCGTCTTCACCTCCGAGCTGGAGATGGCCGGGCTGCTGCCCTTCGTCTCCCGCTACCGCCTGGTACCGCTGGGCGTCCTGGCCGCCCAGTGGCCCTCCGACGATCTGTCGCTCACCATCGATGCCAGCTCCGCCCACGGACTGACCCTGACCTCGGACGGGGTGCGCACCCTCCTCGCCCGCCCCTGAGACGACCGGGGCGGCACGCAGGAGCCCGGGGACGTCGCAGGGGTGCCCCGTCGACCCATCCTGCTTGATCGACGAGGCACCCCCTGACGGAACACCCCCTGACGGAACACCCCTGCCGACGGGAGATGCCTAGAGCGTCACCGCGTCGGGCGCCGCGATGCCGAAGTCCGCGTCCAGCACCCGGCGCACCTCCGCGTCGCCGGCCAGTTCCCGCTTGCGTACGGTGCCGTCGGCGCCGGTCTCGACGAGGAGCCGGCCGTCCAGGAGGAGATGCCGCTCGGACGTGGTCCGCTGGGCGAACAGGCGCCGCGTGAACGGTGAATGCGGGTTGGTCGACACCTCCCAGTTGAACACCTCGAAGTCGCACAGTTCGAACGGCTCCAGGGTGAACGCGTACTGTGCCACCCAGTCGCCGCCTGCCTGGTCGTACGCCTCCAGCACCCACAGCTCCAGCGGCCCGTCGTGCGGCGCGTGCACGAACCGGTGGCGACGTCCGGCGTCGTGGAGCTCGGTACCGGTGACCAGCGGCACCGCCTCCAGCAGCGCCCCGGCGGCCCCGTAGCCCACGTCGGCGAGATACGGCCGCGGCTCGTCCACGGCGGTGACCAGCAGGATCATGTGACCGCGCGGACGGCTCCCGATCCGGTCGGCGCCCAGGATCACCCGGGCGGCGAGGCGGGTCACCTGGAAGCCGAGCGCCTCCAGGACGTACGAGAAGAGCAGGTTCTGCTCGTGGCAGTAGCCGCCCCGTCTGCTGTGCACCAGCTTGGCCATGAGGTCGTCCGGGGCCAGGGAGGGGGCCCTGAGCCGCAGGGCCTCCAGGTTCTCGAACGGAATGGCACGGGCATGGGCCAGATGCAGCCCCCGCAGCGTCGCCGTGTCGGCACGCAGCGGGCCGTCCCAGCCGATCCTGCGGAAGTAGGCGTCGAGATCCACTGACGGTGTCGTTTCGGGCATGCGCCCGAGCCTAGGCAGCGGGCCGCGTCCCGTCGGCGGCCCAGGGTCGGATCCGGCCTCGGGCCTTCGTCCTAGGCGGGCGGGCCCAGGCGGACGGATCCCGGGGCGGCCCGGTCACCGGCGCGGTACGGCTCGTCCACGTCCGGGGCGGCCCCCGTACGGGCGCCCCCTCCGGGGCCGCCCGCCGGCGGTCAGGTCGACTCCCTCTTCACCAGCTCCGTCGGGAGGATCACCGCGGCCGGGTCCTCGCCGCCGATCTGGGCCAGCAGGACCCGCACCATCTCCGCGCTGATCCGGTCCCAGGGCTGCCGTATCGTCGTCAGCTGGGGGCTCGCGGCGACCGCGGCGGGGGAGTCGTCGAAACCGCCGACCGCCACGTCCTGCGGCACCCGGCGCCCGGCGCGCCGGAGCGCGGTGAGCACACCCTGCGCCATCAGGTCGGAGGCGACGAAGACGGCGTCGATGTCGGGGGCCCGGGCGAGCAGCCGCTCGGCGCCCGCCTCACCGCTGGCCCGGCTGTAGTCGCCGGAGACGACCAGATCGTCGTCGGCCGGGAGGCCCGCCTCGGCCAGCACCTCCCGGTACCCGGCCAGCCGCTCCACACCGCCAGGCGTGTCCGGCGGGCCGGTGACCACGCCGATCCGGCGCCGCCCGAGCGAGAGCAGATGCCGGACCATGTCCCGGGCGCCGTCCCGGTCGTCGGCTGCCACGTAGCTCACCTTGGAGCCCAGTCCGATCGGCTTGCCGCAGGCGACCAGCGGCACGCCCGCCTCGCGCAGCTCCTGGGCGACCGGGTCGCCGGAGTGGCTGGACACCAGCAGCACCCCGTCGACGTGCCCGGCGGTGATGTACCGCGTGATGCGCCGCCGCTCGTCCTCGGTGCCCGCGAGCATCAGCAGCAGGGGAATGTCGTGCGCGGCCAGCGCCTGGGTGCAGCCGCGCAGCAGGACGTTGAAGTTCGGGTCCTCGAAGAACCGCTCCTGAGGCTCCGTCAGCAGGAAACCGACGGAGTCCGAACGGCCGGTGATCAGGGAGCGCGCGTGCCGGTTGACCACGTACCCCGTCTTGCGGATCGCGGCGTTCACCGCCTCCTGCGCGGCCGGGCTGACGTAGTGACCGCCATTGAGCACGCGTGAGACGGTGCCGCGCGAGACACCGGCCTCGCGCGCCACATCGTGAATCGTCGGCGGTCTGCGCCGGCCCCCCGTATGGCTCATGGTCATGACTTTACGGCCCCGGACAGCAGGTCCAGGCTCCAGAACCGCTGGATGACCAGGAACAGCGCCACCAGGGGGATCACCGCGAGGAACGCACCGGTGATCACCAGGGTGTACAGCGCGGGCGTGTTCGCGCCCTGCTCCAGGAGCGTGTGCAGACCGAGTGTGATCGGGAACTTCTCGTCGTCGCTGAGCATGATGTACGGCAGCAGGAAGTTGTTCCAGATCGCCACGAACTGGAAGAGGAACACCGTCACCAGGCCGGGCACCATCATCGGCAGCGCGATCCGGGTGAAGATCCGCCACTCGCTCGCGCCGTCCATCCGCCCGGCCTCCACCACGTCGGCCGGCACGGCGGCCGCCGCGTAGATCCGGGACAGGTAGACGCCGTACGGGGAGAGGATCTGCGGCAGCAGCACGGCCCAGTAGGAGTCCGTGAGGTCGGCCTCGGCCAGCAGCAGGTACTGCGGGATCGCCAGGATCACCGGCGGCATCAGCACACCTGCGAGCAGCACGTTGAACATCGTCTCGCGCCCGCGGAAGCGGTACGTCGCCAGCGCGTAGCCGGCGAGGGACGACACCGTGGTGGACAGCAGGGCGCCGAGGACGGCGTAGAGGGCGGAGTTGCCCATCCACTGCCAGTACACTCCGTCGCGGTAGGCGTTCAGGTCGGAGAGGTTCTCGGCGAAGCCGGTGCCCGGCAGGAAGGTGAACGTGGAGAACAGCTCGCTGCCGGACTTGGTGGAGGCGATCACCACCCACGCCACCGGCAGCAGGCAGTACAGCGCGCCGAGCAGCAGCGTGACGGTGGGGATCAGGGCGATCCGGCGGCGCGGCGACGGCCCCTGGGCGGTGCCGGGGGTGGTGCCCGCGGCGGGTTCGGGCGTGCGGACGGCCGGCGTGCTCATCGTGCCGCCTCCTGCTTCTGACGACGGTTCGCGGCCCGCAGGAAGCCGAAGGACAGCAGCAGCGTGACCAGGGCGATGATCGTCGCCTGGGCGGCCGCCGCGTGGATGTCACCCTTGCCGAAGGCGTCCTGGTACACCTTCATCAGCGGACTCCAGGTGGTGGACACGGAGTTGGTGAGCGGCTTGAGGGTGGTCGGCTCGCTGAACACCTGGAGCGTCGCGATGATCGAGAAGAAGAAGGTCAGCACCAGGGAGGGCGCGACCATGGGGATCTTGATCCGCAGCGCGATCTGCAGCGGGGTGGCGCCGTCCAGTCTGGCCGCCTCGTGGACCTCGGCCGGGATGGACCGCAGCGAGGTGTAGATGACGATCATGTTGAAGCCGGTGCCGCCCCAGACCGCGATGTTCGACAGGGCGAGGTAGAGGGGACCGCCGTCCAGCAGGTCCGGCTGCGGCAGGCCGAGCCGGTCGAGCGCGAAGTGGAACGGGCTGACGTCCGGCAGGTACAGGAAGCCCCACAGCAGGGCCGCCACCACGCCGGGGATGGCGTACGGCAGGAAGATCGCGAGCCGGGTGAAGGGGGCGAGCCGTACCTTCTCGGAGTCGAGCATCAGCGCGAACAGCAGCGCGAGGCCGAGCATGACGGGCACGACGATGCAGCCGTAGCCGAGGACGCGCAGCGCGCCGTCGAGCAGTTCGCCGTCGGTGAGGGCGGCGGTGTAGTTCTCCAGGCCGGCCCAGACCTCGCGGCGGGCGCCGGAGCCGAGTCCCAGTCCCGAGACCTTCACCTTCCGGAAGCTGAGCCAGACCGCGTAGCCGATGGGCAGCGCGAAGAACAGGGCGAAGAGGATCGCCGCGGGGAGGAGGAAGGCGTACGGGGCTCCCTTCACCCCGTACGCCCTCCGGCGTGCGGTCGTCACTCGGAAACCTCGAAGCCCTGCTTCTTCAGGTCGGCGACGGTCGCCTCCTGCATGCGGTCGAGCGCGGCCGTGAAGTCCGACCTGTCCTTCGCGGCGGCGCCGAAGGCGTCCTTGAAGGCGGTGTAGGCGACGTTCACGTTCGGGCCCCAGGCGGACGGCGCGGTGGTCTGCGCGATCTCGGCGGCCTTGGTGTAGAAGTCGGCCTGGTTGGCGAAGAACTCCGGCGACTTGGTGAACGCGCCGCTGAGCTGGGCGGCGGTGGAGGCCGGGTAGATGCCGCTCTCCTTGGCCAGCGCGTTCAGCGCCTCGCCGTCGGTGTTCAGCCAGGCGGCGAACTTGGCGGCGGCCTCCCGGTGCTCGGAGTCGGTGGTCACGGCCGTGGAGGAGCCGCCCCAGCTGCCGGTGACGTTCTCGTCGGCGGACCACTGGGGGAGCGGGGCCATGGCCCACTTGCCCTTGGTGTCGGGCGCGGCGGTGGTCAGGGTGCCCGGCGCCCACACGGCGCTGACCCAGGCGATCTGCTTGCCGGTGTTGAGCGCCTTGTTCCAGGCCGGGGTGTACATCGGCTGGTTGTCGATGGCGCCCTCCTCGACGAGGCCGCCCCAGAACTCGGCGACCTTCCGGGTCGCCGGGTCGTCGATGCCGACCTTCCACTGCTCGCCCCGCGTGGTCCACCACTTGGCGCCGGCCTGCTGGGCGAGGCCCGCGAAGAGCCCGGAGTCGTTGGCGGAGAAGGTGGTCAGGTCCTTGTCCGGGGCCTTCTTCTTCAGCGCCCGCGCGGTCTCGGCGAACTGCTCCCAGGTCGTGGGGACCTTCAGGCCGTACTGCGCGAACAGGTCCTCGCGGTAGTAGAACATCATCGGGCCGATGTCCTGCGGCACCGCGTAGACCGCGTCCGTGCCCAGGGTGGTCTGCTGCCAGACACCCTCGGCGAACTTGTCCTTCACCCCGCCGACCTCGCCCGATATGTCGGCGAGCGCGTCGTTGCTGACCAGGGTGGGCAGTGCCTGGTACTCGGCCTGCACCAGGTCGGGGGCCTTGCCGGCCTTGTGCGCGGTGAGGATCTTCGTGACCAGCGTGTCGCCGGACGCCTGCTTCTTCACCGTGACCGTGATCCGGTCCTTCTTGCCCGGGCCCTTGTTCCACAGGTCGACGACCTTGTCCATGCCGGGCGCCCAGGTCCAGTACGTGAGCGAGACCGGCCCCGACCCGGCCTCGCCGTCCGTCTCGTCGGCGCCGCACGCGGCGAGGGCGGTGCCGCCGAGCGTGAGGGCGACAGCGGTGGCGGCGCCTCTGAGAAGCCGCCGGCGCGTGGTGTTCGGCATGGATATCTCCCCTGACCTGGGGTCCTCGCCCGTCGCGAGGACCTGCCATGCTTCTGTGAGCGTTCACAGTAGAGAAACATCCCGGACACTTGTCAATGGTTGTTGCTGTGCGGTTATGTTGGGCTCGCACCGCCACCGCTGTGTGTGCACGTTCCCAAATGATCGACTTATCGGGAGACATCCATGCCGGAGACCACCCCCAAGGGCCTCACGAGGCTCGCCTTCGGTGGGGACTACAACCCCGAGCAGTGGCCGGAAAGCGTCTGGCAGGAGGACGTCCGGCTGATGCGGGAGGCCGGCGTCTCCATGGTGAGTGTCGGGATCTTCTCCTGGGCGCTGCTGGAGCCCGCGCCCGGCGCGTACGACTTCGGCTGGCTCGACCGGCTGCTGGACCTGCTGCACGCGAACGGCGTCCGCGTGGACCTCGGCACCCCCACCGTGGTGCCCCCGGTCTGGTTCTACCGCGAGCACCCCGAGGCGCTGCCGGTGACCGCCGACGGCACCCGCTACGAGTTCGGCTCACGCGGCGCCATCTGCCACAGCAACGCCGACTACCGGGCCGCCGCCGCGCGCATCACCACCGAGCTGGCCCGGCGCTACGGCGACCACCCCGCCCTCGCGATGTGGCACGTCCACAACGAGTACGGCGTCCCGGTCTCCGCCTGTTACTGCGACTCCTGCGCCGCCCACTTCCGCCGCTGGCTGGCGGACGCCTACGGCACGGTCGACGCGGTCAACGAGGCCTGGGGCACCGCCTTCTGGGGCCAGCGCTACACCGGCCTGGAGCAGATCAACCCGCCGCGCGTCACCCCCACCGCCGGCAATCCCGCGCAGGCCCTGGACTACAAGCGGTTCGCCGACGCCACGATCCGCGAGAACTTCGTGGCCGAGCGGGACATCCTGCACCGCCTGTCGCCCGGCGTCCCGGTGACCACCAACTTCATGACCGCGCTCAGCCAGTGCGACTCCCTCGACTACTGGGCCTGGGGCCGCGAGGTCGACCTCGTCACCAACGACCACTACCTCATCACCGACGGCCGCCGCACCCACGTCAACCTGGCCATGGCCGCCGACCTCACCCGCTCGGTGGCGGGCGGCGCCCCCTGGCTGCTCCTGGAGCACTCCACCTCGGGCGTGAACTGGCAGGCCCGCAACCCCGCCAAGGCGCCCGGCCAGATGGCCCGCAACTCGCTCGCCCACGTGGCGCGCGGTTCCGAGGGCGCCATGTTCTTCCAGTGGCGGCAGTCCCGGCGCGGCGCCGAGAAGTTCCACTCGGCCATGGTCCCGCACGGCGGAACCGACACCCGGGTCTGGCGGGAGGTCGTCGAACTGGGCGCGTCGCTCGGCGCGTTGCACGAGATCCGTGGCACCCGCACCCGCCCTGACGTGGCGGTGCTCTGGGACTGGCACTCCTGGTGGGCGCAGAACCTCGAATGGCGGCCCAGCGAGGACCACGACGCCCGTGAGCGGGCCGACAGCTTCTACGAGGCGCTCTACGACCGCCACCTCACGGTCGACTTCGCCCACCCGGAAGCCGACCTGTCCGCCTACCCGCTGGTCGTGGTGCCCGCGCTGTACCTGATGACCGAGGCGGCCGGGCGCAATCTCCGGACGTACGTCGAGAACGGCGGCACCCTGCTGGTGTCCTACTTCTCCGGCATCGTCGACGAGCACGACGCCGTCCACGAGGGCGCCCACCCGGGCGCGCTGCGCGACGTCCTCGGCCTGACCGTCGAGGAGTTCTCCCCGCTGCTGGAGGGCGAGTCGGTCCGCGTCACCGGCCCCGGCGGCGTCCCCGACCTGGCCGCCGACGTGTGGACGGAGTTCGTGGTGCCGCGCGGTGCCGAGACCGTGTGGAGCTACGCCGACGGCCTCACCGCCGGCCGCCCCGCGGTCACCCGGCACCGCCTGGGCGAGGGCACCGCCTGGTACGTCTCCACCCGGCTCGCCGCCGACGGCCTCGACGCGGTGCTCGCCCGGGCCGCCGAGGACGCGGGCCTCCCCCCGCGCACCGGGCTGCCCCGCGACGTCGAAGTGGTGCTGCGCACCGGCGAGTCGGGCACCTACCTGTTCGCCCTCAACCACACCGGCACCGACGCCGAGGTGCCGCTGGAGACGCCCGGCACCGAGCTGCTCACCGGCGAACGCGCCGCGGGCGGTGTCGAGGTACCCGCGGGAGCCGTGCGGGTCGTCCGGCTCGACGGCTGAATCCGGCCCCCGGGGCCGAACCGACTCCCCTCCGCCCGCGCGAGCCGCACGAGCCGCGGGCGCAGGGGCCGCCCCGCACGGACTCCCGCGGAGTCCACGTGCGGAGCATCCCCATCCCCGTTACGTCGAAGGGACGACGGACGACGATGTTCCATCCCAGACGCACGACACCGCACCCGCGACGCGGCCTGCGAGCCCTCCTGCTGCCGCTGGCCGCGGGACTTGCCCTCACCGCCCTCCCGGCGCACCCCGCCGAGGCGGCGAGCACCCTCACCAACGGCGGGTTCGAGTCCGGCGGAGCCGGCACCGGCACGCCCGCCGGCTGGTCCGAGTACGGCGCGGCCGACGCCTCCTTCACCGAGGCCGGAGGCCACGGCGGGAGCTACCGGCTGAGCCACTGGGCGTCCACCGCCTACAAGGTGGAGACGTACCAGTACCTCTCCGGCCTCGCCAACGGCACGTACCGGCTGACCGCCTGGGTCCGCTCCGGCGGCGGCCAGAACGCGGCGTACCTGGCCCTGAAGAACTGCGGCGGCGCCGAACAGCGCACCGACCTCCCGGTCTCCGCGAGCGGGTGGATCCGGATCGTCGTGCCGGTCCGCGTGACCGCCGGCCAGTGCACGATCAGCATCAACAGCGACGCCAACGCGGGCAACTGGATCAACGTCGACGACCTGACCTTCGCCCCGGGCACGTCGGGCACCACCATCCACGGCGCCGACGTCTCCTCCCTCCCCAAGAGCGAGGCCAGGGGCGGCGTCTACCGCACCACCGCGGGCGCCGCGGCCGACCCGCTCGCCGTCATGAGGAACGCGGGCATGAACTACGCCCGCCTGAAGGTCTGGGTGAACCCGGCCGACGGCTACAACGACAAGTCGCGCGTGCTCGCCATGGCCAAGCGGATCAAGGCGCAGGGCATGAAGCTCCTCGTCGACTTCCACTACTCGGACACCTGGGCCGACCCCGGCGCCCAGGCCAAGCCGGCCGCGTGGGCGGGCCACTCCTACAGCCGGCTGAAGACGGACGTGTACCAGCACACCCACGACGTGCTGAGCGTGCTGAAGGCCCAGGGCACCACCGCCGACATGGTCCAGGTCGGCAACGAGATCAACGGCGGCATGCTGTGGAACGAGGGCTCCACCGGCAACTGGCCGCAGCTCGCGGGACTGCTCAACTCCGGCTACGACGCGGTCAAGGCGGTCAGCCCCGCCACCACCGTGGCGCTGCACCTCGCCAAGGGCGGCGATCTGGAAGGCACCCGCTGGTGGTTCGACTCGGCCGTCGCCAACGGCGTCAAGTTCGACGCCATCGGCCTGTCGTACTACGGCTACTGGCACGGCTCGCTGTACGACTTCCAGACCACCCTGGACGACGCCGCCGCCCGCTACGGCAAGCCGGTCTTCGTCGCCGAGACGGCCTACCCCTTCCGGCTCGACAGCGAGGACGCGCACGAGAACATCATCGACCTCCCCGGCGAACTGGTCGCGGGCTACCCCGCCACCCCCGCCGGGCAGACCCGCTGGATGAACGACATCGCGAGCATCGTGGAGGCCGTACCGAACGGCCGCGGCCTCGGCGTCTTCTACTGGGAGGCCACCTGGACGGCCGTGACCGGCAACGGCTGGGACCCCACCGACCCGTCCTCCGGCAACGGCTGGGAGAACCAGGCCCTGTTCGGCTACGACGACCGGGCGCTCCCGGCGATGGCGTGGTTCGGCCACCGCTGATCCGTACGGCCGGCGCCGGCTGACCCGGTCCGGCCACTGCCGCCCGGCGCACCCGGGGCCCGGCCGCGAGAGGGCACGCCTCCGCGGCCGGGCCCCCGCCGTTCCCCGCACCGCGGGGGAAGGGGGGCCGACACCGGACAGGGGCGGCACGTCCGGGAACCGACGTCTCAGCCTCCGCCGCGCAGGGAAAGACGGCCCAGTGAGGCGCCCGACGGAGGGGGACAGATGCTGAGGACTCCCGCCCACGACACCCGGCTGCGCATCCTGGAGTGGCTCAGGGACCCGGCCGCCCACTTCCCGCCGTCCCACGGCACCGATCTCCTCGCGGACGGCGTCCCCGCCGATGCCGTGGCCGCCGTGCTGGGCGTGCCCGGCCCGGTCGCCCGCACCCATCTCACCCTCCTCACCGCCCTCGGCCTGCTCCGCGTCCGCCGGATCGACGGCCGGGACCACTACCGGCGCGATGAGGTGCGGATCGCCGAGGTGGCACGGATCTTCGAGAAGGGCTGGTAGCGGTCTCGGCGCCACCGCGCCACCGCGCCACCGCGCCGCTCGCCGGACGGACGGACGTCCCGGCCCGGCGGACGGCTTTCCCGGCCCGGCGGACGGCTGTCCCGGCCGGGCCGCCTGTTCCACCCCGCGCCCCGACGCATGCCCGCAGCCGCCCTCCGGGGGTCACCCGCGGGATCGGGGCGCCGGGCACCCGCGAGCACACCGCCGGCGCCGAAGTGACCGCCGCGACGGCCCGGCGTTAGGCTGTTGACCGGCCGTGATCACCGCGCGGCGCGGCGGCGGGGCCCGCCGCGCGCGAACGCGGCGGCCGGGCCGGCGGTCCCTTGCCTGCCGGGGCGTCGCCCGCGTACCAGGGCCCGGGCGAGTAGGAGAGGCACCACCATGACATCCCCCGGCACCGACCGCGCCGCGCCCCGTGCCCCGGTACGGCGGCGCTCCGCCCGGCGCTCCCAGGCGCCGGTGGTCGCCGTGGTCGCGCTCGGCGGCGGCATCGGCGCGAGCGCCCGCTACGCGGCCTCCCTCCGGTGGCCGGCCGCACCGGACGGCTTCCCGTGGGCGACCTTCTGGGTCAACGTCGCCGGCTGCGCCGTGATCGGCGTCTTCCTGGTGGCCGTCACCGAGGGCCGGCGCCCCGCCCACCCGTTGCTGCGCCCGTTCTTCGGCACCGGGGTGCTCGGCGGCTTCACCACCTTCTCCACCTACGCCGTCGACATCCAGCGGCTCGTCGAGGCCGGCCGTCCCGGCACGGCCGCCGCCTACCTCGCCGCGACCCTGGGCGCCGCCCTCACCGCCGTCTGGCTCGCCGCCACCGCGGCCCGGCGGCTGCTGCCCGGGAGGCGGCGATGACCCGGCCGGCCGGCCGTGCCCTGCGGCTGACCGTCCTCGTCGGCGAGCACGACACCTGGCACCACCGGCCCCTGTACGCGGAGATCGTGCACCGGGCCCACGCGGCCGGCCTCGCCGGCGCCAGCGTCTTCCACGGCGTCGAGGGCTTCGGCGCCTCCCGCGTCGTGCACACCTCCCGGCTGCTGTCCCTCAGCGACGACCTGCCGGTGGCCGTCGTCGTCGTGGACGCCGAGGACCGCGTACGCGCCTTCCTGCCGGAACTGGACGGGCTGGTCACCGGCGGGCTGGTGACCCTCGACCCCTGCGAGATCGTGCGGCCCGCCGCCCGGGAGGACGCGGAGTGAACTGGCTGCTGGTCGTCGTCGGCGGCATGATCGGCGCCCCGCTGCGCTACCTCACCGACCGCGCGGTGCAGTCCCGCCACGACTCCGTCTTCCCCTGGGGCACCTTCGCCGTCAACGTCACCGGCTGCCTCGTCCTCGGCCTGCTGACCGGCGCGACCGCCGCCGGGGCGGCCGGCTCCTCCCTCCGGCTCTTCCTCGGCACCGGCCTGTGCGGCGCCCTGACCACCTACTCGACCTTCTCCTACGAGACCCTGCGGCTCGTCGAGTCCGGGGCCCGGCTGCCCGCCGCGGCCAACGCGGCGGGCAGCGTGGCGGCCGGACTCGGGGCCGCGTTCGGGGGATACGCGCTGGCCCGGGCGCTGTGCGCGTGAACGCACGCTCACCACGGCGGGGACGGCCGGCGCACGACACCACACCGAACGCGAATGGCCTCTTTACACTGGGGGAACAAGTTCGGGCACATGCGTGACGTGCGGGGGAGACGATCACTGTGGGGCCGAAGCGAGGCCGGAACCGGGTGCCGTCCCAGGACGGCTCCTTATGGGGTGCCGGGGTGCTGGTCGCCCCGGCCGGCGCGGGACCGCACGTGATCACCCGCGCCCATGTCGTCGAGGCGGCGTCACTCCCGCCCGGTGACGCGCCGTCGGCGGCCGCCGGCCGGCTGGGCGTCGGCCTGCCGGGGAGCGGCCGGCGGAGCGGCGCCGTCCCGCTGCCGGACGGCCGGCCGCGCATCACCGCGCCGGACGGCCCCGGGCCCGGCGCCCGGCTCCCGGACAGCCGCGGCCGCGCGGTCCTCGCGCCGCACGGCGAGACCTGCCGGCTCCCCGCCGGCACCGGGCCCCTGCCCCTCGCCCGCCGGCTCCCCGGGGACGGCCGGCGTGCCGCCCTCGCCGGCCACCCCCGCGGCAGTCCGGCCGGGCTCCTCGCCGACGCCCGGGAGACCGGCCGGGGGGAGCGCGGATGACCGGGCCGGGGGAGCGCGCCGACGACGCGCCACGGGAACTGCCCCGCTACCTGGTGGACGCGGTGGACGACGTCTGCGCGCTGCTGGACCCGCTCGCCTTCGGGCACATGGTCCACCGGTTCGGCCCGCGCTCCCGCGCCGCCGTCGACAGCACCGTGCCGATGTCACGCCGTGCGCTCCTCGTGCAGCTGATGGAGGAGATGTGCCACCGGCCGGACGGACTCGCCCCGCTGGTACGCCACTTGGAGGTCCGCGAGGGCAACACGACGGCGATCCAGCGACTGAAGGTGGCCGTCGCCGCCTGGGAGGTCGAACTGTTCGACGCCGAGGAGTGGAACGAGGTGTTCACCCTCCTCGACGGCGTCCGCGTGCCCGACCTGCGCCGCTGGTACGCCCGGTTCCTCGGCGTCCGCGGGCGCCCCGGCCCGCCGGCCCACTGCACCGAACCCTGGTCGGTCTTCCTGCACGCCGCGACGCTGAACGCCCGCCCCGGAGAGAGCCTGCCCTGCTTCCAGCTGCTGCGGCAGCTCGTCCCGGCCGGCGGCGGCCGCGACTTCGCCCTCGCCGACTGGGCGGACGCGCACGACACCCTCCCCACGCCCCGGGACCCCGGGCAGGAGCAGCCCGGGCAGGCCCCGGCCCGCCACCCGGGCGACGTCTGGAACCCCACCAGCTGCCTGGTGCTGCGCCTGCGGCCGCTGCTCGACTCCGACACCCGGACCGAGGTCCTGCTGTCCCACTGGTGGCGCACGCACCCGGGGCAGCAGCAGCGGGGCGCGGACCGGCGCGTGCCCCTGGAGCACGCGGAACGGGCCGTGCGTCGACTCATCCATCGAGCGGAGAGCGATTGGGCATATCTGAAGACGGACATCGCGATCGAGTTCGTCCTTCCGCGTGCCCTGCTGGACCTGCGCGTGGAACGATGGCGCAAGGCCGCTTTTCAAGGAGTGGGTGGGGTGTTGGGGGAGGATCATCACGTCGTCCTGCGCAGCCTGGACCGGCACGACCGGCGCGACCTGCACGGCCGCTGGGGGAGCCGATGGCGCGCGTTCACCGAGGGAAAGGCCGGGCGGGTCCACTGGTTCCCCGAGGACGGCCGGGCACACCTGCTGTCCGAGCCGCCGCCGGCGGTCGTCGTGCTCAGCGAGGCGCCGGGCAGCGCCGGGCGGGACGGCGCCGCGCAGCGGCGCACCGACGAACTGGGAGAAGCGCTGCGGGCGGGCGTGCCGATCGTCCTGTGGGACCGCAGAGGCCGTGCGGACCCCGCCTTCCGGGCCGAACTGCGCACCCTGCTGGAGCGCCACGACCCGCGCGGACTGCCCGGCGTGGTCAGGGCGTTGCGCATCGCGGCCGCCGACCGCGATGCTGGGACGATCGCCGTCGTCGGCCCGCACGTGGCGCTGTTGTGGGACGACCCGGACCGCATGCCCGTCGCTTCCCCAGGCAGGGGCCAGGAGGCCGCCCGCACGGAGGAGGAGGGCCAGTGACGCCACCTGACGACACGTCCGTACCCCACCCCGACGCCGCCCCGCCCGCCCGCGACGGCGAACGGCCGCGCTGGTGGATCTACCGGGGCACCGGTGAGCCGCTGCCCGACACCACCCTGGGGCAACTCCTCCCGCCGCCCCCGCCGTGGCGGGCGTTCCACGGCGGGCCCGTGACCGCGCCGCCACCCGCCGACGAGGCGGAGACCGCCCGCCGGCTGGGCGGCCACCGGCCCGCCGGCTACGCCCCCGCCTACGCGCGCCGGGAGGCGGACCTGGTCAACGCGGCCCTGCTGCTGCGCCGCCCGCTCCTCGTCAGCGGCCGTCCCGGCACCGGCAAGTCCAGCCTCGCCTACCGGATCAGCCGGGAGTTACGGCTCGGCCGGGTGCTGCGCTGGCACATCACGAGCCGGACCACGCTCCAGCGCGGACTGTACGAGTACGACGCGATCGGCCGTGTGCAGGACACCGCCGCACTGCGCGCCGCGGCCGGTGACACCCCGGCGGAGCACGGCCCCACGGCACCGCCCGACATCGGGGACTACATCCAGCTCGGCCCGCTCGGCACGGCCCTGCTGCCGTACGAGGAACCGCGCGTCCTGCTGATCGACGAACTGGACAAGAGCGACCTCGACCTCGCCAACGACCTGCTCAGCGTGTTCGAGGACGGCACGTTCACCATCCCGGAGCTGCGGCGCGCCCGGCGGCGCAACCCGGTCGTCACGGTGCAGACGGACGACCCGGAGGGCGAGGCCGAGATCACCGCGGGCGTGGTCAAGTGCCGTGCCTTCCCGCTGATCGTGATGACGTCCAACAGCGAACGCGAGTTCCCGCCCGCGTTCCTGCGGCGCTGTCTGCTGCTGCAGATGCCGGAACCCGGCGACGACGACCTGGCCGGGATGGTGGCCGCGCACTTCGGGGCGGAGGCCGCGCAGGAGTGGGGCGGCACGCTCATCGCCAACTTCCTCAAGCGCAGCCGGGAACGCGGCGGACTCAGCATCGACCAGCTCCTCAACGCCTTTCACCTGGCCGCCACGCGCACCGGCGGCGACGACGAAGGGCTGCAGCACCTCACCGAGGCCATCTGGCACCGGCTGGACGGGACGGCTCCCGCGGTGAGGCCGGAATGAGCGACCCCGCGGAACCGTCGCCTGCCGGGGTCTCCTGGGACGAGCTGAGGGACGCCGTCTACCTGGCGGCCTGCCAGGACGCCGCGGCCCCCTACCGGGACTGGGCCCCCCGGCGCCCGGGCGCGGGTCCGGCCCGGGCCCGCCCCGGCGGCGGCCGGACCGAGGCACCCCCGAGGCCGCCGCGGGACCGGCGCCGAGAGGACACCGCGCCCGGCGGCGACGCCACCGGCGGCCCGGCCCGGGACGCGCCCGGCGACTCGCGGGAGGAGCCACCCGCCCCGCCGCCGGTGACCGCGGACGATTCCGCGCACGGCGACGAGCCGGACCGCGGGCCGGCCTCCGAGGTGGCCGAGGGCCCCGGAGCGGTGGACCGCACGACGTCCGGCGCCGGCACGCCGGTGTTCAGGACGTCCCCCGGGGCCGACGCGGCGGCCGGGGCCTCCTCACCACCGGCCCGCGGGGGACTGGCCCTCGCCCGCGCGTTACGGCCGCTGCGCCTGCGCCGGCCGGAACCGGGCGCGCAGGAGCTCGACGAGGAGGCCACGGCCGACCGGATCGCCGCCGACGACCTGTGGCTCCCGGTCTGCCGCCAGCCGGACGAGCGGCGGCTCAGCCTCACCCTGCTGGTCGACACCCACCCCTCGATGGAGCTGTGGGCCGACACGGTCCGCGCCCTGCGGGGCCTGCTGGAGCAGACGGCGGCGTTCCAGCGCATCACGGTCGCCCCCCTCGACGTCGCCACCGCCGGTTCCCTGGTGCGCCGGCAGCGGCGCCGGGCCCCCACGGCGGGCGCCGGACGGGACGACCTGCTGCTGGTGGTCACCGACGGGTTCGCGCAGTCCTGGCGCAACGGCAACGCGGCCGCGTTCCTGAGCGCGAGCGCCGGGACCCGCCCCACCGCCGTGCTCAGCCTCATGCCGCAGGAGGTCTGGGAGTTCACCCTGCCCAGCGCGGTCCGGGCGCGACTGGACGCCCCGCACCCCGCCGTGCCGAACCGGCGGCTGAGCGTGCTGAGCACCGACAGCCCCGGCATCACCCTGGACCCCCTGCCGCCGAGACATCCGGACGAGGCCGTGCCGGTGCCGGTGCTGGAACTGACGCCGGGCTCCCTCGGACGCTGGGCGCGTCTGGTGGCGGCGCAGGGCAGGCAGCACGAGACGGCCGTCCTGCTCACCGGGCCGCGCGGCGACCTCGGTGCGTCCCGGCAGCACCCGCCCCTGCCGGAGAGCCCGCCCGCGCGGGGCCGGGACGCGGTCCGGCAGTTCCTGGCCCGGGCGTCACCGAACGCCGTGGCGCTGGCCCGCCGCCTCGCGGCCGCGCCGCTCAACCTGCCGGTGATGCGGCTGATCCAGAAGTCGCTGCCCGGCGCCGAGGCGTGGAACCTCGCCGAGATCGCCCTGTTCGGGCTGTTGCGCCGCACCGACCGGCGGATCGACGCGGAGGACGACCGGCTGGTCTCCTACGACTTCGAGGAGGGGGTCAGGGAGGAGCTGCTGGGTCTCGGCACCCGGGCCGAGACCCTGACCGTGCTGCGCCAGGTCGCCGCGCATCTGGGCCCCCGGCTGGCCGCCGGGACGGCGGGCGGGGAGCGCCTGGTCGAGTGGCGTCTGAACGCCCCGGATCCCCCGGTCACCGCCGCCACCCTGCCCTTCGTGCGCCCCCTCCAGTCGGCCCTGGCCGCGCTGTCCGGCCCCTACTCGGCACGGGCCGGACGGCTGCGCAGGCTCCTGCACGAAGCGGACTCCTCACCCCCGCCCGACGAAGTGACAGAGGGTGAGGTGTCCCCTACGGTTGGTGACCGTCCGCACTCGCAGCCTCCTGCCCCGCCCGGACAGGAGACAGACCCGTCGCTGGAAGCCCCAGGAGGTTCCGTGTCCACCGCGTCGCAGCCCGTCCCGACCGTCGCTCGTACGGATGTGCCGCCGCGCCTGTGGGGCAACGTGCCGCAGCGGAACCGGAACTTCACCGGTCGCGAGGAACTCCTCGAACAGCTCAACCGGAGACTGACCGAGGGGACGACCGCGGTCCTCCCCGAAGCCCTGCACGGCATGGGCGGGGTCGGGAAGTCCCAGATCGCTATCGAACACGTGTACAGGCACAGTCGCGACTACCGGCTGATCTGGTGGATTCCAGCCGAACAGACCAACCTGATCGTGCAGTCCCTGATCGAACTCGGGGAACAGATGAACCTGCGGGCGGGCGCCGACCGAAGCGCCGTGCCCGCCGTCCTGGAGGCCTTGAGGGTCGGCGAACCCTACTCGAATTGGCTCCTGGTCTTCGACAACGCGGAGAACCCTCAGGAGGTGAGGCAGTTCTTCCCCAACGACGGGCCGGGGCGAGTGCTGGTCACCTCCCGTAACGCTCAGTGGTCGAGCCTGGCCAATTCCCTAGAGGTCGATGTGTTTGCACGTGAGGAAAGCGTCGCGCTCATCAAACGACGCAGTCCGGACATTGCCGAGGACGCGGCCGACCGGCTCGCGGACTCCCTCGGAGATCTGCCGCTGGCCGTCGAGCAGGCCGCGGTGTGGCTCGCGGAGACCGGCATGCCGGTCCACCAGTACCTCGATCTCTTCGAGACGAAGTACGCCGAACTGCTGCGGGTGGACCCGCCCGCCGACTACGACCTGCCGGTGGCCGCCGCCTGGAACCTCTCGCTGGACCGGCTGCGCGAGGACCACCCCGCGGCCCTCCAGCTCCTCCAGGTCTGCGCGTTCTTCGCCCCCGAGCCGATCGACTGGGACTTCTTCTCCGCCGTCCGCGGCGTCACCGCCCCGGCCGCCCTGCGCGAGGCGCTGGACGATCCCATCAAACTGGCGCGCGCGGTCCGCGAGATCGGCCGCTATGCCCTGGCCCGCATCGACCACCGCAAGTCGACCATCCAGGTGCACCGCCTGGTGCAGCGCGTGCTCATCGAGCAGATGAACAGCCGCGAACGCGCCGAGATGCGGCACTGCGCGCACGAGATCCTGGCCCACGCGGACCCCCGCAACCCGCAGCGCTCCACCATGTGGCCGCGCTACTCGGCCCTGCTGCCGCACGTACGCGCCTCCGGCATGGTCGAGTGCCAGGAGGGCTGGGTCCGCGAACTCGTCCTCAACGAGGCGCGGTTCCTGCTCGCCCGCAGCGACTACGAACCCGCGCTCGAGGCCGCCGAGGACGCCGCGGCGCGCTGGCGCGCCCTCCTCGGCGACGACCACGAGCACGTGCTCTCCATCGACCAGGTGCGCGCCGAGACCCTGCGCTGGCTCGGGCGCTACACCGAGGCGTACGAGGTCCAGTCCGAGCTCGTCGACCGCTACCGGCGGGTCCTCGGCGAACGGCACGAGGCCACCCAGCGCGCCCTCAGCGTCCTGGCGATCGTGCTCCGCGCCCGCGGCGACTTCTACCGCGCCCGGGAACTGGACCAGCAGGCGTACGAGACGACGCTGCGGGAGCAGGGGCCCGACGACCCCAGCACCCTCCAGGCGGCGCACAACTACGCGGTCAGCCTGAGGCTGGCGGGGGACGTCACCCAGGCCCGGCAACTGGACGAGGACACCTACCAGCGCCGGGTCGAGGTCATCGGCGACGACCACCTGCTCACCCTGAGCACCCTGCACCAGCTCTACATCGATCTCCAGGAGCTGGGCCGCTTCCGGGAGGCGCTGGAAGGCCAGGAGGCGCTGCGGGAGCGCGCGGTGCAGATGCTGGGCGAGGAGCACTCGCTGACCGTCTGGATCACCCGGGAACTCTCCGTCACCCGGCGCAAGACCGGTGACCACACCGGCGCGTTCGAGCTGTCCGGCAGGGTGCTGGACCTGCTGCGGCGCAAGCAGGGCGAGAAGTCGCTCGACACCGTCCGGGCGGCGCTGAACCACGCGACCGACCTGCGGCAGACCGGCGACCTGGCCGGGGCCGCCGCGCTCGGCCGGCAGACCATGACGTACGTCCGGGAGATCCTCGGCCCCGAGCACCCGCACACCTACGCGACCGTCACCAACCTCGCCGTGACGTCGAGGCTGCTCGGGCACATCGAGGAGTCGCGCGCGCTCGACGAGGAGTCGGTGACCGGACTCAGCCGGGTGCTGAGCGAACGCCATCCGCGCACCCTGCTCGCCCGGACCAACCTGGCCAGCGACCACTTCGCCCTGGGCGAGGTGAGCCAGGCCCATGACATCGACGCCGAGGTGCTGCGGCAGAGCGTCGAGGCCCGCGGCGAGGAACACCCCTCGACGCTCGCGGTCCGGCTGAACCTGTCGTACGACCTCAAGGGGCTGGGGCGGACGCTGGAGGCGAAGGAGCACTACGAGCGGGCGCTCGCCTCATTCCGCCGGGTGCTCGGGCCCGACCACCAGGCCACCAAGGACGCCGCCAACGGCATCCGGGCCAACTGCGACATCGACGCGCTGAGCATCTGAGCCCGGGGGCCGCGCGCCCGCGCCCAGCCAGCCGGCGAGCCGTTCGGCGCCGGGCGGCGGCGCCCCCAGCCGCAGCAGCGCCTCGTGCAGCGCGAGCACCAGTTCCGGACGCTCCACCAGCAGCCGCGCGGGGCCGGACCGCTGGGCCAGGCCGATCCCGGTCCACGCGTCGGGGGACGGCGGCTGCCGGCGGAACCGGTGCAGCGCCGCGGCCGTGTCGCCCGCGACCAGCAGGGCGTCCGCGAGGGTCGCGCCCTTGACGCCCAGCGGGTGGCCGCGTCCCCGGGCCAGCGCCCGGCGGACGGCCGCGAAGGCCTGCCGGTCGGTGCACCACAGGCGGGCCAGCCAGGTCCGGGCCGCCGGGTGGTCGGGGGGCCGCGGGGCGCCGCTCGCGTGCGGCCGCAGGCGGGCCGGCGGCAACTGGGCGGGAGCCGGCCGGCCCGCCAGCAGCCGCCGGGCCAGGGCCAGCGCGTCGTCGTCGTCGACGACCAGATGGGCGACCCGCCACGCGGCCCGCTCGTCGTCGTGGGCGAGTGCGGCCAGATGCCGGGGCGTCACGCCGCCGTGCTGCGGCCCGCCCCCGCCGGCGGCCGGGGCGGGGGAGCGGCGTCGCGCGCACCGGGGGCCGCCGTGGACGGACGCGGCGAGGCCCTCCACGATCAGACCGCCGGCCGGGGTCAGACCGCCGGCGTTGCGCAGCGCGGCGAGGGCGGGGCGGACCTGGTGGCGGTGGAGCGCGTACTCGAACTCCGCCCGGTCGCCCTCGACGGCACGCCGGGCCCGCCAGAACGCCATCACCCCGGCGAAGGCGTGCGTGCCGAAGAGCAGACCGCGCAGCGGCCGGGGGTCCGCCCGCCACGGGGCGAAGTAGGTCGGCTCCGGTCCCTCCTGCACCGGTACCAGCAGCGGCACCAGGGCGGCCAGGGAACCGAGCAGGCTGTGCCGGGCCTCGTGGATCAGCACGGCCGCCATCGCCGCGGCGTCCAGCGGCAGGGACATGGTGACGGCGCCGGGCGCGTCGGGATCGGTGGCGCTGACCACCCGCAGCGGGCTGGGCCCCTCGACCGGCACGATCGTGCGGACGGTGCCCGAGACGAGCCGGTGCGCGTCCGGCTGCTCCCGCCTCAGCAGGGCGTCGCTCTCGGCCAGCAGCTCGTGCCAGCGCTCCAGGTCCCGGGGGGCGAGCGGGGCCGGTTCGCGCAGGGAGCGGAAGTCGCGGAACGGGCTGAGGTGGTCGAGGGCGACCGCGCCCGTGCCGTACGGCCCGCCGGCGCCCCCGGGACGCGGCAGCGGGTGCCAGCCGTCCGCGACCCGCGCCGGATCGTCCGGCAGCCGCACCGAGCCGTTCTCACCGAAGACCACCGTGCCGTTCGGACCGTGGTCCAGCGTCGCCACCGCCCACGTGCCGCGGCCCACCGGGTCGGTCACCCCCAGCGAGGGCAGCCACACCCGCCCGTGGTGGGCCGGGACCCGGACCGTGGTGCGCACCCCCGCCCGTACGGCCGCGGCACCCGCCAGCGCGGCGAACACGGAGGCCGCCGCCCAGGCCGGGATCTGCGCGCCGACCGCGGCGGCCCCATGGCGCAGCTTGCGCAGCACGGGAAACGCCCACAGGCCGACGGCCGGGTCGGCCAGCACCGCCTCGACGGCCGCCGGGTCGGCGCGCTGGACGGTGGCCAGCAGCTCCCACGCGGCGGCGGGCCGCAGGGGCCGGGCGGCGGCCGGTCCGGGGACCTCCTCCGCGCGGCCGACGTGAGCGAGGATCGCCGCGAGGGCGAGCAGCAGACGGCTGCGCTCCGACGAGCGCAGCAGCGCCAGGTCGGCGTCGTCCAGCTGCCCCGTGGCCACCGCCGTGATGGTGCTCAGCGGCAGCCGGAAGCGCTCAGGGCCGCTCAACTCTCACGCGGCGTACCACCGGGAGCCCAGGGTGCCGTGCCGCACAGCGCGGCCATCTGGCCCTCGCACAGAGGCGTGGGGGAGGCCGTGAGCCCGTCGAGGAGGCCGGTGACGGCCGCGGGCAGGAGAGCGACCTCTCCCAGCCGGGCCAGGGGTACGTCCGACAGGTCGATGAGGTCCGATTGCAAGGTCTTCGCTGATGTCCCGATGTCCGCCATGCCCCCATGGTGACGGAAGCCACAGCCTCCGGGAAGACCGTCAAAAGACAGACCAGCAAGGGGTGTTGGCGCACATGCTGCGCTCGGAGGCGGCAGGGAGGCGCACCGGGGCGCGTCGGGAAGTCTTCTTTCAGGCGCCCGTCCGCATGAATGTCTTCTTTCCCCGGTCTTGACAGCGCGCCGGGCGCCCCGGAGGATCGTCCCCCGTGAACCTGTCAGACAGCCAGACAGCCCGTCCCCTCCCGCGCCGGGTCGGCGCCATGGAAGCGGTGCTCGGCCACCTGCGCGGAGCCATCGAGCGCGGCGAGTACGCCATCGGCGACAAGCTGCCCTCCGAGGCCGAGCTGTGCCGCACCCTGGAGGTCTCCCGGCCCGTGCTGCGCGAGGCGCTGCGGGCGCTGCAGGCGCTGGGGCTCACCGTGGCCAAGACCGGCAAGGGCACGTTCGTGGTCGCCGACAGCGTCGAGGACCCCACCTTCGGCGACTACGCGGCCAGCGACCTGCTGGAGGTGCGCCGGCACGTCGAGATCCCGGTCGCCGGGTACGCGGCGCTGCGCCGCACCCCCGAGAACCTCGATCACCTCGCCCACCTCCTCGACCGCATGGAGCGGGAGACCGACACCACCGCGTGGGTGGCGATGGACACCCTCTTCCACCTGGCGGTGGCCGAGGCCGCGCAGAACCCGGTGTTCCGCCGGGTGATCGAGGAGATCCGGGACGCCCTGGCCCGCCAGTCGGCGTTCCTGAACGAGCTGGGCGGACGGCGCGAGCAGTCCAACCGCGAGCACCGGGCGATCGTCGAGGCACTGATCGACGGTTCCGAGCACGACGCCGTCGAGGCGATGTCGCACCACCTCGACCGCGTGGAGACCACCCTCACCGACATCGTGCGCCCCGCGCGCACGGACACCCCCATGGAAGGCGGATCCGAGGCGTGAGCGAGCAGTCCCTGCACAATGACGTGCGGTCCGACGTGCAGAAACGTTCCGGCCATGTCGACGCCGGAGACGAGGGCTACAGCAAGTCCCTGAAGTCCCGGCACGTCAACATGATCGCCATCGGCGGGGCCATCGGCACCGGCCTCTTCCTCGGCGCCGGCGGCCGCCTCGCCGACGCCGGTCCCTCCCTCTTCATCGCCTACGCCGTCTGCGGCGTCTTCGCGTTCCTCGTCGTGCGCGCCCTCGGCGAACTCGTGCTCTACCGGCCCTCCTCCGGCGCCTTCGTCTCCTACGCCCGTGAGTTCATGGGCGAGAAGGGCGCGTACACCGCCGGCTGGATGTACTTCCTCAACTGGGCCACCACCGGCATCGCCGACATCACCGCGGTCGCCACCTACACGCACTACTGGGGCCTGTTCTCCGACATCCCCCAGTGGGTGCTGGCACTTGTCGCGCTCGCCGTCGTCCTCACCGTGAACCTGATCTCCGTGAAGATCTTCGGCGAACTGGAGTTCTGGTTCGCCATCGTCAAGGTCGGCGCGCTCGTCGTCTTCCTCTGCATCGGCATCTTCCTGCTGGTCACCCAGCACCCCGTCGACGGCCACACCCCCGGCCCGTCGCTGATCACCGACAACGGCGGCGTCTTCCCCAACGGCCTGCTGCCCATGCTGCTGATCATCCAGGGTGTGGTCTTCGCCTACGCCTCCGTCGAACTGGTCGGCGTCGCCGCCGGCGAGACCGAGAACCCCGAGAAGATCATGCCCAAGGCGATCAACTCGATCATGTGGCGCGTCGGCCTCTTCTACGTCGGCTCGGTCCTGCTGCTGTCCATGCTGCTGCCCTGGTCGTCCTACAAGGCGGGCGAGAGCCCCTTCGTCACCGTGCTCTCCAACATCGGGATCCCCGCCGCCGGCGGCATCATGAACCTCGTCGTGCTCACCGCGGCGATGTCCTCCCTCAACTCCGGCCTGTACTCGACCGGACGCATCCTGCGCTCCATGGCCGTGCACGGCTCCGCCCCCCGGTTCACCGGTGCCATGAGCCGCAGCCAGGTCCCCTACGGCGGCATCCTCCTCACCAGCGGCATCTGCGTCCTCGGCGTCGGCCTCAACTTCGTCGTCCCCAAGGACGCCTTCGAGATCGTCCTCAACTTCGCCGCCCTCGGCATCCTGGCCACCTGGGGCATGATCATGGTCTGCCACCTGCTGTTCTGGCGCAGGACCCGCAGCGGCGCACTCGACCGCCCCGCATACCGCCTGCCGGGCTCCCCCTGGACCGAGACCGTGACGCTGGCCTTCCTCGCCTCCGTCCTGGTCCTCATGTACGCCGACGGCGGCGCCGGACGCACCACCGTGCTGTGCCTGCCGCTGATCGTCGCCGCCCTGGTCGCCGGCTGGTTCGCCATCCGCGGCCGCGTCGGGAACCCCGCCAAGGCCGACGTGTGAACCACGCCCCGGCCGACACCCAACCACCGAAGAACCAGGCAGTGATGTACAGCAGTTCCGTCGCGGACGCACCCCCCGCCCGCGAACCCCGCCACGCCCCCGTCGCCCACCTCGTCCGGGGAGGGATCGTCGAAGGCACCCACTACGGCTCGGTCGTCGTCCTGGACGTCCACGGACGCGTCACCTTCGCCACCGGTGACGTCGAGGCGGCCTTCTACCCCCGCTCCGCGATCAAGCCGGTCCAGGCCGTCGCCATGGTCCGGGCCGGCCTGCCGCTCGACGGCGAACTGCTGTCGCTCGCCGCCGCCAGCCACTCCGGCGAGGAACGCCACCTCGCCGGCACCCGCCGCATCCTGGAACTCGCCGGGCTCACCGAGGACCACCTGCGCAACACGCCGGACCTGCCGTTCGACCCGGCGGTCAGGGACGTCTGGGTGCGCGAGAACCGGCCGCCGTCGCGCCTGGCGCAGAACTGCTCGGGCAAGCACGCGGCCATGCTGTACACCTGCAAGCTCAACGACTGGCCCCTGGACGACTACCTCGACCCGGCCCACCCCCTCCAGCAGGCGATCGCCGAGATCGTGGAGGACCTGACCGGCCAGCGGATCGCCCACGTGACCGTCGACGGCTGCGGCGCACCGCTGTTCGCCGTCTCGCTGCACGGCCTCGCCCGCGCCGCCGCCCGCATCACCACCGCCGCGCCCGGCACACCGGAGGCACGCGTCGCCGACGCGATGCGCGAGCACGCCGAGATGGCCTCCGGCTCCGCCCGGGACGTGGCCGCCCTGATGCGGGCCGTCCCCGGTCTGCTGGCGAAGGACGGCTTCGAGGGCGTCCAGGTGGCAGCGCTGCCCGACGGCCGTGCGATCGCCGTCAAGATCGCCGACGGCGCGGGCCGGGCGCGCGTCCCCGTGGCCGCCGCGGCCCTGGCCCGGGCAGGCGTCGACCCGTCCCGGCTCAAGGAGTTCGCCGGCGAGCCCCTGCTCGGCGGTGGCATCCCGGTGGGCGAGATCCGCCCGGCCCGAGCCCTGGACCCGCTGACGCCCACGCCGTGACGTTCCTCCCCGCCGGGCGTCCCGCGGCCGGGCACGGCGATCGGGACACCCGGCGGGGGCGTCCGCCCACGGCGGCCGGTGCCGACGCCGGCACCTGACGTCCCACCGAGCCGCCGGACCGGGAACGGACACCCCCCGCCGCGGCCCCACCCCACGGTCGACGGACGCCGCACGAGCCACGGCATACCCTGCGCAGACCGCCGCGGGGCCCCGGCACCCTCACCGCCGCACCCCACCCGCCCCACCCTCACCCCAGCCGCACCGCACCGGCACCCGCACCCCTCGAAGAGGACCCAGACACCCATGACCGCCGCCACCCGCAGCGAACACGACCTCCTCGGCGACCGGGACGTCCCCGCCGACGCCTACTGGGGCGTGCACACCCTGCGCGCCACGGAGAACTTCGCCATCACCGGCACCCCGATCTCCGCCTACCCGCACCTGATCACCGCCCTGGCCGCGGTGAAGGAGGCCGCCGCGCTCGCCAACGAGGAACTGGGCCTGCTGGAGCCGCGCAAGGCCGCCGCGATCGTCGCGGCCTGCCGCGAGATCCGCGCCGGCGAACTGCACGACCAGTTCGTGGTCGACGTGGTGCAGGGCGGCGCCGGCACCTCGACCAACATGAACGCCAACGAGGTCGTCGCCAACCGGGCACTGGAGCTGCTGGGCCACGAGAAGGGCCAGTACGCGCACCTGCACCCCAACGAGGACGTGAACCTCGGCCAGTCCACCAACGACGTCTACCCGACCGCGGTCAAGATCGCGACGGTCTTCGCGGTACGGGGCCTGCTCAAGGCGATGTCGGTGCTCCAGGACGCGTTCGCCCGCAAGGCGGTCGAGTTCCGCGACGTCCTGAAGATGGGCCGCACGCAGCTCCAGGACGCCGTCCCCATGACGCTCGGCCAGGAGTTCTCCGCCTACGCCGTCATGCTCGACGAGGACCGCAGCCGCCTCGCGGAGGCCGTCGAGCTGATCCACGAGATCAACCTGGGCGCCACCGCCATCGGCACCGGCCTCAACGCGCCCCGCGGCTACGCCGAGTCGGCCCGCCGCCACCTCTCCGACATCACCGGCCTGCCCCTGGTCACCGCCGCCAACCTGGTCGAGGCCACCCAGGACTGCGGCGCCTTCGTCCAGATGTCCGGCGTGCTCAAGCGGATCGCCGTCAAGCTCTCCAAGAGCTGCAACGACCTGCGGCTGCTGTCCTCCGGACCGCGCGCGGGCCTCGGCGAGATCAACCTGCCCCCGGTGCAGGCGGGTTCGTCCATCATGCCGGGCAAGGTCAACCCGGTGATCCCGGAGGTCGTCAACCAGGTCGCTTTCGAGGTGATCGGCAACGACGTCACCATCACCATGGCGGCGGAGGCGGGCCAGCTCCAGCTGAACGCCTTCGAGCCGATCATCCTGCACTCCCTCTCGGAGTCCGTCACCCACCTGCGCAACGCCTGCGTCACCCTCGCCGAACGCTGCGTGGCCGGCATCACCGCCAACACCGAGGTGCTGCGGGCGAGCGTGGAGAACTCCATCGGCCTGGTCACCGCCCTGAACCCGCACATCGGGTACACGGCCGCCACCGGCATCGCCAAGGAGGCCCTCGCCACCGGCCGGGGCGTGGCCGAACTGGTCCTGGAGAAGGGCCTGCTGCCCCAGGAGAAGCTGACCGCGCTCCTGCGGCCCGAGGTGCTCGCCGGCAACGGCTCACCCACCGTCTGACCCGCGCGACCCCGACCGGCACACCGATGCGCGCCAGGAACGACCCGGAGGAAGAATACCGGTCATGACGTCGCCGACGACCTTCCTGCCGGTCCTGGAGCGCATCGCCGAGGAGATCGAGCACACCCCCGGCCGCGGCCGGCCCGCCGACTACATCCCGGCGCTCGCCGCCTGCGACCCGCGCCGCTTCGGCATGGCCGTGGCGGAACCGGACGGCGCGGTGTACGGCGTGGGGGACTGGCGCGAGCCGTTCTCCACCCAGTCCGTCACCAAGGTCTTCACCCTCGCCCTGGACCTGGCCCGGGAGGGCGACGAACTCTGGGAGCACGTGGGCCGCGAGCCGTCCGGCAACCCGTTCAACTCGCTGGTGCAGCTGGAGTACGAGGACGGCATCCCGCGCAACCCGTTCATCAACGCGGGCGCCCTGGTGGTCACCGACCGCCTGCACACCCGTACCGGTGACGCGTCGGGCACCCTCCTGGAGTTCCTGCGCGCCGAGTCGGGCAACCCGCGGATGTCGTACGACGAGGAGGTCGCCGCCTCCGAGGCCGCGCACGGTGACCGCAACGCGGCCCTCGCCCACTTCATGGCGTCGTACGGCAACATCGACAACCCGGTGCCGGTGCTGCTGGAGCAGTACTTCCGGCAGTGCTCCCTGCGGGCGTCCTGCGCCGACCTGGCCCTGGCCACTGCCTTCCTGGCCCGGCACGGCGTCCGCGCGGACGGCACCCGGCTGCTGAGCCGCAGCCAGGCCAAGCAGGTCAACGCGGTCATGCTGACCTGCGGTACCTACGACGCGGCGGGCGACTTCGCCTACCGCGTCGGCCTGCCCGGCAAGAGCGGCGTCGGCGGCGGCATCATCGCGGTCGTCCCGGGCCGCTGCACGCTCTGCGTCTGGAGCCCGGGGCTCGACGAGCGCGGCAACTCGGTGGCGGGGGTGGCGGCCCTGGACCGCTTCACGACCCTGACGGGTCTGTCGGTGTTCTGACCGCGCGGCCGCCCCGGCCGCCCCGGAGGCCCAGCGCGTCCAGGAACCGCAGCACCAGCGCGACCGCCCCGGCGCCCAGCCCGGCGGCGCCCACGACCGCCGCCGGCCTCGCCCAGCCGGGCCCGGAACCGGGGGCGGCACCGGCCGGCACGGCCGGCGCCGGGTCGGGACCCGGCCGGGGCGGGGTCCGCAGGGCGTCCAGCGAGCCCACCGGATCCACCCGGCCCGCCGCGCCGAACCCCCAGTCCAGCAGTGACCGCGCCTCCTCGTAGACGGCGAACCCGTCGCCCTCGCGCGGGTTCATCACCGTGACCACGAGGGTCCGCCCGCCCTTGCGCGCCGCGGCGACCAGGGTGTGGCCCGCGCGGCTGGTGTAGCCGTTCTTGACGCCGATCAGCCCCCGGTACCGCTCCACGCCGTCGGCGCCGGTCAGCAGCCGGTTGGTGTTCCGGATCGGGTAGACCCGGCCGCCGCGCCCCGGGAAGTCGGCCTCGACCGTGGCGCAGTACCGCGCGAAGTCCGCGCTGCGCAGCCCGGCCCGCCCGAACACCGTCAGGTCGTAGGCCGAGGACACCTGGCCCGGCGCGTCGTACCCGTCGGGTGACACCACCCGCGTGTCGAGCGCGCCCAGCGAGCGGGCCTTGGCCTGCATCCGCCGGGCGGTGGTCCGCCAGCCGCCGTTGAGCGCGGCGAGCACCCGCACGGCGTCGTTGCCGGAGCTGAGGAAGACCCCGCGCCACAGATCGGTGACCCGGTAGGCGCGGCCCTCGGCGACGCCGACCAGACTGCTGCCCGCGCCGATGCCCTCGAGTTCCTCCGGTCCGACCCGGTGCCGGATGCCGCCGGGCAGCGACGGCAGCACGGTGAGCGCGAACAGGGTCTTCAGGGTGCTCGCGGGCGGCAGCTTGCGGTGTGCGTCGTGCGCGGCGAGCACCTCGCCGGTGCGGGCGTCGGCGACCAGCCAGGACCGGGCGGAGACGTCCGGAAGCCTCGGTGCGCCGGCGCGCGGCCGGACGTGCGTCCCGGGCCGGTACAGCAGCGACGGCCGCGGGGCCGCCGCCGGTCCGCCCGGCGCGCCGGGGTCGGCGGCGGCCCGGGCGGCCACGGCGGCGGGCGCCAGGCCGAGGACGCCGACGAGGCAGAAACCGCAGGTCGCCACCGACATCCGGGATGAGAATCCGATCGTCATACAGGCAACCTAGGAACGCTTCCGGCGTGCGCCGCGCTGCCCGGGCCGTTGCCCGGAGCGCGTGCACCCGGATGCCGCACGCGGCCGGTCCCGCCGTCCGGATCGGGCCGGCGGCGCCGGCCGGCCGCGTCGCGGGAACGCCGCGTCGCCCGGGGTCTCGCGCCTCCGCGGCAGGACGGCGCGACCGGGAGAGCCGGCGCGCGGCGAGGGCGCGGCCGAGGCGCGGCTCCGTGCCGCCGGTGCTCTCTCCTCGACGGGGTACGCGGCGGCCCCCGGGAGCCGGTCCCCGCCGGCGCCGTCGCGAGGGCGGTGGGCGAACGCCCCCGGACGCGCCCCCGTTCCCCGCGGCGTGTCCCGCTCCCGGTGACTGCACGCAGCCCGCCCCGGCCGCCCGCCCGGCGGGGCGGCCGGGCCGCCGGCGCGGTACACCTCGGACCATGGACACTGTGCTGACCACCGACCGGCTGGTCGTCCGTGACTGGACCGTCGCCGACGCCGACGCCGCCCTGGGCATCTACGGCTCACCGGACGTCGCCCACTGGCTCACGCCCGCGATGGACCGGGTCCGGGACACCGCCGCCATGCGCTGTCTGCTCCAGGCGTGGGAGGAGAGCCGGCCGAACCTGGTGCCGCCCCGGGGACGCTGGGCGGTGCAGCGCCGAGACGACGGCACGGTCGTCGGCGGACTCGGCATCCGGCTGCTGCCGCCGTACGAGGACGACCTGGAGGTCAGCTGGCAACTGGCGCCCGAGGCCTGGGGCCGGGGGTACGCCGTCGAGGCCGCCCGGGCCCTGATCGGCTGGGCGTTCGACCACGACACCGACGAGCTGTTCGCGGTCGCCCGGCCCGCCAACCGGCGTGCCGTCGCGACCGCGCGACGGCTCGGCATGCAGTGGGTCGGCGAGACGGCCAAGTACTACGACCTGCGCCTGCAGGTCTACCGGATCCGCCCCGCCGACCTGTCCGGCCGGGCCGGGTGAGGCAGGCGCCGTAAGCCGGCGGTGATGTTCGGTCCCGGAGGGGCCCGTCTGCGCGAACTCGCCGTCCAGGCGCTGTCGTCGGTCGAGCGCGGCTACGACCTGCTCGCGCCCGGGTTCGACCACACCCCGTTCCGCGCCCGGACTCCGTCCCGGACGCCGTCGCGCGGGCACTGGCCCGGACCGGCCCGTACGGGACCGGGCTCGGCCTGTGCTGCGGCACCGGCGCGGGCGTGACCGTGCTGACCCGGCCGTGCACGCGGAGCGGCACCGGGGTGGACTTCAGCGCGGGCATGCTGGCGGTGGCCCGGCGGCGGGTCCCGCCGCCCGCGGGCGGTCCGTGCCTCGCCTGAGTCGGGGCGGACGCCCGCGCGCTGCCGTTCGGGCCCGCCTTCGGCCTCGTGGCCGGCCCCGGGACGTTCGGCCACTTCCTCCCGGCGGAGCTGCCGGGCCTGTCGCGCAGGTGCACGGTGTGCTGCGGCCGGGCGGCCGGTTCGCCTTCCCGCTCGTCGCCCCGCCGCGGCCCGGTTCACGGATCTGCTGGACGCGGCTGGGCTTCGACGCGGTGATGCGGGTGCGCGACGCCGTCCGGCGGCCGCCGTTCGTGATGTACTGCCGGACCTTCGGGCTCGGACGGGTCCGGCGCGAGCCGGAACGGGCCGGGTTCGCCGTGGAGTTGCCCGCCTGCCGGAGGCCGGGCACCGGCGGGACGGGAGCCCTCGGGTCCGGACGGTGAGGGCCCGGCGGCTCCCGTAGCGCGCGGCGGGACCGGGTCAGACCGCCGCCGGGAGGGTGAACTCGTAGACCAGCGCGTCCCGCTGGGCGTCCACGACGAGGTCGGTGATCTCCAGCGGCCGGGCGTACTGGTCCTGCACCAGCCGGGTCACCCGGACCGTCGGTGCGTCCGGGAGGCGGGTGATGGTGTCCCGGTGGTGCAGGGTCAGGCCGGCCCGGCGCATCCAGTCGTAGGCGCGCCGCAGCTGTACGGAGGACGTGCCGTCGGCGCGGTCGCGGTAGCGGCCCAGTTCCGCGACCTCGGCGAGCGCCACCGCCGAGAAGGAGGACACCGCGCGGCGCCGGCCCCGGCCGTCCGCGCCGGCCGACTCGTAGCGGTGCACCAGGGTGGGCCGGTGCGGGGCCAGCCCGAGCGCCTCGGCGTGCCCGGGCGGCGGAGCCTCCCAGGCGACGGTGGCCCGGTCGACGGCGCGCGGGTCGGCCGGGCGGCGGGCGCCGACCGGGAAGGCGAGCGAGGTGGGGTGCTCGACCGGCGGGCCGGGGAGGGTGGCGTGGCTGCCCCGCCGGTCGGTGGCGACCAGGCCGTCGCGGCGCAGGACGTCGAGCGCCTGCCGTACCGTCTCCCGGCTGACCCGGAAGTGCTCGGCGAGCTGCCGCTCCCCGGGCAGCCGTTCGCCGGGCGGGATGGTGCCGTCGCGCAGCTCGCCGAGCAGTTCGGTGGCGATCCGCCAGTAGAGGGGCCGGTCGCCGGACCGGTGCGCGGGCCGGCCGGCGGTGTGCGGGTGATCGTGCGGGGTGTGGCGGGCCATGCCGCGCCCTCCTGTTGGTGACGTGCCGTAGCCACTCGGGCTCATTGCGCCACCACATCTAGCATTGGTCTAAACCACTAGGGAAGGGTGGCCCGGCGGTTCGGCCGAAACCGGACCGCGCGGACCGCTCCGCCGACGCGCCGGGCCGCCCCCGCGATGCCGTCACAGGGCGCTGTACAGGGCCTCCACCAGGGCCATCTTCCGCGGGTCGTCCGCGATGCGCGGGCCCATGCGGTTCATCACATAGCCCAGCGAGAGCCCCGCCTCCGGGTCCGCGAGACCGCAGGAGCCGCCGAAGCCGTCATGGCCGAACGCGCGCGGGTTCGGCCCGTAGGAGCCGTTGGCGCCGCTCAGCCACAACCCGAGCCCGGCCTCCGTGTCCCGTGCGAACCCGGCGCCGAGCACCAGGTCCCGGCAGGCGCCCTGCCCCTCGCGCACCCGCTCGGCGGCGCCGGCGGAGAGCAGGCGCCGCCCGCCGGGGGCGCCCAGGCCCGCCAGCACGCCGTACAGGTCGGCGACCGCCCGGGCGGTGCCGTGGCCGTTGGCCGCGGGTATCTCGGCGGCCCGCCACTCGGGTGTGCCGGCCTCCCGCGCGCCCACCGCCGGGTTGGTCAGCGCGGCCAGCGCGGCGGGCGCCGGCCGGCTGAAGGCCGCGGCCTGTTCGCCGCGCGGTGCCGACGCGTGCACCAGCCGGGCGGCGCGCCCGGCGTCCCGTTCCGGCAGGCCGATGGTGAAGTCGATGCCGAGCGGACCGGTGACCTCCCGCTCCAGGAAGGCGCCCGGCCGCAGTCCGGAGATCCGCCGGACCACCTCGCCGACGAGGTGGCCGTAGGTCAGGGCGTGATAGCCGGACCGGGTGCCCGGTTCCCACCAGGGCTCCATGGCCGCGAGCCGGCCCGTGGTCAGCTCCCAGTCGCACAGGTCCGCGAAGGAGTGCGGCTCGCGCGGCCCGGACAGTCCGGCCCGGTGCGACAGCAGGTGCCGGACGAGCACCTTCTCCTTGCCGGCGGCGGCGAACTCGGGCCAGTAGGCGGCCACCGGCGCGTCCAGGTCGAGCAGACCGCGGTCGGCCAGCAGGTGGGCGCACAGCGCCACCGGGCCCTTGGTGGTGGACCAGACGGTGACCACCGTGTCCCGCTCCCAGGGGCGGCTGCGGCCCGGGTCGGCCCAGCCGCCCCACAGGTCCACCACCCGCACTCCGTCGACCGTGACGGCGACCGCGGCACCCAGCTCGCCGCGGTCGCGGAAGTTCTCCTCGAATGCCGTGCGCACCGCCGTGAAGCGGCTGTCGCAGTGGCCGTGCACCACGGGCCCTGGCTCGGACATGCACCCTCCGTCGTCCGTCGTCCGTCGGAACGCCCGGCGCGCCGCTGCGCACCGGGCCGCCGCCGAACGTACCGACTGGTCGGACCGGAGGGAAGGAGGCGTCTCGGATCAGGCGTACGACCGCAGCCAGTCCAGCCTGGCCCGGTCCTGGTACGGCCCGCCGCCCTCGTGGTCGTTGAAGTCGTACACCTCGATCGCCTTCTCCTCGTGCGCCCAGGCGTTGAACGCCGCGAAGACCGTCGAGGGCGGGCAGGTCTGGTCCTCCAGCGCCGCCGAGAACAGCGCCGGTGCCCGGCCGCGGGCGGCGAAGTGCACGCCGTCGAAGTAGGACAGGGTGCGCAGGGCGTCCGCGGTGCGTCCGCGGTGCGTCTTGAGGTAGAGGCCGATCTCCCGGTACGGGTTGCGGTCCGTCAGGGTCGTCGCGCGCGGGAAGTCGCACAGGAACGGCACGTCCGGTGCCACGGCCACCAGGTCGGGCACCAGCCCGCCCACCGCGAGGGCGATGCCGCCGCCCTGGCTGCCGCCGAGGGCGACGGTGCGGGAGGCGTCGGTGAGCGGGTGCGAGCGCGCGGCCTCGACGGCCCGCACGGCGTCCGTGAAGACCCGGCGGTAGTAGTAGTTCTCCGGCGCGTCGATGCCGCGGGTCATGAAGCCGGGGTAGGCGGGGGCGCCGCCCACCGGGTCGGCGGTGCCGCCCCCGCCGCCCCAGGCGCTGCCCTGGCCACGGGTGTCCATCACGAAGTGCGCGCGTCCGGTGGAGGCCCACAGCAGATGCTCGTGCGGCAGGCCGCGGCCGCCGCCGTAGCCGACGAACTCCACCACCAGCGGCAGCGGTTCCCCGGCCGCCGCGGGAAGGACCAGCCAGCCCTTCACCGGGTGGCCGCCGAACCCGGCGAACGTCACGTCGTGGACCCGCACGGTCGACAGGCCCGTCTCGACGGGCTCGAACCGGGCGTCCAGGTCGTGCTCGCGGGCCTCCTGCAGCGTCTTGGACCAGAAGGCATCGAAGTCCTCGGGCTCGGTGGAGTCGCTGCGGTACTCGCGCAGTTCGTCGAGCGGGAGGTCGAACAAGGCCATGGAGACCGCCTTCGGTGGAGAGGGGGTGCTGATGATCGCACCGTATGTTCACGCCCTGACCGCTCGCCAGACCCGGCCCAGCTTTCGGACGGCGTCCGGCATCTCGAACCTCGTGGCCGCCCGGCGCGAGTCCGGCCGCCCCTCACGCCCGCCGCCGGGTCCACTCCGGCTCGGTCCGGGCCCACTCCCGCTCCCACTCGTCGAGCCTGCGGCGCATCGCCGCCCGCCGGACCAGTGCGTGCCCCAGCAGCACGGTCCCGGCCGTGGCGCCCGCCGCGCAGAAGCCCAGGGTGAGGGTGTGCTGCCAGATCAGGCCGCCGTCCGGCGGCGCCGGCACCGCGCGGCCCCGGGCGTCGAACCACACCTCGACGCGGTCGCCCGCCTCCGTGCCGGCCGGGACCCGGGCGACCGCCGTGCGCACCCCGTCCCGCGGGTCGGTCCAGCGCACGGTCGCCCGGTACGCGTACGCCCGGCCGCCGTGCGGCGCGGACGCCGAGCGGGGGCCGGCGCCGGTCACCTCGGCCCGCACGCGGTGCCGCTCCGCGCGTTGCTCGGCCGCCGTCGCCCGGGCGTCCTGGTACGCCCACCAGGCCGTTCCCGCCCCCGCCAGCGGTGCCCCCAGCACCAGCAGGACGGCGACGGCCAGCACCGTCCACGCCTCCACGACGTCCGACCGGCGCCGCAGCGGATTGCGCCGCCGGCACCGGCCGCCCACCGAGGTCCGCATCCGCCGCCTCCTCGCCGCCTCGCGTGCGAGCACCCTGTGTCTCCCGGTACCCCGTCCGCGGGGGTTCGCTCACGCACGCGGGAGAGGCGGGAGGCGGCTCAGCCGAAGCGCTCGATGCGGATGCGGTCCACCGGCTGGCCGGCCGCCACCAGCAGCCGGGAGGCGTGCTCGGCGAAGGCGTTGGACCCGCAGACGTAGGCCTCCCAGCCGCCCGGCGGCGCCTCGGCGAGCACCGGTTCCAGGTGCGCGGCGGCGATCCGCCCCACCGGCGTGCCCGGCGGGGCGCTCCGGGTGAACACCGGTGTGGTCTCCGCGCCGTACTCCCGGGCGTAGATCAGCTCCTCGGGGCTGCGCGCCGACACCAGCAGCCGCAGCGGCACGCCGAGGCCGCGCGCCCGGTGGTGCCGGACCATCGACATCAGCGGTACGACACCGGAACCCGCGCCGATCAGCAGCGCGGGCCGGTCGCCGGGCCAGGCGAAGAAGCCGCTGACCGGGCCGCGCACCTCGACCCGGTCGCCGGGCCGGGCCTCGCCGTGGAACCAGCCGGAGACCTCGCCGCCCTCGACGTGGTCCAAGGTCAGCTCGATGTGCCCCGAGTCGTCGGGCGCGGACGCCAGCGAGTAGTGGCGCTGGGCGCGGTAGCCGTCCTCGGCAGTCAGCCGCAGCTGCAGGTGCTGCCCGGGGACGTGGCCCACCCAGGCGGGCACCGCGAACCGGAAGGTGGCGGCGCGCGGGGTCTCCCGGCGGATCTCGGTGAGGGTGGCGGTCTGCCAAACGTTCGCGCCCTGGTGGGTCACGGCGATCCGGCCCGGGATGGCGAACCGGGTCGGCGGAGTGAAGGTGGTCTCAGTCACCGGAGTACCGCTGCTCCTCCCACGGGTTGCCCCGCGCGTGATAGCCGTTCTGCTCCCAGAAGCCGGGCTCGTCGTGGTCGAGCAGCTTCAGGCCCGCGATCCACTTGGCGCTCTTCCAGAAGTACAGGTGCGGCACCAGCAGCCGCGCCGGGCCGCCGTGCTCGGGGGCGAGCGGCCGCCCGTCGTGGCTGAAGGCGATCCACGCCTTGCCGCCGGTCAGGTCGGTGAGCGGCAGGTTGGTGGTGTACCCGGTGTGCGAGTAGGCGACCGCGTGCGTCGCGGTGGGGAGGGGGCGTACGGCGGCGAGGAAGGCGTCCAGGGAGACGCCCCCGAACCGCACGCCGAACTTCGACCAGCTGGTCACGCAGTGGATGTCGCCCTCGTACACCGAACCGGGCAGCGCGTGCGCCTGTTCCCAGTTCCAGGTGCGGGGCTCCTCGACCAGTCCGTCGACGCGGAAGGTCCAGTCGGCTGGGGCCAGGTCGGGGGTGACCTCGGCGGACAGCACGGGCCAGTCGTCGCCCGCGTCGTACTGCCCGGGCGGCAGGCCCGGACGGTGGACGCGCGGGCGTCCGGTGAAGCCTCGGGTGACGTTCATGGTTAAACCGTACGTGCCCCCGGCGGGTGGTCCGGCGCCCGGGGTGACCGGGTGACCCCGGCGGGCCGCGGTCAGGCGTCCGGTGCGTCCGGCGGCGTCCAGGCGTTGTAGCGGATCAGGTACGCGGCGAACCGGGCCAGGTCCTCCTCCGGCCAGTCCGCCAGCCGCTCCCGGAACGCCGCCCGGCGGCTCTCGGTGACCTGGGCGAGGAGCCGCCGTCCGGTGCCGGTGAGGTGCAGCACCTGTACCCGGTGGTCGTCCGGGTCGGCCCGCCGCTCGATCAGCCCGGCCCGCTCCAGGGCGCCGACCTGGCGGCTGACCGTCGACTTGTCCAGGGCGTAGTGCGCGGCGAGATCGGTGGCGCGGCAGCCGCCCCGCTCCTCCAGATGGCCGAGCAGGGTGTACGAGACCAGCGACAGCTCGGGGTGCATGCGCCCCGCCGAGGCCCGGGCGCGGCGGGCGAAGGCTGTCATCTCGCGTTGGACGGCCTCCACGGCCTCGGCTGCTGTCACGGGACCTCCTCCAGTCAGTTGTATAGTACAACTGAAAACAAGTTGTATATGCCAACTGGTTCTCCGGGCCGGCTGGCGGACCGAAGGAGGACCCGAGGATGCGGTCACCCGCGCTGCGCCACGTGCTCACGCACCTGGTCACGCCCCTGCTGATGTGCGTGGGCATGGGGCTCGCCTACATGGGGGCGTTCGTGACCCCCGAGCCGAACCACCTGCCCGTCGCCGTCGTCGGCAGCGGCGCCGAGGCCGAGGCGCTGGCCCGGTCCGTCCAGGACGAGGCGGGCGACGCGCTCGACGTGCGCACCGTCCCCGACCGGGCCCGCGCCGTCGCCCTGCTGGAGTCCCGTGACATCACCGGCGCCTACGTCCCGGATCCCGGGGCGCCCGAGATCCTGGTCGCCACCGCCGCCTCCGACATGGGCGCCATGGCGGTCGAGAAGGTCTTCACGCCCGTCGCCGCGGCCCGCGGTGTCCCGCCCCAGGTGACCGACGTCGCCGAGCCGGTCGCCGACGACCCGACCGGGCAGGGCCTGTTCTTCCTCATGATCGCGGTCAGCATCGGCTCCTACGCCTCGGTCGCGGTCCTCGGCGGCGTGGGCGCCCCGCTGCCGATGCGGCTGCGGGCGCTGCTCACCCTCGGCGTCTCCGTCGCGGTCAGCGGCATCGGCACGCTCCTCGCCGGACCCGTCTTCCACCTCGCCCACCACGACCTCGCCGGGATCTGGGGGCTGGCCTGGCTGTACTCGGCGGGCATCCTGCTGATCGGCGTCGGCCTGCACACCTTCCTCAAGCGCTGGACCACGCTCGCCATGATGGTCCTGTTCGTGATGCTCAACTTCACCAGCTCCGGCGGCCTGTTCCGGCCCGAGCTGCAGAACGGTTTCTTCGGCACCCTGCACGCCTTCTGGAACGGCGCCGGGTTCGTGGAGGGCGCCCGCAGCCTGCTCTACTTCGACGGCGACGGGCTCGGCCGCACCCTGTGGACACTGGCCGCCTGGCTGGTGGCGGGCCTCGCCGTCACGGCGGTCGCCGGCGCCTGCGAGCGGCACCGGGCCACCCCGGCATCCCCGGCGCGCCGCGACCCGGCGGACGCGGCCGCGGAGGAGGCCGAAGAGGCGGTCGGGGTCTGACCGTTCGGCCCCTGGGGTAGGGTTGCCGTCGGCCGTGGACGGACCCGGCCGCGCCGCACCAGGGAGGTGAGACCCATTACCGCTGCAACGGCACGGGTGCCCTCACTTCGCCCCGGCGCGGACCGCCGGCCCGGCTGACCACGAGGGCGCCCTTCGGTTCCCGAAAGGCTTCTGGGTACATGCCCGCTTCTCGTTCCGTCCCGTCCCCCTCCTCCCGTGCGTCCGTCGTCGGCGCCCTGCGCGCCGCGGGCTGCGTCTTCGCCGAGGACGAGGCCGACCTGCTGCTCGACGCCGCCCGCACCCCCGGTGAACTCACCGCCCTGGTGGACCGCCGGGTCTCCGGCCTCCCGCTGGAACTCGTGCTCGGCTGGGCCGGGTTCCGGGGCCTGCGCATCACCGTCGAACCCGGCGTCTTCATCCCCCGCCGCCGCACCGAGTTCCTGGTCGAGCAGGCCCTCGCGCAGGCGCCGGACGCGCGCGTCGTCGTCGACCTGTGCTGTGGCTCCGGCGCGGTCGGCGCCGCCCTCGCCGACGGACTCGGCCCGGTCGAACTGCACGCCGCCGACATCGACCCGGCGGCGGTGCGCTGCGCCCGCCGCAACCTCGCCGGTGCCGGCGGCCGGGTGTACGAGGGGGACCTGTTCGAGGCGCTGCCCGCCGCGCTGCGCGGGCGCATCGACATCCTCGCGGCCAATGTGCCGTACGTCCCCACCGGCGAGGTCGGACTGCTGCCCGCCGAGGCCCGCGACCACGAGCCGCTGACCGCCCTGGACGGCGGCGCCGACGGCCTGGACGTCGCCCGCCGGGTCGCCGCCGAGGCCCCGCACTGGCTGGCCCCCGGCGGCTGCCTGCTCACCGAGACCAGCGAACGCCAGGCCCCGGCGGCGCTGGCGGCGTTCGCCGAGGCGGGCCTGACGGCCCGTCTGGCGGTCTCCGAGGAGCTGTACGCCCAGGTCGTCATCGGGGTGGCCTGACCACCGCGGGCGCGGCCGGGCCTCGCCGGGTGCCGTGCGCCTCCCCGGCCGTCGGAGGGCCGCCGGGGGCCTGCTCGCGCGGTGGAGCGGGAGCGGCGCGCTCGCCCCGCCGCGCGGGCCCGGCCGGGAGCCGGGGCGACGCGGCCTCAGGTCCCGGTGCGCACGCGGGCGATGAGGACGGCCACGTCGTCGTGGTTGTCGGGGTGGTGCAAGGTGCGCAGCAGCAGGTCGCAGATCTCGTCCAGCGGGCGGGCCGGACCGTCCAGCAGGCTCAGCAGGGTGCCGAGGCGCTCGTCGAGGGAGTGGCTGCGGGTCTCGACCAGGCCGTCCGTGTAGAGCACCAGCTCGTCGCCCGGATCCAGGTCGAACTCCGTGGTGGAGAAGGCGACCCCGCCCACGCCCAGCGGCGCCCCGGTCGGCAGGTCCAGCAGCTCCGGTCCGCGGCCTGCGCGCACCCGGACCGGTGGCAGGTGCCCGGCGTTGGCGATCCGGCACTGCCGCCGCCGGGGATCGTGGACGGCGTACAGGCAGGTGGCGATGGAGTGGTCCAGCCCCTCCGTGATCCGGTCCAGGTGCCCCAGCAGCCGGGCCGGGTCGAGGCCCAGCACGGCCAGGGTGTTGGTGGCGGTGCGCAGCCGGCCCATGGTCGCGGCGGCGTTGATCCCGCTGCCCATCACGTCGCCGACGACCAGCGCGGTCCTGCCGTCCTCCAGCGGGATCACGTCGAACCAGTCGCCGCCGACCTCGGTGGTCGCCCCGGCGGGCTGGTAGCGGGAGGCGACCTCCAGGCCGCCGGTGACCGGTGGGTGGCTGGGCAGCAGGCTGCGCTGGAGGGCGAGGGCGGTGTCCCGGGCGTTCTGGTACCAGCGCGCGTTGTCGATCTGCACCGCCGCCCGGGCCGCCAGTTCCCGGGCCAGCAGCAGGTCGTCCTGGCCGAACGGGACCGGGTTGCCGGTCCGCTTCAGGTCCAGGGCGCCCAGCACCTCGCCGCGGGCGATCAGCGGCACGGCGAGGTACGAGTGGACGCCCGCCCGGCCGAGCAGCACGGCCGCCTCCGGTGAGCGCGCGATCCGGGGCAGGTCCTCGTCCTTGACCCGCGGCACCAGCACGGGGCGGCCCGTGCGCACGCACTGGGTGACGAGCCGGTCGGGCCCGTAGCGGGCCACCTGCCCCGGGGGGTCCGCGGCCGCCAGCGCGTCCGGTGACTCCTTCGCGCGCACCGCGAGCGCCCGGATGACCGCGGCCTCGGCCGGACCGAGACTGCTGCGCCGTCCCTCCACCACCGCCGCGAGCAGATCCACGGCGGCCACGTCGGCCAGTTCCGGCACCGCGACCTCGGCCAGTTCGCGGGCGGTCAGCTCCAGGTCCAGGGTGGTGCCGATCCGCGCGGAGGCGTCGGCGATCAGGGCGAGCCGGCGCCGGGCCGTCTCCGCCTCCACGCCCGCCCGGTGCTGCTCGGTGACGTCCACCACCGAAACGGCCACGCCCAGCACGGTCTGGAACGCGTCCTCCAGCCGGTACAGCGAGACCGACCAGACGTGGTCCCGGCCGGGGTCGGCTGGGGTGCGCCCGACCGAGCTCCGGTCGACGACCGACCGTCCGGTATCCATCACCCGGCGTGCCGCGGCCTCCAGCGCCTCGGCGTCCATCATCGGCAGCACCTCGTGCACCGTACGGCCCAGGTGCTCCTCGGCCCGCAGGCCGTCGATCCGTTCCATCGCCGGGTTCACGGAGACGTAGCGCAGTCCGGTGTCCAGCACGGCCAGTCCGATCGGCGACTGCGCCACCATCCGTGACGACAGCGCCACGTCCCGCTCCAGCCGGCGCACGGTCGACTGGTCGGCGGCGAGGCCCAGGGCGTAGACGTCGCCCCGGTCGTCCAGCAGCCGCATGTTGCGGAACTCCACCAGCCGGGTGCTGCCGTCCTTGTGCCGCACGGGGAAGGCCCCCGCCCAGCCCCGACCCGTGGCCATCACGTCCGCGAACAGCTCGATCACCAGGCCGAGATGCTCCTCGTGGACCATCAGCCGGGCCGCGTACTGGCCCAGCGCCTCGTGGGCCGGATAGCCGAACAGTTCCTCGGCCTGGGGGCTCCACAGCACGATGCGGCCCTCGGCGTCGAGGACCACCGAGGCGACGCCCAGCACGTCCAGCAGCCCGCTGGGGCGTTCCGCGCCGCGGTCCGGCCCGCCGGGCCGTCCCGCCGCACGGCCCGGCCCGGTTCCGCCGGCCGCCGGTGGCCCGGTCGCACTCATCCCACGCACCGCCTTCGCCTCGGCACGCCCGCCCCGTGCCGACTCCCCATGTCGTCCTGCGCTCAACCATCTCTCTTACGCCACCCCGCCCTACTCCACCATCCCCCGACATGGGCCCACCAGCCGGGAGAATCACCCGGGCGCGGTGTACGAGAGGTGTTATGTCCCACACAAGGCGGTTTCGCACCCCGTGGCCGCCGCCGGTGGTGCTCCGCCGAAGCCGGTGATTTCCTGAGGTGAGGAGTGCGGTCGGCCGCGCGGGGCACTCGCGCATCCCCGGCACTGCCATGAGAGGAGCGGTCACCATGAACGGCGAACGGTCGCACCCGGAGTCCGTCTCCGTGGAGATCAGCGGGTGCAGCAAGGAGGACGCCCGGGTGGTCTTCGACACCCTGTGCGCCAGCTTCGCGTCCGACCGGTGCGAGGACGACGTGCCCGAGCAGTGGCACGAGACGCGTCCGATGGTCTGGCTCGGCACGTTCGACGTGTCCGAGCGGCACGAGGGCACCGCCCGCCCCGCCCGGCTCTCGGCCCCGGTGACGGCCGACGTCCAGGGCGGCTACTGGGCGATCGACCGGTTCCGTACGACCCTGGACTCGCTGTTCACGGTCCACGACCAGAGCACGGCCTCCGGCGACCAGGAGCGTGAACTGCACCTGGTGCTCGAGAGCCGCTGATCCACGCCGCCGAGGGGGCGGTCACCGGCGCCCGCCGGTGACCGCCCCCTCGGCGTGTCCCGGCGGGCTGTGCGACCCGTCACGTCTCGCCCCTTGGTTGTGCAACTAGTTGCACAACCGGTGTGCGGTCCTCTACAACTACAGGGCACCACACCGCGCACGGAGGCGTCGATGAGCCGTTACCCGCACCTGCTGAGCCCGCTCGACCTGGGCTTCACCACCCTGCCCAACCGCGTCCTGATGGGTTCCATGCACGTCGGCCTGGAGGAGGCCGAGGGCGGCTTCGCGCGCATGGCGGCCTTCTACGCCGAGCGCGCCCGCGGGGGAGTGGGCCTCATCGTCACCGGCGGCATCGCGCCCAACGACGAGGGGCGGCCGTACGAGGGCGGCGCCAAGCTCACCACCGACGCGGAGGCCGAGCAGCACCGGGTCGTCACCGAGGCCGTGCACCGCGAAGGCGGCCGGATCGCCCTCCAGATCCTCCACTTCGGGCGCTACGCCTACCACCGCGACCTGGTCGCCCCGAGCCCGCTCCAGGCCCCGATCAGCCCCTTCCCGCCGCGCGAACTGACCGACGCCGAGGTCGAGCGCACCATCGACGACTACGCCCGCACCGCCCGCCTGGCCCAGCAGGCCGGCTACGACGGCGTCGAGATCATGGGCTCCGAGGGCTACCTCATCAACGAGTTCACCGCCGCCCCCACCAACCACCGCACCGACCGGTGGGGCGGCTCCTACGGCAACCGCATGCGCTTCCCCGTGGAGATCGTCCGCCGGGTGCGCGAGGCGGTCGGCGAGGACTTCATCGTCGTCTACCGGCTGTCCATGCTGGACCTGGTGCCCGGCGGCTCCACCCTGGACGAGGTGATCACCCTCGCCAAGGCCGTCGAGGAGGCCGGGGCCACCATCATCAACACCGGCATCGGCTGGCACGAGGCACGCATCCCCACCATCGCCACCTCCGTGCCGCGCGGCGCCTACACCTGGGTGACCAAGCGGCTGATGGGCGAGGTCTCCGTCCCGCTCGTCACCACCAACCGCATCAACACCCCCGAACTCGCCGAGCGGCTGCTCGCCGACGGCACCGCCGACATGGTCTCCATGGCCCGCCCGATGCTCGCCGATCCCGAGTTCGTGAACAAGGCCGCCGCCGGCACCCCCGAGGCCATCAACACCTGCATCGGCTGCAACCAGGCCTGCCTGGACCACACCTTCAGCGGCAAGATCACCTCCTGCCTGGTCAACCCGCGCGCCTGCCACGAGACCGAGCTGGTGCTCTCCCCGACCCGGCTGCGCAAGCGGGTCGCCGTCGTCGGCGCCGGACCCGCCGGTCTCGCCTGCGCGGTCACGGCGGCCGAACGCGGCCACGCGGTCACCCTGTTCGACGCCGCCGCCGAGATCGGCGGCCAGCTCAACGTGGCTCGCCGGGTCCCCGGCAAGCAGGAGTTCGACGAGACCCTGCGCTACTTCCGCCACCAGCTCGACGCCCACGGCGTCGACGTACGGCTCAACACCCGGGTGGACGCCGCCGGCCTCGCCGGCTACGACGAGGTCGTGGTCGCCACCGGCGTCAGCCCGCGCACCCCCGACATCCCCGGTGTCGACCACCCGAGCGTCGTCGGCTACCTCGACGTGCTGCGCGACCGCGCCCCCGTCGGCCGGCGCGTGGCCGTGCTCGGCGCCGGCGGCATCGGCTTCGACGTCGCCGAGTACCTCACCGACAGCGGCGACAGGGCGAGCGAGGACCCCGCCACGTACTTCCGCCACTGGGGCGTGGACATGGACTACGCCGCCCCCGGCGGCCTCGCCGCCCCCGAGCGGCCCGCCCCGCCGCGCACCGTCCACCTGCTCCAGCGCAAGACCAGCAAGGTCGGCGCCGGCCTCGGCAAGACCACCGGCTGGATCCACCGCGCCGAGCTGAAGCACCGCGGCGTCACCATGGTCCCCGGCGTGCGCTACGACCGGATCGACGACGCGGGGCTGCACATCACGGTGGGCGAGCGGAGCACCGTCCTGGAGGTCGACACCATCGTGCTGTGCACCGGCCAGGAGCCGCGCCGCGACCTGTACGACGAGCTGATCGCCGCCGGACGCCCGGCCCACCTCGTCGGCGGCGCCGACGTGGCCGCCGAACTGGACGCCAAGCGCGCCATCAAGCAGGGCACCGAACTCGCGGCGGCGCTCTGAGCCGGACGGGGGGCCGTCCCTAGGATGGCCCCCATGTCACTCCCGCACGCCATCCTCACCGCTCTGCTCGAAAAGCCGTCCTCGGGGCTGGAGCTGACCCGCCGGTTCGACAAGTCGATCGGCTACTTCTGGTCGGCGACCCATCAGCAGATCTACCGCGAGCTGGCGAAGCTGGAGGCCGACGGCCTGATCCGGGCGCTGCCCAGCGAGCAGCCGGCCCGCGGGCAGCGGAAGAGCTACGAGGTGCTGCCCGCCGGCCGTGCCGAACTCGCCCGCTGGACCGCCGCGCCCCAGGATCCCAAGCCGCTGCGTGACACCCTGCTGCTGCGGCTGCGCGCCGGGGCCGTGGTCGGCACCGAGGGCCTGGAGGACGACCTGCGCCGCCATCTTGAGCTGCACCGGCGGCAGCTGGCCGAGTACCGGGAGATCGAGAAGAGGGACTTCCCGCCCGGCCGGGACAGCACCGAGGACCGGCTGCGGCACCTCGTCCTGCGGGCGGGCATCGACCTGGAGACGTTCTGGACCGGGTGGCTGGCCCACGCGCTGGCGGAGTTCGCCGATCTGCCCGCGGATCAGAGCCGGTAGGGCTTGCCGCGGCGGCGCAGGAACCAGCCCGCCGCGATGGCGCCGGTGCCGACCAGCACACCGCCCGCCACCATGGTGACGGTGCCGTAGTCCTTGGTGCCGCCGCCCACGCCGCCCATCACGCCCCGCGAGGGCGTGGCCGTGGGGGAGACGGTGGGGGTCGCGGGCGCGGAGACGATGACGGACTGGCTGCCCGCGGTGCTGCCGTTGGAGCACACCACGATGACCGTGTACGTCCCCGGGCTGACGCTGGACCAGGCCGCGGACTGAAGGCCGGCGGTGCCGGTGAGCGCCGTCTGACGGCCCTGGGCGAAGTTCGCCTGGCTGCTGGTCAGCAGCGAGGCGTTGCCCCAGCTGCCGCCGACCTGGGTGCAGGCGCTGGTCGTCACCGAGACGGTGGAGCCGCTGGTGCTCACCGAGATCCCGGAGACCGCGCCGGCCGGCTGGGCGGCCAGGCCGAGCGGCAGCGCGGCGGCGGCTGCCACGGCCAGTCCGCAGCGGAGAAGTGGCTGAGTTCTGCGCATGGAAGTGTCCTCCGGCGGCACGGTTGGCGGTACATCCCTTGCGCCGCCTGGGTCGGGGAACGCCCGTGCTGCCTCGGAGCCAGCCAACGGCTCCGGCGCGTGTCCCGCATGCGGGCGGCCCCCGTGCGGGTGACGGACCGGCCCGTCCGGGTGAACGGCCCGGCCGGGAACGGGTCCCCGGTCACCCGCCGGTCGTCACCGTGCGCTCCGCCGAGAATCCGCCCCAGGTGCCGTCCGGCAGCTTGGCGCGGATGCGCACCCGGTGCCGTACGCCGTCCTCGCGGCCCAGGTAGAAGCTGTACGTCGCCTTCTCCCGCGGCGCGGTCCCGCCCCACACGAGGGAGGTGGCCGCCCGTCCGTCCAGGTGGATCTGATACTCCGTGATCACCCCGTCGGCGCGGGGCGGCACCCAGGAGAGGTGGAGGTAGTGGGCGCCGTCCTCGGCACGGGCCGCCGCCCGGAAACCGGTCGGTGCGGTGCCACGGCCGTCGTCGTCACCGGGCGCGGTGGTGAGCCGGACGGCGGCGCTCGGCGCGGAGACGTTGTCCGCCGCGTCCCGGGCCCGCACCGTGAAGCTGTAGCGGGTGCCCGGCCGCAGCCCGGTGACGACCGTCCCGGTCTGCGAGCCGCCGACGCTGTGGATCTTCGTGCCGCCCTGGTGGATGTCGTAGGACACCACGCCCCGGTCGTCCGTCGACGCGTCCCAGGTGAGCTGGACGGCCCGGCTCCCTGCGGTGCGTCCCCGCGGCGCGGCCGGCCGCGAGGGTGCCGAGCGGTCGGCGGCGACGGCCGCGGGGGTGGTGGCCCGCACCTCCCTGCTGGGCGGTCCGAGGCGTCCGTCGGCGTCCCGGGCGCGCACGGTGAAGACGTAGGTGGTGGACGGCCGCAGCCGGGTGACGTCGACCATGTGCCGGGACGCCGGCACCTCGTCCACCTTGGCGGTGCCGCGGTACACCTCGTAGACGCGGACGCCCGCCTCCGCCGAGACGGCGTTCCACATCACGTGCACGCTGGTCGCGCTGCCGGCCGCCGCGGTGACCCCGGTCGGCGCGCCGGGCGCCGCGCCGTCCCCGCCCTCCTGGCTCAAGCCGCAGGACACCACGAGCGTCAGAGTGCCGCAGACCAGCAGCGCGGGCAGGGGAACGCGGGGCACGAGTCGGCCTCCCGGGCGGACGGGTGACGAATTGGTCCGGACCAATATGACGCGCCCGACGCGATCACATCAAGAGGGCGGCCGCAGGTGCCGTCACCGCGGGGTGCCCACGCCGCACCGTGCGGCGGCCGAACGCGCCCCGTCCGCGCGGCGATCCGCGGACGCGGCGCGGGGAGGCCGCCGTAGTCCGGACCGCACCGCGCCGGTGCCGGCGCCCGGACGGCCGCGGCGGTCGAGGCGCTCCGCCCCCGCCCCTCCGGTCCCGGACGCTTGGGCCGCCCGGTCGCCATGGGGTGCCGACGCGGGCCCCGCGGGGCACAGATGCACCTGATGACCCGTCAGCACCCCTGGAAGGCTACTCATCGTGCGTCTCCAGTCGCTCACCCTGGTCGCGGCCGGCGCCGCCCTGCTCGCTCCCACGGCACTCCCCGGCTCGGGCGCCGCCGCCCCGGCCGCTCCCGCGGCCCCCGTGTCCCCCGCCGGCCCCGTACCCCCCGCAGCCCCTCCTGGCCCCGCGCACCCCGTCGCTCCGGCGGCCGCCGCCCGCCCAGCCGCTCCCGCGGCCCACGGGGCTCCCGCCGCGGGCCCGGCCGGGGCGCGCGCCGAGCCGGCCGCCGCGCGCGAGCGCGCCGTACGCGCCGCCGACCTCCTCGCCAGGGCGCGGAACTGCGTCCCCGTCTCCCGCGGGCGCTACCGCAGCGACGCCGGCGCACCCGCGGACATCGCGGTCTGCGGCACGCGCGACGCCGTGTTCTGGAAGGCGGACATGGACATCGACTGCGACGGCCGCCCCGGCCGCCGCTGCAACCGCCGCACCGACCCCTCCTTCTCCGCCGTGACGGCCTTCACCGGGTCCGACGGCCGCCGGCCCGACGCCGAACGGCTGCCCTACGTCGTCGTCCCCGCCCCGAGCCGCGTCTGGGACCACCGCGCGCACGGCGTACGCGGCGGCTCGGTCGCGGCGATCGTGTACCGCGACCGGGTACGGTACGCGGTCGTCGGCGACGTCGGCCCCGGCCACATCATCGGCGAGGCGTCGTACGCCGCGGCCGCGGGACTCGGCATCGACCCCGACCCGCGCGGCGGCGGAACCGCCTCCGGCGTCACCTACATCGTCTTCAAGGACTCCGGGAAGTCCCCGGTGGAGAGCCACGCCGCCGTCGCGGCGGCGGGGGAGCGGCTGGCGCGCGAGTGGGTCGGCACGGCCGCTCGGCCGGCACCCGCCCGTCCGGCCCACGACCCGGCGCCGGACGGACACCGGACCGCCGGCCGGCCGTCACCCGAGGGCAGCCCCACATCCCTGACGGCGCTCGCCGCCTCCCGGGCGACGAGGACGAGGGCGGCGGCCTGCTCCCCGGGCTCCGCAGCCCTCGCGGTGCCGGCGGCGTGCGCGACACGAGCCGCCGGGCGATGAGCGCCCCGTCCGATGTCCACGGCGGTGTGCGCGACGCGAGCCGCGGGACCCGCCGGTGCAGGGCCGGCCGCGGCGGCGGGGAGGCGCGCCCGGTGTCCCGCCGCCGCGGGGCTCACACCTTGCGGTAGTCGTACGCCTCCATCGCCGCGGCGGCCACCGCGTCCAGACCGGCGCCGGTGGCCGCCGTGACGACCGCCGCGACGGCGCCCTCCACGAACGGGGCGTCCACCAGGCGGGTGTGCCCGGGCAGGTCGTCACCCTCGGCGAGCATGGCCTTCACGGTGAGCACGGCACTGCCCAGATCGGTGAGCACCGCGACACCGGCGCCCCGGTCCACCGACGCCGCGGCCGCGGCGATCAGCTCCGCGCTGGTGCCCAGCCCTCCGCCCTCGGTGCCGCCCGCCGCGGCGACGGGCACCGCCGCCTCGCCACCGGCCAGCCCCCGCGCGAGGTCGGCCACGGCGGCGGCGACCTGCGCGCTGTGCGACACCAGCACGATGCCCACGACCTTCTCGTTCGTCACGTCACTCACCTGCCGCCTCCGCGAGTCCCGCGACCAGCAGCGCCGCCGAGGTGGCGCCCGGGTCCTGATGGCCGACGCTCCGCTCGCCGAGGTAACTCGCCCGTCCCTTGCGGGCCTGCAGCGGCGTGGTCGCGACCGCGCCCCGCTCGGCGGCGGCCCGCGCCGCGCCGAAGCCCTCACCGAGCGCGTCCACCGCCGGCACCAGCGCGTCGATCATGGTCTTGTCGCCCGGCGCGGCACCGCCCAGGGCCATGACCGCGTCCACCCCCGTGCGCAGCGCCCCGGCCAGGTCCTCCTCGCTCACCTCGGCGGCGTCGCCGAGCGCCTTGCCGGTGCGGCGCAGCAGGGTGCCGTACAGCGGACCGGACGCCCCGCCGACCGTCGAGATCAGCTGCCGTCCGGCCAGGGCCAGCACCGCCCCCGGCGTGGCCGGGGCCTCCTTGTCCAGCGCCGCGGTGACGGCGGCGAAACCACGTTGCAGATTGCTGCCGTGGTCGGCGTCCCCGATGGGGGAGTCGAGGGCCGTGAGCCGTTCCGCCTCGCGGTCCACGGACACGGCGGTCGCCGTCATCCAACGGCGGAAGAAAGCGGCATCGAGCACGGGATCTCCTTGCGTGAGAGGTCGGATGAACGCGTCGGCCGCCGGGTCACATACCCCATCGCAGGCCCGGCGTGTGCACCGGCGCGTCCCACAGCCGCAGCAACTCCTCGTCGACCTGGCACAGGGTCACGGAGGCGCCCGCCATGTCCAGGGAGGTCACATAGTTGCCGACGAGGGTACGGGCCACGGCGACGCCGCGCTCCGACAGCACGCGCTGCACCTCCGCGTTGAACCCGTACAGCTCCAGCAGCGGCGTCGCGCCCAAGCCGTTGACCAGCACCAGCACGGGGTTGCGCGGCTCCAGGTCCTCCAGGACGGCGTGCACGGCGAAGTCGGCGACCTCCCCGGACGTCATCATCGCCCGCCGCTCCCGGCCCGGCTCGCCGTGGATGCCGATGCCCAACTCCAGCTCGCCCGGCGGCAGATCGAAGGTGGGGCTGCCCTTCGCGGGGGTCGTACAGGCGGCGAGGGCCACGCCGAAGCTGCGGGAGCTGTCGTTGACCTGCCGGGCGATCGCCTCCACCCGCTCCAGCGGCTGCCCCTCCTCGGCGGCGGCGCCCGCGATCTTCTCCACGAACAGCGTGGCGCCGGTGCCCCGCCGGCCGGCCGTGTACAGGCTGTCGGTGACCGCCACGTCGTCGTCGACCAGGACCCTGGCGACCTGGATGCCCTCGTCCTCGGCGAGCTCCGCGGCCATGTCGAAGTTGAGCACGTCCCCGGTGTAGTTCTTCACGACGAACAGCACCCCCGCGCCGCTGTCCACCGCGGCCGCCGCCCGCACCATCTGGTCGGGCACCGGCGAGGTGAACACCTCCCCGGGGCAGGCCGCCGAGAGCATCCCGGGCCCCACGAACCCGCCGTGCAGCGGCTCGTGTCCCGATCCTCCGCCGGAGACCAGGGCCACCTTCCCGGCGACCGGCGCGTCCCGCCGCACGATCACCCGGTTCTCCACGTCGACGGTCAGCTCCGGATGCGCGGCGGCCATGCCCCGCAGGGCGTCGGACACGACGGTCTCCGGGACGTTGATGAGCATCTTCATCGGTACCTCCTGACGAGATGAGCAGGCGAGTCCTGAACCTGCGGGTACTGATCCGACGGCCACTTCGGCGACCGGACGCCAGGTACTGCGGGTGATCGGCCGGGGGACGACTGCGTTTCCTCTCCAGGGCAGTATTGACCTTGTGACCGTGAAGGTCACGCCACCTCGGCCCGCGCGCTGCTCCGGGCAAGGCCCCGGCCCTCCCCGCGCGGACCGCCCGCGACCTGCCGGGGTGCGCCCGTGAACGGGACGCCCGGGTCCCGGGAGCCGGTGCCGGCGACGCCCTGCCCGCGGTCCGGGGCGCGCGGCGGACGAGGACGAGCCGGCCGACCGGAGCCAGGCCGTCTGCCACACCCTCAGAAGCGACGCAGGGGCGCTCCTTCCCGCGCGCACTGCGCCCGGATCCGGTCACCGGCGTCCGTGAACGCGGACAGGTCACCTCGGGGCACGGCACGCACCAGGTCCTGGATCGCCACGGCCAGGGCGGCGTTGCCGCCTTCGACGGCGAGCCGTACGGCGTCGAAGAGGCCGGCGTTCCGGTCCGCGCTGCTCGCCCCGGAGCCCATGACCTCGTCGAACCGCTCGCAGGCCCGGGCGGCACCGCCCGGCACCCCCGCCGGCGGTGCGGCGGGCGGGGCTCCGGCCGTGGCCGCCCCCGGCGTACCCGCCACCAGCCCCGTGGTGGCCACGGCGACGGCCAGGAGCAGGGCCAGGGCGAGCAGACCCCGCTGCTCCCGGGAGACGGGAACGGACACGGCGGCGGGCGCGGCACCGGGACGCCGGGCCCGCAGCGACACGACCGCCGCGGCGATCCCCGCCCCCACCAGGGCACTCGCGGCACCGGCCACCACGGTCCGCAGCAAGGTGTCGCGCACGAAGCCGGCGTCGAGACCGGCCTCGCAGGGGCCGGACACCAGGGCGAGGGCGTCCCAGCAGCCGCCCGCCACGGACCCCGCGAAGATCACTCCCGTGGCCAGGCAGCCGGTGACGAAGGCGGCCAGCAGCGCGAACGGCACCACCGGACGGCCGAGGGACCGGTGCGAGCGGGCCAGGCCCGCCGTGACGACCGCCGCCACCACGCCCTGGAGCACCACGGCGGCGGCGACGGACCAGTGGTGGAAGGCGACGCGGTACGCACCCTGCCGCCGCAGTTCCTCCGCCACGTGCGCGTGCGCCCACGCCCGGGTCCCGAGGAGGGCCGCGGCGAGAACGGCGGTGCCCGCGAGCGCCGTGACGACGACCCACCGCGCCCAGCCGGAGTCCGGGCCCGCCGCACCCCGACGCCCCAGCGCGGCGAGCGGGAAGGCCCAGAGCACCACCACGGCGAGCACGGCGGGAGTCCACTCGTGGAAGAGCCGGGCCAGTGGGTGTTCGAGGACGGCCCACGGCCAGAACGGCTCCAGGGCGGCGACCGCCGCGACGGCGCGGTGGTCGGCCCGCGCGCCGTCGTGCACCGGCCCCAGCCCGTCGGCCATGTCGTACAGCATCAGCCACCAGCCGAGCAGGACCGACAACGGGACCGCCATCGCCGCCAGCCCCGCCGCCCAGGTGCCCCTGCCCAGCCGTCCCGACGCGGGGAGCCAGAGCGTCGCGCCCCGGACGACCCAGCGGAGGAAGAGCACGACGAACAGACAGAGCCCCAGGGACGCCGCGGTCGCCGCCGCGGTCGGCAGGGGCGAGGACCCGGAGCGCAGGATCCCGTTCTCCGCGGGCACGAGCCGTCCCAGCACGAGCCCGGCAGCCAGGCCGAGCGCCGGCAGCAGCGTGCGGGGGCCGCCGGTGCCCGGCGGCGCCGCATCGCTGCGCGCCCACAGGGCCGCGCGCCACAGCCCGGTGGCGACCACGGCGACCACGGCGGGGGCGAGCACCAGCGCGACCACCCACCGGGAGTCGCGGGGACCGAGATGGTTGAAGCCGAGCCAGAGCAGCGTGTGCAGTCCGGCGGCGGCGACCGTCGCCGCCAGCCCCGCCGCGAAGCACTCGCCGAAGCCGATGCGGAACAGCACCTCCGGGCTCTCGATCGCGGCGACGCGCCGTTCCGCACGGGGGTGCAGCCGCAGCGGTCCGCGGGACCACCAGGGCCGGCCCGCCGGGACGCCGAGCACCCTCCGCAGGTGGGCCCGCGCGTCGCCCCAGGACGCGGCGCGGACGTCGGCCGCGTGTTCGCGGGCGCGCGAGACCGCGGCAGCCGTGAGGTAGACGAGGGCGACGAGCACGGCCGCCCGCCACGTCACGCCGAAGAGGTCCTGCGGATCGGTGCCCGCCAGGGCCACGGCCAGCGGGGCGAGGCCCAGCGGGACGAAGACCACGGCCAGCGCCACCGTCAGCTGCGTGATGTCGACGTCCTTGTTCCTGATGTGCGCGAGTTCGTGCCGCACGAAGGCCCGCAGCAGCGCCGGGTCCTCCCGTCCCCGGGTGAGCAGTGTCTCGTTCAGCTGCACGCGGTAGTCGCCGGCGCGCCCGAAGGCGCGTGCCCCCACGTCCCAGCGGCCCACGGCCACGAGGAAGCGCGGCGCCGTGCGCAGTCCGGCCTCCGCCACCAGCGACCGGAGTTCGCGCAGCAGCGCCGCGTCCTCGGGGTCGTCCTCCGGCTCGAGGGGCTCCAGCTTCTGGCGCCAGGTCCGCAGCCGCGGGGCGGCCAGGTAGACGGCCACGGCCGCGAGGGCCAGCAGCACCAGGCCCGCCAGGATCCACCACGCCTTCTCCCGCTCGTGGGACGCCGTGCAGGACAGGACGCCGCGCGCGTAGGCGCCCGGATCCGCGGCGGGTGCGCCGGCCCCGGGCGCCGCAATGCACGCCTGGTAGTCGGCGAAGGCGTCGTCGGCGCCGGGAGACACGGCGTAATACAGCAGGTTGTAGACGAAGGCCGACGTTCCCAGCAGCGCGGTGAGCAGCAGGACGAAGCGGAACCTCACGCCGTCGGGAAGGGCGAACGGATCGGGCCGCGCGGACGGGGCCGGAAGCACCGCGCCCTCAGCCCCTCAGCGCGTCGACCAACGCGTCCGCCACCGACCGGGCACGGTCCTCCGGCAGCCCGTGGTCGAGTGCGGTGGCGCGGGCCGTGCGGTGGATGGCCCGGAGCTGTTCCTCGGTGAGGGCCTGTTGCTCCCCGGCGGGGTCCGCGTCCACTCCGCCGGACGACTCCTCGGGTGCCGGTCCCGGGGCCGGAGCAGGGGGCGGTTCCGGGGCGACGGCGGGTGTGCCGTCGGCGGTCGGCCCAGGGCGTCGCAGCACTCGTCGCAGCAGCCTTCTCACCGCCTCCTGGCTTCGGTCGACGGCCGAGGCCGCCAAGTCCTGGGCCAGGGACGTGAGCACTCCCTGGACGATGGCGAGCACGAAGGGAGCGACGACGACGATCACCTCACCGGCGCCGGAGCCCAGCAGCTCGTCCCTGGCCTTGCCGTCGAGACTCCTGCGCGCCGCCTTGAGCTCCCCGTCGGGATCACGGAAGTAGGCTCTGCTGCGGCGCCGGAACACCGCCAGCTCGCCGGGAGCCGCGCGCTCGATCACGTCCCGTGCGACCTCGCGGATCAGCTCCTCGTCCACGGCCCCCGCGGCCGGCCCGGTGGTGTCCTTGCCCATCAGCGCCATCCTTCGCAGTCGTGGAGCACGCCTCAGCCCCCGCTGGTCTGCCGGACGTAACTGACTCCGTCCAGCAGCAAGTTCTCGAACGTGTATCCGTAGCCGGCGTCGAATTCCTCGATCGACCAGTGTGCGTAGGTGATCGGCCCGCCCTGGACGTGAATGGTCAGGGACGATCCGTCGGCCACCGCCGGGCCGGTGAGCACCCGCCCGTTGTTGTAATGCAGTTCCGCTACGCCGTCGGCGGTGAAGACGATTTTGTCGAGACGCGCGGCGCCGTCCCCGTCACCGTCCCATTCACCCTTCAGCTCTTCCGGAATGTCGGCCGCGGGGAGAGCCGAGGAAACGGGAGGCGGTTCCGGGGTGAAGGGGGCGGTGGTGAGAGGGCGGGTGGTGGACGGACCGGGTGCGGGTGGGTCCGGCGTGGCCGGGACCGGTGCCGGAGGTGTCGGTGGCTCGGTGGGTCCGTCCGGGCCGTCGTCGGCAGGCGTGGTCGTCTCGGACGAGCCGTCCGGCCGGCCCGGGTCGCCGCCACCGCAACCCGTCAGCAATATCGCCGCCACTGCCACTGCCACTGCCACTGTCGCGGTCGCGGACTTGCGCACCAGAAATCCCATGACCCGCCCCCCGGCTCCCCGGTGCAGCCGCGGCCGATCGGAGGCCGGACTGCGAACTGCCGGTGAGATTAGCCGTGGCCGGGTGGCCAGAAAAGAGCCAGGACCGAACGGTCACATTCGTTCAACATGTGCCGGACGATTTCATATGCGGAGCGCTTTTGCCATCCGCCATGGGCAGCGCGAAAGAGTCATCCATGCGCCACCAGGCGTGCGTATAAGGGGAATTGAGCACCCGTGCGCCCCTGCTACGGTGGGCGGATGGCAGCGATCAAGCAATTCCAGGTCACCTTCGACTGCGCGCAACCCGAGCGTGTCGCCCGCTTCTGGTGCGAGGTGCTGGGGTATGCCGCACCCCCGCCGCCGGAGGGATTCGCGAGGTGGGACGACTACCGGCACTCGCTGCCGCCCGAGGACCGGGACGCGTGGTTCGCGTGCAGTGATCCCTCCGGCGTGGGCCCGCGGCTGTACTTCCAGCGCGTTCCCGAGGGGAAGGTCGTCAAGAACCGGGTGCACCTCGACGTGCGGGTCGGCACCGGACTCGTCGGCGAGGAGCGCCTGGCCGCGCTGGAGGCCGAATGCGCGCGGCTGGTCGCGCTCGGAGCGGTACGCGTGCGACTGCTGCCCGCCGATGAGGAGAACGAGTCGTGCCTCCTGATGCAGGACGTCGAGGGCAACGAGTTCTGTCTCGACTGATCTCGTGGGGACCGGCCGGCGCCCCGGGGCGCCGCCTTCGTGCCCGCGGTGCCCGCGCCCTGCGCGCCACCGCGGTGGGTGCCCGCCGCGGTCGAGCCGTCACGTCAGGCGCGTGACGATCTCCTCGCACCACTCGTGCGTGACGAGCGCGTCCCCCGCGTCGAGCCGTTCCCCGGTGCGCACCGCGTCGAGGAAGCGCAGGCACATGGCCTCGAAGCCGCGGCGCCGTCCGACCGGCTCCCAGTCGGAGCCGCGGCGCAGCACGGGCACGCCGTCGTGCTCGGTGACGTCGGTCAGGTTGACGACGTCGCGGCGGCGGCCGCCGCCCGCGGTCTGCAGCACCTCGCCCGCCGAACCGCCGGACCGGTTCATGACGGCCAGTCCGGTGAATCCCGGAGCCGCGGCCCGCAGGACCACGTGGTGCAGCCGCCCGTCCACGACCTTCCCGTGCACGTCGAGCGCGACCTGCGCCGGAGCGAGCATGCGCAGGGTGTCGACCAGGTGGATGAAGTCGTCCAGCACGATGGTCCGCACGTCACCGGTGCCGGCGTGCCGGTCCTTCTGCAGCACGACCAGGTCGCGCGGGCCGTCGAGTGCGCGGGTGTAGGCGGGGGCGTAGCGGCGGTTGAAGCCCACCATGAGGGACCGGCCGCGCTCCCGGGCCGTCTCGGCCATTCGCCGGCTCTCGGCCAGGGAGTACGACAGCGGCTTGTCCACGAGCACGTCGACGTCCGCTTCGAGGAGGCGGGTGACGAGGGCGTGGTGGTGTTCGGTGGGTGCGTGCACGAAGGCCGCGCGGACGCCGGAGGCGATGACGTCGTCCAGGTCGGTGAACAGGTGCCGGACCCGGTAGGCGCTGCCGATCCGGGCGAGCTTCCCCGGGTCCCGGGTCATCAGCCGCAGGTCGAGTCCCGGCAGTGCCCCCAGCACGGGCAGGTACGCCTTCTGCGCGATGCCGCCCAGGCCGATCACGGCCACCGGGAGGCCGCCGTCGGCCGGGGTGTGTGCTGCGGGTTCCACCGGTTCCACCGTGCGCCCTTCGTCAGATGTCTAGACCAATGGTCACCCTATCCCGCGCGGAGCGCGCGTGTCCGGGAGGGGCGCGCCGGTGCCCGGTGCCGGCCTGACGGGCCGTCGGCCCCGGCTCCACGACGGGGAGCGCTCGCGGCCCTCCGCCGCCCGGACACCTCCCCGGAGCGTCGAGGAGACGCAGGTCACATCCTCCGCTGTCACATCGCGGGCGGCCGCTCCGTCATAGGGGTGACGTCATCGAGAACCGCGAAGGAGCAACGCCATGAGCGCCCGTCTGAACATCTTCGGCAACGCCACCGCGAGCGCCGCCCTGAAGCACTTCGTCGCGGCGGGCCAGGTCATCGCCAAGTCCCCACTGCCCGCCGCCACGCAGGAGCTGGTGAAGATCCGCGCGAGCCAGATCAACGGCTGCGGCTTCTGCACCGACATGCACACCAAGGAGGCCACCGCCGCCGGTGAGTCGGCGGTGCGGCTCAACCTGGTCGCCGCCTGGCGTGAGGCCACGGTCTTCACCGACGCCGAGCGTGCCGCGCTGGAACTGACGGAGGAGGCCACCCGCATCGCGGACGCGGCGGGCGGTGTCCCGGACGAGGTGTGGGCCCGTGCCGCCAAGCACTACGACGAGGAGCAGCTCGGAGCGCTCGTGTCCCTGATCGCGCTCATCAACGCCTTCAACCGGGCGAACGTCATCGTCCAGCAGCCCGCGGGGGACTACCGGCCCGGCCAGTTCGCCTGACGCGCGCCGCTCGCCGGCCGCTCGTCCGCCGTACCGGAGTCGTCGGTGCGGCGGGCGGGCGGCCCGCCGAGCCCGGCACGCGCAGCGGCGTCGACGGGACGACGGGCCGGGCTGTGCACCGTCAGTTCTTCACCAGCAGACCGCGCCCGCGCAGCACCCGTCGCTCCAGCGGACTGAAGATCAGCAGATCGATGGCGATGCCCACCAGCAGGATCAGGAAGATCGCCAGGAAGACCTGGGACATGCTGGCGTTGTTCCGCCCGTTCTCCAGGAGCTGGCCGAGGCCCACGCCGAGGTCGGGGGAGGAGGCGATGATCTCGGCGGCCATCAGCGACCGCCAGGAGAACGCCCAGCCCTGCTTCAGCCCCGCGAGGTAGCCGGGCAGCGCGGCCGGCATCACGATGTGCCGGGCCCCCTGCAGCCCGGTCGCGCCCAGCGTCCGACCGGCACGCAGGAACAGCGGCGGGATCTGGTCGATGCCCGCGACCAGGCCGTTGGCGATGGACGGGACCGCGCCGAGCAGGATCACCGCGTACATCATCGAGTCGTTCAGGCCCAGCCAGATCACCGCCGGGGGCACCCAGGCGACCGAGGGCAGGGACTGCAGCCCGGACAGGATGGGTCCGATGGCCGCCCGGACGAAGCCGATCCGGGCGACCAGCAGGCCCAGCGGGGTGCCGATGGCGAGCGCCAGCAGGAAGCCGAGCAGGCCGCGCGAGACGGAGGTCCAGATGTAGTCGAGCAGAGTGCCCTGGAGCCAGGCGGCCTCCACCTCGCCCCACACGGCGGCCGGAGAGGGCAGCTTGTAGTCGGGCGCCACCTCCGCCCACACCAGCAGCTGCCAGACCACCAGCACCAGCCCCACCGCGACGACCGGCGGCAGCGCCTTGCGCAGCAGCGTCTCGCGCAGCGGCGTACGGCGGACCTCGACCGAGTCCAGGGCGTCGAGCCCGGCCTCCAGGCCGGCCAGGTCGCCGGCGTCCTTCCCGGGCTTCCCGGGCGCGTCGACGGGTGTGTCAGTGCTGGCCATGGCGGCGGATCTCCCCACGCAGTTCTTCGGTGATCTCGGCGGACAGTTCGGCGACCGCGGTGTCCTCCAGCCGGCGCGGCTGCGGGATGTCCACGCTCCACTGGCGGGCGATGCGGCCGGGACGGGAGGACAGCAGCACCACGCGCTGGGCCAGCCGGACCGCCTCGCGCACGTTGTGCGTCACGAACAGCACCGACAGGCCGGTCTCGCGCCAGATGCGGGTCAGTTCGTCGTGCAGCACGTCCCGGGTGATGGCGTCGAGCGCCGCGAACGGCTCGTCCATCAGCAGCAGCCTGCTGTCCTGGGCGAGGGCCCGCGCCAGCGCGACGCGCTGGCGCATGCCGCCGGACAGCTCGTGCACCCGCTTGCCGTGCGCGTCGCGCAGCCGGACCAGCTCCAGCAGACGTTCCGCCTCGGGCCGTCGGCGCGGCTTGGCGACCCCGCGCAGTTTCAGCGCCAGCTCGATGTTCTGTCCGGCGGTCAGCCACGGGAAGAGGGCGTGCTCCTGGAACATCAGGGCGGGACGGCCGTCCGTGGCGATCGAGCCCGCGGACGGCCGGTCCAGTCCCGCGACCAGGTTGAGCAGGGTGGACTTGCCGCAGCCGGAGGCCCCCAGGAGGGTGACGAACTCGCCGGGCGCGACATCGAGGCTGATGTCGTCCAGTACGAGCTGCTGCCCGGCCGGGCCCGGGAACGACTTCGAGACGTGCTCGATCCGGGCGGCGTGCCGCACCGCTGCTGTGGCGTGCTCCTCGACCGGGGCCGACAGGGTGGCCATGGTCGTCACCTCCTGGGAACTGATCGGGTGGGGATTACCGGACGCCGAGACCGGCGTCGTCGACCGCTGCCCCGCCCTCGGCCTTGAGGACCTTGTTGAGCAGGGTGAGGTCGTAGATGCCCGTCAGGTCGGGCTTCTCCAGCAGGCCGGCCTGCACCGCGTGCTCGGCCTGGCTGTCGAGGGTGGCGGCCAGCGGGTCGTCGAGGAAGGTGATCGACTTCCAGGCCGGATCGATGATCTCGGCGGGCAGCGCCTTGCCGGAGTCCCGCTTCAGCGCCTGGTTGGCGACGGCCTTCGCCTTGTCGGGGTTGGCGTTGATCCAGGCGTTGCTCTTGACCGCGCCGCGCAGCACGGCCTCGACGACGTCCGGGTGCTTCTTCAGGAACTCCTGGGACACGATGATGTTCGTGATCACGAACTTCTTGTCCGGCCACAGGTCGGCCTCGTCGAGCAGCACCTTCGCGCCCTCGGCGACCAGCTTGGACGCGGTCGGCTCGGGCACCCACGCGCCGTCGATCGAGCCCGCCTTGTAGGCGTCCGGGGTCACCTTGTTCTCGGTGCGGACGACCGAGACGTCGCCCTTGCCGCTCTGCGCGTCGACCTTCCAGCCCTGCTCGGCGATCCAGTTGAGGAACGCGACGTCCTGGGTGTTGCCGAGCTGGGGGGTGGCGATCTTCTTGCCCTTGACGTCCTTCAGGGACTTGATCTTGTCGGGGTCGACCACGAGCTTGACGCCGCCCGACGCCGAACCCGAGATGATCCGCAGGTTCTTGCCGCCGGACTTGGTGTAGCCGTTGATGGCCGGGGAGGGGCCGATCCAGCCGATGTCGATGGATCCCGAGTTCAGCGCCTCGATCTCCGACGGGCCCGCGTTGAAGGTGGCGTACTTCGCCTCGGTGCCGCCCAGTTCCTTCTGGAAGAAGCCCTGTTCGGCGCCGACCAGGGCGGTGGCGTGCGTGAGGTTGGGGAAGTAGCCGATCCGCACCTCGTCGGCGGACAGCTTCTCGGCGTCCGCCGCGACCTCGGCGCGCTTGTCGTCGTCCGTGGAGTCGGCGCCGTAGCCGCAGGCGGTCAGCAGCAGGGGGAGGGCCGCTATGGCGGCGAGGGCGCGCAGGGTGGTGAGCGGTCTTGCGGCAGACACGGAGGTGTCCTCTCGGGGAAGGGCGATCACGGAGGTACGCGAGTACTTAAGAAGGAGGGGCAGCCCAGGGCGAGCACGACAGGGCTCCCGCAGGGATGCCGTGGTGCTGCGGACGGTCTCAGACGAGCCGACAGATGGCGCTGGACGTGCGGCCGAGATCGATGTGGCGACGTGAGGTCAGTCGCGGCAGGACGAGATCCGTGTGGCTGTGCGTGCGCATGCCGGCCCCCCACGGATCCCTAGTTTTCCTACCTGGTTGCTAGGGATCGTGGCAGAAGGACGCCCCCACCCCAAGAGGTTGTTCACATGGTGGACGTCGTCATCCCGAAGAGTGAGATCAGGGGTTCACCCAGGCGTTCGGTGCATGGGTCAACTCCGAGACGGCGGAAGGAAGTTGGGCGGACGCGACATCGGCGAGCGAGACCCCCTCCAGGATCTCCCGCACATTGGACCGCAGCGCGATCCACAGGGGCAGCAGCGACTCGGCGGGCCCGGTGTAGGACAGCTCGGGGGGCCGGACCCCGCGCACGGAGACCAGGGGGCCGTCCACAGTGCGGATCACGTCGGCGATGCTGATGGACTCGGCGGGCTTGGCCAGCCGGTAGCCGCCGTTCCCGCCGCGCTGGCTGAGCACCAGACCGCCGCGGCGCATGTCGTTCAGGATGCTTTCGAGGAACTTGTGCGGGATGTCCTGGGCGGCCGCGATCGCCTCGGCCTTCAAGGGCCCGTCGTCGCGTGACGCGGCGAGCTGCAGTGCGGCACGTACCGCGTAGTCCGCCCTGGCTGAGATCCGCATGCAGCCATTATCCCGCAGGTCCCGGCCGTGTCCCGCGGCGGGTGGGGCCAGGAGCGGTGTCCCGTCGATCGCGCCGGGAGCCCGGCGCGATCGACGGGACACCGCCCGGTGGCGCGGGGGAGGGCAGGCCCTCCCGCGGGCCGCGGGCCGGTGTCACATGGGCAGGACCAGCGCCGGGTGCGCGCCGTTCAGGAAGTAGTCCCCGACGTCGCGGAGACGAGGGGCGACGGGCTCGTACAGGGTGTGGGTGCGCGCGTCGCGCCAGAAGCGGTCCAGGCCGAGCCGTGCCGGGGTCGAGCGGGCGCCGACGACGTCGAGGGCGCGGGTGGTCGACTCCTGCGCCGCCCGGGCGGCCGCGGCCTCGGCCATGGCCACCAGGACGGCGATGTCCGCGTGCTCCTCGAAGGTGAGGTCGTCGCCGAGGGACAGCCCGGCGCACACGGCGGCCAGTGCCTGGTCGGCGAGGGCGGAGGCGGCGCGCACGAGCACGGTGAGTTCCCCGAACGTGGTCAGCACCTGCGGATCGTGCGGGGAGCCGACCGGCCAGGCGGGGTGCCAGGGCGCGTGGCCCGTCCGGCTGTAGTCGCGGGCCTCGGCGAGCACCCCCTCGGCCATGCCGAGCCGCAGCTGGACCGAGAGCAGCCGCCCGACCGGCGAGATCAGCGCGGTCCGCGGGGAGAGGGCGTCCTCCTCCGTGGACAGCGAGCCGAGGATGTCGTCGGCGGCCACCGGCACGGCGTCGAACTCCACGCTGCCGCCGGCCGCCAGCCGCTGGCCGAAGGCCTCGGCATCGTTGTCGACGCGCACGCCGGGCGCCGCGGGGTCGACGAGGACGGCGACGGGTTCCGCGCTGTCGGCGCGTACCGCCCGGACGGCGACGCGGTCGGCCACCAGCACACCGGTGACGTAGCTCTGCCGCCCGTCCAGCACCTGGCCGCCGGCCGAGGGGGTCAGGGCGAGCGCGGGTTCCTGGCGGGCCAGGCCGCCGCCCCAGCACCACTGCTCGGCGGCGGACCGCCGGCCGATGCGGGCGGCGAGCGCGGGCTCGCCCAGGAACCGGGCGCTCCACGACAGGAAGGTGTGGGAGCCGAGGAGCTGGGCGACGGCGCCGTCGGCGGCGGCGATCTCCCGGACGGCGGCGTACGCCGTGGGCCAGTCCGCGCCCCCGCCGCCGAGTTCGGCCGGTATCAGCAGGGTCAGCAGCCCCGCCTCGCGCAGCCGGGACACCTCGTCGAACGGCGCCTTCCCCGCCTGCTCCCGTTCCACCGCGTCGGTGGCGAGGTCGTCCGCCGTCTCACGGATCACGCGCAGCCAGTGCGCACGGCCGGGCCCGGTGCGCCGGGGCTCCGCGGTCGGTTGGGGCGGTGCGGGGGCAGTGGCCATGCGCCTCATCCTGCGCACCCCCTGAACCACCGTCAATACTTTCCTAGTAAATCGATAGGAAATCTAGGGAAGATGGCTGAGCAGGGACGGGACGGAGGCCGAGCCGCACCGTCCGTCATCCGGGCCGCAGTTGACGGGACGGGCGATGTACTGCTCAATTAATCGCATGAACGCCGAGCAGCGCCTGGTCACCCGTGACCACATCGACTTCGGTCGCGTGTGGTCCGCCGCGTGTCGCGCCTGATGCCACGACGGGCCGACTGACCGGCCCGCTCACGCTCTCGGCTGCCAGCCCCTGACGGGGCCCGCCACCGCTTCTTCCCCGCCTCCCGGCCCGCCGCCGTCCGGCTTCCCGGCGTCCCCGCCTCCCGGCGAGGCCCCGACGCCGGTCCTCCCGGCCGTGCCACGTCCTCGCCCCGGCGGCGTCACACCCTTCACCACCCAGCAGCACCGCTCACACCCGTTCACCACCCGGTTCCGCACCGGGGGCCGCCCGGCCGTGCCCGCCTGCCCGCATGCGAGGGCAGACGCGCCCGGCGCCCCCGGCGAACCCGAGGAAAGGCCCTCTCCCATGCCCGTGGAGTTCCTTGGCATCGCCGCCACCAACGACGGCTCCGAGACCACCCCGCGCTCCGGCGCCGCCTTCGACAAGGAGTACACACTCCGTCTCGCCCGTGCCCACGAGGACCACGGCTGGGACCGGGTGCTGTTCGCCTACGGCTCGGGATCGCCCGACCCCGCGCCCGCCGCGGCCTACGTGGCGAGCAGGCTGGAGCGGCTCCAGATCCTGCTCGCCCACCGCCCGAACGTCTCCTACCCGACGTTCGCCGCGAAGACGTTCGCCACCCTCGACCAGATCAGCGAGGGCCGGCTGACCGTGCACTTCATCACCGGCGGCAACGACCACGAGCAGGGCCGCGAGGGAGACACCCTCACCAAGGACCAGCGCTACGAGCGCACCCGCGAGTACATCCGGATCGTCAAGAAGATCTGGACCACCCACGAGCCCTTCGACCACGAAGGCGACCACTACCGCTTCCACGACTTCGTCAGCGACGTCTTCCCCGTCCAGCAGCCCCGCCCGGACGTCTCCTTCGGCGGCTCCTCACCCGCCGCGTACGCCGCCGGCGGCGCGGAGGCCGACATCTACTGCCTGTGGGGCGAGCCCCTGGAGCGGACGGCCGAGCAGATCGAGGCCGTGAAGGCCGCGGCGAAGGCGGCGGGCCGCACCGACGTGCCCCGCATCCAGGTGGCGTTCCGGCCGATCATCGCCCCCACCGAGGAACTGGCCTGGGAGAAGGCCCACCGCACGGTCGGCGCGATCCGCAGGCGCCGCGAGGCGGGCCTGGTCCGCCACCACCGCGACAACGCGCCCGAGAACACCGGCTCGCAGCGGCTGCTCGCCATCGCGGAGGCGGGGGAGCGCTACGACCGCGCCCTGTGGACCCCGACCGCCGCCGCCACCGGGGGAGCGGGCAACTCCAACGCCCTGGTCGGCACGCCGGAGACGGTCGCCCAGGCCCTGCTCGACTACCACGACCTCGGCGTCGACATCCTCTCCGCGCGCGGTTACGACCTGCTGGGCGACGCGATCGACTTCGGCCGGCACGTCATCCCGATCGTCCGCGAGGAGGTCGCCAAGCGTGACGCCGCACGCGAGGCGGCCCGCGGGGTCCAGCCCCTGGCGGCGGTGCAGGGATGACCTCCGCACCGGACCTGACGGTCGTCCACGTCCCGGTCTCCGACCCGAGGGTGCGGCCCCTGCTGCGGGAACTCGGCGACGAGTACTCCCGCCGCTACGGCAAGGACGCCCACGAGGAACTGGCCCGCTACCCCGACGAGGAGTTCACGGCGCCCCACGGAGGCGTCCTGTTGCTCCTCCTCGAAGCGGGCGAGCCGGTCGCGGGCGGTGCCTTCCGCCGGTACGACGCGGCCACCGCCGAACTGAAGCGGATCTGGACGCACTCCGCGCACCGGCGGCGCGGACTCGCCCGGCGGGTCGTCGCCGAGCTGGAGCGCGAGGCCGCCGGCCGCGGCTACCGGCGGGTCTTCCTCACCACCGGGCCCCGCCAGCCGGAGGCTCGCGCCCTGTACCTGGCGACCGGCTACACCCCGCTGTTCGACACGGGCGCCGACCCGGAGACCCTCGGCCCGCTGCCCTTCGAGAAGCACCTGCCGCGGTCCCCCCGTACCACCGCACCGACCCGAGAGGCGGCCACCCAGTGAACCTCCGAGGCACCGCGATCCGGCTCGTCGGCACGCTCCTGCCGGTGCTGGCGCTCACGGCCTGCGGCTCCGGCGGTACGCCCGGCACGTCCCCGGCCGGCGCCCAGGCGTCCCCCGCGCCGGCCGACGACCCGGTGGCCGACGTGCGCGAGGTGAAGGCCGCCGCCGCGCTGCTGCCCGCCGACGTGCGTGCCGCCGGCACCCTGCGGATCGGCAGCTCCATCGGCTTCCCGCCCGGCGCCTACTACCCGGACGGCCCCGGCAGCGAGCCCGCGGGACTGGACATCGACCTCGCCGACGCGGTCGCCAAGGTCCTCGGCGTGAAGCTGGAACGCCAGGAGGCGTCGTTCGAGTCGATTTTGCCGGCCCTCGGCAGCGGCAAGTTCGACGTCGGCACGGGCAACTTCGGCGTCACCGCCGAACGCCTGAAGCGGGTCGACTTCGTCACGTACATCAACGACGGCCAGGGCTTCGCGGTCAGGAAGGGCGGCACCGCGCTCAAGGGCAGGGTCACCGACCTGGTCCAGCTGTGCGGGCTGACCGTCGGCACCGGCGCCGGCACCACCTTCGAGGCCACCCTCGAAGCGGAGAAGGGCGTGTGCGCCAAGGCGGGCCGCGAGCCCTACGACGTGAAGGTCTACTCCGAGAACGCGGCCACCCTCACCGCCCTCCAGCAGGGCCGTGTCGACGTCATCATGTCCACCATCAACGGACTGCGCCACCAGGCCGCCCAGCCCGCGTCGGGGACCGTCTTCCTCGGCGAGTACCACCGCCTCGACGTCGGCTTCGCCTTCCAGAAGGGCTCCCCGCTCACCAAGGCCTTCCAGGCCGCGGTCAACCGGCTGATCGAGGACGGCACCTACGCCCGGATCCTGGCCAAGTGGGGCACCACCGCCTCCGCGATCGACGCGTCGCGGATCAATCCACCCGAGCACAGGTGATCCATGAGCAGCGACACCCTGACCCCGCCCGCGGAGCGGCTGGACGGCCGGCCCGCCGAGTTCACCGTCGTCCCCGCCCGCCACTACGCCCGCTGGGCCGCCGCCGTCGCCGTGCTCGTGCTGGTCGCCCAGTTCGCCCACGGCCTGGCCACCAACCCCGTCTGGGAATGGCACGTCTTCGCCGAGTACGTCTTCTCCGAGACGATCGTGCAGGCCGTGTGGGTGACCCTCCAGCTCACCGCCTACGCCACCGTGCTCGGGTTCCTCCTCGGCACCGTGATCGCCTTCATGCGGCTGTCGCACAGCCCGGTGCTGCGGACCGTCGCCTGGACGTACATCTGGGTCTTCCGGTCCATCCCGATGATCGTCCAGCTGGTGTTCTGGTTCAACCTCAGCGCCCTGTACGAGCGGCTGGGCGTCGGCATCCCCTTCGGGCCGGTGTTCTGGTCCGTCGACAGCAACAGCCTCATCGGCACCATCGGCGCCGCCGTCATCGGACTGACCCTCCACCAGGCCGCCTACGCCGCCGAGATCGTCCGCGGCGGTGTCCTCGCCGTCGACCCCGGCCAGCGGGAGGCCGCCGCCGCGCTCGGCATCCCGCGCCTGCGCCAGATCCGCCGGATCGTGCTGCCGCAGGCCATGCGGGCCATCCTGCCCACGGCCGGGAACGAGATCATCGGCCTGCTCAAGGGCACCTCGGTGGTCTACGTCATGGCCATCGGCGAACTGTTCTACCAGGTGCAGGTGATCTACGGCCGCAACGGCCGGGTCATCCCGCTGCTGCTCGTCGCCACCGCCTGGTACGTGGTCCTGACCTCCCTGCTCTCGGTCGCCCAGTACTACGTCGAACGGCACTACGCCCGCGGCGCCGACCGCACCCCGCCGCCCACCCCGCTCCAGCGCGCCCGGCGCGCCCTCAAGACCCTGGGAGACAGCCGATGAGTCAGGTGATGGTGGACGTGCACGGCGTCCACAAGAGCTTCGGCGCGCTCCAGGTGCTGCGCGGCGTGGACCTGCAGGTCCGCCCCGGCGAGGTCACCGTGATCCTCGGCCCGTCCGGCTCGGGCAAGTCCACGCTGCTGCGCACCATCAACCACCTGGAGAAGGTCGACCGCGGCTGGATCAGCATCGACGGTGAACTCATCGGCTACCGCCGCTCCGGCGACAAGCTGCACGAACTCAGGGAGAAGGAGGTGCTCAGGCAGCGCACCCACATCGGGTTCGTCTTCCAGAACTTCAACCTCTTCCCGCACCTGACCGTGCTGGAGAACGTCACCGAGGCCCCCGTCTCGGCCCTGCGCCGCCCCCGCAAGGAGGCCGCCGGGACGGCCCGCCGGCTGCTCGCCCGGGTCGGCCTGGAGGACAAGGCCGACGCCTACCCGCGTCAGCTCTCCGGCGGCCAGCAGCAGCGCGTCGCCATCGCCCGCGCGCTCGCCCTCGAACCGAAGGTGCTGCTCTTCGACGAGCCCACCTCGGCGCTCGACCCCGAACTGGTCGGCGAGGTCCTGGAAGTCATCAGGGACCTGGCCGCCACCGGCACCACCATGATCGTCGTGACCCACGAGATCGGCTTCGCCCGCGAGGTCGCCGACACCGTGGTGTTCATGGACGGCGGCCTCGTCGTGGAGCAGGGGCCGCCCGCGGCGGTCCTGGACACCCCGCGCCACGAACGCACCCGCGCCTTCCTCTCCAAGGTCCTCTGACCCGCCCCGGCCCGACCCCAGCCCGACCCCCAGCAAGGAGAACCACCGTGCCCACCCTCACCCGCCGTACCGTCGCAGCGGCCCTCGGACTCGCCGGCGCCCTCGTCCTCGCCGCCTGCGCCAACCCCGACGAGGGCGGCACCACCGAGGTCGCGGACGCCAGGGGCACCACGACGAAGATCAACACCAGCCCCGACCAGGACCGCGTCACCACCGGGAAGGTCGACTCCATAGCCGCCCAGGTCCCGCGGGAGATCCGCGAGAGAGGCACCCTGGAGATCGCCGACTCCTCCGGCTCCGCCGCGCCGCTCACCTTCCACGCCACCGACAACAGGACCCTGATCGGCGTCGAACCCGACATCGCCCATCTGGTGGCCGACGTGCTCGGACTGAAGCCGCACTTCAACACCGTCTCCTGGGAGAACGTCTTCGTCGGCCTCGACAGCGCCAAGTACGACGTCGGCTTCAGCAACATCACCGTCACCGAGGAGCGCAAGGAGAAGTACGACTTCGCCACCTACCGCGAGGACAACCTCGGCTTCGAGGCGAAGAAGGGCAGCGGCCTGAAGGTCGACGGTCCCGAGGACGTGGCGGGCCGGACGGTCGCGGTCGGCAGCGGCACCAACCAGGAGAAGCTGCTCATCGAGTGGAGCAAGGCGAACGAGAAGGCCGGCCGCGAACCGGTGGACATCAAGTACTACCAGAACGACACCGACACCTACCTCGCCCTCCAGTCCGGCCGCATCGACCTCTACCTCGGCCCCAACCCGACCGCCGCCTACCACGCGGCCACCTCCGGCAAGACCGAGGTCGTGGGCACCTACTCCGGGGCCGGCGCCGGCCTCCAGGGCCTCATCGCCGCCACCACCAAGAAGGACAGCGGCCTGGTGAAGCCCCTGGCCGCCGCGCTGAACGAGGTCATCGAGAACGGCACCTACGCCCAGGTCCTGGCGCGCTGGGGACTGTCCGACGAGGCCGTGACCAGGTCGCAGATCAACCCGCCCGGCCTGCCCAGGACCGACGGCTGAACCGTCCCGCCCGTTCCCGCCGTCCCCGCCCGTCCCGCACTCCGAAGGATTCGCCATGGCCACCGTCCTGTCCGTCTCCGGAAGCCCCTCCGCCACCTCCCGCACCGCCCGGCTGCTGCGCCACCTGGACCGCCGGCTCACCGCCCAGGGGCACGAGGTCATCCCCCTGGACGTCCGTACGCTGCCCGCCGAGGCCCTGCTCGGCGCCGACGTGCGGCACCCGGCGATCGCCGGGGCGGCCGCCCTGTTCGACCGCGCCGACGGCATCGTCATCGGCACCCCCGTCTACAAGGCCGCCTACTCCGGGCTGCTGAAGTCGCTGCTCGACCTGCTTCCGCAGTACGCCCTGGCCGGCAAGACGGTGCTGCCGCTGGCGACCGGCGGCAGCACCGCGCACGTCCTCGCCATCGACTACGCGCTGCGCCCCGTCCTCAGCTCCATGGGCGCCGGGCACATCGTCCAGGGCTGGTTCACCCTCGACAGGGACATCGCGGTGACCGACGACGGCCACCTGTCCGTCGCGCCGGGCGCGGCGGAGGCCCTGGCCCAGGTCGTCGACCGGTTCGCCGCGGCCCTCGACGGCCGTACGGCCCTGCTGGCGACGGCCGGATGAGCGGCCCGCCGCGGCCGGCGGCGACGAGCGGAGGCCCGCGGGGGCGGGCGCGTCCCCCCGGCCAGGGGTTCCCGCCGGGCGGCCACGACGACGTCGCCGGGCGGGCCGCCGAGGGTCATGCGGGACGCGGACGGGCGGACCGGACGGCCTGACACGTCCTTCCGTGTTCCATCCGGCATGTGAGACGGCGGGCGGGATCCGTGACGGCCCCCTTGACGGGCCCTCGGGCCCGCCCGACACTCCCTACAGGTTCCCTAGCGGATGGGTAGGAAAACGATGGAGCGTGCGGAGTCGTCCACCGACCGCGCAGTACGCGCGGGGCGGCCGGCCCTGCTCCTGACCTCCCGCCGCCACATCGATCTGCTGCGCGTCTGCAGCGCGGCGAGCGCGCCGAACTGACCAACGGTCCCCACGGCACCCCATGCCCGCGCGCACGGGTGGACGCCGACGCCGTCACGCGTCCCCCACCCCCCTCCGTGCGCCGCCCGCGCGCCGCCCGCCGCCCCGCGCACCCAGAAGCCGGCCCAGGATCCAGGGAGACACATGCCCGCCGCACCCTCGACCAGCCTGCCGCCCGCGCCCCCGCTGCGCGGCAGGATCGGCTGCGACGCGAGCAGCGGCTACTACGCCGTCGCCCGCCGCTACCGCCTCCACCTCTCGCCGTCCTGCCCCCACTCCCTGCGACTCGCCATCACCCACAGCCTGCTCGGTCTGCACCACACCCTGCCGGTGACCCTGCTGCCGTCCGTGCCCGACGGGCCCGACGGCGGGCACACCGCACTGCGCCCGCTCTACGAGGCCACGTCCCACCGCCACCCCGGCCCCGCCACGGCACCCGTGCTCAGCGACGACTGGACCGGACGCATCGTCAGCACCCACGCCCCGGACATCCTGCGGGACCTGGCCCGGCACTTCGGCAGCGACCGCCGCGGGCTCCACCCGCGCGGTGCCGAGGCGGAGATCGCCGCCGTGGAACACCTCTGTGAGCACGGCGTCGACGAGGCCGCGCAGCGCGCGGGGCGGCCCGGAGCCGACGCCGGCGAGCGCCGCGCCGCGCTGGCGGTGCTGCTGGGCACACTGCGGCAGTGGGAGGGACGGCTCAGCTTCCAGGAGTTCGTGCTGGGCGACCGCATGACCGTCGCCGACGTCCACGTCTGGGTGACCCTGGTGCAGCTCGACACCGTGCACCGCCGGCACCTGGACGCCGACGCCGTCCACCGCATCGCCGGCCACCCGCGGCTGTGGGCCTACGCCCGGCGGCTGGCCGGCCACCCCGACTTCGGCCGCCACCTCGACCTGCCGGGCATCGCCCGCCGCCACCACGCCCGCTGCCAGGGACTGGAGGCCGCCGGTGCGGCGGTGCAGATCCTGGACTGGGCGGCCCACATCGCGGACGGCACCGGCCGGCCCTCGGCGCTCTGTTGTCCCTGACCCCCGTCCCGGCGCCGAGCCCTCCGGCGGAGGGCCGGGCGCCACCCGAGCCGAACGGGCCCGGAACCGGGCCGCCGACGCGGCGGCACCCCGCCCGGCGTCGCGCCGGGCGCGGTCAGAGACCGGCCGCGTGGTCGGGGACGTACGTCTGGAGGTCGCGCGGCGGGCGCTGGTAACCGGTGGACGGCGGACGCTCCGGGAGCTCCAGCACCGGCGGCGGGACGTCGTGGTACGGAACGGAGTCCAGCAGATGGGCGATCATGTTCAGCCGGGCCCGCCGCTTGTCGTCGCTCTCCACGACGTACCACGGTGCCTCGGGGATGTCGGTGTGCACCATCATCTCGTCCTTGGCCCGGGAGTACGCCTCCCAGCGGGTGATCGACTCCAGGTCCATGGGGGACAGCTTCCAGCGCCGCAGCGGATCCTCCAGGCGGCGCCGGAAGCGGTCCTGCTGCTCCGCGTCGCTCACCGAGAACCAGTACTTGCGCAACAGGATGCCGTCCTCCACCAGCATCCGCTCGAAGATCGGGCACTGGCGCAGGAACAGCCGGTACTCCTCCTGGGTGCAGAAGCCCATCACGCGCTCGACACCGGCCCGGTTGTACCAGCTCCGGTCGAACAGCACGATCTCCCCGCCGGCCGGCAGGTGCTCGACGTACCGCTGGAAGTACCACTGGGTGCGCTGGCGCTCGGTCGGCTTGGGCAGCGCCGCGATCCGGGCCACGCGCGGGTTGAGATGCTCCGTGACCCGCTGGATGGTGCCGCCCTTGCCGGCCGCGTCCCGCCCCTCGAAGACCACGACCAGCCGGGCGCCCTCGGTGCGCACCCACTCCTGGAGCCGGACCAACTCCGTCTGCAGGCGCAGCAGTTCCCTCTCGTACCTCTTGCGCGGCAGCTTCGCCGCCTGCTTGCCGGCCATGGCGTCTCCCCGCTCGGGCGTGTACGCCCGGGCGCACCCTGGAGCGCACACCTGGACAGCGCTTGCACAGCACCGTACTGGCCGTGGGGGAGTCGCGCGCGCCGGACCGGCGGCCTCCGCCGCCCCCTTGGGCCCGACGCCGGACCGGCGGGCCCCCATGGCCGCGCCCCTCAGTCCGCACCGGCTCCCGGCCGCACCCCCGCGTCGGGCGTCGTCCGCGCGTCGGGTGCCGCCCCCGCCTCCTCCCGCCGCACGAGCTGGGCCACGACGAACGCCACCACCGACCCCGCCACGATCAGCGGCATCTGGTCGTGCGCGGCGCGGCCCATCAGCAGCACCGCGAGCACCGCGCTGCTCAGCGGCAGACCGGTCACCGCGGCGGCGGCCGCGGCGATGCCCAGGGCGAGCGCCGGGGTGGTGCCGAAGCCCGGCAGTCCGGAACAGGCCAGCGCCGACGCCGCCCCGAGCAGCACCGCCGGGAAGATCGGACCGCCCCGCAGACTGCCCAGGGCGATTCCCCAGGCGACGCCCTTGCAGGCGACGAGGGCGACGAGAGCCGCCACCGGCCAGGCGTGCGGATCGGCGGCGAGCCCGCCGATCGCGTTCTGGCCGGAGAGCGCCGCCTCCGCCGGGGAGCGGCCGGTCAGCAGTGCGTACACCGCGACGCAGCCGCCGACCGCCGTGGCGCAGACGACGGTGCGGACCGCGGTGTACCGCCCCGTCCACCGCAGGGTGCGCAGGCCGAGCCCGCGTGCCGCCGCGATCACCACGGCGATCAGGGCCGCCGCCGGAAGGCCCCACAGGAAGTCGCCCGCGTCCGGAGCCGTGCCGGGCGGCACGGCCGGCAGGGACAGGTCACCGATGTCCAGCCCGGTCCAGTGGCCGAAACCGGTGAAGACGAGCGCGCCCGCCGCGCTGGCGATGAGACAGGGCAGCAGCAGGAGCACCATCCGGCTGCCGCCGAGCGCCGCCGCTTCGAGGGTCAGCACCGCCGCGACCAGCGGTCCGCCGAGGATCGTGGAGATGGCCGCGGTCGACCCGGCGGTGCCGACCACGGCCACGGTCCGGGGGTCGCCCGCCGGGCCGCCGCGCAGCGCGAGCAGCGCGAGCCCGCTGCCCAACGCCATCAGCGGCGCCTCCGGGCCGAGCACCACACCGAGCGGCAGGGTGACGAGGGCCGCCAGGACGACCCCGGGCACCGCCCGCGGGCCGGCCGGCGGACCGCCGAGCCCGTGCACCGGCACATGGCCGCCGGCGCCCGGCAGCCGCGTCACGATCGGCGCGAGGACCAGCCCGGCGAGCAGCAGCGCGGGCAGCGGCCACCACCAGGGCGGGGTGCGGTGTCCGGCGGCCTCGGGCAGCGACTCCCACACCCAGTGTTGGAGTTCCTGCTGGAAGCCGACGAGGAAGAAGCAGGCCACCGAGACGGGCACCCCCAGCAGCGGCGAGAGCAGCAGCAGCCGGACGTAGCCCCGCTCACGCAACGCCGACCGCAACGCCGGCCCGCCTGTCGCGGCGGCCGCGGACGACGCCCCCGGAGGCGGTGCGCCTCCCGCCCCCCTCCCGGCCGGCTCGGCGCCGGTTCCCTGCCGGGCCGGTCCAGGGCGCGCCCCTTTCTCAGGCGGCACGCCGGGTGGCCCCCCGGGCGACCGCCGACAGCAGGGATCCGACGGCCGCGCCGATCGCCAGGTACACCGCTCCGCTGCCCACCTTCGGTTCCAGGCCCGACGCCGTCCGGAACGGCAGCAGCACGATCGCGGCCGTGACCAGCGCGACGATCCAGGTGAAGCAGCGTACCGGGTGCGGGGCGCTGAGGAGCAGCACGTGCAGCAGCGCGGTCGCGGCGAGGGCGGTCGCCGCCGCGCCGGCCGCCAGCAGTCCGGTCGAGCCGTCGCCCTCCGCGCCGTCGCCCTCCGGGGCGAACACCGCGATGCCGAGCACTCCGCGCACCAGCAGCACGGCGCCCATGGCGGTCAGTCCGGCGACCCCGGCGGTCAGGACGCCGCCGGCCCAGAGCCGGGCGGTGTCGAGCCGGGGCGCGGGCGGCGGGGCGTCGTCCGCGGCGGGACCGTCGCCGTACGGCATCTGCTGCGGACCGCAGGGCTGATTCGAGGGCTGCACGTTCGTCTCCTCGCTCGGTACGAGTGCGCTGTCCGTGACGGGTGGCTATCCGTACCCGCTCCCGCCCGCGGCGCTGCCCGCGCTGGCCCGTTCGGGGCACGACCGGCCACGGAAGCGGGGGAGCGCTTCACGAAGGCCGCCGAGGGTCTTGCCGCCGTTGCCGTCACCGGTGACGGCACGCCACCGCCACCGGCCGCGGCCGGCTCACCGACACCCCCGGCCTCGGACCGCAGAAGCCCTGACGGCGCCCCGGGCGTCGTGCGCCGCTGCACGGCACCGGCGCCGGGAGCCTGACCCGCCGCCGGGCGTGGGACGGCGCACGCTCGGTGGCGTACGGCGCGAACCGGAGCAGCCGGCCGCCCACGCATGCGCCCTGTCCGCGGCGTCCGCCCGGCGCCTACAGTGTGGCGGCACGGCTCCGCACCCGCCGTCCGACGCGGGCGGAGCAGCCATCAGCGCCGGGCCGCCGACCGCCCGCGCACCAGACACCACCCCGTGAGTTCGCTCGGGCCGCGCGACCGAGTGTGCGCGGCACCGTGCGCTCGGAGAGCCACTGGAGGCCGCCGTGTCCCGACCGCGCATCGCCCTGCTCGCCGACCCCACCTCGACCGAGGGCTGTGCCGACTACCTGGCCCGCGCCGTCGAACTGCTCACCGGCGCCCCGCCCGTCCGGATCGACTCACGGCACTTCGCGGACGGCGGACCCGGCCGTGCCGTCCGCGCCGGGGACCGGTTACGGCTGCGGGTCCCCGAGGAGCGCCTCGACGTGGTGCCCGACGTCGTCGTGCTCTACGAGATCCCGCCGCACCGCCGCCGCTCCCTCGCCGGCTTCCAGCGGCTGCTGGAACGGCACGACGTCGTCACCCTCGGCACCGGAACCGCCGCCTGGCGCACGGCCACCGAGAAGGACCGCACCGTGGAGCGGTTCCGCCGCGACGGCATCGCCCACATGGAGACCACCGTGCTGTCCCGGCCCGCACCGCACGAGGCGGCCGCCGCCTTCGACAAGCTCGGCCGCGACACCTGGGCCCGGCCCGTCGTCGGCACGGGCGGCGACGACACCTTCCACATCACCACCGAGGAGCAACTGGAGCACGCCGCCGCCTACTACGCCGAGCGCGGCACCGACTGGCTGCTGTCCCGTGACGCGGGCAACTTCCGGCCCGACGGCCGCCGCCACCAGTTCCGGGTCTTCGTGCTGCACGACCGGGTCCTCCACGCCCGCGAGCACATCCAGCCGGACCCCGACACCCCCTGCAACACCTGCCAGGGCGCCACCCCCGTGCCCATCGCCCCCGCCGACCTGCCGGCGCCGCTCGCCCGGCTCGCCGTCGCCGCCACCGCCTCGGTCGGGCTGCCGTTCGCCGGTGTCGACCTGGCGAGCGAGCACGGCGGGGTGGTGTTCGAGGTCAATGTGCAGCCCGCCTTCGTGGCCGGCGAACTCCCCCTGGTCGCCGTGCCGTACGTCCAGGCGCACCTCGGCGCCCTCGCCGCCCGCCGCGATCCGTCCCCCGACCGGCGGATGCCCGCCTAGCGGATGCCCGGCCGGCGGATGCCCGGCCGGGCCGAGGAACCTCACGCCTGGGTTACGAAACGTGCAACCTCTGGTATCAGCGCGGTGAGGAGGTGACGATGGGGCCATGACTCTGGCCCAGCGCGCCCTGGAGCGACTCGCGGCCTGGCCCGACCTCACGGCGGGACCGGCCAGTTGCGGCACGGGACGGGCACTTCGCACCGCCCACAGCGAGATCGCCCACTTCCACTCCGACCGCGACGTGGACCTCCACCTCACCAGCCGGGCCCTGCGGCGCTTCGCCGCGGACCTCCAGGAGTCGACGGCGATACGCGTGCTGCCCGGCTCCCGGTGGGTGACGGTCCACCTGGACTGCGACACCGACATCGACCTGCTGCAGAGCCTGGTGAGCATGGCCCTCAAGGCCCACCAGGGCGGCCCGGCCCCGGAGGACCTGCCGCCCGGCGGCTGCAACTTCCGCCGGGTCACCGTCCTGCCGCGCGACCCGGCGGGCACGGCCACGCCCTGCTGAGCCCGCCGCGGTTTCGCCGCTTCACCCCGTGACCCGGCGTGGACGCACGGCCGGACGCGCCCGCGGGGAGAGACTGCTCCCGCACGGCGCCGGCCCCGCCGCACTCGGCTGGGCCGGCGCGCCGCACGCGGGAGGAGCACCGAAGTGACGGGCTGGACCTGGACGTACGAGGGCTACGAGCCCGCCGACGAGCGACTGCGGGAGTCGCTGTGCACGCTCGGCAACGGCTACTTCGCCACGCGCGGCGCGTTCCCCGAGTGCGTGGCGGACGACATCCACTACCCGGGCACCTATGCGGCGGGCTGCTACAACCGGCTGACCTCCCATGTGGCGGGGCGCGGCGTCGAGAACGAGGACCTGGTCAACCTGCCCAACTGGCTCCCCCTGCGCTTCCGGCTGCGCGGCCGGTCCTGGCTGAGCCCCGACACCGCGACCGTGCTCGAACACCGCCAGACCGTGCACCTCGCCTCGGGCGTCCTCGAACGCGTGACCCGCTACGGCCTCGGCAACGGGCGCTCCCTGACGGTCCGCCAGGAGCGCCTGGTCCATATGGCCGACCCCCATCTGGCCGCGCTGCGCACCGAGTTCACCGCGACCGGCTTCGGCGGCGAACTCCATGTCGAAGCCGCCCTCGACGCCGGCGTCACCAACGCGGGGGTCCCCCGCTACCGGGACCTGGACGGCCGGCACCTCACCCACGCCCACACCGGCACCGCCGCCGGGGACACGGTGTGGCTGCGCTGCCGCACCCGCACCTCCGACATCCGCGTCGGCATGGCCTCCCGGCTGACCACCGAGGGGCCCGTCACGGTCCGGCACGCCCGGCCTCGCACCACGCAGCGGGCCAGGCTGCGGCTGGCGCCCGGCACTCCGGCGACCGTCGACAAGACCATCGCGCTGCACACCTCCCGCGACCCGGCGATCAGCGACCCGCTGCACGCCGCGATCGCCCGGGTCGGCCGCGCCCCCGGCTTCGACGACCTGCTCGCCACCCACCGCGTGGCCTGGTCCCAGTTGTGGCGCCGGGCGGACCTGGACGTGCCCGGGGAGGCGGGCCGCATCCTGCGCCTGCACCTGTTCCACGTGCTGCAGACCCTCTCGCCGCACACCGCCGACCTCGACGTCGGCGTCCCCGCGCGCGGGCTGCACGGCGAGGCCTACCGCGGGCACGTCTTCTGGGACGAGCTGTTCGTGCTGCCGTACCTCAACCTGCGGTTCCCCGAGGTCTCCCGGGCACTGCTGCACTACCGGCACCGGCGCCTGGAACAGGCCTGCACCGCCGCCCGGGAAGCCGGCCGCCGGGGTGCCATGTACCCCTGGCAGAGCGGCAGCGACGGCCGGGAGGAGACCCAGCAGCTCCACCTCAACCCGCGCTCGGGCCGCTGGCTGCCCGACCACTCCCACCTCCAGTACCACGTCGGCTCGGCCATCGCGTACAACGTGTGGGAGTACTGCGAGGCCAGCGGCGACACCGAGTTCCGGCAGGCCAAGGGCGCCGAGATGCTGCTCCAGATCGCCCGCTTCTGGGCGGACACGGCGACCTGGGACGAGCGCCTGGGACGGCACCGCATCAAGGGCGTCATGGGTCCCGACGAGTACCACGACGCCTACCCGGACGCCACCGAACCCGGCCTCGACGACAACGCGTACACCAACGTCATGGCCGCCTGGGTGCTCACCCGCACCCTGGAACTGCTGGCCGCCCTGCCCGAGCCGCGCCGCCGCGAGCTCACCGAGCGCACCGGCCTCGACGCGCGGGAACTGGACCGCTGGGACGAGGTGTCCCGCACCCTGCACGTGCCGTTCCACGAGGGCGTGATCAGCCAGTTCGAGGGCTACGGCGAGCTGACCGAACTGGACTGGGCCACGTACCGGGCGCGGTACGGCGACATCCGCCGCCTCGACCGGATCCTGGAGGCCGAGGGCGACACCGTCAACCGCTACCGGGCCTCCAAGCAGGCCGACGTCCTCATGCTCGGCTATCTCTTCTCGCCGCCCGAGCTCCAGGGGCTGTTCGACCGGCTGGGACTGCGGCTGGACGAGGAGACCTGGCACCGCACCGTCGACCACTACCTGCACCGCACCAGCCACGGCTCCACACTCAGCGGACTGGTGCACGGCTGGGTGCTGGCCCGCGCCCGGCGCGCCGAGGCCTGGCAGTTCTGCCAGGAGGCGCTGCGCGGCGACATCGCCGACGTGCAGGGCGGCACCACCGGTGAGGGCATCCACCTGGGCGCCATGGCCGGCACCCTCGACCTCGTGCAGCGCGGCCTCACCGGCCTCACCACCCGGCAGGGTGCCCTCTGGCTCGACCCGGTGCCGCTTCCCGAGCTGTCCACCTACGGGTTCTCCCTGCGCTACCAGGGCAACTGGGGCGTCCGCCTGCGGCTGCGCCACTCCCAGCTGGAGATCACCCTCCCGGCCTCCGACACCACGGCCATCGACGTCCGGCTCCCGGACCGCGCGGTACGGCTCCAGCCGGGGGAGACGGGCCGGCTGGTGCTGCCGGACTGAGCGCGTCCGCCCGGCCCGGCCGGACCGCCGCGCCTACCGTCGGAGGCACGCGGTCCGGGACCGGGCCCACGCAAGGACTTCCCCCGTGACCACGCGGAACCGGCCGCGCACACCGCACGCGAGACCGACGGCCACCGGGCCCGGCCGTGCGCTCCCGTCCGAGGCCGCCCCGGGAGGAGTCACCGGCCGAGCTCCCGGTACCCGTACCCCCCGTCACGACCAGGAAAGGAACCCCGCATGTCCAAGCCCCCGCTGCCGCCCGAGGCGCACGCACTGCTGCGCCGCCCCAACCCCTGTGTGATGGCGACCGTGCGGTCCGACGGCGCGCCCGTCTCCACGGCCACCTGGTACCTCTGGGACAGCGACCACCGCGTCCTGGTCAACCTGGACGCGGGCCGGGTGCGCCTGAAGCACCTGCGCCGTGACCCGCGGGTCACCCTGACGGTCCTCGCCGAGGACGACTGGTACACCCACGTCACCCTCCTCGGCCGGGTCACCGAGATGTACGACGACGAGGACCTGGCCGACATCGACCGCCTCTCCGCCCACTACACCGGCAAGCCCTACCCGGAGCGGGCGCGGCCCCGGGTCAGCGCCTGGATCGAGGTGGAGCGCTGGCACGGCTGGGGCGCGATGAAGGACAACGACCAGGCGTCCGGCTGAGCGGACCGGCGGCCCGGGACGGGAGTAGGCTCGCGGGCATGCGGATCTCCGTCTCCTCCGACATGGACGAACCCGTGGCCCGGCTGCTGGTCGCCGCGTTGCGGGAGCGCGGCCACGAGGTGCTCACCCACGGGGCCCTGCGGCCCGGGGACGACTCCCGGTGGGCCGTCTGCTCCGCCGCGGCGGCCCGGGACGTCGCCGACGGCACGGCCGACCAGGCGGTCGTGTGCTGCTGGACCGGCACGGGCGCGTCGATCGCCGCCAACAAGGTCCCCGGTGTGCGGGCCGCCCTGTGCACGGACGCCTACAGCGCGGAGGGCGCCCGCCGCTGGAACGACGCCAACGTGCTGGCGCTCAGCCTGCGGCTGACCTCCGGGCCGGTGCTGGGGGAGATCCTCGACGCCTGGTTCGCTGGCGCGCCCGGCGAGGACGCCGAGGACCGCGAGAACCTGGCCCGGGTGGCGGGTCTGGACGACGCCCGGGGCACCGTTCCCGGGGCATGAGAAACGCCGGTGTGCGGGACCCTGCCTCGTGGTCCCGCACACCGGCGGATGCTGCGTGCCCTTCCGGGGGAGGAGGGCCCTGCGGTGGACCGGCCCCCGGTCAGCGGCCGGGGCCGCCGCCGCCCCACGCCCCGCTGTTGCCGGGGGACCAGCGGGGCCGCGACTGCTCCTGGCCCGGCTGGGTCGACGAGTTGCCGAAGCCGCCCATCTCGTGCGGCAGGAGCGGACGTCCGCCCTTCGGGACCCGGGGCACCTCGCGGGGTTCCCGGCGCTCCCTGGTCTCGTGCACCGCGCCGCCCGGCGGCAGGTGCGGCTGTTCCTCGGGCCGGGGTCGCGACTGCCGGGACCTGATACGCGTGCCGAGCCAGAATCCGCCCAGCAACAGGACCAGCAAGGCGACGGGGACGACGAACATCCCGATGCTGAGCAGTCCGCTCGGCTCGGCCAACTGCATCGTTGCGGTACTCATATCGTCTGAATACCCCTGAAATCGGTCGTGAATCCGATCACTGTGAGCGGGCCCCGCGCGTCGCCGACCGGTTGGCCTTGCGGATCGCGTCCAGCAGCTCCGCCTTGGACATCCGGGACCGGCCCGGCACCTCCAGCCGCCTGGCCAGGTCGTACAGGTGCTCCCTCGAGGCGTTCTCGTCGACGCCCTCGCCGCTGCGTCCGCCGGCCCCGCGCGGCCGGGCCGACCGCGGATCCGAGGGCCCCCGACGGCCGCCCTCCTTGCGTTCCCAGTGGTCGCCGACCTTCTCGTACGAGTGCTTCAGCGCGCCGTAGGCGACGCGGTGCGCCCGCTCGCCCTCGCCGTACTGCTCCACCGCCGAGTCGTGCGCCCTGATCCAGGTGCGCTGGGCGTCCCGGGACGAGCGCTCCAGCGTCGACGGCAGCTCCTGTCGTCCGGGCATCCGGCCGCCACCTCCCTCGAAGGCCGTGCGGGGCGCCGCCCGAGTGCCCGGCGGCAGGGCGGGAAAACCCGCCCCCGGTGGCCCGGATGGCGTTTGGCGCGGGGGGCGGGGGCTACCCGCGCAGTGTGACTTCGACGCCATCGCAAGCAGAACTCATCCGGTTCCTGGAGGACCGGTTCGTCTGCGCGCAGGCCTGCACGGAGTGTGCGCGAGCCTGCGCGCTGCGCGCGAGCCTGGTGGACCCGGACGGCACGGAAGAGCAGGAGCTGGTCCGGCGCAAGGGGATCATGTGCGCCGAGGTGTGTGACGCCACGTGCCGGATGCTGGCCGAGCAGAGCCAGCTCGACGAGACCGGTCTGCGCGTCCAGCTCGAGTGGTGCCGGTCGGTCTGCCTGGAGAGCGCCCACGTCTTCGACAGCCGGCCCGGGGCGGAGGAGGCCGCCGCGTCCTGCCGTGCCTGCGCCCGCGCCTGCACGGACTTCCTGGCCGGCCTGACCTGAGCGGCGCCCGCACTCACCACGCGGCGGCCCGCCCGGCGCCCGCCGCCGCGCGGAGCTGCCCGGCGCCGCACGGCCGGCGCACGATCATGCAGGCGGCGGCGCGCATCGTGCGGTGCCGCGACGGCGGACTCGGCACCGGCACCCGGCCGGCGCCGTACGAGGCCGGCCCGCGGCCCGGGCACCGGAAACCCGCCGGAGGAGGCCGCGGGCCGGCGGCCGGCGACGGCGGAACGCGGCCCTGGCGGCAGCCGGTCGCCCGTGCTACCAAGGATCATGCCCGCACCCGGAGCCACACCCGCCGACGGCACCGCTCGCGCCCACGGCACCCCGCCCCTCCCCGCGCGCGCCTACGACGCCGTCATCGTCGGCGGCGGCCACAACGGCCTGGTCGCCGCCGCCTACCTCGCCCGGGCCGGGCGGTCGGTGCTGGTCCTGGAGCGGCTCGGCCGCACCGGCGGCGCCGCCGTCTCCACCCGTCCGTTCCCCGGGGTCGACGCGCGCCTCTCCCGCTACTCCTACCTCGTCAGCCTGCTCCCGAAGAAGATCGTGCGCGATCTCGGCCTGGACTTCCGGGTCCGCACCCGCACCGTCTCCTCGTACACGCCCGTCGAGCGCGACGGCCGGCCCACCGGGCTGCTGGTCGGCGGGGGCGAGCAGCGCACCCGGGAATCGTTCGCCCGGCTGACCGGCACGGACCGGGAGTACGCGGCCTGGCGGCGGTTCTACGGCAGGACCGCGCGGGTCGCCGAGCGGGTGTTCCCCACGCTGACCGAGCCCCTGCCGGGCCGGGCCGAGCTGCGCCGCCGCATCGACGACGAGGACGCCTGGCGGATGCTGTTCGAGGAGCCCGTCGGCATCGCCATCGAGGAGCACTTCGCGGACGACCTGGTGCGGGGCGTGGTCCTCACCGATGCCCTGATCGGCACCTTCGCCGACGCCCACGACCCGTCGCTGCGGCAGAACCGCTGCTTCCTCTACCACGTGATCGGCGGCGGCACCGGCGCGTGGGACGTCCCCGTCGGCGGCATGGGCGCCCTGACCGACGCGCTCGCCGGTGCCGCCCGCGCGGCCGGCGCCGTCCTGGCCACCGGCCACGAGGCCGTGCGCATCACCACCGACGGCCGGGCCGCCGAGGTCACCTACCGCAGCGCCGACGCGGAGGGCGTCGCCGCCGCCCGGCACGTCCTGGTCAACGCCTCCCCGCGGGAACTGGCCGCCCTCACCGGCGACGCCCCGCCCGAGCCGGCCGAGGGCGCCCAGTTCAAGGTCAACATGCTGCTCGAGCGGCTGCCCAGGCTGCGCGATCCCGGCACGGACCCGCGTGAGGCGTTCGCCGGCACCTTCCACATCGCCGAGGGCTACCGGCAGCTCGCCGCCGCCCACGCCGAGGCCACCGCCGGCCGGCTGCCCGCCGCCCCGCCCTCGGAGATCTACTGCCACTCCCTGACCGACCCGACGATCCTCGGCCCCGAACTGGCCGGGCGCGGCTGCCACACCCTCACCCTGTTCGGCCTGCACACCCCCGCCCGGCTGTTCGCCCGCGACCACGACGCCGTCCGCGACGAGCTGCTGAGCCGCACCCTCGGCCGGCTCGACGCCCACCTCGCCGAGCCCATCGCCGACTGCCTCGCCGAGGACGCCGACGGCCGCCCCTGCATCGAGGCCAGGACACCGCTGGACCTGGAACGCGAACTGAGACTGCCCGGCGGCAACATCTTCCACCGCGACCTGTCCTGGCCCCACGCCCAGGACGGCACCGGCCGCTGGGGCGTGGAGACCCGCCACCGCAACGTCCTGCTGTGCGGGGCGGGCGCGGTGCGCGGCGGCGGGGTGAGCGGGGTACCGGGACACAACGCGGCGATGGCGGTGCTGGAGGAGTCGCGGTGACGCGGCGCCGCCGGGCCGGCGGTGTCCCGTGGCGTCAGTCGGCGGACGCCGACCAGCCGGCCGCCGCGATCCGCGCCGCGTCGGCGGGCCGCGCCTCGTCGAACAGGACGGCGCCGCCCGCCGCGACCCGCACCGCGTCCACGTAGACGCCCCGGCCGACGTACAGCCGGTCGGTGGCGTAGCGCCAGCGCAGCGTGAGTGCCCGGGCGGCCGGGAGGGCGGCCGTGAGCCGGTGCCAGACGCGGCCGGACCAGCCGCCGACCGCGCCGGACGGCCGCTCGGTGGGATCGTCGCCCGGCCGTGAGGTGGTGAACGGCACCGGCTGCCAGGAGGCGCCGCCGTCCGCCGAGGCCTGAAGGACGAGGGAGTCCGCCCCCGGTTCGGTGTCCCACCACAGCAGGCAGCGCAGCCGGGCGCCGCCGGCGGAGGTGTCCAGGGCGGGCAGGGTGAGGGTCGCGGCCGTGGCGCTCGCCATGCCGGAGAACCAGGCCGTGCGCCCGCGCACGGGACGGACCGGCACCGCCCGCGCCAGGTTGTTCCCCGCGGCCACCCGGGGCGCCGAGCCGGAACGCCAGCCGCGCACCGGGTGGACCGAGTTGCCGAGCACGACGAGGAACGAGTCGGTCGTCGGGTCGAGGACGAGCGAGGTGCCGGTGAACCCGGTGTGGCCCGCGGTGCGCGGGGTGGCGAGCGCGCCCATGTACCAGTGCTGGTACAGCTCGAAGCCGAGGCCGTGCTCGTCGCCGGGGAAGGCGGTGTTGAAGTCGGTGAACATCAGCTCCACCGACTCCGGCGCCAGGATGCGGGTACGGCCGTAGCAGCCGCCGTTGAGCAGGGTCCGGGCGAGGACGGCGAGGTCCCAGGCGGTGGAGAAGACCCCGGCGTGGCCCGCGACCCCGCCGAGGGAGTGGGCGTTCTCGTCGTGCACCTCACCCCAGACCAGGCCCCGGTCCAGCCCCGACCAGGGTCTGCGGGCGTCCTCGGTGGCCGCGATCCCCGGCTTCCAGGAGGCGGGCGGGTTGTACCGGGTGCGGTGCATCCCGAGGGGAGCGGTGATCTCGTCGTGCAGCAGCGTGTCCAGACCCCGGGCGGTGATCTCCTCCAGGACGAGCTGGAGCGTGATCAGGTTCAGGTCCGAGTACACGTACCGGCTGCCCGGCGGGCTCTGCGGCGCCTCGTTCCACAGCAGCCGCAGCTTCTCCTCGTACGTCGGCGCGGCGTACAGCGGGATCCAGGCGCGCAGCCCCGAGGTGTGGGTGAGCAGCTGCCGGATCGTGATGCCCTGCTTGCCCGCCGCGCCGAACTCCGGGAGGTACGAGGCGACGGTCCGCTCCAGTCCCAGCGCGCCCCGCTCGATCTGCTGCACGGCGAGCAGCGAGGTGAACAGCTTGGACACCGAGGCGAGGTCGAAGACGGTGTCCTCGGCCATCGGGATCTGCCGCTCGGGCGGCAGTTCGACGCCGGTGTCGGTCTTCTCGTCGTACGCCGCGTAGCGCACCGCCATCCCGATCGGCTGGTGCAGCGCCACCGTGCCGCCCCGCCCGGCGAGCAGCACGGCGCCCGCGTACCAGGGGTGCCTGGGCGACGGCCCGAGGAACGCCTCGGCGTCGGTGACGAGCCGGCGCAGCGGCTCCGCGAGCAGCCCGGCGCGCTCCGGTGAGCCGCGGCGCAGCGTCGGACGCCCCGGGCCCGGTGGGGCTGCCGCGGCCCTGGCCGCGGGGAGCGGGGCGAGGGCGAACGCCCCGCCCAGCGCCACCGCCGTCCGCCCGAGCTCGCGGCGGGTCACCGCTCTGTCTGCGCTGCCCTCGGTCATCGAGTTCCTCCCGCACGTGGCCGGCCGATGTACTCGAAAGCATGTCCAGCGGGCCGCCTCCGTAAATATGACGGGCCCTCACGGCGGCGCGACGGCCGGGCGGGGCCGGTGGGACCCGCCCGGCCACCGACTCAGTGTTCCCGGATCCGGACGATCCGCAGGGCGGGCGAGGACAGGATGTCCTCCTCGCAGAACCGGGAGGTCACCCACCGCTCACCGGAGTACAGCCGGGTCTGGTCGGCGTGGTGCGGCGAGTTCGGGTTCGAGGACTGTGCATACGCGAGCAGGGTCCGGGCCACCGGGCACCGGCTGCCGTCCCAGCCGACCGCCTGGATGTAGCTGGAGCCCGTGGTCACCTCCGTGTAGCCCCCCTGAGCCGGCTTCCACACCGGCTCGATCTTGTTCCACACGCCCAGCGACTCGGTGCCGCCGTGCACCGGGACGCGCCGGCCGTCGCGCACCACGAACTGGTGCCGCCCGAGCGGCGCGCCGAGCTCCACGCCCGCCGCCCGCAGCTCGCCGACCGCGTCGGCGAGGGCGGTGGCGAAGCCCGGCGCCGCCGTGTTCAGCGTGTGCGGCGTGCGGACCGGGTCGGCCGGGGAGAACGGCACCCGCCACAGCCGGTCCGCCGGCACCGCCGCGGTCAGCTTCCGCCAGAACCGGTCGAACAGCAGGGCGCCCCTGCTGCCGGTGTCCGCGGTGCGGTCCCAGGCGGCGAGCACGTCACAGGCCTCCCGGACGTCCACCGCGTCGCCCGCGCTGCTCGTCGCCGTGCCGCCGGGCAGCCCGGCACAGGCCTCCGCCGCGTCGGCCGCGGCCAGGTCACCCGCCGGGACCCGGTTGGCGAACTGCTGCCGCTGGAGGTCCCGCACCGTCAGTCCCCCGCGCCCGGCCATCGCCGACACGTCCTCGATCGCGCCGCGCGTGCGCATCGAGCGCGGGGTGCCGAGGTCGCCGAAGACCCGCTCGTACCCGGTCAGCGGCCGGTCCGGATTGGCCAGCCAGGCGCTGTTGTTGGAGTTCTCCGCGTACGGCGCGTCCTTCAGCGTCGGCATGCGCGCCGGGCCGAGGATCCCCGCCTGCACCGCGCCGGGGTCCCTGCCGAGGGCGCACTCCCCGCGGGAGCCGTCCAGGACCGCGAGGCCCGACGACGGATAGGTGACCTCACCGAGCGCGGTGGAACAGCGCCGGGCCAGGTCGTCGGTGATGCGGGGCAGCACCTGCGACTGGGTGAACAGGGTGTGCCCGGCCGAGTCGGCGGCGATGGTGTTCACCCACGGCAGGCCCTGGGTGCGGCGCAGCGCGTCCAGCAGGCCGTCCGTGTCGCGGGCGGTGCCGAGGCCGAGCGCGGTGTCGGAGGTGCGCAGATTGGCCGCGTTGGGGTCGTGCAGGGCGTAGGCCGTCGTCGCGGTCCACGGCAGCGGGAGGGTGCCGAACGCGGTGACGACCGGGCCGTACCGCGTCCACCACTGGGTACGGGTGACCGGGGCGCCGTCCTTCACCGGGACGGTGACGGTACGCCGGATCATCCGTTCCGGCCTCCCGTCGACGAGGTAGACGGTCGGGTCCGCCGGGTCCAGGGCGAGCTGGTGCAGGTTGAGGGGGACGCCGGTCGCCACGGTGTGGCTCCACGCCACCCGGGCGTTGTGGCCGATGGTCACCGTGGGCGAACCGAGCAGCGAGCCGCCCGCCACGTCCAGCCGGCCGGGGATGGTCTGCTGCGACTGCCAGAAACGCCGCCCGCCCTGCCACGGGTAGTGCGGATTGCCCAGCAGCAGGCCCCGGCCGCCGGCCGTGGTCGCGCCGCTGAAGGCGACCGCGTTGGAGCCCATGCCGGGGTCGGGCGCCGCGGACAGGGCGCGGGCGGCGCGCGCGGCGTCCCGCGGGCCGGGCACGGCCCGCACGTCCGGCACGGCCGCGGTGGCCGGCGCGGGCGGCCGCGCGGCCGTGATGCCGTCCACGGCGCGGCCCTGGCCGCCGAGCACGGCGATGGCGTGCCCGCGTGCCGCCACGTCCAGCGTCGTGACCGGCCGCACCCAGGCGGCGCCCGCGCAGGCCGGATCGGTGATCCGGTTCTCGCGCAGCCAGGCGTTGTACCCGGCCGCGTACCCCCGCATCAGCTCCCTGGACGCCCGGCTCGGGCCCGCCGGGGCGGGCCGGGCGAGCAGCCCCTCGACCGTCCCCGCCTGCCGCACGCCGCGGAAGTACAGGTCGCTGGCGAGGTTGCCGGACGCCGAGGAGAGCGAGGCGTCCGGCGCGGCGTCCGCCCCGAAGTACCGCGACCGCTCGCCGCGCACGGTCACGAACCCGTCGGCGAGGACGCACACCTGGTCGGCGGCCTGCGCCCAGCCGGTGCCGAAGCCGAGGCCCGCCCAGTCGCGCGCGACGATGTGCGGAATGCCGTACTCGGTGTACCGGATGACGGCGGACAGGCCGCCGTGGGAGGGACGGTCCTCCCGGCCGCCCCGCTCGGCCGCGGCCGCGGGCAGGGCGGTCGCCGCGGTGAGCAGGGCGACGGCCGCGACCGCGAGCCTGCTCGGACGCACGCGCATGGAGCCTCCCGACATCGAGGTGGGAAAGGGCCGTTGAGCGTACCAGCGGGTATGCGCCCGGCGCAGTGGTCCGGTCCGCTGTGCTCCGGGCTGTCTTGACCGCACCGGCCCCGGGATCGAGGATCGGGAGCCATGAGGCCCGGACACGGCAGCACGGTCGACGGGGTGCTGCGGCGCAGCGCCCGCCGCACCCCGGCACGCGTGGCGGTGGAGTACCGTGACCGCCGCTGGACCTACCAGGAGCTGGACGACGCCGTCTCCCGCGCGGCGAGCGCGCTCCTCGGCCGGGGCCTCGCCCCCGGCGACCGCGTCGGTGCCTACGGCCACAACTCCGACGCCTATCTCATCGGCTTCCTCGCCTGCGCCCGCGCCGGCCTGGTGCACGTGCCCGTCAACCAGAACCTCACCGGCGACGACCTGGACTACCTCGTCCGCCAGTCCGGCAGCTCCCTGGTCCTCGCCGACCCGGACCTGGCCGGCCGGCTGCCCGGCCCGGTCCCCGTGCTGCCGCTGCGCGACACCGGCGGATCACTGCTCGACCTGCTGCCCTCCGCCCCGCCCCACGAGGGTCCCGAGGCACGCGGCGAGGACCTGGTGCAGCTGCTGTACACCTCCGGCACCACCGCGCTGCCGAAGGGCGCGATGATGACCCACCGGGCGCTGGTGCACGAGTACCTGAGCGCCGTCACCGCCCTGGACCTGAGCGCCGGGGACCGCCCGGCGCACGCGCTGCCGCTCTACCACTCGGCCCAGATGCACGTGTTCCTGCTGCCGTACCTCGCGGTCGGCGCGACGAACATCATCCTCGACGGCCCCGACGGCGACCGCCTGTTCGACCTGATCGAGGCCGGCCGGGTCGACAGCCTGTTCGCCCCGCCCACCGTGTGGATCGGCCTCGCGGGCCGCCCCGACTTCGCGGCCCGCGACCTCGACGGGCTGCGCAAGGCGTACTACGGCGCGTCGGTCATGCCGGTGCCCGTCCTGGAACGCCTGCGGGCGCGCCTGCCCCGGCTGGCCTTTTACAACTGCTTCGGGCAGAGCGAGATCGGCCCGCTGGCCACCGTCCTCGGCCCCGACGAGCACGAGGGCCGCCTCGACTCCTGCGGCCGGCCGGTGCTGTTCGTGGACGCCCGCGTCGTCGACGAGGACGGCGAGGACGTGCCCGACGGCACCCCCGGCGAGATCGTCTACCGCTCCCCGCAGCTGTGCGAGGGTTACTGGGACAAGCCCGAGGAGACCGCGGCCGCCTTCCGCGACGGGTGGTTCCGCTCCGGCGACCTCGCGGTCCGCGACGCCGACGGCTACTTCACCGTCGTCGACCGGGTCAAGGACGTCATCAACTCCGGTGGTGTGCTGGTCGCCTCCCGGCAGGTCGAGGACGCCCTCTACACCCACGACGGCGTCGCCGAGGCGGCCGTCGTCGGTCTGCCCGACGAGAAGTGGATCGAGGCGATCACCGCGTTCGTCGTCCCGCGCGGCGAGCCCACCGAGGCGGAACTGATCGCCCACGCCCGCGAGCGCCTGACCTCCTTCAAGGCACCCAAACGCGTCGTGTTCGTCGAGGCCCTGCCGCGCAACGCCAGCGGCAAGATCCTCAAGCGGGAGCTGCGCGACCGCTTCGGCACGGCATGACACGGCGGACGTACGGCGAAGGAGGACACGGCGGGTGAGCGGCACTCCGGGCGAGGCGGCGGGGGCACGGCAGACGGTGTCGGTGGTGCTGCCGCTGCTGTTGCACGGCGAACCGGACTGGGACGAGGGGCCGTTGCCGTTCGGCACCGAGCAGCGGCCGTGGGACGCCGAGCGGCGCCGCGGCTACTTCGCGCCCGCGGCGGCCCGCGCGCTGTACGGAGGGCGCCGGCACCGCAGGACGTCCGTCACCGCGGGCCCGCTGGTGCTGGAGGGACTCGAACTGCTGCGGGTGGCCACGCCCCGGCAGCCCCGGCAGGCACTCGGCGTGCTCCACCTCGCCGTCCACGGCGCCCCTCTCCTGGACGTGCTGCGGGCGATCGGGCACCGGACCGGGGCGGGCCCCGATCCGCTGACCGGGCCACTGGACCCGGCCGTCCTGTTCGGCGGCGTCGCCGACACCGCGCCGCCCCGGGCGCCCTTCGCCCTGTCACGGCCGTACACCGTGGCCTTCCTCACCCCCTGCGCCACGCACACCGCCGTCCTGCGGGACGCCGACGGCGCGCTGCCCGCATCGGCCGACCACCGGCTGCGCGAGCTGGCCTCGCGGTCGACGGAGACCGACAACCCGTCCCCGCCGGAACGCCTCGCGGGCGTGGCCGCCGAGGCGATCCGCATATCCGCCGACTGGAGCGCCCTGGTCGGCCGGCACGGCGCGGCCTTCCTCGGCCACCGGCCCGACCGCGGCGCCGGCGACTTCTACGAGTTCGCCGCCGTCCAGGCCCGCGCGGTGTACCTGGACGCGCTGCTGCTGGGCATGATCCAGCGCGACCACCTCGACGCGCTCACCGACGAACTGTCCCAGGTCTTCGACGGCGCCCCGGGCCTGGCCCGGCGGGTGTCGGCCCTGGAGCGGAACATCGCGGTGTTCCGCAGCGCCTACTGGCGCCGTCACCAGACCGTGCACGGCCCCGCCGACGGCCTGCTGCGCGCCTTCCAGGCCCGCCACCGGCTGCCCGAGCTGTTCACCGACATCCTGGCCGAGGCCGCCGACTACAGCCGGATCGTGCAGACCCGGGAGAGCGGGCAGATCGCCGGCGCCCTCGGCGTGCTCACCGTCCTCGGGCTCCCGCTCGGCACCGCCCTGTCCGTCCTCCAGGTCCTGGGAGACGAGAACCCCTGGCACCTCCTGACCGCCCTCACCGGCGCCCTCGCCGCCACGGCCGCGGCCCTGACCACCCGGTACGGCCGTCTGGTGCTGGCCTCCCTGCGCGGCGAGCCGCACCGCCGCCGGCGCGGGGACTGACGCCGGCTCAGCGAGGGCGCAGGTCCACGATCCGCCGGATCTTGCCCACCGACCGCTCCAGGGACTCCGGGTCGACGATCTCCACCGAGACCGACACCCCGATGCCGTCCTTCACGGCCGCGGCGATCGATCGGGCGGCGGACTCGCGGACCTCGGGGCCCGCGTCCGGGCGGGCCTCCGCGAGGACCGTGAGGGCGTCCAGGCGGCCCTCGCGGGTCAGCCGCAGCTGGAAGTGCGGGGCCACGCCCGGCGTGCGCAGCACGATCTCCTCGATCTGGGTGGGGAAGAGGTTCACGCCGCGCAGGATCACCATGTCGTCACTGCGGCCGGTGATCTTCCGCATGCGGCGGAACACCCGCGCGGTGCCCGGCAGCAGCCGGGTCAGATCGCGGGTCCGGTACCGGACGACCGGCATCGCCTCCTTGGTGAGCGAGGTGAACACCAGCTCCCCCTCCTCGCCGTCCGGCAGCACCTCCCCGGTGAGCGGGTCCACGACCTCCGGGTAGAAGTGGTCCTCCCAGATGTGCAGCCCGTCCTTGGTCTCCACGCACTCCTGGGCGACACCGGGGCCGATCACCTCCGACAGGCCGTATATGTCGACCGCGTCGATCGCGCACCGCTCCTCGATCTCCCGCCGCATCTCCTCGGTCCACGGCTCCGCGCCGAACACCCCGACGCGCAGCGAGGTGCGGCGCGGGTCGACGCCCTGTCGCTCGAACTCGTCCAGCAGGGTCAGCATGTACGACGGCGTCACCATGATCACGTCGGGCTCCAGGTCCTGGATCAGCCGCACCTGCCGGGCGGTCATGCCGCCCGACGCCGGGACGACCGTGCAGCCGAGCCGTTCCGCGCCGTGGTGCGCGCCGAGCCCGCCGGTGAACAGGCCGTACCCGTACGCCACGTGGATCCGGTCGCCCGGCCGGCCGCCCGCCGCCCGGATCGACCGCGCCACCATGTCCGCCCACATGGACAGATCGCCCTCGGTGTAGCCGACGACCGTGGGCTGCCCGGTGGTCCCGCTGGAGGCGTGCACACGCCGGATCCGGTCCCGCGGCACGGCGAACATCCCGTACGGGTAGTGGTCCCGCAGGTCCGCCTTGGTGGTGAAGGGGAACCGGGCCAGATCGGCGAGCGAGCGGCAGTCGTCGGGGCGGACGCCGGCCTTGTCGAAGGCATCCCGGTAGAACGGCACGTTCGCGTACGCGTGCCGCAGCGACGCCCGCAGCCGCTCCAGCTGGAGCGCCCGCAGCGCCTCCGGTCCGAGCCGTTCGCCCGCGTCCAGCAGCTCCGTCGCGTCCGCCATGCCGACTGCTCCCTCACCGACCGTGCCGATCCGGGCGACCGATCATTCGGTAGCCGCCTTGGAGATCAGTAATCCAGTCCGGCCGTCACCGGCGCAAGGGGCCGGCCCGCACTTTCCGGCCCCCGCAACCCGGTTGCGGCCCGGCACCGGCCCCCCTCATGATCGCCACCATGCCCGCCTTCACCGCCCCCGACGGGACCCGCCTGACCTGCCACCTGCGCGGCACGGGCGGGGACGCCCCGCTCGTCGTCCTCCCCGGCGGCCCCATGCGCGCCTCCGCCTACCTCGGTGACCTGGGCGGACTCGGACGCCGACGCCGGCTGGCGCTCCTGGACCTGCGGGGCACCGGGGACTCGGCGGCGCCCGCCGACCCCGCGTCGTACCGCTGCGACCGGATGGTCGACGACGTCGAGGCACTGCGGCGGGAGCTGGACCTGGAGCGGCTGGACCTGCTCGCGCACTCGGCGGGCGGCAGCCTGGCGATGCGGTACGCCGCCCGGTACCCCGAACGGGTCGCGCGGCTCGTGCTCGTCACCGCCACACCGTGGGCCCTGGGCATGCCCGCCACGCCCGAGGACCGGCTGGCGGCGGCCCGGCTGCGGTCGGGCGAGCCGTGGTTCGAGCGGGCCTTCCCGGTGTTCCGGGCCTGGGTCGCGGGTGAGGCGGACTTCGACGACGCCGTCCTGCCCTTCTTCTACGGCCGCTGGGACGCCACGGCCGCCGCGCACGCCGCGCGCGAGGAGGCGGAGACCAACGAGCGGGCCGCGGACGTCTACGGCTCCGCGGGCGCCTACGACCCGCCCGCGACCCGCGCCGCACTCGCCGGACTGGCCGCCCCCGTCCTCGTCCTCGCGGGCGAACTCGACGGCGGCCCGCGCCCCGGGCTGGCCCGCCGCACCGCCGCCGCCTTCCCGCACGCCGAGTGCGTGGTGCAGCCGGGCGCCGGGCACTATCCGTGGCTGGACGACCCGCAGTGGTTCACGGGCCGGGTCACGGACTTCCTGACCGCCCCGCACCCGCCGCACGCCTCCTGAAAGGTCCCCCTCACGTGGCCTGTCGGCCGCGGGAAGCGGTCGCTAGGCTGACCGCGGACGACGAATCGGGAGGAGCACGGACGTGGCCGACAGCACCACCCAGCACAAGCCGCTGACCGGATGGGAGAAGCCCGAACTGGACCTGAGCCGGGCCGAATGGCAGTCCGGCAGCCGCGGACTGGGGGACGTCCAGATCGCCTTTGTCGAGGGGTTCATCGCGATGCGCAACAGCGGCCGCCCGGAGAGCCCGTCCCTGATCTTCACGCCCGCCGAGTGGGGAGCGTTCGTGTCGGGGGCACGGGAGGGCGAGTTCGACCTCACCTGATCCGGGGGTTCCCGCCGCTTTTTCCGGACACGCGATGCCGTACGGCGTTCCGGGGCCGCCGCCTGCGTCAGGCTGACCCCGGTAGGCGGCGGATCGCACCCCGGAGGTGAGGGACCCATGGACACCCTGCCGGTCATCGCGGCGTTCGACGGCTCGGACGACAGCGTGCGCGCCCTCGACTGGGCCCTCGACACCGCCCGCGGACGCGGGGCCACCCTGCGCGTGGTGCACGTACGGCAGTACGCGGCCTGGGCGCCGGCCGGGATCCTGGTGCCCCCGCCACCGGCCGGCCAGGACGACCCGGCACTCGCCGAGGCCCGCGCCCACCTCGCCGGGCGCCCCGCACCCCCGGCCGTGGAGTACACGGCGGGGGACGGCGCACCCAGCGCCGTGCTGTGCGAACTCAGCACCGAGGCCGGACTGCTGGTGCTCGGCTCGCGGGGACGCGGCGGCTTCGCCAGTCTGCTGCTCGGCTCCAACAGCCTGTCCACGGCGCGCGACGCCGAGTGCCCCGTCGTCGTGGTTCCCCGGCCGGGACGGGAGCAGGAGGACGTCCCGGCGGCGGAGCCCGGACCCCGCGTGGTCGTCGGCCTCGACGTGGACGGCCCCGACGACGCCGCACTCGGCTTCGCCTTCGCCGAGGCCGCCGCGCGCGACGCCCGCCTGATGGTGGTCGCCGCGTATCCCTGGCCCCTGCAACCGGGGGCGGGAGCGCCCGGTGAGCCGGTGTCCGTCCTGGTCGACCAGGACGCCGTCGAGCACGAGACCCGTGTCCTCGCGGACGGGTTCCTCGCCCCGCACCGCGCCCGCCACCCCGAGGTGCGCGCAGAGGCGCACGTGGTGCCCGGTGACGCGGCCGGCCGGCTCGTCGCGGCGGCCCACGGCGCCGAACTGACCGTCGTCGGACGCCACCGGCGCAGGCTGCTCGCCCCGGCCCGGATGCTCGGCTCGGTCACCCAGGCGGTCCTCCTGCACGCGCCGAGCCCGGTCGCGGTGGTGCCGCCCGCTCCACCGGAGGAGTGACCCCTTCCGGCCGCGCCGCCCCTCCTCGGCCCGGCGCCATCGGGGGCCGGGACCGGCGGGCCGGCGGCACGGGCGCACCGGACCGCTCCCGGGACGGCCGAGCACACCGGACACCCGCACTTTTCGCGACACGCCCAGCCGGCGGCCGTCCCCGCCGGAGACGGAACGGGCGGCGGGGAGCAGCGGGGGACCGGCGGGCCCTCCCCGGCCCGCGAGGCCCACGGCGCCCGCCCGCGCGCCGTACGCCGAACGCCGGTACGCCGGGCCCGGCCGGCCCCGGCGCGGTACCGGTCTTCCGGGGACGACCCGGCCGCCCGGACCGCCGCTCCCGCCCGGCGGTCACGGCCCCCGGCCACGTACCATGGCGGCATGTCGTTCCTCCGCCGCCGCAGCGCCACTCCCGCAGGGCCCGACTTCGACGTACTGGCCATGGACCCGGGCGACTGGCCCGGGAACCTGGGCGCGGGTCTGCTGCCCGCCCCCGACGGCAGCTGCCAGGGCGTCTTCCTCCGCTACGACCTGTTCGGCGGCCGTGGCCCCGCGATGATCATCGGCAATCTCCCCGAGGGCTCCCCGGCCCGCGAGGTCGCCGAGGGCGAGGTCCCCTTCGAGGTGGCCCAGCTGCTGCTGGCGCTGGAGAACGACGAGGAGGTGACCGTCGTCGGCAACGAGGACGTGCCGGTGATGCAGGGCGACAACCTGCTGATCGTGCGCCGGATCAAGCTCTCCGAGGGCCGGATCTCCTGTGTGCAGTTCGACCGCAGCGACAACGTGCTGGTCACCATCGCCGCCTGGGACCGCCCCATCACCGACGACCTGTACGCCCTGCTGAAGCCGCTCCCGGCGGAACTGTTCCAGCAGGGCTGAGGCAGGCCCGGGCTACCCGGCCCGCACCACCTCGACATCGGCCGCGCGGACGAACGCCACCCGGTGGCCGTACTGGATCTCGTAGTAGAGGTCCTCACCGGTCACCACCCGGTGGGAGCCGGTGTCGAAGGTGACCGCGTAGTAGTACTCGCCGGGCAGCCGGTCACCCGCCACGTAGCGTTGTCCCGCCGGCAGCCGGTACGGCAGCGCGACCACCGGCTGGACGGGCACCCCCTCCGGGTAGGCGGAGGCCTCGGGGTAGGCGCGGCCGTAGACGGGGACGCCGGCCAGGCCCTCCTTCGGCGTCACCACCAGCCCTCGGGCCGGCACGGCGGCCGGGGACTGCCGCGGGTTCCGGAACCAGGCCTTCTGCCCGAGGTACCAGATCGCCGTCCACTCGCCGTCCCGGTCCGCCACCGCGTACCGCTGGCCGGTGGAGACCCGCGAGCCGATGTCGTTGACCCCGGTCGTCGAGTCGCCGCCGCCGGGCCGCAGGCCGATGTCCTTGACCAGCGGGTAGTGCGTGCCCGGACCGGAGTACAGCCGCACCGCGCTCGACCCGTGCACCGGGCAGGGCTCGCCCTTGGCGGCGCACCCCGTGAACTCGGGGCGGTTGGCGGCGTAGTGCGGGCGGATGGTCACGACGTCCGAACCGCTGCCCGCGGCCGGGTGGAAGGGCCGGCCCAGCAGCGTGAAGTAGTGCTGCCAGTCCCAGTAGGGGCCCGGGTCGGTGTGCATCCCGGGGACGCTCGACGCGGTCGGGCCGGGCACGTTGTCGTGGCCGAGGATGTGCTGCCGGTCCAGCGGAACGCCGTACTTCCCGGCCAGGTACCTCACCAGCCGGGCCGACGAACGGTACATCGCCTCCGTGTACCAGGCGTCCGGCGAGGTGAGGAAACCTTCATGCTCCAGGCCGATCGACTTGGCGTTCACGAACCAGTTGCCCGCGTGCCAGGCCACGTCCTTCGTCCTCACGTGCTGGGCGACATGACCGTCGGTGGAGCGCAGACTGTAGTGCCAGGACACATAGGTGGGGTCCTGGACCATCTTCAGGACACCCTCCCAGCGGCCCTCCGTGTCGTGCACCACGATGTAGTCGACGTCCTGGGAACGAGGCCGGTCGGCCAGGTCGTGATTGCCGTAGTCGCCGTCGCCGAACTCCTCGTACGGCGCGGGGATCCACTCGCACGACACCGTCGGCGGGCACTCGGTGCCCTCGGCGTCGGCGGCGCGCAGACCCGCCTGCCGCAACCGGCCGGTGTCCGGAACGAGGCCCGGCCGGGCGGGCAGGGTGATCCGCTGCCCCGCGTCGGTCCACCGCTCCTGGCCCGTGCGCAGCACGTCGTACACGTCGTTCGCGTACGCCGCCGCCGTCGCCCGGTCGTCCGCGCCGGAGAACCGGGCCACCGCCCCGTACCAGTCCGCCGGGTCCGCGCTGAGCGGCGCGCCCAGCTCCCGCTGGGCGGCGGCCAGCAGGGCGGCGCCGCCCGCGATGTTGGCGGCCGGGTCGGACCGCAGCCGCTCGGGCGCCAGGCCGGTCAGCGCCGCCGCCTTCGTCAGCGTCGTCAGGCGGGCCGGGAGGTCCGCGTCCCGCGGCACCCCGGCCGTGCGGGGCGGGAGCGGGCGGGAGTCGTCGCCGCGCGGATCCTCCGTGCCGTCGCCGTGGTGCCCGGGCGTGGTCGCCAGGGCGGTCCGGGCGTCGGTGAGGTGCATCGGGCCGTAGCCGCCGGTCACGCTCGGCGCGCCGCCGTGGGTGTCCCAGCGGGACTGGAGGTAGGAGACGCCGAGCAGCACGCTCTGCGGCACGTCGTACGCCGCGGACGCCGCGGCGAAGGCCTCCCGCAGACCGTCGGCGGACGAACCGCCCCCGGCGGGCGGAGCGGCACCGAGCAACGGCAGCAGCACGGCCACGCCGGCCAGGGCACCGGCGGCACGCCGGGCGCGTCCCGGTCCGGCGGCTCCACGGGAATCGGTGACGGGCATGCAGCCTCCAGGGACGGTCGGGCGCGATGAGCCGTACGGGGCCGGGCGTGTCAGTGGTACCGGCTCCCCGACGATCCGTCAATCATCCGGGACGCTGTGCGAATTGGCACGTCAGCGCGGTGCGAACGGGGTTTCGCGGTGACGGGGGACGGGCCTGCGGGGCGTCAGTGGCTTACACCAATGGGGCGCCGGCGATGGTCGGCCGGGGGAGGACATGGCGAGGTCCGCGGCACGCCGTCGTCATCGGCGCGCCACGGACCCGGCCGTCCCCGTCAGCGGGTGCCGACCGCCGCGCGCACGGCCCGTCGGGCCAGCTGGCAGTCGTCGTGCAGCCGCCGCAGCAGCAGCCGCTGTTCCTCACCGGTCGGCACGGCACCCGGGTGCGCTCCCGGTGCCGCCGCGGCCGTGTCCTGCATCGAACGCTGCACGGCCGTCTCGTAGGTGCGGATCTCCCGGGTGAGCACCAGCATCAGATTGACCAGGAACGCGTCCCGCGAGGCCGGGCCCGCGGACTGCGCGATCTGGCTGATCTGCCGCCGGGCCGCGGGCGCGTCCCCGAGCACCGCCCACAGCGTGGCGAGGTCGTAACCCGGCAGGTACCAGCCTGCGTGCTCCCAGTCCAGCAGCACCGGCCCCGCGGGCGACACCAGCATGTTCGACAGCAGCGCGTCCCCGTGGCAGAACTGGCCCATGCCCTGCCGGCCCGCGGCCATCGCGATGCCGTGCAGCAGCTTCTGCAGGTCGCCCAGGTCCCGGTCGGTCAGCAGTCCCAGCTCGTGGTAGCGGTTGATCCGCGCCGCGTAGTCCAGCGGCGCGTCGAACGTACCCGCCGGGGGCCGCCAGGCGTTCAGCCGGCAGATGGCGCCCAGCGCGGCCCGGATGTCCGTCCGCGGCGGGGCCGGGACCGGGTGCCGCTGCAACGCCGCGGCACGTCCCGGCATCCGCTCGACGACCAGGGTGCAGTTCTCCGGATCCGCCGCGATCAGCCTCGGCACCCGCACCGGGGGGCGGTGCCGGACGAACGAGCGGTATGCCGCTATTTCGTGGCGGATCCGCTCCGACCACGCGGGGGAGAGGTCCAGTAAGCACTTGGCGACGGTCGTGCTGCGCCCGGTGGTGCCCACCAGGAGCACGGACCGGCCGCTGCGGCGCAGCACCTGCACCGGCGTGAACTCCGGGCAGATCCGTTGCACCGACGCGATCGCCGTGCGCAGCCGGGCGCCCTGCGGGCCGGACAGATCGAGTCTCCCGCTCAGCGGTGGGGAGCCGAATCCCCCGCCGCGCCGCGCCGTGCCCTGACCGAGCACGGGGGAGGCCGGGCGGGCGGGGGCGAGGTAGGGGCCGCCGCCACCCGGGCGGGGGTGCAGCGGCCGGGGCGGGGCGGACACGGAGGACGATGCTGCGTACATGGGCGATACAGATCCCTTCGTGTGCCTGCGTCTTCAGCACGCCTCCCGTCCCGGCCGTCCGGGTGCACCCTGGGGAATGCACCGTGGTCCACGAGCGGCGACCGGGTCGGGGTGGCGCTTTCCTACCTGACACCGGATGACCGGTGGCACACCATCTGGCGGACCCTGGCGAACCCTGGCGAATAGTCGCCCGGCATGTCGCACCGGGCTAGTGTCAACTCAGCCGAGTACCTGGGGGCTTGACGTGAGCGGACAACCCAATACCCGCCTTGCGGACCTGTTCGGACTGGCCGGCTGGTCCAAGGGGGAGCTCGCGAGGCTGGTCAACCGGCAGGCGGCGGCCATGGGCCACCCCCAGCTGGCGACCGACACCTCGCGGGTGCGGCGGTGGATCGACACGGGGGAGATCCCGCGCGATCCGGTGCCGCGGGTACTGGCGGCCCTGTTCACCGAGCGTCTCGGCCGTGTCGTGACCATCGAGGACCTCGGTCTGGTACGGCACGGGCGTGCAGGGAGACGGCAGGGCGGCGGGAGTGTGGAGCATCCCGACGGAGTGCCGTGGGCGCCCGAGCGGACCGCCGCGGTCCTCACCGAATTCACGGGAATGGACCTCATGCTCAACCGACGCGGTTTGGTGGGCGCGGGTGCCGTGCTCGCCGCGGGATCCGCCCTCAGCAGCGCCATGCACGACTGGCTGCGCACCGACCCGGCCCTGGCGGCCGACGCCCCCGACTTCGACGATCCCCTGCACGCCGACCCCGCTGGGTTCGACCGCTACGAGGCCGCCCCCATCGGATCGCAGGAGATCGAGGAGCTGGAGCGCTCGGTCGAGGTGTTCCGCGCCTGGGACGCGGCCCGCGGCGGCGGGCTCCAGCGCAAGGCGGTCGTGGGCCAGCTCAACGAGGTGGGCGGCATCCTCGCCTACCACCATCCGCCCCATCTGCAGCGGCGCTTGTGGGGCGTGGCGGCCAACCTCGCGGTCCTCGCGGGCTGGATGTCGCACGACGTGGGCTTGGAGCCCACGGCCCAGAAGTACTTCGTGATCGCCGCCCATGCCGCGCGGGAGGGCGGCGACCGGCCCCGGGCCGGCGAGGCGCTCTCCCGGGCGGCCCGCCAGATGGTGCACCTGGGCCGGCCCGACGACGCGCTGGACCTGATGAAGCTCGCCCAGTCCGGTTCCGGCGAGCAGGTACTGCCCCGCACCAAGGCGATGTTCCACACCATCGAGGCGTGGGCCCAGGCGTCCATGGGCAAGGGCCAGGCGATGCGCCGCACCCTCGGCCGGGCGGAGGACCTGTTCGTCTCCGACAAGGGCGACGTGCCGCCGCCGAGCTGGATGCAGCTGTTCAACGAGGCGGATCTCTACGGCATGCAGGCCCTGGCCTACCGCACCCTCGCGGAGTTCGAGCCGGCGGCGGCCGGGCACGCCCGGCACTACGCGGACAAGGCGCTGGCGCTGCGGGTCGACGCGCAGGAGCGGTCGAAGATCTTCGACCACCTCTCCATGGCGTCCGCCTGCTTCATCGCCGACGACCCGGAGCAGGCGGCCGGGTACGCCCGCCTGGCGCTGGTGTCGATGAGCTCCAACTCCTCGCGGCGCACCTGGGACCGGCTGCGCCAGATGTACCGGCTCACCGCCGAGTACGCGACCTATCCGAAGATCCGGGAACTGCGGGAGGAGATCAGACTGGCGCTGCCCAGGGACCAGGCCAGGAAGCCGGGCGGCGGCACCGCCCGGGCGTGAGCGGTACGCCGGGCGGACCGACGACCGGCACCGGGGGGACCCCGCGGGGCGCGCGTGCTACGCGCTCACCCTGGCGACGAGCAGGCAGGCGTCGTCCTCGCGCTCGGTCCCGCCGACCTCCGTCACGACCGTCCGCACACAGTCCTGCGCGGTGTGCGCACCGGCGAACCGCGGGGCCAGGGCCAGGAGGCGGTCCACGGCGGCCGGATCCGCCGCCGCCCGCCCGGGCACCAGTCCGTCGGTGTGCAGCAGCAGCAGGTCGCCGGGCTCCAGGGTCTCCTCCGCCTCGCCGTAGGCGGCACCGGAGGTCGCGCCGAGCAGGACGCCGTCCGGCGCGCTCAGCCTGCGCCCCGTCCCGCCGCGGAACAGCAGCGGGGCGGGGTGTCCCGCGTGGGCCCACACCAGGGTGCGGGTGGCGGGCCGGTAGCGGCAGCAGACGGCGCTGCCGAGGGCGGGCCGGACGGTGGTGTCGAGCAGCTGGTTGAGCCAGGCCAGGAGCTGGCCCGGCCGGGTGCCGGCCATCGCCATCCCGCGCAGCGCGCCGAGCAGCATCGCCATGCCGGAGGTGACGGCGGGGCCGTGGCCGGTGAGGTCGCCGACGCTCAGCAGGGTCTCGCCGCCGGGCAGTTCGAGCGCGTCGTACCAGTTGCCGCCGACCGGTGCGCTCGCCGCGGCGGGCAGGTGGTGGCCGGCCACGTGCAGGCTCCGCGGGCCCTGACGCGGGAGCCGCAGGGTGCCGTGCCACGGTGGCAGCACGGCCTCCTGCAGCTCGACCGCGAGCCGGTGCTCGGTCTGCGCGCGGTGCCGGTGGCGCTGGAGCGAGTCACGGGTCTCGCTCACCTCCCGCCGGTCGCGGCGCAGTTCGCTGACGTCGCGCAGGACCGCCCACATCGAGGCGGTGCCGCCGTCGGCGTCGAGCACGGGCTCGCCCATCATGTGCACGGTGCGGACCTCGCCGTCGGGGCGGACGATCCGGAACTCGCCGTCGATGCGCTGGGCGTCGACGAGGCAGTCCGTGACCATCGCGGTCAGCTCCGGCCGGTCCTCGTCGAGGACCAGGGACGGCAGTTCGTCCAGGGTGAGCGGGGCGGTGGCGGGGTCGCGGCCCAGGATCGCGTACAGCTCCGCGGACCAGGTGGCCGTGTCGGTCAGCAGGTCCCACTCGGCGCTGCCGACCCGGCCGAGCGGCGAGCCGCCCGTGGGCGGCAGCGGCGCGCGGCGCCCGGGCGGCACCGCGGGGACCGGCGTGGGCGGGGGGCCGTCCCGCAGCTGGGCCAGGTGTTCGTCGAGGTCGTCCAGCTCGTGCAGGGCCAGTTCGTACAGGGCGCGTTCCCAGCGGCCGTGGGGGTCCGTACCGTCCGGCCGCGCGTCCCGCCGTACCGCGTCCACCTCGCCCTTGAGCCGACGCGCCTGGGTGATGAGGGCATCGACCCGGCCGCGTCCCGGCGGCGGGGCGGACGGGCGGTCCGCGGAGAGGGGGGACGGCATGACGCACTCCGATGAGGGGACGGTTCGGCCAGGGCGGGCGGTGGGACCGGCTACGACTGTTGCACAGCCGGCGGGGGCCCGTAAGGCATTTGGCGACACACGATCCGGTGGTGCTTCTGGCATATGCCACAGTCTTCCCGGAGCGCCCGCGGCGTAGCCGGGAGGTACGGCGCGGGGGGACCAAGTCGTATGAGCCGTACGCGAGTTGGTGGATCGCGGGGTAGCGGGAACGGCGCTCGTCCGGCTGTTCGACGGGCTGGTGTTCCGGCTGAGGTGCGGTGACCCGGCGCCGTGACGCGGATCACAGAACGTGGCGGGCTCCCGCGCGCTCGTACTGGCACACCGGCACGATCGCCCACCGCAGGGAGACCGACCATGGACCTCGCCCTCCAGCAGTGCGCCAGCGCCCGTCTGATCACGGCGGACGAGCGGCACCAGGACGTGCCCGCCGTGCTCCGGTACACGGCCCACGACCCGTTCGCGGTGCACTTCGACTTCCCGCCCCAGGCCGCCCTCGACGGGGAGGCGGTCAGCTGGACCTTCGCCCGCAGCCTTCTGGAGGAGGGGCTGCGCGGCCCCGCCGGCACCGGGGACGTGCACGTGTGGCCGTGCGGCCCGGACCGCACGGTCGTGGAGTTCCACTCCCCGTACGGGCTGGCACTGCTCCAGTTCGACACGGCCGCCCTGGACCGCTTCCTGCTGCGCACGTACGCCCTGGTGGCGGCCGGCCGGGAAGACGTCGCCGAGGCCGTCGACCGGGGGCTGAGCGGCCTGTTCGGCGGGGTCTGAGTCAGCCGCCGGAGCCGGCGTACAGCGGTGGGCGCTCGGCCAGTTCCACGGCCACCCGGCCGCCGCCCGCCAGGGACCGCACCCCCGCCTCGGCCACCGCGGAGGCCGCGTACCCGTCCCAGGCGCTCGGCCCGGTGACCCGCCCCCGCCGGGTCGCGTCGACCCACGCCTGCACCTCGCGGTCGTAGGCGTCCGCGAACCGCACCAGGTAGTCCCGCGCGACCTCCTCACGCGCCTCGCCACCGGCCGTGACGACCATCGTGTGCTGCTCTCCCACCCGCGCACCGCCCGCCTCGCAGACGGCCTCGCAGCGGACCTGGTAGCCGAAGCCGCAGTTGACGAACACCTCCACGTCGACCAGCACGCCCGCCTCCGTCTCGAACACCACGAACTGCGGGTCCAGCAGTCCCTCGGGAGCCAGCGCGGAGGACCGCGGCCGCAGCACGGTCACGGCCGTCAGCTCCTGGCCCAGCAGCCAGCGGGCCGCGTCGATCTCGTGCGAGACGGAGCTCTCCACGAGCATCGCGCTGGTGAAGCCGGGCGGCGAGGAGACGTTGCGGTGGACGCAGTGCAGCATGAGCGGCCGGCCCAGCCGCCCGCTGTCCAGCAGCTCCTTCAGCCGCCGGTACTCGGCGTCGTACCGCCGCATGAAGCCGATCTGTGCGAGCCGCCGCCCCAGCCGCGCCTCGGCCTCGACCACCCGCAGCGCACCCGCGGACCCCGGCACCATCGGCTTCTCGCACAGCACGGGCAGGCCCCGCGCGAACGCCGCGCGCAGCGCCTCCTCGTGCGCCGGGCCGGGCGAGGCGACCAGTACGGCCCGCACGCCCGGCGCGTCCAGCGCCGCCTCGGTCTCGGTGTGCACGCTGACCCCGTCCAGCCCGGCCACGGCCTCCCGCGCGCGGTCGGTGTCGGGATCGGCCACCGCGGCGACCCGGGCGCCGCTCACCACCCGGCCGAGCCGCCGTATGTGGTCGGCGCCCATGTGTCCCGCGCCCAGTACCGCCACGCCCAGCAGCTCGCCCACGCCCGCACTCCCTCGTCGCCGACCGTCCCGCCGGTAGCGTACGGGCCGGGCCGCGGGCGCCGTCAGTACCGCAGCACCCCGGCGATCCCGCCCGCCCCGCCCAGCGTGCCGTCGGGGACGAAGCGCACCTCGGCACCGGTCTCCAGGCACCGCTCGACGATCTCGTCCACGATGTCCTCGCGCGCGTCCAGGTCACCGCTCCCGGCCGGGACCAGATGCCCGCCGTCGTCGCGCACCGTCACCCGGTAGTTCTCCTCCACGGCCAGCAGCCGGACCCGGGCCTGCTTGGCGTTCTGCCAGACCTCGTCCACGCCGGCCGCGAACTCCCGGTGCCCGCGCGCCGCTTCCAGCTCGTCGGCCACGCTGTCCACACCGCGGGCCTCCTCCGCCTCGACCAGGGGGCGCACCGCCTGCCACACCGCGTCCGCGGAGGCGCCCGCCAGTCCGCCCTGCGGCACGCGCGCCGCGCCCTTGGTGGCCTCGCCGACCCCGTCGAGCAGGGACAGCGCGGCGGGCTGGCCGGTCACGTACAGCGGGCGCGGGCTGTCGCGCAGGACGGCGGTCATCGCCCGGTCGGCCTCGCGCAGGAAGTGGCGGGTGTCCTCGTCGCGGTAGGCGCTCGGCTGGTCGCCGACGCGCTGCAGCCGCTCGGGGTCGAAGTTGTCGCTGCCGCGGACCATCGGGAAGCCGCCGGAGCGCTCCTCGACGACCCGGCCGGCGCCGCCGTTCCACAGCGTGACGCGGTCCGACGCGACCGACAGCACCCAGAACGGCCGCTCCGCGGCACGGGCGGAGACCAGGTTGCGGGTGAGGAAGGTGTCGGAGAGCACCACGCGCTCGGGCACGGTCCGGGCCAGCGACCACACCTGGTGCTCACCCGGGGCGGCGAAGATCACCAGGCCGTCCTCGGTGTGCGTGAGATCGACCTCGGCGAGCGCCCGGTCGAGCTGGGCGACGACATCGGCGCGCCGGTCACGGGGGACGGCGGGGTCGTGCTCCAGCTGCTTCTTCGCCTCCGCCACCACATTGCGCAGCCGGACCGGGTCCTGGGACTTCTCCGGTTCCCGGCGGTGGGTCGGCGTCAGCACGGAGACCGCGGGGTAGGGACGCGGGCGGCGCAGCTCGGCGAGGACGGCGGGACTGAGTGCGTGCTCCATGACAGCACCATAGGACCGATCGGCCTCTCGGGCATTCCGCGAGGAACCGGACATCACTCGCCGTCCTCCGCGCCGCACGAGCTGCCGTTCGCGGGCAGCCTGCCGTACAGCAGGAAGTCGTCGATCTTGCGGTGGACGCACTTCGACGAGCCGTAACCGGTGTGCCCGTCGCCCTTGTTGTCCAGGACGACGGCCGAGGGGCCGAGCCGCCGTGCGGTCTGCTCGGTCCAGCGGTACGGCGTGGCCGGGTCGCCGCGGGTGCCGACCAGCAGCAGCTTCGGGCTGTCGACGTCCTTGACCTCGTCGCGGATGAAGTCGGTGCCGCGGGGACGGCCGTAGCACATGAGCGCCTCGGTGAGGCGGTACCGGCCGAAGACCGGGGAGGCCCGCTCGTACGCGGCGCGCAGCCGGCCGAGGTCGCGCTCGATCTGGCCGGCCGTGGGGCGATCGGGATCGTCCGCGCAGTTGACCGCGGTCAGCGCCGCCACGAGGTTGTCGAGGGGGATGTCCTCCTCGTCGGCGAGGCCGCCCCCGGCCTCCGGCCCGCCCGCGCGACGGCCCGTCTGCTCCCGGCCGTCCGGGAACCGGTGGCCGCCGGACGTGAACGCCTCGATGTGGCGGGTGTCGCCGTCCTCCATCAGCGAGGCCAGCGCCCGCTCCAGCGAGGGCCACAGCTCCTTGCTGTACAGGGCCTGCCCGATGGCGCCGACCAGGTCCTGGCCGCCGAACTCGTAGCCGAAGTCCGTCGGCACCGGGTTCTCGTCCAGCGAGCGGACCAGCCGCCGCATGTCCTCCCGGGCCCGGCGCGGGTCCTGCCCGAACGGGCAGGCGATGTCGCGGGCGCACCAGTCGAGGAAGTCGTCCAGTGCCGTCTGCTGTCCCCGGGCCGTCGCGATGCCCTGCTCGGTGAGCGGTTCGGTCAGGGTGTCGACGCCGTCCAGCGCGAGCCGGCCCACCCGGTCGGGGAACTGCTTCGCGTAGACCGCGCCGAGCCGCGTCCCGTACGAGAAACCCAGGTAGTTGAGCTTCCTGTCGCCCAGCGCCTGACGGATGACGTCCAGGTCGCGGGAGACGTTCACGGTGCCTATGTGCGCCAGGACCGGCCCGGAGTGCTTCGCGCAGGCCTCGGCCTCCGCCCGCAGCCGGTCCAGCAGCTCCCGCGGATCGCGCAGCACCTCGTCGGCGTCGTCGGCGCCCTCGGGGGGCGGCTCCGTGCCGTAGGTGTCACCGCAGCTGACGGGGGAGGAGCGGCCGACGCCGCGCGGGTCGAAGCCGACCACGTCGTAGCCGTCGGTCAGGTCCAGGTAGGCGCGGCCGCCGGCCGCGAGACCGGCGACGCCCGGGCCGCCCGGCCCGCCGAAGTTCAGCACGATCGAGCCCCGCCTGTCCCCGCTGGCCCGGTGGCGGGCGAGCGCCAGCTCGAGGGTGCCGGTCTCGGGCCGGGCGTAGTCGAGCGGGACCGTGACCTTGCCGCACTGCAGGTCCTTCGGCATGTCCGCGCCCTCGCACCTCCCCCAGGAGACCGTCTGGCGGTAGAACCGGGACAGGTCGGGCTGGCCGCCGTCGTCCGCGGCCGCCGCCGGAAGACCCGCGCTCAGCAGCGTCACGGCGAGCGCCCCGACGAGGGCGCGGCGCCGCGGTGCGGGCCGAGTCGACGACTGTGCCGGCATCGATGCCTCCAGGGCGCCGGGCTGCGGAGCGGGGACGGCACCCTCGCTCACGATAAGCGGGCACCGCGGGGGGCGCCCGCGGACGGGCGAGGCCGCCGGAGACGGCGTACCGTGCCCGCTCCCGGACACCGCGCGGCACCGCTCCGCCCCTCGCCCGTTCGACCACACCCTCACTCGATGGGATGAACGGTGCCCGGGCACGGCCCGCTGCCATAACCCCGGGGCCCCCGACCGCGTTCTGCCCGGTGCGGGCGAGTGCTCGCGTATCTGTTTGGGAAGGCAGGGACCCCATGCTACGGGTTACCCGAAACGGTGTGATCGCCGTCGCCGCCGCGTCCGGCGCGATGGCCCTCACGATGCCCGCGCACGCCGACTCCACGGCCGACGGCGTCGCGGCCGGCTCGCCCGGAGCGGTCTCCGGCAACACCCTCCAGCTTCCGGTGCACGTGCCGGTCAACGTGTGCGGGAACACCGTGAACGTGGTGGGGCTGCTCAACCCGGCCGCGGGCAACACCTGCGCCAACGAGGGCGGCGGGCACGACAAGGAGTCCTCCGGCACCTCCGGCGGCGGGGCCGTCGCCGAGGGCGGCACGGAGAACTCCCCCGGTGTGGTCTCCGGCAACGGGGTGCAGCTCCCCGTCGACCTCCCCGTCAACGTCAGCGGCAACACGGTGGACGTGGTGGGCATCGGCAATCCGGCCACCGGCAACGAGTCGGTGAACACCCCCGGTGAACCGGACCGGCCCAGCGGTCCCAAGCCGCCCGAGCCGCCCGTCACCCCCGAAGAGCCCACCGAGCCGAAGTCACCGCCCACGGCGGACCCGGGCCCGGACCCCGTGCCGCACGCCGAGCAGCCGCCCGAGGTCTCGCTCGCCGACACCGGCACGGACGCGGCTCTCCCCCTGGCCGCGGGCGCGACGGCCCTCGTCCTGGGCGGTGCCGCCCTGCGCCGCCGGTTCAAGCCGGGCGACGCGGCCTGACCGCCCCGTCCACGGAAGGCCCACCGGCACGTCCGGGAGGGCCTTCCGCCGTTTTCGGCGTGGTCGTGGCGCCGGCGTCGTCCGGGAGCGGGGCCTGTGCCTCCGTACGGCCCCGCACGGCCCGCGCCCCGCCTCCGGCCGACCGCCGCCGCGCCGGCCCGTGGTCGGCCCGCGCGCTGCGGCGTCAGGAGGCGCGGGAGGCGAAGAACCGCCGGTGCAGGGCCCGGACGGCGTCGGTGAGCTCCGGTACCGGCCCGTCGACCGCCACATCCGGGGCGACCTGCGCGACGGGCAGCGTACGCACCGGCGGGGCGGGCACTCCCCACTCGGTCAGCCAGCCGGACAGCTGCTCGGAGGACGCCACGTACACGATCCGGCCGAGGCCCACCCAGGCGTGCGCCGCGGCGCACATCGGGCAGTGCTCCCCCGAGGTGTACACGGTGGCCGCCGCCCGCTCCTCCGGCGTCAGGTGCGCGGCCGACCAGCGGGCCAGCTCGAACTCGGGGTGCCGGGTGCGGTCGCCGGACGCCACCCGGTTGTGGTCCTCGGCGAGCACCGTGCCGTCACCGCCGGCCAGCACCGATCCGAACGGCTCGTCCCCGGCGTCCAGCGCCTGCTCCGCGAGTTCCACGCAGCGCCGCAGATACGGCAGCTCGGTGTCCTTCACGACCATGGTGCACGACCCTCCTCGCGACGTGATCCCGCCAGCCTACGCAGCACCGCGCCGAGCCGGGCCGGGTGGATGCCGCAGGCGAGTCCGGGGGCACAGGGCGGGGCCGGTCGCGGCGGACCCGCCCCGTGCCTCGGGCCGTCGCCGGCGATCCACGACGGTCATCCACATGCCGAGAGTGCCGCGAGCTGGGCCTCGCGCACCGGTGCGGTCTGACCTTGGACCAGCAGGAACATGCCCTCACGGGCCAGCCGCTGGGCCGGGCTGTCCAGGCTCATCGCCCGTCCGCCGCCGGCCACCACGGCCGCGGTCGTGGCGCTGCGCATCAGGTCGAACGCCCGGGTGCGCAGCGCCAGCCGCTCCCCGACATGCTCCTGCGGGACGGGATGGTCGGCGAGCGCGTAGGCCCGGCGGCGCACGTCGTCGAGCCCGGCGCGCAGGGCCCCGGCCGCCTCCTGTCCGCCGGGGGCGTCCGCCAGCAGCCGCAGGGCCGCGTACGCCACTCCGAAGACGGCCGGGGAGGCGTTCGCGCTGCGGGGGAGGTCGACCCGGGCGAACTCCTCCCGCGGGGTGCGCAGCACGACCGACTCCTCCGGCACCCGCAGGCCGTCCAGCTCCAGGGACACCGTCCGGGCGGCGGTGAGCGCCGCGAGCCGCATCGGCGCCGAGGCGCGCAGGCCCGGCTGCTCCCGGGCGCGGGTGAACGCGAACACCACCTCGGCCGCCTCGGTGACACCCGCCAGCAGCATCACGTCGTTCAGGCCCCAGCCGGTGTACCAGGGCACCGTGCCGTCGAAACGCCAGCCGTCGCGCTCGGCGGTCGCCCGCACCGGAACCCGCGGGTGGGCGCGCACATGGGCGTATGCGATGCCCGCCAGCAGTTCGCCGGTCGCCAGCGGGCGCAGCAGACGCTCGCGCACCGGCGCGCCGGACCGGGCCAGCATCCGTACCGGGGTGTGGTGCTGCGTCTGCACGAACCAGGTCGAGCCGCAGGCCCCCGCCAGGATTTCCTGGATCTCCCGGGCGACCGCGTCCGGCGCCCCCGCCCCGCCGTACTCCCGCGGCGCGCTCACCCCGAGCACCCCGGACTCCCGTACGGCCGCCAGGTGGCCGGAGGGCACCTCGTCGCGGTCGACCCGCTGCGCCCACGGGACGAGCAGCTCCCGCGCGAGCCGGCGGGCGCGGACGACGAGCGGGTGCGGTGCGGTGGTGGTCATGGGGTCATTGTCCCGGCCGCGGGCGCCCGCGGCCGGGCTGCCCCCGGGGAGCACCGACCCTCCCCGGGGGCGCGCGGGGAGCGGCGCGCCCGCTCCCCGCGCGCAGCGGGCCGACGGCCGTCGCTGCGTGGGTCACTTCCGGCGGGACGGGGGTTTCGGATGCACCCGGGCCCGAACGAACGGGGCCGTACCGCTGCCGGGGCGGTCAGGGGCGGCACAGCTCCTGTTCCAGGCTGCCGCGCAGCCGGTTCAGTCCGCGCCGGGCGTGGCTCTTGACGGTGCCGAGGGGCCAGCCGGTGCGCTCGGCGATCTGGGGCTGGGTCAGATCCTCGAAGAACGCCAGCCGCAGCACCCGCTGCTGGGGCAGCGGCAGCGCGGCCAGCGCGTGCCCCACCAGGACGCGGTCCAGGACGGCCTCGGGGCGTCCCGGGTCCGGGAGCGGCAGCGACGAGCCCGCCGAGGCCAGCAGATCCAGCCGGCGGGTCCGCGCGGACAGCGCGTCGGCGATCGTGCGCCGGGTGATCCCGACGATCCAGCCCGCGACCGTGCCGCGCTCCGGCCGGTAGGTGCGACGGCCCCGCCACACCCCGAGGAAGACCTGCTGGGTGACGTCCTCTGCCTCCTTCGCGTCGCCCAGCGAACGCCGGGCCAGCGCGTGCACCAGCGGGGACCACCGGCGGTAGGCGGTGGCCAGGCTGTCCTCGTCGCCCGCGACCAGGCCCCGCGCCAGCTCGGCGTCCTCGACGGCCGGGTCGGCCGGGCCGGCGGCCGGCCCGGCGTGCGGGGACGGCCGGAGGGCGGGGCGGGCGAGCGCGGCGCTCGGCTGGGGGCCCATTCGACGACTCCTCATCTTCGGCACGGGAGGTCCGGCACGGCACGTCCCGGCACGGAACGCCCCGCACCCGACGTCCGGCACGGGGACATCGGCACGAACCGCCCCGGCGCGGCGGCGGGAACGCCGGTGACCAGGGCGGACCGGGGCGGCCGCCGAGGCGTGCCCGTCCCGGTGCCGCCATGCTCCGAGCTCCCCGGTGCGGGCCTCAACTCGCATCGGTTGTGCGTCGTATAGTCGGCGCATGCCCGATCCCGAGCTCCCGGCCGGCCCGGCACCCGGACCGCACCGGCCCGGGTCCGGTCCCGGCCCGTCCGCGGCGGGCCGGCCCGCGTCCCGCCCGTCCGATCCCGGCCGGTCCGGCACCGACGTCGTGGCGCCGCCCGGGGAGGCCGGCCTGACCACGGGCGCGGTCGCCCGCCGCCTCGGCGTGTCGCCCACGACCCTGCGCTCCTGGGACCGCCGCTACGGCATCGGGCCCGCCGCGCGCGTCGACGGCCGGCACCGGCGCTGGTCCCCCGCGGACGTGGCGGTGCTGGAGACGATGTGCCGGCTGACCTCGTCGGGGGTGCCGCCCGCCGAGGCCGCCCGAGCCGCGCGCGACGGCGGCGCCACGGCCGCCCCCGCGGAGGCCGGCGCCCCCGTGAAGGCAGGCACCACCACGGCACCGGCCGCCCCTACCACCACCCCCGCGGCGGCCCCGCGGACCCGCTCCCGGGCCGCCGGCACCCTGCCGCTGGGCGACGTCCGCCAGGAGTGCCGGGGGCTGGCCCGCGCCGCGGTCCGGCTGGACGCCCCGGCCGTCGAGCAGCGGCTCGCCGCGGCGGTGGCCGAGCACGGTCTCACCGTGGCCTGGCAGGAGGTGATGGTGCCGACCCTGCACGCCGTGGGACGCAAGTGGGCCTCGTCCGGCGACCGGTACGTGGAGGTCGAGCACCTGCTGTCCTGGCACGTGTCCACCGTCCTGCGCCGGCACACCCCGCCTCCGGAGTCACCGGGCGCGGACGGCGCCGGGCCGGTCCTGCTGGCCTGCGTGCCCGGCGAACAGCACACCCTGCCGCTGGAGGCACTGAACGCCGGACTGGGCGAACGGGGTGTGCACACCCGGATGTTCGGCGCGGCCGTCCCGGCGGACGCCCTGTCCGCGGCGGTACGGCGGCTCGGGCCGAGGGCCGTCGTCCTGTGGGCGCAGTCGCGTTCCACCGCGAGCCTGCCGCTGGCCCGGCACGTGCAGGAGGCCCGGTGGGGGGTGAAGGGGGCGCGCCGGCAGCCGCTGGTGGTGCTGGGCGGGCCCGGCTGGGCCGGCCGCGCGGCCTCCGGGATGCCCCGGCCGGGCGGCCTCGCGGAAGCGCTGGAGACGCTGTCGGCGCCGCCCGGCGCCCACCCCGGCACACAGCAGCGCTGAGCGCCCGGCGCCCGTCCCCCCACTCAGCCGGGCCGAGCGGCGTCCCGTCACGCGCGCGCCCGGGCCTCCCGGAAGCGGGCCAGGCCGTCCGCGAGGCCGACGACGGGCTCCGGGTAGTCGAGCACCGCGCGCTCGCGGCCCAGCTTCCACGGCTCGTGCACCGCGGGGCCCGGCACCCCCCGCAGCTCCGGCACCCAGCGCCGGACGTACGTGCCGTCGGGATCGTATCGCCGGCCCTGGACGACGGGGTTCAGCACCCGGTTCGGCCGGCTGTCGGTGCCGGTCCCGGCCACCCACTGCCAGTTCATCTGATTGTTCGCCAGGTCGCCGTCCACCAGCAGGTCCAGGAAGTGGCGGGCACCCACCCGCCAGTCGACGTACAGGGTCTTGGCCAGGAAACTCGCCGTCAGCAGGCGGGCCCGGTTGTGCATCCAGCCCTCGTGGCGCAGCTGGCGCATGGCCGCGTCGATCACCGGGTAGCCGGTGCGGCCCGCCCGCCAGGCCTCGACGTCCGCGTGCGCGGTGTCCTCGGAGCGCCAGCGGTCGTGCTTCGTGCGGTAGTCGGCGGACGCCGCCTCCGGCCGGGCCGCCAGCACCTGGCGGTGGAAGTCGCGCCAGGCCAGCTGCCGTACGAACGCCTCGGCACCGGGACCGCCCGCCCGGCGCGCCCGGTGCACCAGCTCGACGGGGGAGAGGGTGCCGAAGTGGAGGTGCGGGGAGAGCCGTGAGGTGGCGTCGCCGGCCAGGTCGTCCTGGCCGTCGGCGTAGCCGGCGAGACCGGACCGCAGCCAGGCCGCGAGCCGCCGCCTGCCCTCCCGCTCGCCGCCCGCGGCCAGCCCCGGCGACCGTTCCGGCACCTCCTCGCGCGTGGGCAGCCGCCCGGAACCGACCGCGTCCGGCACCCGGACGGCGCGGGGCGGGGCGAGCGGATCGCGCAGCCGTTGCCGGGACCAGTGCCGGAAGTACGGCGTGAACACCGCGAAGTGGTCGGAGGAGGACGGGGTGACCGTCCCCGGGGTGACCGCCCACGTCACCGTGTCGTGGACGTGCAGCCGTCGCCCCTCGGCCTCCAGCGCCCGGCGCAGCCGCCGTTCGCGGCGGTGCGCGAAGGCGCTCACGTCCGCCGCGAGGTGCACCTCGTCGGCGTCCGTCTCCGCGGCCACCCGGCACACCTCCGCCACGACGTCGCCCGAGCGCACCACGAGCCGGCCCCCGCGCTCGCGCAGCCCCGCGTCCAGGTCGCGCAGGCAGTCGGCGAGGAACGCCCGGCGGTTCGGCGCGTCGAACCCGGCGGCGGTCACCGCCCGGTCACGCACGAACAGCGGCACCACCTGCCGGGCGCCGTCGAGCGCGGCCCGCAGCGGCGGATGGTCGTGCAGCCGCAGGTCGCAGGTGAACAGGACGACCGAGACGTTCATGGCCTGGCTCCGGATGAGGCGGGACGGGACGGGCGGGCAGGACGGGTCAGCGGGCCGGAGCCGGCTCGGGCGCGGACGGTGTCCGCGCCGCGGCGCGGGCGATGTTGCGGGCCATGCCGCCGAAGACCAGGGCGTGGAAGGGGGAGACGCCCCACCAGTAGGCCTGGCCGAGCAGGCCGTGCGGATGGAACAGGGCGCGCTGGCGGTACCGGGTGCGCCCGGCCTGGTCCGTCCCGGCGTACATCTCCAGCCAGGCCAGCCCCGGCAGCCGCATCTCGGCCCGCAGCCGCAGCAGCCGCCCCCGGTCGATCTCCTCGACCCGCCAGAAGTCCAGGGAGTCCCCGGCCCGCAGCCGCTGCGCGTCCCGGCGTCCGCGGCGCAGACCCACCCCGCCCACCAGCCGGTCCAGCAGGCCGCGCACCGACCAGGCGAGCGGGAAGGAGTACCAGCCGTTCTTCCCGCCGATCCCCTCGATGACCCGCCACAGCGCCTCCGGTGAGGCGGCCACGGTGATCTCCCGCTCGTCCGTGTAGAGGCTGCCGCCCGCCCAGTCCGGATCGGTGGGCAGGGGATCGCTCGGGGCGCCGGGCACCGAGGCGCTGGACCAGCGGGTGTCGACCCGGGCCTCGCGCACCCGCTGCAGTGCCAGCCGTACCGCCTCGTCGAATCCGAGCGGATGCCCGGGCGGATCCGGGACGTACCGCGCGATGTCGTGCTCGTGGCAGACCACCTCGTGGCGCAGCGACTCGGCGAGCGGCCGGGCGATGGAGGCGGGCACCGGGGTCACCAGACCGACCCAGTGGCTCGACAGGCCCGGCGTCAGCACCGGCACGGGCAGGACGAGGCGGCGCGGCAGTCCGGCGATCCGCGCGTAGCGCAGCATCATGTCGCGGTACGTCAGCACTTCGGGGCCGCCGATGTCGAAGGCGCGGCTCACCTCCGACGGCATCCCCGCGCTGCCGACCAGGGCGCGCAGCACGTCCCGTACGGCGACGGGCTGGATCCGGGTGTGCACCCAACTCGGGGTGACCATGACCGGCAGCCGCTCGGTCAGGTACCGCAGCATCTCGAAGGAGGCCGAGCCGGAGCCGAGGATCACCGCCGCGCGCAGCACCGTCGTGGGGACGCCGGACGCCAGCAGCACCCGGCCCACCTCGGCCCGCGAGCGCAGATGCGGCGAGAGGTCACGCTCGGGGACGCCCGCGGGAGTGAGGCCGCCGAGGTAGACGATCCGCCGCACCCCCGCGGCGCGGGCCTGCCGGGCGAACACCGTCGCGGCCCGCCGGTCCGTCTCCTCGAAGTCCTTGCCGGTGCCCAGGGCGTGCACCAGGTAGTACGCCACGTCCACGTCGCGCAGTGCCGCGCCGGTCGAGACGTCGTCCGTGACGTCCCCGCGGACGATCTCCGCGTCGCCCGCCCAGGAGTGGTCGCGCAGCTTGCCGGGGGAGCGGGCGAGACAGCGCACCCGGTACCCGGCCGCCAGCAGCTCCGGGACCAGCCGGCCGCCGATGTAGCCGGTGGCACCGGTCACCAGACACCGCGGACCCTCCCGCGTGGTGTCGTCACCGTTCATCGCCGTGGTCACCGTTCACCGCCCCGGTCGCTCGTTCACCTTCACCGTCACCTTCACCTTCGTCGCCGTGCGCGCCGCTCGCCACCGCTCGGTCGCCGTGCGCGCCGCACGGTCCGTGACCGGGCCGCCCACGCGCCGGGGCGCTCCCTACGACTTCCCCGGACGGGCCGCCTCCGGATGCGCGCCCGCCCACCCGGCCCCCGGAGAGCCGACCGCGGGGCCGCTGCCCTCCGGGCATCGGCCGGGCCGGTCCCGGGGACGCCGGGCGTCGGGCGGACTCTGCGGGCCGGACTCTGCGGGCCGGGCCCTGGGGGTCGGCCGGACCCTGCGGGCTGCCCCCAGCCGGGTTCTCCTGGCCGGGCCACGGACCGCGGATCCCCGGCCGGGGCCCGCCCGAAGCCGCTCGGCCCGCCCCGGGCCGGTCCCGCGCTTTCCTCCGTCGGATGGCGGTTCTATAGGCTGATCACGTGGCCACAGCAGAAGACCGGGAGCAGTCGGCGGGGCGGCCGGAGCCCGCCGCGGGCGCCGGACCCGACCTGCAGTCCTTCGCCGTCCACCTGCGCAGGCTGCACGGGGAGATCAACCGTCTGATGCAGGGCTTCGCCGGTGACCACGGTCTGCACGCGACGGACGTGCAGGCGCTGGCGGCGATCCTGGACGCGGAGGAGCCGATGACCCCGGGGCGCCTGCGGGAGCGGCTCGGGCTCACTTCGGGGGCGGTCACGGCGTGCGTGGACCGCCTGGAGCGCGCCGGACACGTCCGCCGGGTGCGGGAGAGCGCCGACCGCCGGGTGGTCCACCTGCACTACGCGGCCGATGCCAGGCCGGCCGCGCGCACGTACTTCCGCCCGCTCGCGGAGGCGACCCAGGCCGCCGCCGACCGTTTCAGCGAGGAGGAACTGGCGGTGGTGCTGAGCTTCCTCGCGGCGATGAACGAGGAACTCGGCGCGCTGAAGCCGCACGGCGGCCGCTGACCCGCGTATCGCATACCGCGTGACGCATCAACGCGTGACGCATGCGCACGGCCGTTCGGCCGTCTGTCCGTCCGACTGCCTGACCGCCGGCCCCGCCGCCCGCCCCGAGCCGCCGAGGCGTTCCCGCATCCGGGGGCCGCCCGGCTCGGGAAGAGCAAGCGTCGTCTAAGATCACCTCGCCTCCTCAATAGTTCACTCATTGAGATTCTTTTCTGTTGAGTTACCGAGTTGCGTTTCCGACCGCCCACCCCGACGCGGAGTCCTGAGACATGCCCCCCAGCCCCCGACGTGCCCGACTGCTCGTCCCCCTGCTGCTGCTCGCCGTCTGGCTGGGCATCGGCGGCGGACTGGGCCCCTACGCCGGCCGGCTCGGCGAGGTCGCCACCAACGACCAGGCGGCCTTCCTGCCGCGCAGCGCCGAGTCCACCGAGGTCATCGCCGAGCAGCGGGCGTTCCGGCAGGAGGAGACCCTGCCCGCCGTCGTGGTCTGGACCGACGACGCGGACGACGCCCCGCTGGCCGACCGGCGCGCCGCGGCCGGCCGAGCCCTCGCCGCACTCGCGGACGCGCCCGGGGTGGCCGGCCGGATCTCCCCGGCGGTGCTCTCCGAGGACGGCCGGGCCCTCCAGGGCGTCGTCCCGCTGCGGCCCGGCCTCGGCGACGAACTGCCCGACGCCCTCGACGGCATCCGCGCGGCGGCCGAACGCGTCCCCGGCACCACCGTCCAGCTCGCCGGACCCGCCGCGAGCCAGGCCGACCTCTCCGACGCCTTCGCCGGCATCGACGGCCTGCTGCTGGGCGTCGCCCTGGTGACCGTCCTGGTGATCCTGCTGCTGGTCTACCGCAGCGTGCTGCTCCCGCTGCTGATCATCCTGGGATCGGTGTTCGCACTCGGTCTGGCCTGCGCGATCGTCTACGCGCTCGCCGCCCGCGACGTGGTCCGCGTCGACGGGCAGGTCCAGGGCATCCTCTCCATCCTCGTCATCGGCGCGGCCACCGACTACGCCCTCCTGGTCACCGCCCGCTACCGCGAGGAACTGGCCGCCCGCACCGACCGGTTCGCGGCCGTCACCGCCGCCCTGCGACGGTCCTGGGGCGCCGTCGTGGCCAGTGCCGCCACCGTCGCCCTCGGGCTGCTGGCCCTGCTGCTCAGCGATCTGACGAACAACCGGGCGCTCGGCCCGGTCGGCGCCATCGGCATCGGCTGCGCCGTGCTCAGCTCCCTCACCTTCCTGCCCGCGGTCCTGGTGCTGCTGGGACGTGCCGCCTACTGGCCGGCCAAGCCGCGCCCGGCCGCCGTGGACCCGAGGAACGGCACCGGCGTCTGGCAGCGGATCGCCGCCCTGGTCGACCGGGCGCCCCGCCGGGTCTGGGCGGTGTCGCTCGCCGGTCTGCTGGCCTGCGCCGCGTTCGCGCCCGGTCTCACCTCCCGGGGCGTACCGCTCGACGAGATCTTCGTGAACGACGCCCCGTCGGTCGCCGCGCAGGCCACCCTCGGCCGGCACTTCCCCGGCGGCTCCGGCAATCCGGCCGTGGTGATCGCCGACGCCGGCCGGCTGCCGCGGGTGGTGGCCACCGCCCGGGCCACCGAAGGCGTCGCCGCCGCGGCCGCCGTCGGCGCGAGCGGCCGCCCCGGCGGCGCACCGCTCGTGGTCGACGGACGTGTCCGCGTCGACGTCATCCTGCGCGACGCCGCGGACAGCGACGCGGCGAAGGACACCGTGGCCCGTCTGCGCACGGCGCTGCACGCGGTGCCCGGCGCCGACGCCGAGGTCGGCGGCTACACCGCGCAGCGGTACGACACCCTGCGGACCGCGGAGCGGGACCGCGGCCTCATCGTGCCGGTGGTGCTCGCGATCATCTTCGTGATCCTGGCGCTGCTGCTGCGCTCCCTGCTGATGCCCGCGCTCCTGGTGGCGACGGTGGCGCTCAACTTCCTGGCCACGCTGGGCGTCTCGGCGCTCGTCTTCCCGCACGTGTTCGGCTTCACCGGCACCGACCCGTCCGTGCCGCTGTACGGGTTCGTGTTCCTGGTCGCCCTCGGCGTCGACTACAACATCTTCCTGATGGACCGGGTCCGCGAGGAGTCCCTGCGGCACGGCGTCCGCCAGGGGGTGCTGCGGGGCCTGGTGAGCACGGGCGGGGTGATCACCTCCGCCGGCGTGGTGCTCGCCGCGACCTTCGCCGCCCTCGGGGTCATCCCGCTGGCCTTCCTGGTGCAGATCGCGTTCATCGTCGCCTTCGGAGTGCTGCTCGACACGCTCGTGGTCCGCTCCCTGCTGGTCCCGGCGCTGGTGCGGGACCTGGGGCCGCGCGCCTGGTGGCCGGGACGGCTCGCCCGGAGCCGGGACGGCGACCCGGCCGGGCCGCGGACGTAGGCACGCCTCCGGCGGGCCGCGCGGCGCGGGCCGCGCGGCGGGGTTCGCAGGACTCACCGGGCCGGCGGGGTGTTCGCAGGGCCCACCGGACGAGCGGGCCGTGCGGCGGGGTTCGCAGGACTCACCGGACGAGCGGACCGCGCCGCGACCGCAGGGCGCGGACCGCCGCGGAAGCCGCCGGTGCGTCCCGGTGCCCGTCACGACGGCGTGCGCGCCGGGGCGTGCCTACCCTGGAACCGTGGCTCGTTCCAACGACGAGGTCGCCGCGCTGTTCGCCGAGTACGCGGATCTGATCTCGATCACCGGAGGGGACGCCTTCAAGGCCCGCGCCTACGAGAAGGCCGCCCGGGCGATCGGCGGCCACCACGCCGAGGTCTCCGGTCTCGACGCGAAGGGACTTCAGGAGATCCCCGGGGTCGGCCGGTCGGTCGCCGAAAAAGTGGTCGAGTACTTCCGCGACGGCAGTGTGTCCGCCGTCGAGGAACTGCGCGCCCGGATCCCCGCCGGGGTCCGCCGGCTCACGGCCGTCCCCGGCCTCGGCCCGAAGAAGGCCCACGCCCTCTACGAGGAGCTGGGCATCGCCTCCGTCGACGAACTGGCCGACGCCATCCACGCCGAACGCCTGCGCGACCTGAAGGGCTTCGGGCCGCGGACCGAGGAGAGGATCCTCCACGGCATCGATCTCCTCCGGTCGGCCGGCGACCGCGTGCTGATCGACGTCGCCATGGACACCGCCGAGACGATCGTCGGTGCGCTCTCCGGCGTCACCGGCTGCCGGCGCTGTGCCTACGCCGGCTCGCTGCGCCGGGTCCGCGAGACCATCGGCGACCTCGACGTGCTCGTCGCCGCCGAGGACTCGGCCCCGGTCATGCGGGCGTTCACCGAGCTGCCGTACGTCACCGAGGTGATCGCCCACGGGCCGACCAAGACGTCCGTGCGCACCGGCGAGGGCCTGGCCGTCGACCTGCGCGTGGTCCGCCCGGAGTCCTGGGGCGCGGCCCTCCAGTACTTCACGGGGTCGAAGGCGCACAACATCCGCACGCGGGAACTGGCCGTGCGGCAGGGCCTGAAGCTCTCCGAGTACGGCCTGTTCGACGCCGAGAGCGGCGAGCTGGTCGTCTCCCGGACCGAGGAGGACGTCTACGCCCGGCTCGGCCTGCCGTGGATCCCGCCGACGCTGCGCGAGGACCGCGGCGAGATCGAGGCCGGACTCCGCGGCGACCTGCCCGTCCTGGTCACCGAGGACGACATCCGCGGCGACCTGCACACCCACACGGACCTCACCGACGGCCTCGCCCCACTGGAGGAGATGGTCGCGGCCGCCGCCGAGCGCGGCTACGCCTACTACGCCGTCACCGACCACGGGCCGGACATGGCCATGCAGCGCATGACCGACGAACGGATGCTGGCCCAGCGCGAACGGGTGCGCGCACTCGACGGCCGGTACGGCAGGGGGCGCGGGATGCGGCTGCTGCACGGCGCCGAGCTGAACATCGCCCCCGACGGCGAGGTCGACTGGCCCGCCGCCTTCCTGGCCGGGTTCGACCTGTGCGTGGCCTCCGTGCACTCCCACTTCGAGCAGGACCGCGAGGCACTGACCCGCCGGATCGTACGGGCCTGCGAGAACCCGTACGTCCACGTCATCGGCCACCCCACGACCCGCGTCATCGGCCGGCGCCCCGCCGTCGACGCCGACCTCGACGCGGTCTTCGCCGCCTGCGCCCGCACCGGGACCGCCCTGGAGATCAACGCCCACCCGGACCGCCTCGACCTGCGCGACGAGGACATCCTGCGCGCCAGGCGGCACGGGGTGAAGTTCGCCGTCGACAGCGACGCCCACGCCGTCCCCCACCTGGCCAACCTCCGCTACGGCATCGGCACGGCCCAGCGCGGCTGGCTCACCGCGGACGACGTGATCAACACCTGGCCGCTCACCCGGCTGCGCCGCTTCCTGCGCAAGCGCCCCGGGAGATGACATGCCACTCGTCGAGGAGACCCCGTACCGCTTCCGCCTCGACCCGCACGGCGCCATGCGGGTGCCCGGCGTGGTCTTCGCCTCCCGCGACCTGCTCGCCGACGCCGAGCAGTCCCTCGGGCAGGTCGCCAACGTCGCCACCCTGCCCGGCATCGTCGGCGCCTCGTACGCCATGCCCGACATCCACTGGGGGTACGGCTTCCCCATCGGCGGGGTCGCCGCGACCACCGTCGACCAGGGCGGGGTGATCTCCCCGGGCGGGGTCGGCTTCGACATCTCCTGCGGGGTGCGGCTGCTGGCCGCCGACTGCGACCGAGCCCGGCTGGCCCCCGCGTTCGACGCCGTGATGGCCGGCCTGGACCGGGCGATCCCGCGCGGCGCCGGACCCGGCGGGGTGTGGCGGCCCGGCCCCGGCGAACTGGACCGCATCCTCGAAGGCGGCGCCCGCTACGCCGTCGCGCGGGGGTACGGCGAGGAGCGCGACCTGGTCCGCTGCGAGGACGGCGGCGCGGTCGGCGACGCCGTGCTGCGCGAGGTCGGCGAGCGGGCCCGCGAACGCGGCCTCGGCCAGGTCGGCAGCCTGGGCTCCGCCAACCACTTCCTGGAGGTCCAGCAGGTCTGCGACGTCTACGACGAGCGGGCCGCCGAGGCCTTCGGCATCGCCGCCGGACAGGTCTGCGTCATGATCCACTGCGGTTCGCGGGGGCTCGGGCACCAGATCTGCACCGACCACGTCCGGGCGATGGACCGGGCCATGGCCCGCTACCGCATCTCGGTGCCGGACCGGCAGCTCGCCTGCACCCCGGTGGACTCCCCGGAGGGCCGGGCCTACCTCGGCGCGATGGCCGCGGCGGCCAACTACGGCCGCGCCAACCGCCAGTTGCTGGCCCACGCGGCCCGCCAGGTGTTCCGCCGCGCCGCCGGCGTCCACCTCTCCCTGGTGTACGACGTCTCCCACAACCTGGCCAAGCTGGAGACCCACCAGGTCGACGGGCGGCCCCGCCGGCTGTGCGTGCACCGCAAGGGCGCCACCCGCGCCTTCCCGCCCGGCCACCCCGACCTGCCCGCCGACCTGCGCGACACCGGGCAGCCGGTGCTGATCCCCGGCACCATGGGCACCGCCTCCTACGTGCTGGCCGGGGTGACCGGCGGCGACGCCTTCGCCTCGACCTGCCACGGCGCAGGCCGCAGGATGAGCCGTCACCAGGCCGCCCGCACGGTCACCGGCCGGGAGCTGCGGGCCCGCCTGGAACGCGCGGGCATCGCCGTGCGCCCCCGCTCCTGGCGCGGCCTGTCCGAGGAGACGCCGGAGGCGTACAAGGACGTCGGCGCGGTGGTCGCCGCGAGCGAGGGCGCGGGGCTGTGCCGGACCGTGGCCCGGCTGGTGCCGCTGGGCGTGGTGAAGGGCTGAGCCGGGCGCGGTGGGGGGCTGAGGCCGGGCGTGGTGCGGGGCTGAAGCCGTAGGTGATGCGGAGATCGGCCGGTGCCCGCCCTCGGGCACCGGCCGCGACGGCCGTCACACGTCGACCGTCACCGCGCACGACCAGCCGTACGCGTCCGGCCGGATGCGCAGCTCGTGCCAGGCGACCGCCTTCGGCGCGGCACCGGTGATCTCCACGCCGTCCAGGGCGGCCATGGTGAAGCGGACCTCCAGCTCGCCGTCGACGGCCCGGGCCGCCACGTCCAGCGGAACCTCGCCGCGCACCTCGAGGCGGTAGACGACCTCGTCCAGCAGGGCCGCCAGCAGCTCCTCGTCGCCCTCGTCGGGCAGCCTCACCCGGGTCACGCCGGCGGACCGCGCCCCGCTCACGTCGGCGAAGCACTCCACCAGGCCCCGTACGGCCTCCAGCAGGCAGCTCTCCCGGTCGGCGCCCCACGCCTCGATCCGTACGTCGGCCGTGTGCCCGCACGCCCGGTGCCCGCTGGTTCCCCGTCGCCGCACCGCGATGTCGTCGTCAGTGTCACCGACCATGCTCCGCCGAGTTCCCCGCCCGCCCCGTCCGCACACGGTCCCCGGCCCGGGGATGCGGCGCACCGAGGCGGAGGCGACGCCCGCCGCGCGACGCGGTCAGTCCGCGTACCCGGTCACCGGATAGTGGTCCGACAGGTTGGTGTACGTGGAGGAGGTGCCCCAGCTCGACACCGTCCAGGGCGCCGACGTCTCCTTGACCACGTCGTTCCTCCATCCCGCCGGACGGGCGTGACCGGCCCGGTGCAGCACGTGGTCGAGGTCCTCCCGCGGATCGTCCGGGTAGCGCTCGCGGGCGATCGAGTTCTCCGCCGTGTCGAAGGAGTACGGGTGCCCGGTGCGCGTCTCGGGGCCCACCAGGCCCCCGTCGGCGAGCATCGAGGCGTACTCGGCGCTGTGCGAGTCGACGTTGAGGTCGCCGGCCACCAGCACCTGCTCGCCCGCGGGGATGCGCTTCGCGTCGAGGAAGGCGTCGACGGCCTTGAACTGGCGGCTGCGCACGGCGGCGGCCTCGCCCGGGTCGCAGCCCGGGTCCGTCGACTGGGCGTGGGTGCCCACGACGTGCACCCGGGCGCCGTTCACGTCGAGCACCACGTACGCGAAGCCCTTGTTGGACCACCAGTCCGCCCCGCAGGCGTCCTGGTAGACGTACTGCTCCTTGCGCAGGATCGGCCACTTGCTGAGCACCGTGACCCCGCCGTCCTCCGGCGTCGTCGCCGAGTACGCGCCGCCCGTCGCGTCCCAGCCGTCCTTGCTCCGGCCCACGACCGGCGTCTGGTACGGGTATGCGGCCGCGGCGGCGCGCTTGAGGGCGTCCGCGGAGGAGTTGTCGAAGGCCTCCTGGAGCACCACCACGTCGTTGCCCCGGAAGAAGGGCGCCTTCGGGATCTGCGCCGCGCGGTGGTCCTGCCCCCAGTTCGGGTACAGGCTCTTGCTGAACAGGAACACGTTGTACGACAGGACCCGTAGCGGCGGCTGTTCGGCGGCCGTGGCGGTGGGCGCCGTGCCCGCGAGCCCCGCGGTGGCGAGGGCGAGGGCGAGCACGGCGGCGCCGGGGGTACGGCGCGGGGTGCGAGGCGGCACTGGAGCTCCCTGTGGGTGAAGGGGGTTGAGTGGCGCCGCACATCAAACCACCGGGGATTACTCCCAGGTAACCACCGTGCGGGAAAAGGATGTCCGCCCGGGGTCGAGCTGTCTCAGACCGCCCACACCCCGTCCCGCATCAGGTGCCGTCCCGTCATCTCGTGCTCCCCGCGCATGGCCTGCACGGCCCGCGGGCGCACCCGGAAGAAGGCGTAGGAGGGGCCGTCCGCGCCCGGGTCCCAGCCGAACTTGGCGGTGTACGCCCGCAAGGTCGCCGCCGGCACCTCCCCGCGCCCGACGAGCTCCGCCTCGCCGTCGATCAGCACCACGTCCCGGGTGTCCCCGAGCGCCAGCCGGACGCGCCGGCGCTCGCGCAGGTTGCGGCCGGTCGGATTGGCCGTCCGCGTCGCCAGCCACACCGCCTCCCCGTCCCACAGGAACCAGAGCGCGACCAGCCAGGGCGTCCCGTCGGCCCCCGCCGACGCGACCCAGACGTCCTCCTCCCGTTCGAGCCGGGCCAGAACGTCCTGCTTGCGCCGCGCGGGGCCGCGGGGAGCCTCGGTGATCTCCATGGGGGGACGGTAGCGGGCGGGGCCGCGCGCCGCCTCGGTCCCGGGACGGACGGGCCCCCGGCCTTTCGGACCAGGCCGCGACGGCACCGGCGGGGCGCGGGACCGGGCACGCCTGCGCGCCGTACGGTCGCGCGCCCGTCCCGTGCACCGGGCACCATGACTGGCATCCGCTACGTTTTACGTATAACCTCTCCCGTCAACCCACCCGGTTCCCCGCGCCGAAAGGTCCCGATGAGACGCATCGCCCTGGTCACCCTCGTCGTCGACGACTACGACGAGGCGATCCGCTTCTACACCGAGGCCCTGGGGTTCCGGCTGACCGAGGACGCGCCGCGCCCGGACGGCTCCCGCTGGGTGGTCGTCGAACCCTCCGCCGGCGCACCCGGTACGGCCCTGCTGCTGGCCCGCGCCAAGAACGACGACGAGCGCGGCCGGGTGGGCGACCAGACCGGCGGCCGGGTCGGCTTCTTCCTGCACACCGACGACTTCGCCCGGGACCACACCCGCATGCGTGCCGCGGGCGTGACCTTCCTGGAGGAGCCCCGGCACGAGCCGTACGGCACGGTCGCCGTCTTCCGGGACCTCTACGGCAACCGCTGGGACCTGCTCCAGCCGGCCTCCTGACGCCTTCCCGCCCCTTCGCTCACCGATCTGCCGAGGAACGACCGCACCATGTCTGCTACGCGCATAGACGCCGATGTCATCCGCCGCCTCCCGAAGGCCGTCCTGCACGACCACCTCGACGGCGGCCTGCGCCCGGCCACCGTGGTCGAGCTGGCCCGGGAGGTCGGCCACACCCTGCCCACCACCGACCCCGACGAGCTGGCCGCCTGGTACTACGAGGCCGCGAACTCCGGGGACCTGGTCCGCTACATCGCCACCTTCGAGCACACCCTCGCCGTGATGCAGACCCGCGAGGGGCTGCTGCGCACCGCCGAGGAGTACGTCCTCGACCTGGCCGCCGACGGCGTGGTCTACGGCGAGGTGCGCTACGCGCCCGAGCTGAACACCAACGGCGGACTGACCATGCGCGAGGTCGTCGAGACGGTGCAGGAGGGCCTGGCCGCCGGCATGGCCAAGGCCGCCGCGGCCGGCACCCCGGTGCGGGTCGGCACCCTGCTGTGCGGCATGCGGATGTTCGACCGGGTCCAGGAGGCCGCCGAGCTGGCGGTCGCCTACCGGGACGCGGGTGTCGTCGGCTTCGACATCGCCGGCGCCGAGGACGGCTTCCCGCCCGCCGACCACCTCGCCGCCTTCGAGCTGCTGCGCCGCGAGAGCGTGCCCTTCACCATCCACGCCGGCGAGGCGCACGGCCTGCCCAGCATCCACCAGGCCCTCCAGGTCTGCGGCGCCCAGCGCATCGGCCACGGCGTGCGGATCACCGAGGACATCGTCGACGGCAAGCTCGGCCGTCTGGCGAGCTGGGTCCGCGACCGCCGGATCGCGCTGGAGATGTGCCCCACCTCCAACCTCCAGACCGGCGCCGCGACCTCCATCGCCGAGCACCCCGTCACCGCGCTGAAGGACCTCGGCTTCCGGGTCACCCTGAACACCGACAACCGCCTGGTGTCCGGGACGACCATGACCCGGGAGATGACCCTGCTGGTGGAGCAGGCGGGCTGGACCGCCGAGGACCTGCGCACGGTCACGGTGAACGCCCTCAAGAGCGCGTTCATCCCGTTCGACGAGCGCAGGGCCCTCATCGAGGACGTGGTCCTGCCGGGTTACGCCGCGGCGCTCTGAAGCAGCCCGCGCACATAGGCGGCCTGTCCGACGTGCTGGAGATCGTCGGACAGGACGCTGACCAGCCGCACCCCGAGGCTGACCGGCGGGTCCCAGCCCTCGTCCACGATGCGCTCGAAGTCCTTGGCGGTCAGCCCGCGCAGGAACTCCAGCGTCTGCTCGTGCACCGCGTCGTAGTACCCGGTCAGCAGGTCGGGGGAGTCCACCCGCACCTTGGCGACCTGCGCGGAATCGTGTCCGTAGCCGAAGTCCCGCTGGGGCAGGCCGAGGTCGAAGCGCTTCGCCCAGTCCTGCGCCAGCCACACCTGGTCGAGCCCCGCCACGTCCGCGATGTGGTCGTCCTGGACCCGGGTGAGGTGCCACACCAGCCAGGCGATGGAGTTGGCGTCGGCGGACGGCCGGTGGTTCAGCTCCTCGGGTCCCAGGCCGTCGACGGCGGCGTGGACTTCTTCCTGGATACGGCCGTAGCCGTCGATGAGGATGTCCTTTGCATGCATGGGTCCACCATGACCCGTGCGCCGCTCAGGCGCCCCCCGTTTCCAGCAATGTGATCAAAGCCCGGGCCGCCGGGCTGGTGGCCTCCGGCGGCGGGAGCAGGGCCACCGTCTCGTACGCGGCCCCACCCGTGCCCTTCAGCGGCAGCGCGGTGAGCGAGGGCCGCTTGTGCCGGAAGTGGTGCGGTACGACCGCGATGCCCAGGTTCTCGTCCAGCAGGTCGAGCAGCCCGTGCACGTCGTTCACCTCCAGCGCCACCGTCCGCGGCACACCCGCGGCGGCGAACGCGGCGTCGGTGATGCGGCGCGGCCCCCAGTCCGGGTGGAAGTCGACGAACACCTCCCCACCGAGGTCCTCGGGGGTGACCGCCGCCCCGGCCGCGGCCAGCGGGTGCTCCGCGTGGCACAGCACGGTCATCGGCTCGCTGGAGAGCGCGAGCGCCCGGAGCTGCTCGGGGTCGGTGCCGGTGCGCACCGCGAAGGCCAGGTCGAGCCGCCCGGCGGTGACCTCGTCGGCCAGCGCCCCGGAGCCCGCCTGCCGCAGCCGGATCTCCACGTCCGGGTGGCGCCGCCGGAACCCGGCGAGCAGCCGGGCCACCGGCACCCCGGCGATGCACTGCTCGGTGCCCAGCGCCAGCGTGCCGCGCAGCACGCCCTGCACGGCGGCCACCGCCTCGTGGGCGGCCCGCACCCGGTCGAGCACCCGCTCGGCCTCGACCAGCAGCGCCCGGCCCGCCTCGGTGAGCGTGACCCGGCGGGTGGTGCGGACGAACAGCGGGGTCTGCAGCTCGCGCTCCAGCGCGCGTATCGACGCCGACAGGCCCGACTGGGAGACCATGAGCCGTTCGGCCGCGCGGGTGAAGTGCTGGTCCTCGGCGACGGCGAGGAAGTGCCGGAGCTGGCGCAGTTCCATGACCGAGAAGCGTAGTCGCTGAATCCCATCGCATTCTTCTGTTGGACCACTGGCCGCAGGTCACGCCAGAGTGGTGGAGGCTTCGGGACCCCCGCAGCCGCCCCAGTGCCAACCCCTCTGGAGTCGCGTTGTACACCGCACACCCCGACCGCTACGCCGAGATGCCCTACCGGCGCACCGGACGCAGCGGGCTCAAGCTGCCCGCGCTGTCGCTCGGCCTGTGGCACAACTTCGGCCCGGACCGGCCGGTCGAGACCCAGCGCGCCATCCTGCGCCGCGCCTTCGACCTCGGTGTCACCCACTTCGACCTGGCCAACAACTACGGTCCGCCGCCCGGCGCAGCCGAGTCCGCGCTCGGCGAGGCCCTGCGGGCCGACTTCGCGCCGTACCGCGACGAGCTGGTGATCTCCACGAAGGCCGGCTATCTGATGTGGCCCGGCCCGTACGGCGAGTGGGGCTCCCGCAAGTACCTGATGTCCTCGCTGGACCAGAGCCTGAAGCGGATGGGCCTGGAGTACGTGGACATCTTCTACTCGCACCGCCCCGACCCGGAGACTCCGCTGGAGGAGACGATGGGCGCCCTGCACTCCGCCGTGCAGCAGGGCAAGGCCCTGTACGTCGGCGTCTCCAACTACTCCCCGGAGCAGACCAGGGAGGCCGCCCGCATCCTCGGCGAGCTGGGCACCCCGCTGCTGATCCACCAGCCGCGCTACTCGATGCTCGACCGCCGCCCCGAGGAGGAGGGCCTGCTCGACACGCTGGACGAGCTGGCGGTCGGCTCCATCGCCTACTCCCCGCTGGAGCAGGGCGTACTCACCGCCCGCTACCTGGACGGCATCCCGGAGGACTCGCGGGCCGCGAGCGACAGCCCGTTCCTCAGCTCCGACGCGCTGACCGAGGAACTGGTCGGCAAGCTGCGCGCGCTCGACGAGATCGCCACGTCCCGCGGCCAGTCCCTGGCCCAGCTGGCCCTCGCCTGGGTGCTGCGCGGCGGCCGGGTCACCTCCGCCCTGGTCGGCGCGAGCAGCCCGCAGCAGCTGGAGGACAGCGTCGCCGCGATCGGCAACCTGGACTTCGACGCGGACGAGCTGGCCCGCATCGACGAGATCGTCGCGGCGTAGCACGCGCGGCGGGGGCTCCTCTTGGACGCCCGGAGACGGCAGCCGTCTCCGGGTGTCCGCGTGTCCCGTCAGGAACCCAGGCGTTCCTCGATGCGTACGGTCACCGGATCACCCTCCCCTTTTCCGATCGCCCGGCGGTTCTCCGCCTTCACCGGCAATTTGTGCGTGCCGTCCCCCAGGGCCATGAAAGAACTGCGGAATGGGCGCCCGTCGATCGTCCCGCGGATCTTGACCGATCCCCGGGTGCCGAAACAGGCGACCGATTCCGGCCAGCCGACGCAGGTCCAGCCGCCCTGCTCCGGGCCTTTGGTGAGCACCGCCGTGAATTCCACGTCCATTTTCCCAGTCGTGTCCATACGGAGCGGACTCCGGCCCGACGCGAAACTCGTCGCGGGCCGTCGTATTCCGGCCAGGAGGCTCGCGCGGAATATGCCAGAAGACTGGCCAAAAAGGCGTGGTGACAGTGGTTCAACAGTGAAGATACTCGACGGCAGGGGCAGTCCCCGACGGGGGAGGCGAACGTGCACGACGAATTCCTGTGCCATGTCACCGCGTACGGCACCTGCGGCGGGCAGCGCATCGGAGTACCCCTGGGCACCTACCGGGCACCCACCCTGGCCCTCGCCCTGTGGTGGCTGCGGGACCGCGCCACCTGGATCGCCGAGCGGCTCGACCCCCGGCCCGGCGACGCCCCGTACCCGCCGAACGCGCTGGTCCCGGTCGCCGACGGAGTCCAGGACGTACCGGCCGTCCTGCGCCGCTGGTGCGGGGACGCGGACCGCCAGGAGCGGATCGCCGACGAACTCGCGGCCGGCCGGCTGGTGCGGATCGCCGTCAGCGACGACACCACCGAGTACGAGCTGATGGCCGAGTCCGTCGACGCCCTGCGGATGCAGCGGACCATCCCCGGACTGGTCGTACCCGTGGCCTGAGGGGGCACCCGACGCCCCGGGCGATCCAGCGCGAACGGGAGCGGATCGGTAGAATTTGGGCATGGCGGAGCGGCCGGCCGCGTCCGCGGCACCGGAACTCGTCCTGGAGACCGAGACGGGCGTCACCGTGATGACCCCGGCCCGGGACTACCACGTGGGCCGCGACCCCCTCAGCGACATCGTCCTCGACGACGCCCGGGTCTCCTGGCACCACGCGGTGCTGCACCCCGAGGCCGACCACTGGACGCTCCACGACGAGCACAGCACCAACGGCACCTACGCGGACGGCCGCCGCGTCCACGACCGGGGCGTCGGACCGGGCACCGTCATCCGCTTCGGCAGCCCCACCGACGGCCCCTGCGCCGTCCTCACCGGCGCGGCCGCCCCCGCCGCGCGCCGCCCCTCGGCGGTCTCCCGGCCCGCCCTCACCGGCACCTTCCGCGAGCCGGCCAGCGTACGGCCGCTGCCCACCCGCACCGTCCGCATCGGCCGCGCCGACGACAACGACCTGGTCGTCGACGACCTGGTCGTCTCCCGCCACCACGCCGAACTGCGCATCCACGCCGACGGCAGCTACGAGATCGCCGACCTCGGCAGCCACAACGGCACCTACCTCAACGGCGAGCCGGTCGAACGCGCCGACCTCGGCCCCGGCGACATCGTGGGCATCGGCCACTCCGACTTCTGCCTGGTCGGCGACGAACTCCAGCAGTACGTCGACACCGGCGAGGTCTCCCTCGACGTCCAGGACCTCACCGTCTCCGTCGACCGCGGCCGCAAGCGCCTGCTCGACCAGGTGTCCTTCCCCGTGGGGGAGAAGTGCCTGCTCGCCGTCGTCGGCCCGAGCGGCGCCGGCAAGTCCACCCTGATGAACGCGCTCACCGGCCTGCGCCCCGCGGACCACGGCACCGTGCTCTACGACGGCCGCGACCTCTACCACGACTATCCCGAGCTGCGCCAGCGCATCGGCCTGGTCCCGCAGGACGACATCCTGCACTCCCAGCTCACCGTCCACGCCGCGCTCTCCTACGCCGCGGAACTGCGCTTCCCGCAGGACACCGCCAAGGCCGAGCGCCGCGCCCGGGTGGACGAGGTGATCCGCGAACTGGGCCTCCAGGAGCGGGCCGGGCAGCACGTGCACAGCCTCTCCGGCGGCCAGCGCAAACGCGTCAGCGTCGCGCTGGAGCTGCTGACCAAGCCCTCGCTGCTCTTCCTCGACGAGCCGACCTCCGGCCTCGACCCCGGCATGGACCGCTCGGTGATGCACATGCTGCGCACACTCGCCGACGACGGCCGGACCGTCATCGTCGTCACCCACAGCGTGCTCAGCCTGGACGTCTGCGACCGCCTCCTCGTCCTCGCCCCCGGCGGCAAGGTCTCCTACTACGGCCCGCCCGGCGAAGCCCTCCCCTTCTTCGGCTTCGCGCACTGGCCGGAGGCCTTCGAGGCGTTCGACCAGGACCGCGACCGGGACTGGGCGGGGGAGTACCGCGCCTCACCGTTCCACCAGCGGTACGTGGCCGAGGCCGAGGGCCAGCCCAGGGTGCCCCGCCGGGGCCCGGTCATCCTGGGGCCGCCGCCGCGGCCCCGCAGCTGGGGCGGCCAGCTGCGCACCCTGGTCCGCCGCTACTTCGCAGCGCTCTCCGCCGACCGCACCTTCCTCGCCATCATGATCGCCCTGCCGTTCGTGATGGGCGGCATGACCCGCGCCCTCGCGGGTGACGAGCTGACCCGCAAGAACGCGCTGAACGTCCTGCTCATCCTGTGCGTCGGCGGCGTCCTCACCGGCGCCGCGAACGCCGTGCGCGAACTCGTCAAGGAACGGGTGATCTACCAGCGCGAACGGGCGGTGGGCCTGTCCAGATCGGCGTACCTGATGTCCAAGGTGGTGGTGCTCGGCACGGTCACGGTGCTCCAGGCCGTGGTGCTGACCCTGGTCGGGCTGTACGGCGTGGACCTCAAGGCGCCCGGCGGCGAGGGCGTGGTGATGCCGCCGCTCGCGGAGATCACGGTCGCCGTCGCACTGCTCGCGTTCACCGCGATGACGCTCGGCCTGCTGGTGTCCGCCCTGGTCCGCAAGGAGGAGGTGACCATGCCGCTGCTGGTGCTGCTCGCGCTCGTCCAGGTCGTCTTCTGCGGCGCCCTGCTGCCGCTGGACGGCGTGCCCGGACTGGAACAGGCGGCCTGGCTCGTGCCCTCCCGCTGGGCGTTCGGCGCGATGGCCGGCACCCTCGCCCTGCCCCGGATCTCGCCCGGCGACCTCACCCGCGATCCGCTGTTCGCGCACACGCTGGACACCTGGCTGCTCGGGATCGGGATGCTGGCCGCGCTGGCACTGGTCTTCTGCTGGCTGGTGCTCCGGCTGCTGCGCCGCCACGAACCCGTCGTGATGCGGAAGTAGGTGTCACCATGACGGCCCGCGGCTTCCGGCCCACCCACGTCGTCCCCCGGCACGGCCTGCCGAGCTGGGAGACCCCGGCCCCCGACCGTCCCACGGTGCCCCTCGATCCGCTGCTGCCGGTGCAGCTCGTCGAGCGGCGCGGCGACTGGGGCCGCATCCGGTGCTCCAACGGCTGGTCCGCCTGGACCGACGGCCGGCGCCTGGTCCCCGTGCCGCAGGACCCGCCCACCCTCGGGCGCCGGCTCGCCCCCGACGGCGACCCCCGTCCGCTGCTCACGCGAGCCGAGCGGGCGCTCGCCCGCTACCGGGCCGCCGTGGAGGAGCTGGCCGACGACGTCCTGGACGGCGAGTCGTTCCGGGAGCGCACCCGCGGCCTGCGGATCGGCGTCGTCGTCGACGGGGAGTCGGTGTGGCTGTACGACGCCGAGCGGGAGCGCTGGTCCTACAGCGACGGGACCGGGCTGAGCACCTACGCGGCCGACGGGGAGCCGGGATCGGCCGAGCACCCGTGGGAGGAGCCCGGCACGGCCGAGCACCCCTGGGAGGAACGGCGGGGGCGGTACCGGGAGAGTGAACCGGCCGAGCCGTACCGCCGGGACCGGGGGTACGCCACCGACCCGGGACACGCGCCGACCCGGCTGGTGTCCCCGGAGGATGACCTGTGATGGCGCGGGACACCGCCGCGTTCGCCGGCCGGTCGGCGGAGATGGTGGGCCGGCAGGTCGCCGGATACCGCATCCAGGACGAGATCGGGCGCGGCGGGATGGCCGTCGTCTACCGGGCCCGCGACCTGCGCCTGGACCGCGTCGTCGCGCTGAAACTGCTCGCCCCCGAACTCGCCCGCAACGACACCTTCCGCAAGCGGTTCACCCACGAGTCCCGGGTGGCCGCCGCCCTCGACCACCCGCACATCGTGCCCGTCTTCGAGGCGGGTGAGACCGACGGCGTGCTGTACATCGCCATGCGCTACGTGGAGGGCCGTGACCTGCGGCACCTGCTGGACCGGGAGGGCCCGCTGCCGGCCGGGACCGCCGTCCGGATCGGCACGCAGGTGGCCTCCGCGCTGGACGCCGCCCACGACCACGGACTGGTCCACCGGGACGTCAAGCCCGGCAACATCCTCATCGCCCGCGGCACCGACAGCGAGCACCCCGAACACGCCTATCTGACCGACTTCGGGCTGACCAAGAAGTCCCTGTCCCTGACCGGGTTCACCACCGTCGGCCAGTTCGTCGGCACCCTCGACTACGTGGCCCCGGAACAGATCTCCGGCCGGCCCGTCGACGGCCGCTGCGACGTCTACGGCCTGGCGTGCGTCGTCTACGAGACGCTGGCGGGCCGCCCGCCGTTCCTGCGCGACGACGACATGGCCCTGCTCTGGGCCCACCAGCACGACACCCCGCCCGCGCTCACCGAGTCCCGCCCCGACCTCGCCCCGCGCGTGGACGGTGTGTTCGCCCGCGCCCTCGCCAAGAGCCCCGACGCCCGCCACGACTCCTGCATGGCCTTCGTCACGGCCCTGCGCGCGGCGCTCGGCGGACGGCCCGCACAGGCCGGACCCGCGGCCGGCGGGCACCCGGCGACCTGGGCGGACGAGAGCGCCGTACCCGAGGCGGGGGAGCGGCCGCAGGCCCCGCCGCGGTGGGCCGAGCCGGTCTTCCGGACGGGGCCATGGCCCGACCGGCGAGACACCCCCTAAGGGGAGCCCGCGCCCCGGGCGGACCCGGCCGCGGGCTGTTCCGCCACCTCCCCGGTGCGGCGCACCCGCAGGGCGAGCAGGGCGCCGAGGAAACCGGTCACCAGCCCCCACAGCAGGGCGAGGCCCAGCGCACCCCAGACGCGGGGACGCAGGAACAGTTCCCCGGACAGTCCGCCGCCCAGATCGCCGATGCCGAGCACGGACAGCCCGAAGTCGGCGGAGATCCGGCCGACCAGGCAGATCATCAGGACCGTGAGGGCGAGCGCCACCGCCAGGTGCGCCGCGTGCTGCCACAGGTGGACGCGGGCCGGCGAGCGGACGGCCATCACGAAGGCCGCCGCCAGCAGCAGCACCGCGTCGACGGCCAGCAGCCACCACACCCGGCCGTCGTGGTCGGCGAGCGTGCCCAGGTTGACGGTGCTCACGTCGGTGGACCGCATCACCTGGTCCAGTACCTGCGGCATCGGCAGCCCGAACGGCCCCTCGACATGGCCGTCCCAGGTCGCGCCGAGCCCGAGGGTGAAGGCGAGCCACACCAGGTTGGGCGTCCCGAGCAGGATCACCGCCAGCGTCTCCGCGCGGTGTCCGCGCGCCACCGCCACCACCAGCCCGGTGACGACACCCAGGACCACGCAGGACAGCAGCAGGACGACCATCGCGTACGCCGCCGGGCGCACCGACTCCTGGAAGCGCAGCAGCCGCCCCGGCAGCGGGGCCCCGCGCGAGCACAGCAGGGCCAGCACCAGCACCCCGGCCAGCCACAGCATCCCGAAGACCAGGGTCAACGGCACATCGGTGGTGAAGCCGAGCTCCGGTTCGATACCGAAGAGGCCGACGAGATCGCTGACCGCGCTGTCGCCGAGGGAGAGGGTGAAGGTGTGCCGGGCGGTGAGGGCCAGCGCGACCAGCACCGGCAGCCACAGCGCGGCGATCCGCGCTGCCCAGCCGGCCAGTTCACCGGCGCCGGCCACGGCCCGGTGACGCAGCGGCCACAGGAAACCGGCGGCGAACACCAGTGCGCCGACCAGCGTCACGGACAGCGGAACCACCGTCAGACCGCCCTCGGCACCGGCGAGTTCGCCGGCGTCGCCCGACAACTCGACACTGCCGCCGACCGCGGTGACGACCGTCGCCAGGACCACCTTCACGTAGGCGCCGTCCGGGAGGTCCGTCGCCCCGGCCGCCCACAGGCCCAGCGCGGCCACGACGCCCATGGAGAGCACCCCGGCCACGGTCACGGCGAGGGCCTGGAGCCACCCGTGGCGGGCGACGGCCCGGCCGGCGGAGTTTCGCGGGGTCACATGCCCACGCTAAACAGCGCCCGGCCACCTCGCCCGCCGGGAGACCCGTCCGCGTCCGCTTGCGGGCAGTACCACCCCAGAGCACACAATAGTCACAGGGGCGCGAAATGCGGCTGAACGGTATCATCCGGGCCGCCGGCACCGTCCGACAGGAGCACGCTCGTGAGCGTCGAACCACCGGCCTCCGGTCGTCCCACCAGGCCGCCCTCCGGCCCCCTCTCCGACCGGGCGCAGCCCCCCTCCGGCCCGCCCCCGCCGCCCCCCGCCCCGACGCCCGGTGGCGACGAACCACCGCCGGAACCGGGCCGGCCGTGGTGGAAGTCCGTCCCCCGGGTCGCGACCGCAGCCGTGCTGGTGGCGGCGCTGGCGACCGTCGGGGTCCTGGTCACCCGCGGTGACGGCGGCGGTGGCGGCCGTGAGGTCTTCCTGGTGGCCGCGGACGAGGAGGGTCCCGACCCCTTCACCCGGTCGACGGCCGGGAAGAGCGCCGTGAGGCCGGTGACCCCGTCGCCGACGCAGTCGGTCGGGACGAACGAGGTGCGGCGCCTGAACGCCGGCCGGGCCGGGGTCTACGGCGGCACCGAGAAGGTCTCCGCCTGCGACGTCGAACGGCAGATCTCCTACCTGCGGGAGAACCCGGCGAAGAACAAGGCGTTCGGGTCCGTCCTCGGGATCGCCCCGTCCGACGTGCCCGGCTACCTGCGCGGCCTCACCCCCGTCCAGCTCCAGTGGGACACCCGCGTCACCAACCACGGCTACCGCGACGGCAAGGCCCAGCCCTACCAGGCGATCCTCCAGTCCGGCACGGCGGTGCTGGTCAACGACCGGGGCATGCCACGGGTGCGCTGCGCCTGCGGGAACCCGCTGACCAACCCGGTGCAGCAGCACAGCGGCTACCGGCGCACCGGAGACACCTGGCCGGCCTTCAGCCCCGCGAACGTCGTCGTGATGCAACCCGCCCAGCAGGTCGTGACCACCTTCGTGCTCCGCGACTCCGAGAACGGCCAGTGGGTGGCCCGCCCCCGCGGCGACGACGGCGACAACGACGAGCCCACCCGGCCGCCGAGGGCCATGCCCACACCGTCCGTCACCGTCGTGTCGCCCTCGCCGGACGACGGCACGTCCACGCCGGACGAGGACACCTCGTCGCCCGACGAGGACACGTCGACGCCGGACGAGGAGACGTCCACCCCGGAGGAGGACACGTCGACGCCGGACGAGGAGACGTCGACGCCGGACGAGGACACGTCGACGCCGGAGGAGGACACCTCGACCCCGGACGAGGAGACGTCGACGCCGGACGAGGACACGTCGACGCCGGAGGAGGACACGTCGACCCCGGCCGAGCAGACCTCCCCTCCCGGCCTGGTCACGTCCACTCCCGAGGAGGGCACCTCCACGTCGGGGCCCGAGAACCTCTCACCCCCTGAGCCGGTCACCTCCACACCGCTGCCCGAGTCGCCGCCCGAGAGCTCCCCGACGGCCCGGCTCGTTGCCGCCGCCCTCCCGCCCGGCGTTCCCGGACCGGCCGCCTCCGCGCCCTCGGTGTGACGACCACTGCACCGTGGACTGCTCCGCCGAGCTCTGGGTACGAGGACTGGTGCAGCAGTATCCGGCCAGGCCGGCGTGGGAGAGAGAAACGCATGATCGAGCACCGGGACGGCACGGTCGCACCCTCCGGTTTCGACGTGCCCGTGGAGCCGTTGCGGCGGGCGGCGCACTACACCGGGGAACCCGGATGCATAGCGGACGCGCGGGCGTTCGCCGCGCAGTTCCTGAACCAGCTCGCGACCGAATGGTGCGCCGAGATCACCGAGCGCACCCGGGAGAGCCTGCTCCTCGTGGTCAGCGAGCTGGTCACCAACGCGGACCGGCACAGCGAGGGACCGTACATCCTCGACCTGGAGGGCACGGACGGCACGGTCACGGTGTCCGTCTACGACAGCAGCGACGCGCTGCCCCGGCGCTTCCCCCGCGATCCGGAGCGCATCGGCCGGCACGGCCTGGAGATCGTGCACGCGCTCGCGTCCCGGGTCGCCGTCGAGCGGGTGCCGGTCGGCAAGCGCGTGTGGGCCGTGGTGACGCTCGGCGAAGTGTGAACCGCCGGCCCGAGGCAGGGCGGGCCGGCGGCCCGACAGCGAGAGGCTCCCGGCCTCAGATGCGGTCCAGCTCGCCGAGCATGCCCTTGCGCAGCCGGACGATGATCCGCTTGAGCAGCCGGGACACGTGCATCTGCGAGCAGCCGAGCTCTTCGCCGATCTCGGCCTGGGTGGCCTCCTCGACGAACCGCAGGTGCAGGATCCGCCGCTCCCGCTCGTCCAGCCCGGCCATCAGCGGGGCCAGCGAATGGAAGTCCTCCACGAGCCGCAGCCCGTGCTCCTCGACTCCGATGAAGTCGGCCAGCACCGCCTCGCCGTCCTCGGGCCCGTCACCCGTCAGGGCGGCGTCCAGCGACGCCGAGTGGTAGCCGTTGGCCGCGATCTGGCCCTCGACCACCTCGTTCTCGGAGATGTTCATCAAGGTGGCCAGCTCCGCGACCGTCGGCTCGCGGTCCAGCCGGCTGGACAGCTCCTCGCGTGCCTTGGCCAGCTCCACCCGCAGCTCCTGGAGCCGGCGCGGCACGTGCACCGCCCACGTGGTGTCCCGGAAGAACCGCTTGATCTCACCCACGACGTACGGCAGCGCGAACGAGGTGAACTCGACCTCGCGGCTGAGGTCGAACCGGTCGATGGCCTTGATCAGACCGATCATGCCGGTCTGGACGACGTCCTCCATGTCGTCTCCGCGGCCGCGGAACCGGCCGGCCGCGAAGCGCACCAGCGACATGTTCATCTCGATGAGCGTGTTGCGCGCGTACTGGTACTCGCGGGTGCCCTCCTCCAGCTCCTGCAGCCGGTGGAAGAACTGGCGCGACAGCTCCCGTGCGTCGCGGGGCGCCACCGCCCGCGGGTCCACGACCGCCGGCACCGGGCCGGACCCGGTGCCGGCCCGCTCGCTCTGCTCGACGACCGGCGCCTCAGGCCCGGTCAGGGCGGTGGCGCTGGCGGTGTCCATT